>JBOHFF010000056.1:0-95671 GCA_050699515.1 Pseudonocardiaceae bacterium
CGGTCACATGGAAAGCGGCCGTAACCAGCAGCAACCAGCGGAGGTCACCGGCCTGCTCCGCTACTACGGCGCGGATCTGGCCGACATCGACCGGCTGGCCTCACTCGCCGGTGGAGCCGACCGGCAAACATGGTGGGCGCCGTGGACCGAGGTGGTGCCGGACTGGCTGCGGACGTTCGTGGGCCTGGAAGGCCTCGCCCGCACCGCGTCGGACTACGCGACGTTCGGCGTGCCGGCCCTGCTGCAGACCAGCGACTACTCCCGCGGAGTCACTGCCGGCGGTGGCCGCGTCCGGCCCGACCACACCGAACGGGTCGTGGGGCTGCGCATGGACCGGCAACGCCGGCTCGACTCGGAGAGCGAACAGCTCCATCTTGTCGCCTTGATCGAGGAGTCGGTCCTCGACCGGCCGATCGGTGGTCCGGCTGTCATGCGGGGACAGCTCGAGCACCTGATCGCCATGGCGGAACGGGACAACGTCGAGATTCAGGTGCTCCCGACATCGGTTGGCTCTCACGACGGTGGTGTCGGACCATTCAAACTCCTTGACTTCGCCCAAGCACAGTCCATCGCTTACGTCGAGATCGTCAACGGCGCCGTCTACGTCCAGGACCAAGATCAGGTCGCGGGGTACACTCGGATCATCACGAAGCTGCGTGAGATCGCACTCTCACCGGCCGATACGGTGACCGCGATCCGCGCTCGCCTCACCGCGCTGACCTGAATCCGGAGGACGCCATGCCCACCGCACACCGCCGCGTCGGGTGGCGGAAGTCGACGTACTCAGATTTTCAGAACGGGTGCGTCGAGGTCGACCTCGCCCATCACGGCGTGCAGATCAGACACAGCAAGATCCCCAGCAGCCCGGTGATCAGCTTCACCGGCGAGCAGTGGACGCAGTGGCTCGGTGAGGTGATCTCCGGCCACCTCACCAACTCCAATGGCGCCGTCACCGTCCTGGCCCGGCCCGGCTCCTGGACCGTCCGTGAAACTGCCACGGGCACCGAACTCGTCTTCGACGAGCAGGAATGGACCGCGTTCCGCCTGGGCGCCAAAGACGGCGAATTCGACGCGCTGCTGATGCAACCGATCGTCTGAGCCGGGCTGGACGGGGGATGGTGTCGGGTGCCGTGGGCTCACGCTGGCTTATGCGACCTTGACGGGCTCTGGTAGACCCGCCCCGTGAATGTCGGCCGGTCACGTCGGGGGCAGCGCAGTCCGGCCGCCGGGTTGCCCGTCGCCCGGGTGTGCGTGAACACCCCCCTGGCCCACCTGGATCGCCCGTTCGACTACCAGGTACCCACCGAGCTCGACGACACCGCGCAGCCGGGAGTGCGGCTTCGGGTGCGGTTCGCCGGGCGGCTGGTGGACGGGTGGTTGCTCAACCGGGTCGAGCGATCCGACCACCCGGGAGCGCTGGGCTGGATCGAGCGGGTGGTCTCCGCGGAACCAGCACTCAGCCCCCAGGTCGCGGCGCTGGCGCGGGTGGTGGCCGACCGGTGCGCCGGCACCATGAGTGATGTGCTGCGGCTGGCCGTGCCACCACGACACGCCCGCATCGAAGCTGAGCCAGGGGCGGCAACGGCAGCCGTGCCGCAGCGGCCCGCCGCGGGCGGCTGGCTGCGCTATCCCCGCGGATCGGCCTACCTGGACGCGTTGCACCAGGGCCGGGCCGCGCACGGGTGCTGGCAGGCATTGCCGGGGGAGGACTGGCCCGCTCGGCTCGCCGAGGCGGCCGTCACCGTCGCCGCCAGAAAGCGGGGCGCGCTGCTGGTGCTGCCCGATCACCGGGACACCGCGCGGGTGCACGCCGCGGTCGCAGCGCTGGCCGGGCCTGACGCCGTGGTCACTCTGGCGGCCGAGGCCGGACCCGCGCTGCGCTACCGGCGGTGGCTGGCGGTGCGCCGCGGCGCGGTGCGCATCGTCGTCGGTACCCGGTCGGCGGCCTTCGCCCCGGTCTCCGACCTGGGTCTGATGGTGCTGTGGGACGACGGTGACGATCTGCACGCCGAGCCGCGAGCCCCCTACCCGCACGCCCGGCTGGTGCTGGGCCAGCGCGCGGTGCTGGAGAATGCGGCGTTGCTCGTGGCCGGCTACGCGCGCACCGCGGAGACCCAGCTCTCGGTGGACACCGGATGGGCGCACGAGATCGTGGCCTCCCGGGATGTGGTGCGGGCCACGGCGCCACGGGTCAGCGCCATCGGGGAGGACGACACCCAGCTGGCCCGAGACCCGATGGCCCGCGCGGCACGGCTGCCCGCGGTGGCCTTCGAGGCCGCCCGCGCGGCGCTGGGAAGGGACCGGCCGGTGCTGGTGCAGGTACCCCGGCGCGGTTATGTCCCCGCGCTGGCCTGCGGGCAGTGCCGGGTGCCGGCCCGCTGCCGGCGCTGCGCCGGCCCGCTGGCGCTGCCCGTCGCCGATCAGGTCTCGTGCCGCTGGTGCGGCGTCGCGGAGGCCCGTTATCGCTGCCCCGCCTGCGGTTGCGCCCGGCTGCGGGCGATGGTGATCGGCGCTCGCCGTACCGCGGAGGAGCTCGGCAGGGCCTTCCCCGGGGTACCGCTGTACACCTCCGGTGGGGGCAGCGCGGGTGCCGGGAAGGTGCTGGCGACCATCCCGGCGAGGTCGGGCCTGGTGGTGGCCACTCCGGGCGCAGAGCCGCACGCTCAGTACGGGGCGGCGCTGTTGCTCGATGCCGCCGCGTTGCTGGCCCGCCCCTCGCTGCGCGCCGCGGAGGAGGCGCTGCGCCGGTGGATGACCGCGGCGGCCATGGTGGAGCCCGCGGCCGACGGCGGCCGGGTCATCGTGGTCGCGGAGGCGTCATTGACCGCGGTACAGGCCCTGATCCGGTGGGATCCGGCCGGTCATGCGAGCACTGAGCTGGCTGCGCGCGCGGAGTTGGGCTTTCCCCCAGCGGTCCGGATGGCTGCGCTGGATGGCGCACCGGAGGCCTTGGCGGGCCTGGAGATCCCGCCCGGGGTGGACGTGTTGGGTCCGGTGCCGATCCCAGGGGTAGCGGAAGGTGAACGGGAGCGACTGTTCGTGCGGGTTCCCCGCTCCGAGGGATCCGCCCTGGCCGTGGCATTGGCCGCGATCCAGGCCGGCCGCAGCGCCCGCAAGCTGCCCGACCCGTTGCGGGTGCAGCTCGACCCGGTGGAGCTGTCCTGAGCGGTGTCGAGAGGAGCCCGGCTTCGCGTAACCGGCATACTACGCAAGTGGCTGTGCAACCGGTCCGGCTCTTCGGCGATCCCGTGCTGCGCGCCCGCGCGGCTGAGGTCGTCGACTTCGATAAGGAGCTGCGCAATCTGGTCCGGGACCTGCTCGAGACGATGACCCAGGAAGGCGCAGCCGGACTCGCCGCACCCCAGTTGGGGATCTCGCTGCGGGTGTTCAGCTATCACGCTGACGACCGCACCGGGCACCTGGTGAACCCGGTCGTCGAGGTGGTCGGCGCGGAGATGCAGGACGGGCCGGAGGGCTGCCTGTCGATTCCGGGCCTGCACTGGGATTGCCGGCGCCACCTGCGGGTCGTCGCCCGCGGGCGCAACCAGCATGGTGAGCCGATCGAGGTTCTCGGCGGTGAGCGCCTGGCCAGGGCGATCCAGCACGAGACCGATCACCTCGATGGCGTGCTGTTCATCGACCGGCTCGATCCCGAGATCCGCAAGCAGGCGATGCGGGAGATCCGGCAGGCGCGCTGGTTCGGCGCTACCGTGCCGGTGGTCAAGCTCAGCCCACACCCGCTGCTGGGCAAGGTGCGCTGAACGGTGCGGCTCGTTTTCGCAGGGACGCCCGGCGCCTCGGTGCCCGCACTGCAAGCCCTGCTGGACTCCGATCGTCATGAGGTCGTTGCGGTGATCACTCGCCCCGACGCGCCCGCCGGACGCGGGCGACGGCTGGCCCGTTCCCCGGTGGGTGCGCTGGCCGACGAGGCCGGGCTGGAGGTGCTCACCCCGCGGCGACCCGCCGAACCGGACTTCCTGGCTCGACTCGCCGCGCTGGCCCCGGACTGCTGCCCGATCGTCGGCTACGGTGCGTTGATTCGACGTGCGGCGCTGGAGATCCCCCGGCATGGCTGGGTGAACCTGCACTTCTCACTGCTGCCCGCATGGCGGGGCGCGGCTCCGGTGCAGGCCGCGATCCGGCACGGGGACGAGATCACCGGTGTGTCCACGTTCGCGTTGGAGGAGGGGCTGGACACCGGTCCGGTGTACGGGACGGTCACCGAAGTGATCCGTCCCGAGGACACCGCTGGGCAGCTGTTGTCCCGGTTGGCCGGCGCGGGAGCCGATCTGCTGGTGGCCACCCTGGACGGCATCGCCGACGGGGTCGCCCGCCCGGTGCCGCAACCGGCAGAGAGTGTCTCGTACGCGCCGAAACTCACCGCGCAGGACGCGCACGTCGACTTCGGTGCCCCGGCCTTCGCGGTGCATCGCCAGGTGCGCGCGGTGACGCCGGCCCCCGGCGGCTGGGTCTGTTTCCGGGACCAACGCCTGGTCCTCGGCCCGATGCAGCTCACTGAGTTCGAGGGGCTGGTTCCCGGCGAGCTACGGGTGGCGAAACGGGAGGTATTCGTCGGTACGGCGACTGGCGCGCTACGGCTGGGTGAGCTCACCGCTGCCGGCAAACGCGCGATGCCCGCGCCGGACTGGGCCCGCGGTGCCCGGCCAGAACCGGGGGAGCGATTCGAGTGACGGACCTGCTGTGAGCGCGCCGCGTAGACCATCCCGACCGCCTCGGCCCGGGCCGCCACGGCGGCGCTCCGGGCCGAGCAGACCACCGGTGGCGGATCCCGCCCGCCAAGCGGCGCTGGATGTGCTGGCCGCGGTGCGGGAACGTGACGCGTACGCCAACCTCGCGCTGCCCGGCCTGCTGCGGCAGCGGGGGATCAACGGCCGGGACGCCGCGTTGGCTACCGAGCTGTGTTACGGAACCTGCCGCGCCCAGGGACTGCTGGATGCGGTGCTGCAATCCTGTACGGACCGCCCCCTGGCCGAGGTCGACGGTGCGCTGCTGGACGCACTGCGGCTGGGCAGCTACCAGCTGCTGCGGACCCGGGTACCGCCCCATGCCGCGGTCGGCACCACAGTGGATCTCGTCCGGGCCGGTCGTGGCAGTGCCGCCACCGGTTTCGTCAACGCGGTACTGCGCCGGGTCAGCGAGCAGGACGAGGACAGCTGGGTACGTGCCGTCGCGCCGGCGATCGAGGATGACCCGGTGGGTCACCTGACGATGGCGCACTCGCACCCGCGGTGGATCGCACAGGTCTTCATCGACACGCTGGGTGGCGACCTGGACGAGTTGGCCCACGCACTGGCCGCCGACGACGCCCGACCCATGGTGCACCTGCTGGCCCGTCCCGGCCGGATCAGCGCCGCCGAGCTGGCCGCGTTGACCGGCGGCCAGGCGGCCCCCTACTCGCCCTACGGGGTGCACCTGGCCGACGGTGGTGACCCGGGGGAGCTACCTGCGGTGCGTGCGCACCTGGCCCAGGTGCAGGACGAAGGCAACCAACTCGTCACCCTCGCGCTGGTGTCCGCGCCGCTGGAGGGCGCCGACGCCCGTTGGCTGGATCTGTGCGCCGGCCCGGGCGGCAAGGCGGCCTTGCTGGGTGCGCTGGGCGCCACCCGGGAGGCAACCGTGGACGCGGTGGAGAAAGCCGAGCACCGGGCCCGGTTGGTCAGCCAGGCGTGTACGGGCCTGCCGGTGACGGTGCGCATCGCTGATGGCCGGGACAGCGGACTGCCGGATCGGGTCTATGACCGGGTGTTGGTGGACGCACCGTGCACCGGCCTCGGCGCGCTGCGCCGCCGTCCCGAGGCCCGCTGGCGGCGGCAGGCCCGCGACGTCCCGGGGCTGGTCCGGCTGCAGCGGGAGCTGCTGGTGGCGGCGTTGCGGCTGGTCCGCCCAGGGGGCGTGGTGGCTTACGTGACCTGCTCGCCGCATCTGGAGGAAACCGTGGGAGTGGTCGCTGACGTGGTGCGGCGTACCGGCGCTGAACAGCTCGACGCCCGGCCCGGGTTTCCCGGGGTGCCCCGGCTCGGCGACGGGCCGCACGTGCAGCTCTGGCCGCACCGGCACGGCACCGACGCGATGTTCTGCGCCCTGCTCCGCCGGTCAGTGATGAGCCGCTGAGCGTGGGTCAGGGCTTACGGGCTGTGATGAGATAGTAGTCGATGAGACCTCGCTGATATGCCGTGAGCCAGTTGCGACCCCAGCCGTCTCTGAGCTCGGTCTGCTCGATCCAGGCGTCAAGTCCCTGCCAGACATGGTTGCCGAGGTCTTCGATACGGACGTCGGCGAAGCCGGCCACGAACAGATCCTTTCGGAAGGTGTCGATCGGGCACACGACGTCGATACCACTGTCGATTGTGGGGATCAATTTTCGGAGCTCGTCGTCGGCGGCCGCCTCTGGAGTAAAGAAGGTCGTGACGGCAAGCCTGCCCCCAGGCCTGAGCACTCGGAATACTTCGGATGCGAAAATGGCCAGGTCTTCGAAGTGCTGAGCGGCTTCCACCGAATAACACTTGTCGAACGTCTCGCCTGCATAAGGAAGTGCCAGCGCGGAGCCCCGCTGGAGTAACAAGCGGTCAGGATGTTGCGTGAGCAACTCAGCGTTGACACCGGTGGCTCGGTCGATCTGGTCAGGGGAGAGATCGAGCCCGTAAACGGCACACGGTCCGAACTCTCGGAGCGCAAGCGCCGTCCCCACCGCGATGCCGCATCCGACTTCCAACGCCATGTCGGTCGGATTGATCATCAGGCGGCGAAGGACGGTGCGATAAAGATTGGCCTGGCTCTCCGTGCGTTCCTCGATACTGATGAGCCCAGGAGTGAAGTCCTGCCAATACCCGAAATTGATGAAGTTGCCGGAGAAGACTGCTATCGAGCTGAGGTCGTTCTCCCCATACATCTTGGCCCGTCGGGCAGCACCGCTGTCATCCGGCATGAGTCTTCTCCTCGAGGCTGAGATCCGCTTGGCGGGCACGGTCTGCCAGCACGAAGGCGCCGAGTGCGCCGGCCAGTGAACCGAGTGTGGCCGCAACGACGAAGTCGTCGGCGGCGTGCTCGGGAAGACCGGGATAGCGGGCCAACGCCGCCGAAAGGTGAGTTCGTAGCAACGGAAACAGCTCCGGCAGGCCGGCCACGCCGCCGCCGATCACGATCCGCTGTGGAGCAAGCGCGTAGACGATGTTGCGTAAACCTGCCGCCAGATAGGCGGCTTCCAGCTGGGAGGCAGCTCGAAGATGATCACCCTCGAGCTGCTCGGCCGGGCAACCCCAGCGGGCGGCGATCGCCGGGCCGCTGGCCATCCCCTCCAGGCAATCACCGTGAAAGGGACAAGCGCCGGCGAAGTCATCGCCGGGTTGACGCGGCACGCTGAGGTGACCCATCTCCGGGTGCCCCAGCCCATGGCTGACCCGGCCGGTGACCACCGCTCCGGCGCCGATGCCGGTACCGACGGTCAGGTACACGAACGTGTCCAGACCACGGGCGGCTCCCCAGCGGGCCTCCCCCAATGCGGCGGCGTTGACGTCGGTGTCAAACGCGACCGGCACACCCAGCGCACTGTGGATCGGTCCGACCAGGTCCATGTCGGACCAGCCCGGTTTCGGGCTGGTCGTGATGAACCCGTACCGGGGATGCGATCGGCGCAGCTCCAGCGGGCCGAACGAGGCGATGCCGAGCGCGGCCAGCGGACCGCCGGAGGCCACCTCGTGCTCGAAGAACGCGAGCACCTGAGCCAGTGTCGTGGCCGGCTCACCGGTCGGGATCCGGGTCTGCGCCACGATGTGGTCTGGATCGGACCCCACCAGGCAGATCGTTTTCGTCCCGCCCGCCTCGATCGCTCCTAAACGCGCCGGCGTCATGTGCGGAGCTTATGCAGCGGCCGTGGGCTGCGGCACTGAATACGTGGACAGGCATGGCCGCCCAGAACGCGGCCACGGGATCCGGGCGCGATACCGTGAATCTGTGCCACACCAGCCGATGATCGCGCCATCCCTGCTCTCCGCCGACTTCGCCCGGCTGGCTGACGAGATCAGCGCTGTGCCGGGGGCCGACTGGTTGCACGTCGATGTGATGGATGCGCACTTCGTGCCCAACCTCACGCTGGGCCTTCCCGTAGTGCAGAGCCTGATGAAGTACACCGACATCCCAGTGGACTGCCACCTCATGATCGAGAATCCGGATCGGTGGGCAATCGGGTACGCCGAAGCGGGTTCCTACAACGTCACGGTGCACGCCGAGGCCGCGAAGGACCCGGTGAAGCTGGCCAAGGACCTGCGCGCCGCCGGCGCGAAGGCGGGCTTGTCGATCAAACCCAAGACCCCGCTGGAACCCTGGGTGGAGGTGCTGAAGCACTACGACACGCTGCTGGTGATGAGCGTGGAGCCGGGCTTCGGTGGGCAGTCGTTCATCTCCGAGGTGCTGGACAAGGTGCGCACTGCCCGGCGGTTGGTGGACACCGGGCACCTCACCCTGCTGGTGGAGATCGACGGGGGAATCAACGCCGACACCATCGAGGCCGCCGCGGAGGCCGGGGTGGACTGTTTCGTTGCCGGTTCGGCCGTGTACGGCGCTGACGATCCCGCGCTGGCTATCGAGTCGCTGCGGGCCCAGGCCCGGGCGTGTGGCAGCCGGTGAGGCCTGCCCAGGAAGGTTGAGCTGTGTTCACCGGCATCGTCGAGGAACTCGGGGAGCTGATCGAGCGCCACGAGCGGTCCGACTCGGCGCGCTTCACCATCAGCGGCCCGCTGAGCAGCTCTGATGCCCGCACCGGGGACTCAATCGCAGTGAACGGCGTCTGCCTGACCGTGGTCGAGGTCACCGGCGGCGTGTTCGCCGCCGACGTGATCGGCGAGACGCTGCGTCGCTCCAGCCTGGGCTCGGCGCAGGCCGGGGACCGGCTGAACCTGGAGCGTGCGGCGAAGCTCGGCGACCGGCTCGGCGGGCACCTGGTGCAGGGGCACGTCGACGGCACCGGAACCGTGCGCTCCCGTGTCCCGCCACAGGAGGCCGCCCACTGGGATCTAGTACGGATCGGGATGCCCACCGGGTTGGCCCGATACGTGGTCGAGAAGGGATCCATCACGGTGGACGGGGTGTCACTGACCGTGATCGAGGCGGGCGCTGACGAGTTCTCCGTAGGGCTCATCCCGACCACCCGACAGCTGACCACGCTGGGCATGCGCCGCCCTGGGGAGCTGGTGAACCTCGAAGTCGACCTGATCGCCAAGTATGTCGAGCGGCTGGCATCGGGTTACTGTGCTCCGGAACACCGTGCATGACCCTAAGTCCACCGTAGGCTCCCCTGTTTTCGGTGCTCGCTGTGTTCCAGTGGCGCCTTCAGCGGTCCTCCAGTTGCGCGACGGATCCTGGCAACTCTGTCCCTGCTGATCAAAGATCGGGCTCGTCGGCTGCAGCCAACACGTCAAGGAACTCCGGTGGATATGGCTTTCGTGATCACACTGTGGATCGCAGTCTGGGCGCTGGTGGTCGTGCTGGTTGCGCTCTTCGTGGCACAGATGATCAGGGAGCGGGATTGCCAGAGCCCTGACCAGGCCATACCACCCGCGAAGCCGGCGGACCCCGCTGAACAGGTTGTCGGGGGAGTCCAGTGGTGGCACACGCTGTCCAAGTCGCGTTCGACCAAGGGCTGACGTGGACGGTGCGGAGATCTTGGCTCAAGAGGGTCCTAGCGGGGCCCGCGACGGGTAGCGAGCACACTGGTCGGTGTGAGTCGACTCCCCCCGCAGCAGCTCCCGGCTGCGCCACCTGCCCGGCGCAGGTTGTCGTCGGAGGCCAGAAGGCGCGAGCTGCTCGACGCGGCGCTGGCCGAGTTCGGCAGCCGGGGTTACTACCTCACCCAGATGGAGCACGTCGCGGCCACCGCAGGGGTGAGCAAGGCGCTGGTCTACCAGCACTTCGCGAGTAAGGAGGAGCTCTTCGCGGCTGTCACCGAGCGGGTCGTGGAGGGTTTCATGAAGCGGTTGCCCGACGTGCTCGGCGCGGCTGGCGACGCGCTTGACGCCTGGCGCGGTGTGGTCCGGCTGCTGTGCGACCTGGTGGCCGAGCGTCCGGAATCCTGGGCGCTGGTGGCGCGGCATCTGGACAACCCCGAGCTCGGCGTGCCGCTGCGCAGACTCCGGGAGCAGGTCAACGAGGTACTCGCGGCGATCCTCGCCTGCTACTTCGCTCCTGAGCAGGGTATAGCGGTGCCCTCCGAGGAGGAAGTGCTCGCGCAGGCACGGTTGACCGTCCCGCTGGTCGTCGGCGCACTGCAGGGTCTGATGTCCTGGTGGCTGGAGCATCCGGAGGTACCCCGAGCGATGGTGGAGGCGCGGGCGGTGAACTTCGGGTGGTTGGGCCTGGACCGGATTCGTCGAGGGGAGTGGCTCCCCCTTGCAAAGTAACTGACGAGTAAGTTACTTTGAGGTCATCGCTTGTCGAGGGAGGCCGCAGATGTCCGTGACCAGCTCCGTCGAAACGACGGCCAGCCCCGTCCCCGATCGTGAGGTCACCGCGCAGCGGCTGCTGCGAACCTCAGCCAAGCACTCCTACGACCCGGCCGTCGAAATCGACTGGGACGCCCCGCTGGAGCCGGATCGCTACTTCCTCGATCCGCGCCGCAGCTCCCTCTACGGCACGGCGTTGTGGCAGCAGATGAGCGAGGAACAGCGAATCGCGCTGACCAAGCATGAGCTGGCGAGCCTGTACTGCATGGGTATCTGGTTCGAGACGATCCTCATGCAGATGCTCGTCCGGCACGTCTACGACCGCCCGTCGGGCAGCGCACACGCCCGGTACGCCTGGACCGAGATCGCCGACGAGTGCCGGCACTCGGTGATGTTCTCCCGGGCGGCGGAGAAGTTCGGCGGCTCGGACTACGGTCCCGGCTGGCTCGTGCATCAGCTCGGGCGGCTGCTCAAGACGACCTCCAACGGCACCCTGACCTTCGGCGGGGCGATCTACGTCGAGGAGTTCCTCGATGCGGTGCAGCGCGAGCAGATGGTGGACGAGTCGCTGCAACCGATGGTCCAGAAGGTGTCGTGGATCCATGTCGTCGAGGAAGCCCGGCACATCCGCTACGCCCGCGAGGAGACCCTTCGGCAGTGGCCCCGGCTGGGATGGCTGGGCAGGGCGTACAGCCGATTCGTGCTCGCCTTGATGGTCTACTTCTCCACCACCAGGATGATCGACCCGAAGGTGTACGCGGCGGTCGGGTTGGACGTCGGCGAAGCGGTCGCAGCGGCGGCCGTGAACCCGCACTGGCGGCACACCAAGCAGTTCGCCGCACGCAAGGTCATCGATTTCTTCAACCAGGTCGGGCTCATCGCCGGGCCGGGCAAGCTGCTCTGGCGCCGAGTCGGGGTGTTGTAGGAGCAGCGCGGCAGCGGGCCTTAGCCGAGGTCGTCGGTGTCGAAGGTGCCGCAGCTCCTCGGGTTCCCGGACTGGTATCCGGTGCGGTACCACTTCTGGCGTTGCTCGGACGTGCCGTGAGTGAACTGGCTCTCGTTGACCCGTCCGCCGCCGAGCTCGGATTGGATGTAGTCGTCGCCGATGCGGGCGGCGGTGTCGAGTGCCGCGCCGACGTCATCGTCGGTTACCTCGGTGATCAGCGGCCGGCCGGACGGTCCCGGAGTGGTGCTCGCGTTCTTCGCCCAGACCCCGGCGTAGCAGTCGGCCTGCAGCTCCAGCCGGACTGACCCGGACGTCGGTCCGGAGTCGCCCGCCTGGACCCGACGTGAGGTGCCGAGCAGGTTCTGCACGTGGTGGCCGTACTCGTGCGCGATCACATACGCCCGGGCGAACGGGCCGCCTTTCGCGCCGAAGCGCTGCTCGAGCTCCCGGAAGAACCGCAGGTCGATGTAGCTCTCGCGGTCGGCAGGGCAGTAGAACGGACCGACCTCCGAGCTCGCGCTGCCGCAGCCGCTGCGCACCCCACCGTTGAAGAAGTTGATCCGGGGCTTGCGATAGGTCCGGCCCGAGTCGGTGAAGGCGCCCTTCCAGTAGGCATCGAGGGAGTTGACGACGGCGACGACCTCGCAGTCGAGTGCGGTATTCGCGTCCCGGCCGGACCGGCAGCTCTGGCTGATCTGCGCGTCGTTGATGCTCTGGCCCGCGCCGAGGCCGGGCAGCCCGGTGGACAGCGGGGTGCCGGAGCTGCCGCCGAACTGGGAGAGCAGGAAATACAGCAGCAGGCCGACGACGCTGACGCCGCCGCCCATCCCGACCCAGCCGCCGATACCGCCGCCACCTCCTCCGCGCAAGTCATCGACCTGGGAGGTGTCGAGCTCGGCGCCCTCATCGAATCGCACGTCGCCTCCTTACCGCCCCGGGGTGAGCGGTGTGATCGTCTGGCTGAGCAGGTCGGGCTTGGCGCCTTCGCGTACGAGGTGCGGGTAGCGCTCGCCACCGTGGTAGTCGATCGGATAGCTGATGAGCGTGCCCTCGTTGTTGACGAGCAGCTGCATCGGCTTGGTGGACGTCTTCGCCGCGCTCACTGCCACCCGCAGGGCCTCGGATGAGAACGCGGTGCCCTCCACGGCGACAACGGTCATGCCGGGGCCGAGTTTGGCCGCTGCCGCAGGCGTCCCCGGAATCACGTCGGTGATGAGGCCCTCGGTGTCCAGCCGTAGGCCCAGCGAGTAGCCCATCTCGATCCGCTCGCGCAGCGCTTCGACATCCTTGATCCGCTGGCCCTGCACCGCGTCGTAGGTGAGTCGCCATCCGCCGTTATCGATTCCGCCGAGTGGGGCGTGCGAGTCGGTCGAGTGCAGGCGCTGGTCGAGGAACGCGCGCCAGTCGTAGGGTGCGACCTCGTTGAGCGTAGCCACCACATCATCGAAGGTATACGGCTTGACCTCCGGTGGCCCCGACTGCCCGCCGTGGAAGCGGCGGCAGAAATCGTCCAGGGAGCGTTGTCCCGACGTGAGCGTGCGGATGAGGGTGTCGGCTTCGAGCCAGAGGAGCCAGCCCTCGTTGTAGAAATCGGTGCCGCGCCGCTCGGCGCTCCACTCCGCCGGGGCTTCGTAGAGCAGCTGCGCCGCGACAGCCGTGTCGATCAGCGGACGCCAACGGCGCCCGGGTGTGTGGTCCAACCCGGCGGCGGCTTGAGCCAGCGCGTCGACGTAGTTCTCCGGCGTCCAGAGCCCGCTGCGCACCGCCAACACGTTGCCGTAGTACTGCGTCAACCCCTCGTAGATCCAGAGCATCTCGCCCTGCATCGGCGTCTGGGGATTGGACGTCGCCAGCCCGGCGGGGCGACGGTACTTGCCGTTCCAGGAGTGGAAGTACTCGTGCGGGAGCACACCGAGCGCGAGCCGTCCCTGCGCCTCGTCGATCAGCGCCCGCTCGCTGACGCGGCTGTCGTTCGACTGGTGGTGCTCGAGTCCGAAACGTGCCACATGATCGCTCAAGGTGAGCAGAAAGGTGTAGCGCTCGTAGTGCTCGGCGCCGAACAACGCCCTCGTCTCGTCGACGAGCTTGCGCATGGTGCCGGTGAACTGCGGGCTCGCTTCCAGCGCGGCGGGACTGTCCGCTGCGATCTTCATCTCGACCACCGGGTTCGCGGTCGAGAGCGGGATGACGCGGAAGTGTTCCCCGGCGAGCACCGGCGAGTCCACCAGCGTCGTCAGGCTGGCGGTTCGGAAATGCACTTCATCCCCGGATTCCCGCTCCGTCGTCAGTCCGGTGCCGGACTTCCAGCCCGGCGGCAGGCGCAGCGAGGCATCGAACAACAGCTCATCGGTGCGCTCGGCCGCCGGGTAGAGCAGGATCCAGTTCCAGGAGAAGACGGCGAGGTGCGAGGTCGTCGAGGAACTCGAGCTCAGAGCGCCCGCGAAGGTCGGCGCCAGGTACTCCAGGCTCGCCTCGACGACGCTCGCACCGTGCGGCACGTCGAGGTGGAAGGCGTACATGTCAACGGGGTCACGCCGCCACGGAAGGGTCTTCCCGTTCGCTGTGAACGTCAACCCCGACAGGTTGCTGATCGGTCCCGTCGGCCCGTGCTCGCCCGGAATCCACTTCGGATAGTAGAGCGTGAGCGGGCCGGGGTCGGCCGGTATCACTTCCTGGGCGCGGAAGAGCTTGCGTGGTGCCTCGGTGGCGTCGACCGTGAGCGTGATCGCCCGACCGGCGGGGTGGGTGCCGCTCGGGCGAGCGGATTCGTCAGCGGTAAGTGTGAGGGTTGGGATGAGAATCGAGAACAGGGATAACAGCAGCGCGAGTTTTCTGCCCATGGGCCCCCCAGTTGCATCTCAGATCATCGTGCCGTATGCATCCGACCCTGTGCACCCGACATAGAGACATACCGGGGTCAACTGAAGCCCCGACCTATGCCATCGGGTGCCTCGACCATGACGTCGCTGATCGGCCCGAACGGTGACACCGGCCATCGCCCGGCGACGATACGGTGACCTGTGGCTGTGCCGAACGCGGCGATCTCCCCCTCGAATCGCCATCGCGGGGCCGTTACCGGGCGACCCGGCGGGCTGGGCGTCACCAGCCCGATGATTCCAGGTCTGGGCATGCCGACGAGCACGATGTCATCGCCGAGCGGGAGGAGCACAGGTGATCAATACGATCGAGGTGGCGGATCACGGAAGCGCGCTGACCTATACGTTCGAGGATCTGATGCGTTACCACGGTCCGGGTTCCCCCGGCGGGGTGGCCCAAGCATTGAAGGTGATGGAACGGGTGCTGCCGCTGCTGGAGCCGGATGGCCTGGTGGAGCGCCACGAGATCGAGGTGGACACTGCCTTCGCTGGTCCGGGAGCCCGCGATGCGTTCGAAATGGTCACCCGGGCGGTGACCGAGGGCCGGTATACCGTCCACGATGCCTTGGCGCGTCCCGAACTGGGGCAGACCCGCGAGCGTTTCGTTTTCCGTCTCGGTTACCGGGGGCGCAGCGTGACGGTGGTCCTGCGTGCGGGCTACGTGCCGGAGGAGTTCATCGCGCTGGCGCGTATGGAGCAGCGCAGCGAACAGCAGGAGAGCCGCCTGACCGTGCTGAAACGCGAGCTGGCTGAGCTGCTGCTGGCCACTCCGGCGACTGAGGTCTACGACGTCGAGGGCGCTGTCGGCATCAGGTAGCGGAGCGGGTCGCCTCGAAGCGGGTGCCGACATCGGTGAATCCGAGACGGGCATACCAGTGGTGAGGCCAGTCGTCGGCTGCAGCGACGAGGAAGACGACATCGCATCCGGCTGTCCGGGCCCGCGCGATCGCATCGAGCACCAGCGCAGCGGCCAGGCCGGCCTGCCGGTGCGCCGGGTCGGTCATCACGGCCTCGATCGCCGCGGTGGCGCCATCGATGCGCAGCTGCGTCGAGGCGATCGGCTCACCGCGACCGTCGAGCACCGCGAGGTCGACGACGCGGAGCACCGCATCGGCGACAGTCTCGCGGCCGAGGAGTTGGCGCACCTCGTCATCGTCGAGGTGCGGCAGCTCCCGCCGCCAGGACCGCTCCCAGAGCCGGCTGACGATCTCGTGCGTGACAGCCACCACCCGGGTGGATCTTTCCGCCACCCGCGATCCGCTGTAGACCATGAGGCGTAACTCCTGCACCTGCCACCCACGACTGGCCAGCGCGATCGCTGTGGCGGGGTCATCGAGCACGGCCCGCCGGTGGATGAGGGCGGCGCCGCCGAGTACCCGGTCAGCTTCAGCGGCCACCGTGGTGGCGTTCCATGTCCCGTCGATCCACAACGAGTTGTGCTCGTACGACGCGGGAAACCTCGGATCGAGCACCGCGATTCCGCCGTTCACCGGCACCACCACAGCGGCTCGCCGCTGCGCCAACGCCCGATCGAACAGGCGAACCCGACCTGCGACGTCACCGGGCGAGGGTAGGCCCACCGGATCGGGGAAGCGCCCGTCCGATCTTGGCTGGTAGGGCACGACCGCCACCACCGCATGGGCAGGAACTGGTCCGTAGTGATGCGGAAAGCGCACGTCAACGGCGTCCAGGGCAGGCTCGAAGCGGAGCTCGGCGGGGAGCTTCGCCGGATCTATGACCAGCGCGAGGAGATCCGTTCGCCCGGCGAACCGCGCGTTGGCCGGTAACTGCACCTGAGCCGGCGTTGACAGGTGTACAAAGCCCTCGCTAAGCAGCGACGGCGGTGCCACGCTGCCGGCCGCTAGCGCGATCCGCCACGTCGCCGGCGCGCACAGGTGTAGCAGGAGCTCGGAATCCATGGCGCCATCTTCCCGCGTGAGATGTCGCTATCGCTGTCCAGCTTGGTCGCGCCGGTGTCTGGGCGCGGATCAGCTGACCTTGGTCCAGGTGCGACACCAGCGGGTCTGGAACGCACCGTCGGTCTGGTCGATCGTCACAGTCGCCGGACCTGGGGCCAGATCGTTGTCGATGATCGATGCGGTGGTGCCGTTGGTGTCCTTGAGACGCTCCCAGTAGCAGTCCGAGCGGCCGGATTTCCCGGTCGTCTGGTAGGTGCCCGGGGCGATGTCGGTGCCGACCACGAACCTGCCCTCGCCGAAGGTGGTCGCCAGGGTCGACGGAAGCGCTGGAGATGTGGCCGGTGCTGGTGAGACGGCGGGCGCCGGCGGCGCGGGCAGAACGCCGGGGAGCGTCAACGCCGGCGGACGCGCGGTGATCACCGGGGTCGGATCGGTTCTGCTGGCGATGACGGCGATGACGGCGAGGTTGGCGACGATCGCGATGATCAACGCCAGCACGGTCGCACCGCTGGACCATCGCGGCTTGGGAAAGGTCCGGCCCGCTGGGACGGTTCCCGTCGTCGGGGTGTCAATGCTCGTAGGAGAGCTAGTGCTCGTCGTGCTGTCGCTGGCCGTAGGGGAGACCGGGTGGCGGGGCTGAAAGAGTGCAGCGGTTTCGGCCATGACGCCTCTCTCAACGAGCAGGTGCTTGATACCGGCAACCGCCACATCCGGAGACCGGTATTGAGAGAATCGATCCCGATCGAGTCACTGTTACGGACCGGCGTCAATCCACTACTGTCTGTCGTCACGCGGTCCGGTCAACTCGTGAGCGTGTCGAGTACGAGACTGGTCACGGCTTGCATCCCGGCGGCGTTGGGGTGTATCGCGGCAGCGGTGCTGGTCGGGACGGTTCCCTCCACCCATTTCACCCCGGGCGCTTGACAGGCGTCGTGGCCCAGCGAGCGCGAATAGGGATCGACGAACACCGCGCCGTGCTGACCGGCTTGGTCGGCCAGCACGGCCGTGAGCCGCTGCTGCACACCGTCCAGGTAGCCAACGTCCCCACGGGCGATCGGCAATGTCGGATAGCACCCGCCTGCGGGAGGCAGCAGCCGTAGGTAGCCCACCAGCAGCACCGTCGCGTGCGGCGAGCGTTGCCGGATACCCTCCAGCACTCGAGCGAGTTTCGGTGCGGCGGCGGCGATACGCGCCGCGTTGCGGTCGGTGCCGCCGGCGGTGGCCTGCCGCTCGCAGGGATTACCAGCCGGATCGGTAGCGCCGAGCCGGGCACAGGCCAACCACAAGTCGCCGATGTCGATGTCGTTGCCACCGATGGTCACCGTGACGAGGTCGGTGTCCGGCGTCAGGGCGTCGAACTGTGCTGGGTTGGGACCCGGCTGCACCGGCTGGGGAGCCGTCATGTTGTCGGTCCTCGCGCCGCCGCAGCTCACGTCGGTGTAGTGGCGGACGCGCAGGGCGCGGGCCAGGCGGGCCGGGTAGTTGTCGGTGGAGCGTTGGCAGCCGGTCGGATCGGCTCGCTGCACCGGGATCCCTGGACCCGACGCGTAGGAATCACCGAGCGCGACGTAGTGCTGCACCGCAGGCACGGTGTTCGTCGTCCCCGCGGTGGAGGACCCGAGCAGCGCCACGACGGCGGCAACGGCAGCCGGGACGATACGGCGGCACACGAGCAGGTAGACCAGCACTGAGTGGAGATCCTCCGATCAGGTATCGAGGGAGGCGCATCACAGATGACGCAGCTGGGGCCATAGTTGTGACCACGGTATCCGCTGGCCGGAGCAGAGCCAGACCGGTGTGGACAACCCGAAGAGGTTCATCGCCGGGCCGGTGGTGATGGTGGCCACCTGCCGCACCTCGGTGAAATACCGGTGCAGCTCAGCGGAGTCGGAGCCGACGAAGACAGCGGTGTCGGCGGCATCCGGGGGTGTCCCGAAATACCAGTACCCGCGGTGCGCGCTGTAGGCGCGTGGCACCCCGCGCAGCGGCCCGAACCGGTCGATGGCGGCCGCGTCCCAGTACCACTCGGTCACCACGACGGTGTTGTGTCGGGACGCCGGAGCCCGGTAGGCGCCGGCCACCGTATCGGTCAGCTCCGGCCAGCCGAGACTTGCCAGCGCCACGGGCTTTGCGGGGGTTGGCCACGAGACCGGCAACACCGGCAGCGTGGTGAGCGCGATGATCGCCGAGAGGGCATAGACCGGCCGGCTGAGCACCCACCGCCACCAGCGCGCGGGTTCGCGCCGTTGCAGCTCCACCGCACCCGCGGCCCAGCACACCGCGAACAGCCCGACCACATAGTAGAAATGACCGTTGGCGATGAGGAAGAGCACCACCAGCCCGAGGACGGTCCATCCCAGGAAACGGTAAGGACGCAGCTGCGGTGAGCGCAGCAGCCGCCACAGGCCGTAACAGGCCAGTACCGCTCCCAGCAGGATCCCGGCACTGATCAGTACCAACGGTAGGAATGCGAGCCGGCCGCCGAAGAGCCCGTCGTGGCTGATCACCTGAGTCATCGCCAGCTGCGGCCAGCCGTGCCGGGCCTGCCAGAACAGGTTGGGTAGCGCCGAGATCACCACTATCGCCGCTCCGAGCCACAGCGCCGGCCGGCGCAGCAGCTCCCGCGGACCAACGACGAGCACGCTGACCCCCACGGCCAGCCACAAGGCGGCCATCAGCCACTTGTTCTGCACGGCGATAGCGGTGAGGCCACCGAGCGCGAGCAGCAACCGGTCATCGCGCAACCGCACCCACCGCACCACCAACCATGTCGCCACCGTCCACAGGAACGCATCGACCGTGGCGGTGGTGAGCAGATGACCACCGGCCAGCGTTCCCATCGCATACGCCGCCGCGGTCAGTACCTGCGCCCGGTGCCGTCCACCGAGCTCCCGAGCGATCAGCGCCGCCACCACCACGCCCACCGCGGTCAGTACCGTGACCGGCAGCCGTTCCCCGACCAGAGAGCCCGGGAAGACGGTGTCCATCGCACGGGCCAGCAACGGCACCAGCGGGCCTTGGTCGGCGTACCCCCAGCCCAGGTGGTGCCCGGCGGCGAGGAAGTAGAGCTCGTCGTTGAAGTAGCCGACGCGCCCGCTGGTCACCAGTAGCACCAGTCCCACCGCGGCGGCGATCGCCAGTACCGGCCGGCGCGCCAGCGAGACGGCGGGAAGGTGTTCGGCAGCTCGGGTGCCTGCTCGTTGTTTACCGACCAGCAATGGTCGACCCCCACCCTGCGGCGCAGGAGGCGACGAACAGCACGACCCGTGTTCGCCGGTCGGGGTCCGGCAGGCCCCACGCGCGGGCGGTCTCGCTCGCGGTGAGAACCGCGACATCGTCGAACCCCGCTTCGTGCAGTGCGGTCACGATGTCCTCCCGGGTCCGCGGACTGCGCTCGAAGCCCCGTCCACCCGTGGAGCGTCTCATCGCCGAGGCCAGCACGCGTCCGGCTACGCCGGGCTCGGGCTCCTCGGCCGCCGGCGTCAGATCGAACACGAACCGCAGCTCTCCGGTGGTCTCCGCGAGCTTACGCACCTTCGTGAACAGGTCACGGCGAGCGTCGGAGGTCAGGTACATCAGCAGGCCTTCCGCGATCACGAGCACCGGCTCGCCGGGTAGCCCGAGCTCCTCGAGTGCCACGCTCTCGACGTCGGCCTCGACCAGGCGCAACCCCGGCCTCGCGAGCACCGCGCGCCCCTGCTCGGTGCGCTTGAGGAGCTCGCGCTTGCGCCCGATGACGTGCGGTAGGTCGATCTCGGTGTAGTGCATGTCCGGGTCGCACGTGGCGGCGGTGCCTCGTCGAGAAAACCCCGCAGCCAGCTCGATGACGTGCTGACAGCCCGACTCACGCAGCAGGTGATCGATCATCGTGTGGCGATGGAGCAGCGCGTGGCGTAGCGGCGCGAGCGTACGGTTGACCATCCTCGCTGCCGCGAGGGCGAGGTTGGTCGTGTCGAACACGCGCTTGGCTTCCGCGCTGGCGAACAGGTGGGCGTAGGACAGTCCGCCCCACGCCCACACCTGCGAGGTGTAGAGCGCCGTCACCGACAGGTCACCTGGCTTGGCTGTCATGGCTGCCCTCAACCGTCCTTGCGGGCCAGCACCCGGTAGGCGTTGCCCATGCGGGTGCGGCGCACCACCTGGCCGAGCAGCTCGTCGAGTAGCAGCGGGGCCATCAACAACGGTCGGCCCACCGCCCAGACCGCGTGGTGTGCAAGTCGCCGCCGGCGGGTCGGCTCGGTGGCCAGCCACGGCAGCCTGGGATCGGGTGACAGGGCGATGAGTGCCAGCATCAGGCCGAAGAACAGGTCGCGGTCCTGGTGTGCCGCGCCCCGCTCGATGGCCACCGCCGAGAACCCGCGATCGGTCAGCGCCTGCACCAGATTCCCGACCGGCATCATGTGCTGGTGTTGGGGCTGCAGCCACGGCATCCACCCGCGGCGCAGCACCCGGCCGAAGACGAACTCCGGGTCCGGCAGCTCGATCAGCAGGTAGCTGCCGGCCGAGAGGACCTTGGCGGCGGCGTCCAGCTCCTCGAACGGCTCCCGGGTGTGCTCCAGGTAGTGGTGCATGCTGACCACGTCGTAGCGGCCGGCCAGCTCGTCGGCGAGTGCGGGGAACTCTCCCCGGTAGCCGTGGTCGATCCAGCCGCGGTGCTGCGCCTGTTCGACGCTGACGCTCTGGTCCAGCCCGTCGAACACGGCCTCCGGCCACACCTCGCGGGCGAGCCGGCAGAAGTGGCCGTAACCGGCGCCGACGTCGAGCCAGGCCCGGGGCGTGGTGAACGGCTTGATCATATTGATCCGGCCGCGATAGGAGCGCCCGGCTGTGCTGAATGCGTACTCCATCAGCTTGCGGCCCAGGCCGTCATAGAAGTCGCGGTAGTAGAAATCCAACCCAGCCGGGGTGAGGCGGGGGTTCTGGAAGACGTGCCGGCAGGCGCCGCACTGCTCCAAGGTGAACCGGCCCGGCTTGCGTTGGATGAGGTCGGAAGTCCGCAGCCGTAGTGACAGCTCGGCCGAGCCACACCAGGGACAGCTGTCCCGGCGGGGTTCGAGGAAGCGCTCGACCCCGGCAGCGAGCTCGGCCTGGTAGTACCGCCGGGCGGCTTCGTACGGATCGGGAGTCATAACAGTTTCTCCAGGTGGTCGGCTGCTGCGGCAGCGCCGCCGGCGGCGGCGAAGGAGGCTTGTACGCGCCGTGCTGCACTGCGGTAGGAAGGGTTGTTGAGCACGGTCGTGATGGCGTTGCGCAGCTCGGTGGCGCCGACCCGGCCGAAATGTACCCGGATACCGGCGTCGGCACCGGTGACCTGGCCGGCGATCACCGGCTGGTCGTCCCGGATCGGGGCGACCACGAGCGGCACGCTGTGCGCGAGGGTCTCGCACACCGTGTTGTGGCCGCCGTGGCAGACGACCGCGTTCAGGAACGGGAGCAGCTCCAGCTGCGGGACGAACCCGCGGACCAGCACGTGCGCGGGCGGTGCGTCGATCAGATCGGGCGGAGCGACGAGGATCACCTGCAGCCGGTCGGCCAGCGGCGCCACCGCCTCCACCACGGTGGCGAAGAATCGCCGACCGGCCTCAGGGTTGACGGTGCCGAGCGAGACCAGGACGCGCTGAAGGTTCTCGTTCGGACGGTTGCTGTGCAGCCAGTCCCACGGGAAATCCGGTGCACCGGGCCGCTCGCCGATCGATGGGCCCACGAACACGTAATGGCCGGGGAACTCGCAGACCGGCCCGACCAGCGCCGCTGTCGTGAATGCCAGCACGAGGTGCTCGGAGAACCGCAGGTCGACCGGGTCTGAGACGGACATGTCACGTTGCAGGTCGGCCAGGCATTGCCGGGCCCACCCGCCGAGCGCAGGCATGGTGGCGAACTGATCGGTGAGTTCCGCCGACGTGGTGGCCGAGGTCGCCCACGGCAGTCCACGCCGGCGGGCCACCAGCCCACCGGCGAACGCCTGCTGGTCGGCGACCACCACGTCGGGGCAGAACTCGTCAGCCGCGGCTGCGACGCCAGGCACCATCGAAGCGGCGAGCGGGATGAGGAGATCCGCCCACAATGATCGGAATGCCGCGACCCCCCGCAGCCTCAGCGAACGCAGGCGCAGCTGGGCCAGCGTCGGGCCGTCGAGGTCCGCCGCGACCGGAATCAGCCGGGCCCCCTGCGGCAGCAACGGGCCGACCGTCTCGGCGTGCCCGCTCCAGGCGACCAGATGACCCCGGTCGGTCAGCTCCCGGCCCACCGCCAGCGTGGGATAGATGTGCCCGGCCAGCGGTGGTACGACGAACAGGAACCGGCTCACGGGACCCCCACGGCGGCGTGGGTGGCCAACCAGTCCAGCACGATCTCGCGAACCGCAGCCGTCGCGTCCATCAGCACCGAGTGACCGCAGCCGGCCAGCACCGTCAGCTCGCAGCATGGCAGGTACTCGTCGAGCTCGCGGGCGTAGTCGACCACGTCGGAATGCTCGCCGTAGACCGCCCGCACCGGGCAGCTCAGCGTGCTCAGCCGGCTCATCGGGATCGGCTGGAGCGCGGTCAGATCGGCAAGGAACGTGGTGCGGTTGATCAGGTCGTCAGCCATCGCCAACAACCGGGTGACCTTGCGGCCGAGCTGATCCAGCCAACCCCGCAGCTCACCGCCTGCGATGGCGACTCCGATCCGGTCACGTTCGGCCGCGATCTGCTCGGCCCAACCGGCCACGCTGAAGTGGGCCTCGATCAGCACCATGCTCGCCACCCGCTGCGGGTGCGCGAGGGCGAAGCCGAGCGCCACCGTGCCGCCGTAGCTGTTGCCGACGAGGTGAACCGGCCCGTCGATGCCCAGCGCGTCGAGGAGTGCGGCGAGGTCGGCGACCGAGTCGGCGATCCGGTAGCCGGCGCGTGGCCGCTGCGAGAGGCCGTGCCCGCGCAGGTCGTAGAGGATCACCTCGGTGCCGGCCTGGACCACCGGGTTGGCCAGCGTGTAGTAGTAGCTGGACATGTTGTCCATGCCCAGGCCGTGGATGAACACCACCGGTGGCGCGCCTCGGCCCAGCCGGTGGCTGGGCTCCAGCCGCTGGACGTGCAGCCGCACACCGTTGGCGACGACCTCAGGCATCGACGGCCACCGAACGACCGGGCGCGAGACAACCCGCGATGTAGGTGACTATCTCGCCGACCGTCATATCGATGATCTCGTTGAGCCCTTTGTCCGCGAGGAAAGCCACGAAATCGATCCGATCGCCGTAATGCTCGGAGAGCATCGCGGACAGTTTGACGAACTCGATGCTCTCCAGCTCGAGATCCGCTTCGAACGATGTGTCCATACCGATGTCCAGGCCTAGTGCGTACTCCGAGCCGATGATCTTGATCAGCATGATGCGCACCTCGGCCAGTATCTGATCAGGCGTCATCAGGTTGCCCCCTCCTGTAGGCGCGGTATCCGGGTGATGTGTGAGTGGACGCCGGCGGCCACCTCCGGCGAGGTCCAGGCCACGGCGTACGGCTCGGCTCCGGTGCCGACCGCGGTGTGTACCCAACGGCGCGGCGTTCCCCGGTCGGGTGCCACCAGCAGGCGATCCCCGTCGACCTGCTCGACCACGAAGGTGTGCGGGCGGCCACCCAGTCCGGTGCCTGCCGCTTTGGCGACAGCCTCTTTGGCAGCCCAGAACCGGGTCACCCAGTTCGGTCGTGCCTGGCTTGAGGGGCACAGAGTGTCGAGGAGGTGGCGTTCGGCCTTGGTGAGAATCGCTGCGATCGTGCGGTCGTCCCGATCTTCGATCTTCTCGATGTCGATACCCACACCGCCAGGGGCTCGGGCAGGACCGACCAGCGCCGCAGCCAGTGACCCGGTATGCGCCAGCGACACCTCCGGTGGTTCGTCAAAGGGTCCCGCTACCCGGGGCCGTCCTGACGGATCGTTACTGACGGTGATCTCGATGGGGAATAACGGACCGGCATTGATGTCCCAGAGCCACTGCCGGACCGCGTCCTTGACCGCGATCCGACCCAGTAACCACTGTCGAGCCGCCCGTGGATTGCGTCGCTGGTAGTCCGCGCGTTCGGCGACGTTCAGATAGCGACGCATGAACAGCTCACAGGTCGCTGGATCCGGCCACCGGTCCCGGACCAGGAACCACCCACCGGGCTGCCGCTGCGCGATCCGGTTGCGCTCCGGGAACAGGAAGGCCGGCAAGGACACCTCGTCGGTGTGGAATCGACGGTCCCGCCACTGGTCGACGTGGGCCCACAGCCGACCGTCCGCGTGTCGTAGCTCCAGGTCAGCGACGACTTCAGAGGCGGACAAGGAGCTGATCCGGACTACGCAACGTGCTCGCTCGCCGGGTTTGGGCGCAGAGCCGTAGTAGCGCACCTGGTCGATTGCGGCCGGTAACGCCAGCCGGTCCTGTGCGGTCTGTGCCATGATCCAGAAACCGAGCAATTGCGCGGCGTTGTCCAGCAGCGCCCCAGGGGTGGGGGGGACGACCAGCTCGCCGGTTATCCCGTCGTCTGCTATCGGGCCGAGCTCGGCGATACCCTGGAAGGCCGGGCCGTGGAACGTCCACCGGTCGGTGTAGAAGCGGTGTGCCGTGACCTCGCAGGGCCGTTGCCCGGTCAGCGGTCGATCGGGTGGCTGACCGGGCGCCGGGTAACCGCCAGCGAGCAGTACCGTGCCGCGCGCATAGCCGTCGAGCACCACTGCCACGTTGCCGTCCGGACCGAGCGTCGCATTGATCGTGACGGTGACCGGTGGGGCGACCGCAAGCCAGCGCAGTGCCCGGACGTCCTTGATTCCGACGACCGTGCGGCCGGGAACCAGCGTTCGGGCGGCATCCGCCATCAGCTCGACGATCACGGTCAGCGGCACCACCGGGTATCGGTCGGCCAGCTCGGGCCAGCCGTCCGGCTGAGGGTAGAAGCAGTGATCGATCAGATAAGGCATGGCTGAGAGGGAAAGGGTTCGCGTCGTGCTGGCCTGCCTGGGAGCGGTCGGCTCGGTGGGCCGTGTCCAGGAATTGACGACAGCTGTGGCGGCCGTCGTGGCGTCCCGTAATGCGGCGTCGAACTCGGCCAGCACCGGATGCCCCGCGGCGGATAGCTGCGGCGCCAGTTCACGTGTGCTCAGCGCCAGCCGGCCTGCTGCCGGAGTGGTGAGGGCTGGGACGGTGTTCCCGAGCCGGACCAGCGGCGAACCGAGGTCCAGGGGTACCACCGGCCCGCTTGACTCTGTGTGTACCGGGGTCCGGACCTGGGTCGTCCCGATCCACGACTTCGCTATCCGCGACACCCCGATCGACGAGGCCCCGATCGACGAGGCCCCGATCGACGAGGCACAGGGCAGCCGGTCGAACTGGGGCGCCCAGCCCTCCACCCACAACGCGGCGGCGACTCGCCGGAGCTGCTCGAGCCCGGAGCGCCGGCGGGCGTTGGCGCTCACCGCAAGGTGTGGCTGGCCGGCCAGCGTGTCGGCCACGAATCCGGGCAGGCTGCCGGTGCCGACCTGGACGAAGGCCCGCACCCCCACTTCGTACAGTCGCCGGATCAGCGGGCCGAAGCGAACCGGTTCAACCAGGTGCCTGGCGGCGAGGTCGCGAATGGCGTCGGGATCGTCGGGGTACCGGTCGACGGTGGTAGCTGACCAGATCGGGCGGATCGGTGGTCGCACTGGTAGGTCGGCGATGAGGTCCAGGATCCGGCGCACATAGGGTTTCAGCATCGGTGAGTGGTAACCGGACCGGAACGGCAGTACCTGACCATTGATGCCGCGCGCCCGTAGCCGGTCCAGAACGGGTGCCACGGCAGTGTCCGCACCGCAGATGATCGATTGGTGCGGGCAGTTGTCGTGTGAGACCGCGACCTTCTCCAGGCCGCTGATCACCTCGGCGGCCTGTTCCGCCCCACAGCTCAGCGCGGCGAACACCAGGCCGGGCACGTGCAGCGCGTCCGGGTCGAACGACGCGATGAGTTCTTCGACGGCCTCCTGCGGATGGATGCCAGCGGAGGTCATCGCGTTCCACTCACCGACGCTGTGTCCGGCCACCAGGTCGGGTATCACGCCGAGCTTGTGCAACGCCGCGTCCAGCAGCCGACCGACGGTGATCACGCCGAGGCCGTGCCGGCCGAGTACGGCGGTGTCGCCGAGCTCTGGCCGGGCCAGCCCGAAGTGGTCGGCGACGTCGTCGATCCGGGGCTCGAATCCCTGCTCCAGCCCCGGGAAGATAAACGCCAGCTGACCCGGCGCAGCCTCCTGGTGCAGTGGTGCAGCGGTGAACCACACGTCGTCGCGACCCTGCCACGGCTTGCCCTGTTCGACGATCCTGCGGGCTAACTCCAGCCGGCGCGCGGTGGGCGCGATGATCGCCAGTCGGCAGGGCCCACCGGCTGGTGGGGCGCTCGTGTCGTCCCGATCGAGCAGGGCGATGTCGGGCACCTGGAGCTGCTGAACCAACTCTTCCACGCAGCTCCCCGTCAGCAGCAGCACCTGCTCGGGACCGGGGGACCGCGCTCGTCGCGAGCGTAGGGCCGCCGGTACTTGCTCCAAGATGGCGTGCGCGTTGATGCCGCCGAAGCCGAACGCGTTGACTGCGGCTCGACGCGGCGTGTGAGCACCCGTGGTCCACGGTCGGGATTCGGTGACCGGCGCGAAACGGGAGCCGGCCATAGCCGGGTGCGGGTCTTCGCAGTGCAGGGTGGGCGGTAGCACGCCGTGGTGTACGGCCAGCGCAGCCTTGATCAGCCCGGCGATGCCGGCGGCCGAAATCGGGTGGCCGATCATCGATTTGACCGAGCCGATGCCGATATCCTGACCAGCCCCGTTCGATGGTCCGAAAACCCGGGTCACGGAGGCCAGCTCGGTCTCGTCGCCCACCGGGGTAGCGGTCCCGTGCGCTTCGAGCAGGCCGAGTGAACCGGGCTCGGTTGGGTCCAGCTCGGCGGCCTGCCAGGCCCGCTCCATGGCCCGTACCTGCCCGTCGGTGCGCGGACTCATCAGGCTGCTCGCCCGGCCATCGCTAGCTACCCCGCTACCGCGGATCACCGCGTAGACCCGGTCGTCGCCGGCATCGGCAAGCCGCTTGAGCACGACCATGCCGGTGCCCTCGCCGATAAGAAGGCCGTCGGCGCCGCGGTGGAACGGCCGGATTCGCTGGCTCCGGCTCAGCGCGCCGAGCTGGCTGAACCCGCTCCACAACGTGATGTCATGGCAGTGGTGCACTCCGCCGGCAAGTACCACGTCGCAGCGGCCGGCGGTGAGCTCCCGCACGGCATGGTCGATAGCGACCAGTGACGAGGCGCAGGCGGCGTCGACGGTGTACGCGGGGCCGGCCAAGTCGAGCCGGTTGGCCACCCGGGAGGCGGCCAGGTTCGTCGACAGCTCGATCGACGCCTCTGGCCGGTCCGGACCGAGCCGGGACTGAAAGGCGGTCCGGACCTCTTCCAGCCGCGCCTCGTCCAGGTCAGGGAGCAGCTCGCGCAGGGTGGTGACCAATTGGTTCGCGGTCCGCGTCCGCTGGTCCAGCCGGGCCAGCCCTGGAGTGAGGTGGCCGCCGCGACCGACGATCACCCCGACCCGGGATCGGTCGCCCAACCGATCCTCGCCACCGGCGTCGGCGAGCGCCGCCGCGGCCACGTGCAGCACAATCAGCTGGTCCGGTTCGCCGCCGGACACCGCCACGGGCATGATGCCGAACCGCACCGGGTCGAATCCGACTGGCGCCACGAACCCGCCGCGGCGGCAGTACAACCGATCACTGCGCCGGGTGACGGCGGCATCGGGGTCATAGTAGGAGGGGTCCCAGCGGGACGCCGGTACCTCGGTGATTGCATCCACGCCGGCCAGGATGTTGGACCAGTATGTAGCCAGGTCGGGCGCCCCGGGGAATACCGCGGCCATCCCGACGATGGCTACCTCGATCGTTTCAGTCATTCTGTCCGACCCCGAACGCTCCGCTCTCGAAGTCGGCTGGGTCGGAGCACATGTACACCGCTTGTGGATCGGTGCCGCTGGCCAGTTCGGCGAGCAGACACCCGACGCCGTCGCCGGGCTCGATCAACCCGATGCCGCGCCGCTGGTACTCATGCTTCAGCTCGGCAGATACCATCCCTGTTACCCCGAGTCCACTATCGGGTGCCGCCCACGGTCCCCAGTCGAGGGCGACCACCCTGGTGCGGGTACGGCTGGCCCAGATGCGGGCCAGCGTGTCCAGTGCGTCGTTGGCGGCGGCATAGTCGACCTGCCCGCGGTTGCCGAATACCCCCGACACGCTGCCGAATAGCACCAGGAAGCCGAGATCGTCCCGGGCTGCCTCGAAGAGCGCCCGCGCCCCGTCGACCTTCGTCTCCCACACCCGGGCAAACCCCTCGGGTGTCTTGTCGGCCAGCAACCGATCGGCGAGCACCCCGGCGCCGTGCACGATCCCGTCCAGCCGCCCATGCCGGCGATACACGCCTTCCACCAGAGCACTGACCGCCACCGGGTCCCGCACGTCGACCGCCGAGTAGCGGACCGATCCGGCCACCCCGGCCAGCTCGGCCAGCGTGGCTCGAATCTCCCGTTGGGCAAGGATCTGGCTACACGCGGCCTCGATTTCGGCCGGCTTGCGATTCCCGGTTTGCGCCAGCACTCGCCGCAATGCGACCCGATCGGTCGCTGCGGCGGTCACCGGGTCCTCGTCACCGACCGGCAGCGGAGTACGGCCGACCAGCTCCAGGTGAGCACCGCCAGCGGATCGGGCCAGCCCGATCGCCACCTGGGCAGTGATACCGCGGGCGCCACCGGTGAGTAGCACCACGGAGTCAGCCCCCAGCTCGAATTCGGCAGATCTGCTTGAACTCAGCGGCGCTGCAGCGAGCCGCAAGGTGATCCGTTCCCCGGCCATGCAGCCCACCTCTGTGGGGGCATCGGGGGTGAGCAGTTCGGCGAGTAGATACCCGGCGATGCGGTCCGCTTCTTCCTTGGGATCCACGTCGACGACCCGGACCAGGCGATCTGGGAACTCGCGGGCGACCGTGCGGACCAAGCCGGGCAGCCCGATTCCGGCTATGCCGTTGGGGTTGGGCGACTGCCCGAACCTGCCGCCTGAGCCGGTGACCACGATCAGCTGGCTGACCCCGCTGAGAATGGCGTGCCGGATCGCGGCGAAGCCGTCAGGCAGCACTGGTGCCCGGCCACGGTCCAGCGCGGTGAGACAGACGAGGGCATCGGTCCCCCCTACCTCAGTGGGCTGGTCCGGACTCAGTAGCCGCACCTCTGCGCCACGTCGCTCCAGCAGCACAGACAGTTCCAGCGCGACGCCCACCCCGTCCCCGACGATGGCGACCCGACGCCCGGCAAGCGACGCATCGGGCGATCCGGTCAGCGGAGGCAGCGCAGCGATCTCTACGAGATAGCGGCGTGCTCGATGAGGGGGTGTGACCTGCGCTGGTGTGCCGGTCCGGAGCGTGATCCAGTCGACGATGCCGCGCAGCGTCCGCAACCGGGACAGCGCATCCATCACCGACTCATCCAGCGCCTCGCCGCTACGAGCCAGCCCGAGCCGGTCGGTGAGCACACCGATCATCTCGGTCCGCTTGATCGAGTCGATGCTCAGATCGGCCTCCAGATCGAGATCGGCCTCGAGCATGTCCACCGGATAGCCCGTCTTCTCGCTCACCAGCGACCGCACCGTTGCCATCACCTGCTCGGGTGTCAGGTCACCTGGCTTGATCACCTCGGCAGAATCGGGTTCAAGCACCTGAACAGGGACGGCGGGCTGCAACGCGGCGGGCTGTGACGTGACCGGTGGCACCACGACAGCAGGCAGTGCTTCGGTCATCAGGGCGGGGGTGCCCAGGTAGCCGAGCATCACCTCGCGCTGCGCGGCGACCAGTTCGCGGGTAGTTCGCAGGAACTCCAGTACCGCTGTGTCCTTCCTGCCCCCGGTGGTCGCGGGCTCGGCGGCGTCCTGCGCGGGCAACCGTTTCGCGGGACGCAACCCACCCGGCAGGTACTGCCCGTCGGTGGTCTTGACCAGATGCCCGTTGACCAGCCAGGAGGGGCGGCGCGGCACCGCTGACGCCGAGACCGCGTGCGCATCCCTGCCGTGGAACAGCGCGGCTGGGTCGATCGGTACCCCGGCGACGGCCAGCTCGGCGAGGGCCTTCAGCAGCTGCCGCAGCCCGGGTTCCCCCGGTACGTCGGTCGCGACCGCGACGTGCGCCCGACCGGCAAGGATCGTGCCGACCAATTGGGTGAGTACTCGGCCCGGGCCGGCCTCGACGAATATCCGCACCCCGGCCGCATACATCGCCTCCACCTGCTCGACGAAGCGGACCGGTTCGGCAACGTGGATGGCCAGCGTCTCCCGGATCGCCACGGGATCGACCGGGTACGGCGCGGCAGTGGTGTTCGACCACACCGGCCGCTGCGGTGAACTAACGGTACGGCCGTCCAGCTCAGCCGCAAGGATCGACGTGGCGCCGGCCACCACCGGGCTGTGGAAGGCGCACGCCACGGGGATCAGCGCGCCGGTCAACCCCACATCGGTGAGCCGGTCCAACACGGCCTGCACCGCTGAGGTGGGTCCAGAGATCACCGTCTGGGTGGGACCATTGTGATTGGCCACCACGACAGGCTCGTCCCCGAACACCGCCCGGACCTGATCCGGTGCTGCGGCAACCGCGGCCATTGTGCCGGCATCCGTGCCTGCGGCGGCGAGGATGGCTCGGCCTCGGGCCTCACTGAGTTCCAGCAGCTCAGCGGGATCGACAGCGCCAGCCGCTGCCAGCGCCACCAGCTCTCCGTAGCTATGTCCACCGAGATGGTCGGGTTGCACCCCCAGCGAATTGAGCAACTCATTCATGGTCAACCCGGCGACTCCGAGCGTTGGCTGGGCGACCCGGGTATCGGTCAACGCCGCCCGCTGACGCATCGATTCGTCTTTGCCGAACGCGGCTGGCGGGAACATCGCGCCCGCCCACCGGTCGCCGAGCTCCAGGAATCGACGCAGCCGTGGAAAGGCCACGAACAAGTCACCCAGCATGCCGGGACGTTGGCTGCCCTGTCCGGGAAACAGGAACGCGACCTGACCCCCGCCATCGACGTCCGACGTATCACTGCTGGACGCGACGAAAACACCATCCGCCGCAGCGGCTGTCCGAGCCTGGTCCAGTTTGGTCGCGAGGTCGTCCAAATTCTCGGCCACCACCCCGGCCCATACCCGGCCCTGGCGCGAGCCGCATACGGTACGGGCGAGATCCCGCAGCCGCCAGGGCCGACCTGCTGAGTCGTTGGCCGTGATCAACTCGGTTAGCCGGTCCATCTCCCCGACTGCCGCCGCCCGATCCGCACCGGCGAACAAGAACAGTTCTGCCGGCCACGCGTCCAGCCCGTGTCTGGGCTCGGGCGCGCCGTCATAGGAGGTGAGCACGGCATGGAAATTCGTGCCGCCGAACCCGAACCCGCTGACTCCGGCGACCCGAAGCGCCGATGAGGCCCACGGCCGCGCGGCGATGTCGAAGGAGAACGGGCTGTGGCCGCGGTCCCAGGACGGGATCGGATTCCGCAGCTGGCCGGTCGGCGGACGCACCCCCGTGTGCACCGCGCACGCCGCTTTGATCAACCCGGCTATCCCGGCGGCACACTTGGTGTGCCCGATCTGCGATTTCACCGATCCCAGGGAACAGCTACCGGTCGGTGCACCGGCAGCGGTGAACAACTCGGTCAACACCGCCAGCTCGGTACGGTCCCCGACCACGGTGCCGGTGCCGTGCGCCTCAACCAACCCGACCTGCGCCGGTGAGATCCCGGCCATCGCGTAGGCGCGTTCCAGAGCCCGGCGCTGCCCCTCCGGGCGGGGTGCGGTCAGCCCCAGCGAGCGCCCGTCGCTGGCCGAGCCGACTCCCTTGATCACCGCGTAGATCCGGTCGCCATCGCGTTCGGCGTCGGCGAGCCTCTTGAGCACCACGCATGCCACGCCTTCGCCGAGCGCGATACCGTCGGCCGAGGCGTCGAACGGACGGCATCGACCGGTCGCCGACAGCGCCTTCACCGAGGCGAACACCAGGTAGTCGTTGATGCTGTTGTGCAGGTCGGCGCCACCGGCCAACACCATGCTGCTGGTGCCGACCAGCAGCTCCTTGCAGGCCAGATCGATGGCGGCCAGCGAGGACGCACAGGCGGCGTCCACCGTGTAGTTGCCGCCGCCGAGATCGAGCCGGTTGGCGATCCGCCCGGCGATCACATTGGCTAGTACACCCGGGAAGGAGTCCTCGGTCAGCTCGGGAAGCTGCTCGTCCAGGCCGGGAGGAAGCGTCCCGTGATAGGCCGGGTAGCGTGCCCGGAACTCGTAGGCGCCGGCCAGTTCGGCGCCGCCCTCGGCGCCGAAGATCACCGACGTACGCGCGCGGTCGAAGTCCCGCCGTTCGTACCCGGCATCGTGTAATGCCCGGGCGGCCACCTCCAGCGCCAACAGCTGGACCGGTTCGATGCTGGCCAGCGCGGCGGGCGGGATGCCGTAGGCCAGCGCGTCGACGGGGATCTCCGGTAGGAAACCACCCCATCGCGCCAGCTCCGGGTACACCGCCGGGTCCCACCGCTGCGGCGGTACCTCAGTGATCGCATCCAGCCCGGCCAGTATGTTGGCCCAATAGCCGGCCAGGTCCACGGCACCCGGGAACACTCCGGCCATGCCGACGATCGCCACGTCCAGCGGCTGCGCGCCGGTACTCCGAGCCTGCTGATCGTTGCTGGTCGGCTCGATGCCTAGCTCGGTGACCCTAGCGGCGAGGAAGCCGGCCGCGCCCTCGGTTACCTGGGCGTGCAACGCCTCGACCGTTGTGGTCCCTACGCGCAGTGTCGCCACCTCGCCGAGCATGACCATGCCCTCGTGCTGTTGGACCTCCTCGTTTACTGTGACCAGTGCGTCGCCTTCGCGGCGCAGGCCCTTGCTGGCGACCCGCAACCGACCCAGGTTGAGCTGCTCCAGTTCGGCCCACATCTGATCCCGTGGCACCCCTGTGGCCGCCAACCTGGCTCGGGTCTCGGTGAAAGTGCGTACATACGGTGAATCCGCGCAACGGGTGGCATGGCCGGGCGCGGTCTCCAGCAACACGGTCTGCTCACAGGCCAACGCGGTCCGCTGGAACCCCGGTCGGATGGCCCCAGCCGCTACCGCTTCCTCGGTGAACAAGTACGCGGTGCCCATCAACACCCCGATCCGCGCGCCGCGCTGCACCAAGGGGGCGGCCAGTGCGGTGACCATGGCCGCCGAGCGCTCGTCGTGGATGCCCCCAGCGAAGAGCACCTGTAATTGATCCGCATCATCGTGGTCGAGCAGCCGCTGCAGCTGCATCTCCCAGAGCGGGAAGCTGGCTCGCGGTCCCACGTGCCCGCCGCACTCCCGGCCCTCGAACACGAACCGGCGCGCCCCCTCGGCAAGGAACCGATCCAGCAGCCCCGGAGAGGGCACATGCAGGAACGTCTCGATCCCCACCGCTTCCAGCGGTACCGCCTGCGCCGGCCGACCCCCCGCGATCAGTGCATACGGCGGGCGCACCTGGTGCACCGCGGCCAGTTGCGCCTCCCGGATATCGGGCGGAACGAACCCGAGAATGCCCACCCCCCACGGCCGCCCAGCCACCGCGGCCGCGGTCTGTTCCAGCAAAGCCCGGGTCTGCTCACCGCTACTCAGCGACAGCGCCACAAACGGCAATCCACCCGCCGCCGCTACCGCCGCCGCGAACCCGCCCTGGTCACTGACCCGGGTCATCGGACCCTGCGCCACCAGTGGTGGTATGCCACTGATCGTCTGCACGTGGGCGGTGCGCAGCTGGTCGATGATCGCCGCGCGGACCGCGGCGACGAGGCCGCCCGCTGTGACGTACCGCTCGGCCAGCGGAGCGGCCAGCGCACCATCCTGACCGATAGGCAGCGCCCCCAGATGCCGGGCGCCTAACCGGACAGCAACGGTGTCGAGGTCCACGGCCGGCAGGTCCGGGCGCGTGTAGAGGCGGTGACCGCCGATGACGGTGGTCTCGGTGCCGTCCATCACCCGGATCGCCGCGGCGACTTCGGCTGGCAGGTCGGTTTCGGCCATCAGCGCCAGCTGTGCGTCCAGTACCACCCCGGTTGCGCCGCCGGCCACTGCGGCCGCGGCGGTGTGCAACCCGATCCCGCCGGCTGCCCAGATCGGAACCCGGATCAATGGGTCCGCCAGCAGTTGCTGAAGCAGCACGAACGTCGTCTTGTCACCGACCCGGCCGCCCGCCTCGGCTCCCCTGGCGATCAGCCCGGACGCACCCGCCCGGACCGCCGCATGCGCATGTGCCACCGAGTTGATCTCGGCGATCATCCGCCGTCCGGGCGTTGCGGGCCACCGCGAACCGAGGCCGTGGATCACCATATCGACCTGTTTCGGCAGGTCGGCCGGCGTCAGCGGACACCCGGCCGGGACCCGGACCCCGAAGTCACCGGACCACCAACGGCAGACATCCGCCAGCGCGGCAAGCGCCTGGCCAGGATTCCGGCCCAGGTCTAGGACACCTACCGCACCGGCTCGCGCCAGCGCCGCGACGAGAGGGGCGTTGGGCTCCTCGAACGGCGTTATCCCCACCACCAGATCTCGGTCCTGCCTACTCATCCTCGGCTCTGTCCTTCCTGTATGCGGGTAGTCCGTACTGCTTGCCGTGGCCTGGACCCCTGACCGGCGCTGGCGTGCGTCTCATCGGCTGCGCGGGCTCGGCCCGACCCGGGTGGTCCCCCTCGGTGATCACCGGGTCCCGGCCGCCTCGGTGACGAAAGAACCGGACGAACCTGGTGCGAGTGTCCGACGCCGAGGTCGCCGCTAGGACGCTGCTCGGTCCGCTATCCCCGACGTCGAGTCGGTGATGCCTTGAGACAACACCGCGATTGCGTGCAGCACGGCCAGGCCCCCCTTGCCCTATCGCACCTGACTACGGCCCCTCGTTCAGGGCTACGGACTCACAAGACGTAACACTAGGTGATTCCGAGAGGGTCTTCAAGGCCCAGTGCGACCCGGATGGCGTATTAATACCGACGTATTGTCTCATCGATACTTACTCAATGCAGTGAGGCTACGTAGGCGGTCGCGCCGCTAGCGGCCACGCACGCCGTTGACCCGGGCTTGGCGGATTGTGTACACGTGGCTGGGGCAGGCTTGGAGCTCACGATGGGGGAGTGTCTTGCGTCACGCGGCGGGCCGATTTAACCCCCCGCCGCGTGACGCCGCGGGCCCGGTGATCTTGATGTGGACGCGGTACCGCCAAGAGGCGCCCAGGTCCACGCCGCCACACCTGGCCGCCGGCGTGCCGACCAACACCGCGTCGGGCTACGAGGATTGGACAGCTATTCGGCGGCTCACTCAAGATTCGCTGAACATCGCCTATTGGCTGCGGTACACCCCTTACCGCATCTTTCCGCCGTTCCATCCGGGTATCAGCCTGCCCCTTAGCCGCCTCTTACAGTATCAGTACCATCCGCTGTTTTCACGGGAAAGGAGCGCTGCCCGTGGTAACGAGATACCTCGAGCGTTCCCGGATCGTCGCGCCACCGGGCTGGAGCCGTTGGCTGGTTCCCCCGGCCGCGTTGTCGATCCATCTCGCGATCGGCCAGGCTTACGCGTGGAGTGTGTTCAAGAAGCCGTTGGAGGCCTCCCTGGGCATCTCCGGAGTCGCCAGCGCGCTGCCGTTCACGCTGGGGATCGTGATGCTGGGTGCCTCGGCCGCGCTGTTCGGCACCAGGGTCGACCGCAACGGCCCGCGGTGGGCCATGTTCGTGTCGATGTGCTGTTTCTGCAGCGGATTCCTCATCTCCGCATTGGGGGTCTCGATCAGGCAGTACTGGCTGGTGGTCCTCGGCTACGGCGTAGTCGGCGGGATCGGTCTGGGGATCGGTTACATCTCCCCGGTGTCCACGCTGATCAAGTGGTTCCCCGATCGACCGGGCCTGGCCACCGGTATCGCGATCATGGGTTTCGGCGGCGGGGCGCTGATCGCGTCCCCGTGGTCGAGTTCGATGCTGACCGCGTTCGGCGCGACCGGCGCGCACCCCGACCCTGGCGGCATCGCCACGGCGTTCCTGATCCATGGCCTGGTCTACGCGGTATTCATGTCGGTGGGGTGGCTACTCATCCGGGTACCGGCGCCGGATTGGAAACCGAAAGGGTGGGAGCCCACGCAGCAACCATCCGGCTCACTGATCACCACCAGCGACGTCTCGGCTCGCAACGCGATCAGAACGCCGCAGTTCTGGCTGCTGTGGGTGGTGCTGTGCTTCAACGTGACAGCGGGCATCGGCATCCTGGAACGTGCGGCGCCGATCTACACCGACTTCTTCCCCGGACCAGTCGGGTTCACCGCCGCGGCGGCAGGTTTCGTGGCGATCCTGTCCCTGGCCAACATGCTCGGTCGGGTCATCTGGTCATCGATCTCAGACGTGCTCGGCCGCAAGAACATCTACCGGATGTATCTGGGCGTCGGTGCGCTGCTCTATCTGAACGTGACGCTCACCACGAATGCCGACAAGGTGGTTTTCCTGGTGTCCTGCATGCTCATCCTGTCGTTCTACGGCGCCGGATTCGCCACCGTGCCCGCCTACCTGCGCGACCTGTTCGGCACCTACCAGGTGGGTGCGATCCATGGCCGGTTGCTCACCGCGTGGTCGATCGCGGGTGTACTCGGCCCGATGATCATCAATGCGATCGCGGACTCCCGGATCAGCGCTGGAGTGACCGGGCCGGGTCGCTACACACCATCTTTCACGATCATGATCGTGTTGTTGATCGTCGGTTTCATCTGTAATGAGCTCATCCGTCCGGTCCACCCGAGGTTCCATGAGCCAGCGTCCGCGCCTATGGCCGGAAAGATGAGGATAGCGCCATGAGCACGGATACGACCGGATCGACGTCGAATGGGCGTGTTGTGCTCACGGTGCTGGCCTGGGGATGGGTGGTGATGCCGTTCTTGTATGGCGTCTATCAGCTGCTGATCAAGATCCCGGCGCTGTTCGGCAGCTGATCTCCGAAGGCGACGGTCCCGCCTGGTTTCGAAGCCCGGGCGGGACCGTCGCCGCTTATCGACTTTCAGTGCAATCGTGTCGGGTCGATGATGAAGTCGGCTCGGTCGGCGGTGGGCGCGATCAGGCGGGCATTGCGCTCGTCGCCACCAGCGGTGCGCTCGGCCGCCTGCTCTGCGGTGCGGCCGTAGCGGCGGTGCCGGGCGGTGAGCCAGCGGCGGCGGGTCTGCTCCTCGGGCGCCAGAAACCACACCTCGTCGAGCAGGTCGCGCAGCGCCGACCACGGTGCGGTGTCGAGCAACAGGTAGTTGCCCTCGGTGACGACCAGGACGACCTCGGGTGGCACGGGTACCGCGCCGGCGATCGGTTCTTCGATGGCACGCCGGAACTCCGGGGCGTAGACGGTGTCCGCACCAGGCTCTCGCAGCCGGCGCAGCAACGCGACGTAACCAGCCGCGTCGAAGGTGTCCGGAGCGCCCTTGCGCTCGGCGCGGTCCAGCCGCGCCAGCTCCGCCTGCGCAAGGTGGTACCCGTCCATCCCGACCAGCACCGCGACGCCACCCAGTTCGTCGACCAACCGCCGCGCCACCGTCGACTTGGCTGCCCCGGGACTCCCGGTGATGCCCAGGATCCGCCGACCGTCGCCACCCGCAAGCCGCCGCGCCCGGGTGAGCAGATCAGCCCACCTCACCGAACCGTGGATGTGCGGCTCGCCATTATGGTCAGTGCGCGATGGAGTCGATGAGCCTTCGGGCCCCCTGCCGCAGCAGATCGGCACCGACGAAATAGCCCAGGGCCGCGGGCTCCTCGGGCACACCCCAGTGGTGGGAGTCGAGCCACTGGCTGCCGTCGAGGCTGAATACCTTGCCGTGCAGGGACAGCTTGCCGTTGGCCTCGGTGCTGGCGTAACCGGCGATGGGTGAGTTGCAGTGACCTTGCAGAGCGTGCAGCATGGCGCGCTCAGCGGTGGCGTGCCGGTCGGTCTCGGCGTCGCCCAGCTGCGCGCCCAGCGTGCTGATGACGGCATCGGAGCTGCGGCACCGCAACGCGATGATTCCCGCGCCGATCGCCGGACACATCGTGCCCAGTGGCAGGATCTCGGTGATCCGATCGGCCTCGTCGACCCGGTGCAGCCCGGCCACCGCGGCCACGATCGCGTCGAAGTGGCCCTCGTCCAGACGCATCAGGCGAGTGTTGACGTTGCCCCGCAACGGTTTGATCGCCAACTGCGGGTAGTGCAGGCGGAGCTGGGCGGCGCGGCGCACTGCGCTGGTGCCGATGACGGCGCCAGCGGGTAGCTCAGCCAACGTGGCACCAGTGCGGGAGATGATGGCGTCGTGAATGTTCTCCCGGGGCAGGTAAGCGGCGAAGGTCAGGCCCTGGGGCGCGGGGACGTCGCCCGGGATGTCCTTGAGGCAATGCACCGCGAGATCGACCGAGTCGTCGAGCAGGCTGCGGTCGATCTCGCGGACGAACGCACCCTTGCCGCCCAGCTTCGCCAGGTCGCCCATCCACTGATCGCCGCTGGTGGTGACCTTGATCAGCTCGGTAGTGACCGCGGAATCCAGCGCCTCCAGGGCAGCGGCGACCTGCTCAGCCTGGTGCACCGCCATCGGGCTGGAGCGGGTGCCGATTCGCACGTGCGGCATACCAAGAACTTTACGCACTCAGTGGCAGGAGCTCCGAGTCGGCCCGGCGCGGGGGCCACTATGAGCCTCCGGTTGCGACGTGCCGGAGGGCTGCCAGGATGGTGATCCGTCGACAGTGGCGGAATGACGAGAGGAGGACGAACGACGTGAGTGAGCTGACCCGTCCCACGGTGGAGCGGCCCGAGGGCCCGGCGCCGACCGAGTTGGTGATCGAGGATCAGGTGGTCGGCGAGGGCACCGAGGCCATCGTCGGCTCACAGATCAGGGCGCACTACATCGGCGTCGCCCATTCCACTGGCAAGCAGTTCGACGCGTCCTGGGATCGCGGCTCCCCGCTGGAGTTCCGGCTCGGCACCGGCCGGGTGATCAGGGGTTGGGACGACGGGATCGTCGGGATGCGGGTGGGCGGTCGCCGCCAGCTCACCATCCCCCCGCACCTGGCCTACGGTGACCGTGGCGCCGGTGCTGCGATCAAGCCCGGGGAGACCCTCGTCTTCGTCGTCGACCTGGTCAGCGTCCGCTAGAGGTCGACCGCGATCCGGCCGCCCCGGCTGCGGGACACGCAGATGGTCATCGTGTCGGCGCGCTCGCGATCGGTCAGCACTCGGTCGCGGTGCTCCACCTCGCCGCAACCGGCGATCACCTGGACCCGGCAGGTTCCGCAGAACCCTTGCTGGCAGGAGTAGGCGACGTCAGGCACCGTCCGGCGGATCACCTCCAGCGCCGACCGGTCGGCCGGCACGCTCAGCACGCGGCTACTGCGTTGCAGCGCGATCTCGAAGGGCACCCCGTCCAGGATGGGAGGCGCGGAGAACCGTTCGAACTGCAACGCCGCCGCGGCGCTGGCCGGGAGGTCCCGGCGGACACCGGCGATCATGGCGGCAGGGCCGCAGCAATACACGGTGGCCCCGGTGGGGGCGCGCTCCAGCAACTCGGTGCCCGAGGGGAAGCCGTACTGATCGTACGGTCGAACCCACACCCGGTCGGGGTTCAGTGCGCTGAGCTCGTCGAGGAACGGCATCGACGCGCGCGAACGCCCGGTGTAGATGAGCTGCCACTGCGCACCGTCGGTGACCGCCTGCTTGACCATCGGCAGGATCGGCGTGATGCCGATCCCGCCCGCCAGGAACAGGTACCCGGTGGCGGGAACGTAGGGGAAGCCGTTGCGGGGACCGCGGACGCTCAGGATGCTCCCGGCACCGACGCGGTCGTACAGCTCCCGCGAGCCGCCGCCACCGCCGGCGAGCCGCCGGACCGCGATCCGGTAGCAGCTACGGTCGGCTGGGTCGCCGCACAGCGAGTACTGGCGACGCCGCCCGGAGGGCAGCAGCAGGTCGAGGTGGCTGCCTGGTTGCCAGCCGGGTAGTTCTGCGCCCCCCGTAGCGACTAGCCGGAAGCTACGGACGTCGTCCGCCTCGAGGCGGACCTGGTCCACCACGAGAGGCAGGTCTCGATCCACCTGCTGAGGCTGCCGGCGCCGGATGTAGGCGCCGCTGGAAATCCATTCCAGGCCGGAGATCAGTGCGCCGAGCGCAGTGAACAACCGGTCGGGACGTTGACGGCCCCGCAAATCGGGCGGGATGGGGAGGTGGGCACCTGTCCGGGTGGCGTCCACGTCAGGCCGCCGCAGCGGTCGCCGCAGGGGAGCTGGCCAGGTAGGCGACGGCCTGCCCGGTGGAGAACTCCTGCGATGGGTGGTAGCGGGGTCGGCTGTACCTCAGCACCCCCCGGACGAGTTCGTTCGCAGGGGGAAGCAGGTGCCGGCGGCTGGCTCGGAAATAGTACCGCCAGCGCGGCTTCCTGCGCCGGCCACTGAGTTCCGGGTCGGTGCGCATCAGGAACACCACACCACGCGCCCACAGCCACACCATGATCGGCCAGGTGACCATCATGCCCCGCACGCGGCGCAGGTAGCGGCCGTCGAGGTGGGTGAACAGGTCGTAGGCCACCGCGCGGTGCTCGACCTCCTCAGCACCGTGCCAGCGCAGTAGATCCAGCATGGTCGGGTCGGCACCGGCGGCGTCGAGGGCGGGGGAGTTGAGCGCCCAGTTCCCCAGCATCGCCGTGATGTGCTCGATCGCCGCAATGATCGACAACCGCTCGATCAGCCATTCTTCGCGGCTCTTGGACACCAGGTCGCGATCACCGAGTGCTTTGCCGAACATCCAGTCGATCTGCCGGACGTAAGGATCGGTGTCGATACCCTTGGCCTTCCAGTGATCGAGCACGCCCTGGTGAGAACGGGCGTGCGTGATCTCCTGGCCGATGAAGCCGAGAACCTCCTCGCGCAGCTTGTCGTCTTTGATCAAGGGGAGGGCTTGGGTGAACACGTCGACGAACCACCGCTCTCCGGCCGGCAACAGCAGGTGCAGCACGTTGATGGTGTGCGTGACAAAGGGTTCGGCCGGTACCCAGTGGGTGGGCAGGTCGGTCCAGTCAAAGGCGACGTCTCGAGGTTGCAACACGAGGTTGTCGATGGCACTGGGGTTGGCGGGCCCTGAGACGTTGCGGCGGCGAAGCATCTCCTGACCTCCCTTCCGGACTGTGGAGTGCTTTCTACGGCGTGAGATTGGCTCGCGCCAGGGCGCGGACCAGGCCGGGAGTCAGTCGGGAGGCGAGCAGCCCGGTCCTGGCTTCGACGGTGATCGGGGCGATGGCGGTGTTGCGCTCCACCGCTCGCAAGATCCCGCGCGCCGCCTGTTGCGGGGTGAAGTTGCGACGGCGGTACAACGCGGTCACCCGTAGCCTCGCGGCGCGTTCCTCGGTGGTACCGCGACCGACGAACCGGGTGGTGCTGGCGATGTTGGTGCGCACGAAACCAGGACAGATCGCCACCACACCGACGCCGGCGTCGGCCAGCTCGCCGCGCAGGCACTGGCTCAGCGCGAGGACCGCGGCCTTGGTCGTGGTGTACGCCGGTAGCGCCCGGGAAGGCAGGTAGGCGGCGGCGGAGGCGATGTTGACGATGGTGCCGCCCGCACCACCCTCGACCATCATCCCGCCCAGGACACGGCAACCGTGGATGACGCCCCACAGGTTGACGTCGACGACCCGTTCCCAGTCGGCCACGGTGGTGTCCAGGAACGGCCCGGCGACGCCGATGCCGGCGTTGTTGATCACTATGTCCGGGATGCCGTGGTTCTCCCGCAGCATGGTGCCGAACTTCTCGACCGCGCCGCTGTCGGAGACGTCCAGGGGGTACGCGCGTGCGCGCGGGCCGAGGGTGCTGGCCAGCTGCGCGGTGCGCTCGGCGGTCTGCAGGTCGATGTCGGTGACGATCACCTCGGCGCCGTGCTCGGCGAACTCCAGCGCGGTGGCCCGGCCGATGCCACTGCCGGCACCGGTGACGACCACCAGGTGGTCCTCGAACCGGGCCCGCGGGCACTGAGCGCGGCGGGCGCGGGCCAGGGCTCGCGGCCGCGGGCCACCCTCGGCGTGGTCGATCAGCTCACTCGCGCAGCGCGCCACGGCATGCGGGTGGGTGCGTGGCAGCCAGTGGCCACCGGGCAGCTCGCGAACAGCCAGGTTTGGCACCCAGTCCTCGATGTCGGTCTGCAGTGATCTCGACACGAACGGGTCCCGCTTCGGTGTCAGGACCTGAACGGGGATCTCGGTCCGCCGCGCTCCGGGGGTGGTGAGCCGGGGCAGCATGTTCGCGCGGTAGAGCTGCACACCGGTCACCCCGTCGGCCATGGCAGGGGTACTAGTGCGGTCCACCAGGGCGAGCGCCCGCTGGGCGAGCCCGCAGCGCCAGGCCAGCTCCGGAACCAGCGGCAGCTGGAAGAAGGCGATGTACCAGCTCGAGGCCGCCTGGGTCATCAGCTCGCGTAGCGCGCGCGGCGTCGGCCGGCGCAGCCGGGCCCGCAGCCAGTGGCCCACATGGTCCAGGCACGGCCCGGAGATCGACGTGTAGGAGATGACCCGGCCGGTTAGCCACTCGCCGGTCAGCGCATGCCACGCTTGCAGGGAGCCCCAGTCGTGGGCGAGCAAGTGCACTGGACGGTCGGGGCTGACCGCGTCGAGCACCGTGGCGAGGTCCTGGGCGAGCTGGTCGAGCCGGTAGGCCGATTGCCCGCGAGGTCTTCCGGACTCGCCGGCTCCCCGGACGTCGTAGCTCGCGACGTGATAGCGCGGTGCCAGCTCGGCGGCCACGCCGTCCCACAGGGTGTGGTCGTCGGGGTAGCCGTGCACGCAGACCACCGTGGGTGCGCCGCGCTGTCCCGACTCGTGTACCCGCAGGGCCACGCCGTCGGACGCGGTGATGTCCTTGATCATGATGCGGCCATCCTTCACTGCCATCGGCGCACGTGTGGGAGGTCGTCGTCAAGCCAGTAAGCACCATCGGTACCGGGCACCACCAGGATCTCCTCGAATTTCACCCCGACGTCGCGGAACCCGATGTGGGGCTCGACCGCCCACAACCCGGGAGTCGCCGGATGGTTGGAGATGTCGCCGTCGGCCCACAGCGGTGAGCGGTGATGCATCCGTTCCACGATCAGATCGCCCACCAGGGTCTGGAGTGAGCGGATGCCGAAACCGGCGGTGATGAACGTCGGCAGCCGCGAGTGCACCTTGCCGACCTGGTGCCCGATGACCCGCCCTGGGTAGACCCGGTGCCGGTTGTCGTAGCCGTGCCGGGTGATCAGCGCATCGACGTCGTGGTAGATCTGCTGCAGTGCCGCACCGTCGTTCACCCGCGTGACGATCAGCTCCCGGTACTCCGCGAGGTCATCCATCAGCTGCTGGTGAATCCGGTTGGTGCCCAGGCAGCCGGCGTAGCCGATATCGGCCATGTATCCCGCGCGCACCGGCGCGCAGTCGAGGATGAACGGCATGCCCTCTTCCAGCCTCCGGTTGGTCGGGAAGAACTGGAGGGGGATCCGGAAACCGCGGAAGGCCGTGCGGTCGCCGAACCAGGCGAAGGGGGTGTGGAACCAGTCCTGCACTCCCGCCTCGACCAGGTACTCGCGGATCCGCCGCGCGGCCTGCTTCTCGGTGACACCGGGTTCCAGGGTCTGCGCGACCGTCTCCGCGGCCGTGTAGGCGAGCTGCTGTAACTCACGGAACTTCGCCAGCTCGGCGGGATCGGTCTGCGCTGTGCCAGCCATTCGGCCACCTCCTCGCTTTCCTACTCCCCTGTAGGAATTTCCTACTTCATGGTAGTTTTGTCAAGTGGAGAAGCCGAAAGTGGTGTCGCTGGAGGCGAGGAGTCCGAGCCGGGCTCGACGGGCCCGAGCCGCCCACCTCGGACCCGAACGCCGCCGTCCGCTGATCCTCGACGCGGCGTTGGAGGTCTACGTCGAGCGCGGCTACAAGGGCACCTCGATGCAGGCGGTTGCTGATGCGGCAGGTGTGACCAAGCCCGTGGTCTACGAGTGCTACCCGAACAAGGACGAGTTGCTGCTCGCGCTGCTGGACCGCGAGGAAAACCGGTTGATGGACGCCATCTCCAAGTCGTTGCCCGGTAATCTCGTCTCTGACAACGTGGAGGCCGTGCTGGCCGCCGGGCTCACGGCGTTTCTCACCGGGGCGGGCCAGGCGCCCAACTCCTGGCGGGTGGTCTTCGACTCCGGCTGGAGTTCCGGCTCGATGGTGGCTGAGCGGGTTCGCCGGGTCCGGGAGATGGTGGTGGGCCAGTTACGCGAGCTGGTGCGTCAGTCCATGGTGCTGAGCGGGGTTGACGACATCGACCGCAAGGCACCCGTCGTCGCCGAGCTGATTACCACGGTCTCCGAGTCCTGCGCCCGCATGCTGGTGCTGGAGCACCAGCCATGGACTGCCGCCGAGCTGGCGACCTACACAGCCCGCATCCTCACTCGCGGTCTGGTGGGTGCCCGCCAACCGTGAGGAGCAGCTGAGAAATATTGCCTTCCCACGTTGGTGTTAGTGGGGGTGATGACGAAGCCCGTGCTGCTGACCGTGGACGATGATCCCGGCGTGTCCCGCGCGATAGCGCGGGATCTGCGGCGGCGCTATGGCGAGCATTACCGTGTGGTGCGGGCCGACTCGGCACTGGACGCGCTGGATGCGCTCAAGGAGCTCAAACGCCGCGGAGAGCCGGTCGCAGCGATCCTGGCCGACTACCGCATGCCGCAGCTCAACGGAGTGGAATTCCTCGAGCAAGCGATGGACCTGTTCCCGCGGGCCCGGCGGGCGCTACTGACCGCCTACGCCGACATCGACGTGGCCATCCAGGCCATCAACGTCGTCGACGTCGACCATTACCTGCTCAAACCGTGGGACCCGCCGGAGGAGAAGCTCTACCCGGTGGTCGACGCGATGGTGGAGACCTGGCGGGCGATCGGGGAGACTGGTGTCGAGCAGACCAAGGTAATCGGGCACCGCTGGTCGGCACCGTCCTACCAGGCGCGGGATTTCCTGGCCCGCAACGCGGTTCCCTACCGCTGGTACAGCGTCGACGATCCAGAAGGCCAACGGCTACTCGACGCGGCCGGCATGACCGCCGCGGACATCCCAGTGGTGATCACAGCCGACGGCCGACCCCTGCGGCAGCCCAGCGATGCTCAGATCGCCGCCGCGGTCGGGCTGTCCACCCAGCCGGCGGGGACCTTCTATGACCTGATCGTGGTCGGCGCCGGGCCCGCCGGTCTGGGAGCCGCGGTCTACGGCGCCTCTGAAGGGCTGCGCACCGTCCTGGTCGAGCGCCAAGCCAGCGGTGGGCAGGCCGGGCAGAGCTCCCGGATCGAGAACTACCTGGGTTTCCCCGATGGAGTGTCGGGCGCCCAGCTGACCGACCGGGCGCGGCGGCAAGCTCAGAAATTCGGCGCCGAAGCGTTGTCGGCTCGGGAAGTCGTCGGGCTGGAGGCACGCGGCTCCGCGCGGGTGGTGCGCTTCGGCGACGGCACTGAGATCGCCGCGCGTTCCGTGGTGCTCGCCACCGGCGTCGCTTACCGCGCGCTGGAGGCACCCGGCGTCGCCGACCTCACCGGCCGCGGTGTCTATTACGGCTCGGCGATGACGGAGGCTCCGGCCTGCGCCGGTCAGGACGTCTATGTGGTGGGCGGCGCCAACTCGGCCGGTCAGGCCGCCGTGTTCTTCTCCCGCCACGCCCGCCAGGTGACGCTGCTGGTGCGCGGGGACTCACTGGCCCGGTCGATGTCGCACTACCTCATCGAGCAGCTCGGCGCGCTGGGCAACGTCGCCGTACGGACCCGCACCGAGGTCGCCGCGGCGCACGGCGAGGCGCACCTGGAGGGGCTGACCCTGCGCCATACCCGTTTCGGTGTCACCGACACCGTGCCCACCGGTCACGTCTTTGTGTTCATCGGCGCCGCGCCCCGGACCGACTGGCTTGACGGCGTCGTCGCCCGGGATACCCGCGGGTTCATCCAGACCGGTCCCGACCTGGTTGTCGACGGGCGCCGTCCCGCGGGGTGGACGCTGGATCGTGATCCTTACTACCTCGAATCCAGCCTGCCCGGGGTGTTCGTGGCCGGCGATGTGCGCGCCGAGTCAGTCAAACGGGTCGCATCCGCGGTCGGCGAGGGCGCCATGGCCGTCACGCTGGTGCACCGTTACCTGGAGGACTAGTGACCCGCTCCGAGCTGCGCGAACTGTTCCTGTTCACCGACCTGACCGACACCCAGCTGGACTGGATCCGCGAGCACAGCGAGACGATCGACACCGGCGGCGGCGAGATCGTCGTCTCCGAGGGCGAGCAGGCCCGGTGGTTCTATGTGCTGCTGGCCGGAACGCTGCAGATGACCCGGCTGGTCGCCGGGGACCCAGTCGAGATCACCCGCACCGACGAGCGCGGGGTCTACTTCGGAGCCACCCAATTCTACCTTGGTGACCAGGTCGACCAGACCTATGGGGCGTCAGTACGGACTCTCAGTGACTGCCGGTTCCTCGTCGTGCCCAGCCGCGACTTCAATGAGGTGTTCCGCCGCTGGTACCCGATGGCCGTGCACCTGTTGCAGGGCATGTTCGTCGGCCTCGCCAACTCCAATGCGCTGGTTGGGCAACGCGAGCGGCTGCTGGCCCTGGGCAAGCTGTCCGCCGGGCTGACCCATGAACTGAACAATCCCGCCGCCGCGGCCGGCCGAGCGGCGGACACGCTGCGCGACCGGCTGGCTGGGATGCGGCACAAGCTGGCGTTGCTCGCCGAGGGCCGGCTCGACCGGGACGCCCTCAAGACGCTGTCCATCCTGCAGGAGCGGTTCGTGGCGGCCGGTCGCAGCGCGCCCCCGTTGACCGCGCTGCAGACCGGTGACCTGGAAGACGAGCTGGCCGACTGGCTCGATGACCACGACGTGGCCAAGGGCTGGGAGCTCGCACCGGTGTTCGTCGCGGGTGGACTGCGGGTGGTCGATCTGGAGGAGATCGCCGAAACCGCACCGGCCGAGTCGCTGGAGGGCGCGTTGCGGTGGCTGGCCTACACCGTGGACACCGAGAACCTGGTCCGGGAGATCGGCGACGCCACAGCCCGGATCACCGCGCTGGTCGGCGCCGCCAAGCAGTACTCGCAGCTCGACCGGGCCCCGCACCAGGACATCGACCTGCACGACGGCCTGGACGCCACGCTGGTCATGCTCGCCCGCAAGCTCGGCGAGGGCATCCACGTCGTCAAAGACTACGACCGCGAGCTACCCGCCATCCCGGCCTACCCGGCTGAGCTCAACCAGGTGTGGACCAACCTCATCGACAACGCCGCCGACGCCATGGACGGGACGGGCACGCTCACCGTGCGTACCGCCCGCGACGGTGAGTTCGCCCTGGTCGAGATCGGCGACACCGGACCGGGAGTGCCACCCGAGGTAGCCAAGCGCATCTTCGAGCCGTTCTTCACCACCAAACCGGTCGGTCAGGGCACCGGACTGGGCCTCGACGTCAGCTGGCGGGTCGTGGTCAACCGTCACCACGGCGACCTGCAGCTGCAATCCCACCCCGGCGACACCCGCTTCCAGGTCCGCCTACCTCTGCGGGAACAGTTGGGTTGATGAAGTTCTTCACGGGGCTGGCGGGTCTGATCTTTAAATCGTTGGCAGACCCGGGCTGGGTCAGCTGGCTAGTGAGCGCACGCGGCGAAGCACTTCTGGAGCGCCGAGCGCCTGGGCGACGGCATGGAGATCGGGACTGCGGGTGGAGCCGGTGAGCGCGACGCGAATGAGTTGTGATGCCTCGCGGATCGAGCCGGGATAGGCGTCGGGATTTTTCTTGTATTCCTTGGCGTTGGGCGCGAAGCTGTGTTTTGCAGCGAGTTCGCGGATCTGGTTGAACCATTCTTGGGGATCGCCCAGGTGCTGGTAGCCCTCGGCGAAGTCATGGGCGAAGTGCGCCGCGACGGTGGCGTCCACTCCGAGGCCGGCGAGGCGTTCGTCGGTGGGACCGGACACCGGCGCGAACAGTTGCGGGAAGAAGAAACCGTAGGCGGGTCGGAAATCCGACCATTTGCGCAGGTCTTTGCGGGGATTGTCGACACCGTCGCGTTCCACGGCGAGGGCACGCAGAGCGAGACCGGGTTCTGCATCCAGGACGGTGGCCAGTTCGGCATCAAACCGGCCAGCCCAGGTGCGGACGGCGGCAAGGATTCGGTCGCCGGACAGCGTGGCGATGTAATCAGCGCTGATGTCCTCCAGCTTGACCAGATCCACCAAGGGGCCCGCGACACCGCACTGGTCCAGCCGGATCGGGGTGCTGAGCGCTTGTCGGAGTGGGAGTTCGGCGAGGCGCCCGTTGGCCAGCCCCCGCAGGTAATACAGGACCGCTTCGGCGGGGTAGCCGGCTTCGATGTAGAAATCGACGCCGGCTTCGGGGTCTGACCGCTTGGACAGTTTGCGTTTCCCACCGGCGATCTGCTTCATCAGCGGTGCGATGTGCGCGTACTGGATCTGCTCGAAACCCAGGGCGTTGAACAGTTGCCGGTGCAGCGGGACCGAGGAGATCCACTCATCGCCGCGGATCGCCAACGTGACTCTCATCAAGTGATCGTCGACAGCGTGCGCGAAGTGGTAGGTCGGGAGTCGAGGAGATTGGTCGGACGATTTCAGGATGACCGCGTCGTTGCGATTGGCCTCGTGTTCCAGCTCTCCCCGAATCGCGTCGGTGAAGCGGACCCGCTGGCCCGCGGCGTCATCGGGAGCGCGGAAGCGCACCACATACGGGGCACACTCGGCAAGCTTGGCCTGCACCGCGCGAGCATCAGCGGCGCGCCAGATGGCCCACGAGCCGTAGTACCCGGTGGGGATCTTCGCGGCCTGCTGGCGGGCGTTGATATCGGCGAGCTCGTCCTTGGTGGCGAAGCACAGGTACGCCATATCTTGGCGCAGCAATTCCCGCACGTAGGTGAGGTAGATGCGCTCGCGTGCCGACTGCCGGTAGGGGCCGTAGCTGCCGTGCGTCTGGCCCTCAAGATCATCGCACTCATCGGAGATGATGCCGAAGTAGTCGAATGCGCGGGCGAACTGGGCCAGGGCCCCCTCGACCTCGCGGGACTGGTCGGTGTCCTCCACCCGCACCAGGTAGACGCCACCGGAGCGCGCCGCGATGTCTCGGTCGATGGTCGCCACGTAGATACCGCCAATGTGCACGAACCCGGTCGGTGAGGGAGCGAACCGGGTCACCTGGGCGTGTGCGGGCAGCTGCCGCGGCGGGAAGCGTTGCTCCCAGTGCTCTGGTTCGGGCAGGTCAGCGGGGAACAGGGCATCGATGACCGCGCGGTCCAGCATCTGTAGGTCAGTCTCGCTTCCGGGCTAGAACCCGATCATGGAATGAGGGGTATCGGACGACGCTCAGGCTACCGTCTCGGAAGGAGCGGGATCGTGCTCAGTGTCTGACGCAGAGCTGAGTTCGATGGCACAGATCGCCGGAGGAGTCAGCGCTCAGGGCCGGATCGCCCGGACGACGCAGACCGCATGCCGGCCGGGTGAGTGCTGCTCGATGCACACGTTGTCGAAACCCGCGGTCCGGCACTGCGCCGCGAAGGCCTGGGCCTGCCGGGCGGTCCAACCGTGGCTAGCCAGCCCGGTGGCGCCGGGACGGACCTGGCGCTCGATCACGAGCAAACGCCCCCCAGGGGCCAGCACCCGCCGCGCTTGCGCCAGGCCCTTGGTGACATCGCTCCAGTGGTGCACGGTCGCCACCGACCACAGCACGCTCGCCGACCCGTCCGGCTGCCGGAGGTCCTCCGCGGTGCCGGTGGCCCAGATGATGCCAGTCCGGTCGCGAGTCAACACCCGGGCGAGCTGGAGCATGACCGGCGCCGGATCAACGCCGACCACCCGCGCTCCACGGCGGGCCGCTGCTCTGACGGCCGTGCCAGGGCCGCAGCCGACGTCGACAACACGGTCCCCGGCGCACACGCCGGCGAGGTCAGCGACCAGGCGGGCGGTAGCGCCCCCCATGACGTTCAAGAAGAGCCCGATCGCCAGCCCGGTCACCCCGGCGAAGCCCGGCTGGTCGGCGTGATGGTTGATTGTGGTCATTGACCCAGCCTTGCAGGCTCAAGTCAGCTTGAAGTCAAATGGCGTCATGGACCTCATCTCGATCGGGCAGGCGGCGGACCGGCTGGGGCTGAACCCGTCGGCCCTGCGCTACTACGACGAACGCGGACTCGTGACTCCGGCTGCCCGGCGGGCAGGGCGACGGGTGTACGGACTCGAGGAGCTCCGCCGTCTCGCGTTCATCTAGATCGCCCAACGGCTGGGCCTGCCGCTGCACACCGCGGCCGCTGTCCTGGATGCGGCGGGCCCGCAGTGGCGTCAAACCGTGCGGGCACAGATTGCCGAGCTGGATGAGGTGATCGCGCAGGCGCAGGGCGCGCAGCGGTTCCTGAGCCATGCGCTGGACTGCCCGACCAACCACCCCGCCCGCGAGTGCGCCACGATGATCGCCACTCTGGACCGGCTCGTCGCGGGGGTCACCGTCGATCAACTGGTCGCCGAACACACCTGAAGCATTTTTTTCATCGCGTGTTGAGTTTCTTCGTCTGTGGAGTTACCGTTCGGGTATGACCACAGTTCAGCGACCTCGATCAGTTGATCAGGAGCTAGTCCTCGATCTGAGCTGCCTCGGTGCGCTGCTGCTGCCTGTGGTGGGGGGCAAGGCAGCGAACCTCGGCGAGCTCATGCGCGCGGGCTTCCGGGTGCCACCGGGGTTCTGCCTCACCACCGTGGCATACCACCAGGTGGCCTCGGGCGCCTTCGACATCGCCATGCTCGACCCGGACTCGCTCGGCGAGCAGGCCCGCCACGCGATCCTTGCCGCACCGATACCTGCCGCTGTCGCCGAGGCAGTGGATCGCGCCTATCGTGCCCTCGGCGGCGACGTGCCCGTCGCGGTGCGCTCGTCGGCGACCGCGGAGGACCTGCCGTGGGCGAGCTTCGCGGGTCAGCAGGACACGTTCCTCAACATCGTCGGTGCACAGGCCGTGCTGGACGCGGTGCGCCGATGCTGGGCCTCGTTGTGGACCGACCGTGCGGTCAGCTACCGGGCGACCAACGGCATCGATCACGCCAGTGTGCGGCTCGCGGTGGTCGTTCAACAGATGATCGAACCGCAGGTCGCCGGGGTGCTGTTCACCGCTGATCCGGTCACCGGTCACCGCGGGCACTCGGTCATCGACGCCGGCCCGGGACTGGGCGAGTCCGTGGTGTCCGGCGCGGTCAACCCCGACCACTTCGTCGTCGATGCAGACGGCGCTGTGGTGGAACGCCGCCTGGGTGACAAACGGGTGGCCATCCGCTCGCTGCCCGGGGGTGGCACCGAGCAGATCTCGCTACCGCAGGGCGCTGAGCAGTCCTGCCTGAGCGATGCGCAGATCGGCGATCTCACCGCCTTGGGGCAGCGCGTCCAAGACCATTACGGCGCACCGCAGGACATCGAATGGGCGTGGGACGCCGCCGGGACGCTGTGGCTGACCCAGGCCAGACCGATCACCACGCTGTACCCGCTGCCGCCCGCACCGGATGACGATCTGCACGTCTACTTCTGCATGAGCCTTGCACAGGGCCTCACCCGCCCGATGACCCCGATGGGTCTGGCGGCAGCCCGGTTGTTCGGCTCCTGCGCCTCCGAGCTGGTGTTCGGCGCTCCGGTCGCCGATCCGCTCCGTGGGCCGTCGGTGTTCGCCGAAGCCGGCGGCCGGCCCTTCGTCGATGTGACACCGGTGCTGCGCAGCCGGGTCGGCCGGGCGCTGGTGCCCCGGGTGCTCGATGTGATGGAGGCGCGCTCGGCGGTCGTGCTCCGGCAACTGGGTGCGGACCCCCGGCTCGGTGTGCGGCGCTCATCATGGTGGCGGTTCGTCCGTCGGGTACTCGTGGTGGCCGCCCGCTTCCGGATTCCGCTGCACGTCGCTCAGGGGCTGATCCGGCCAGCCGCGGAACGCCGGCGAGTGGATCTGGTCGGCGACCGGCTGCGCACGCAGCTCACGATGCCGACCGGCGCGACCGCCGCTCAGCGGTTGGACCGCGGCCAGATGCTGCTGCACACGGCCGCCGTCCCGATCATGCCGACGGTCGTGCCCGCCGCCGGTGCCGGGTTCCTCGCGCTGGCGCTGGCGAGCAAGCTCGCGCGCGACGACCTCGAGCGTGGCGAGTTGGGCGAGGTGCTCCGCGGGTTGCCGCACAACGTCACCACTGAGATGGATCTCGAGTTATGGGCACTGTCCAGGACGATCTGCGCTGATGAGGCCGCGGCCGCCGCGGTGCGGGAGGTGCCACCGGAAGCGCTGGCGCACCGCTACGCCAACCGTGACCTGCCGCCGGTGTTACAGCAGGGACTGGCGGAGTTCCTGCGCCGGCACGGTCACCACGCCGTCGCTGAGATCGACGTGGGCATCCCGCGGTGGTCGGAGGACCCAACCTACGTCCTGGGTGTGCTGGCCAACTACCTGCGGTTGGAGGATCCGGACCGCGCCCCGGACGTGCAGTTCTCCCGCGCCCGCCGGGCCGCTGAGGCCACCGCGACGAGCGTGGCCGCCCGGGTCCGCCGCCGCAGCCGACTGCGCGCGTCGGCGGTTCGCCTCGCGTTGAGCCGGGTAAGGGAGCTGGCCGGCCTGCGCGAGACGCACAAGGACTACCTGGTGCTCGTGCTGGCGCATGTCCGGGAACAGTTGGCCGCCGTCGGGGCCGAGCTCGCCGAGGCGGGCACGCTGGCCGAGCCCGCGGACGTGTTCTTCCTCGACCTCGCGCAGGCACGCGCCGCGCTCGCGGGGACGGACATGCGCGCCGTCGTCGCGCAGCGCCGGGAGGACTACGACCGGGAGCTGCGGCGCCGGCAGGTGCCGCGGGTGATGCTCTCCGACGGCACCCAGCCCGAGCTGCTCGCCACCGCCGGCCAGCAGCTGACCGCGAGGCAGCTGACTGGCACACCCGCGTCGGCGGGAACGGTGACCGGTGTGGCGCGGGTGGTACTCGACCCGGTCGGTGCTCACCTGGAGCCGGGAGAGATCCTCGTCGCGCCCTCGACCGATCCAGGCTGGACACCGCTGTTCCTCACAGCGGGCGGTCTGGTCATGGAGATGGGCGGAGCGAACTCGCACGGCGCCGTCGTCGCCCGCGAGTACGGTATCCCGGCAGTCGTCGGTGTCCCGGACGCGACCCTGCGCATCACCACCGCCCAACAGATCACCATCCACGGCACCACCGGCCACATCGACCTGCATTAATCCCGGTGCGCGATTACCGTGCAGGTATCACCGCGTCCCCAGGCTACTGAGGTGCTGCGCGCGGCGCTCGACGCGCTACGGCTGGTAGATCATCACGTCCACGGCGCCATGACGGGCGCGCTCGACGGTGCGGCGTTCGAAGCGGGCCTTAGCGAGTCCCCGTGGCCCCCGCCGCCAGGCACGACGCACCTGGACTCCCAGCTGGGCTTCGCGATCCGTCGCTGGTGCGCCCCGGTGCTGGACCTGCCCCCGCACGTGGCAGCCGATGCCTACCTCGCCCGCCGGCGGGAGCTCGGCGCCCACGAGGTTACCCGCCGGCTGCTCTCGACCAGCGGCGTCGGGTGGTTCCTGGTCGAGACCGGGTACCGGGCTGAGCAGACCCTGGACCCCACCGCGATGGCCGTCGCCGCCGGCGCAGCGGCCGCCGAGATCGTGCGCCTGGAGTCCGTCGCGGAGCAGGTCGCGGCAGACGGCGTGGCGGCGGCCCAGTTCACCGACCGGTTCGTCACCGCCCTGGAAGAACGGTCCGAGCAGGCCGTGGCACTCAAGTCCGTCATGGCCTACCGGTACGGCCTCGACTTCGACCCGGAACCTCCCAGCCTCGTCGAGGTACGCCGGGCGGCCGGCCAGTGGCTACGCCGCGCAGACGCCGGCGAGCCGCGCCTGACCGACCCGGTGCTGCTGCGCCACCTGCTGTGGGTGGGCGTCGAACGCGGACTGCCCCTGCAGTTTCACGTCGGGTACGGGGATGCGGATCTGACCCTGCACCGCTGCGACCCGTCGCTGATGACCGAGTTCCTGCGCCGGGTGCAGGACCGCCGGGTGCCGGTGATGCTGCTGCACTGCTATCCCTACCACCGCACTGCCGGCTACCTGGCTCATGTGTTCCCCCACGTGTACCTCGACGTCGGGCTGGCGGTGAACTACACCGGGGCGCGGTCCCGCGCGATCGTCGCAGAGTCACTGGAAGTAGCTCCGTTCGGCAAACTGCTGTTCTCCTCCGATGCGTGGGGGCCCGCCGAGCTCCACTTTCTCGGTGCGGTGCTGTGGCGGCGAGCCATGGCCGGCGTCCTCGGCGAGTGGGTGGACTCGGGGGAGTGGTCGGGCGCTGACGCGATGCGCGTCACGCAGCTCGTGGGCTCGGGTAACGCGACACGGGTGTACCGGCTGCCGCACCTCGAGACCTGACCGGATGCGCAGGCCTGCTATTGCAGCGTCCGCGCTAGCAGTGCGCGGCTCAGACCCGGGAGCGCGACCGCGAGGCGGCGGTGGCGGGGGACCGCCACCCGGCGACTCAGTACGTGATAGTCGGCCGCCTCGATCTCATCCAGGATTCCGCCGTACAACCGGAACGCGGTGGCCACGCAAGCCCGGGACACCGGAGCGAGCATGGGGATCCCCGGCTCGGCCCTGCGGTAGATCGCCCGGGTGCGCGCCACCAGGTAAGCCATCGCCCGGCGCACCCGGGGATCGGGACGACCGGAGTTGCGGCACCACCGCAGCAGCTCCCGGTCCACCCCGAACGACGCCAGCTCGTCGGCGGGCAAATACACCCGCCCGCGATCGAGGTCCTCCCCGACGTCGCGCAGGAAGTTGGTGATCTGGAAGGCCACACCCAGCGCGGCGGCGTGCGGCTCAGCCCGCTCCCGGGGGACCACAGTGCCCAGTACCGGCAACACCTGCAGCCCGATCACCGCCGCAGAGCCGTGCACGTAGCCGGCCAGCTCGTCGAAGCTCCGGTACCCGGCCACCCCGCCCTGTTCCACCGGCCGATCCATCCGCATGGAGACCATGAAGTCCGTGAAGTGCTGCGGATCGATCCGGTAGCGAACAGCCGTGTGTACCGGCGCTGCCAGCACGGGGTGATCCGAGCTGCCCCGCGCCAGCCCGTCGCGCAACTGTGCCGCGAGTGCGTCCAGTTCCGCCAGGCGCTGCGGCCATGGCCGGGTGTCGGAGAGGTCATCGACGATCTCATCGGCGTACCTGGCCAACCCGTACAGGGCATGGATCGCCGGCCGCTGCGCGGGTGGGAGCAGCCGGGTCGCCAAGAAATAGGTGCGGCCGTGCGACGCATTGAGTTCCCGGCATCGGGAGTAGGAGCCACGCAACGCGGGCTCCGTGATGCCGGCAGCGTCGAGCTCGCGACTCATCTCGCCCCTGCCGGCGCCGGATCAGCGGACCGGGCGCGCGCCCGCAGGCCGAGCGGATCGCTGCGCAGCAGGGTGGCACCCGCAAGTAGCGACGCGGCCACCATCCCGAGCTGGTAGGGCCAGGCAGTGAACGCCTCCTCCCCGGTGGGGTAGGTGCACACCACCAGCCAGGCGGAGGCGGCAACCGCCCACGCCAGCGCGCGTCGCGACCAGGGCACAGCCGCACCGAGCACCAGCGCCCAGCTGAAATACCAGGGCAGCGTGGCCGGCGCCAGCAGCACCGCCCACAGCAGCACCAGCGCCGCGCGGCGGATGGTCTCCGATCCCCCATCCCTGGCCAACCACCACTGCCTGGCGAGAATAGCCAGGAAGACCCCAGCGCCCAGCAACCGGAAGACCTCGACGAACGGTGGGCCACTCCCGCGAGCGAACGGTGCGGCCAGGGCCTGCGCGAGCTCACCGGCGGCGGTGGGCAGCGACATCCAGTTGACGATCAGCGACGGTGCGTCGAGGGCTGGAATCCAGCCCAACCCGACGCCTGAGATCAACGTGATGCCGGTGAACATCGTGCCGAACACCGCCACACTGCCCACGCCTGCTCGCAGCAGCCGGGCACGGCGACTACCCGGTAGGCGAGCCGCCCAGATCCACACCAGGAACGGCAACGCGAACCCAGCCGACACTTTGATCGCCATGGCCATGGTCCCCAGCGCGATCCCGGCGACGTGCCGACGCTCCAGTACGAGCAGCGTGCCCGTCGCCAGCAGCCCGATCATCAGGAGATCGTTGTGCGGTCCACCCACCAGATGCACCACCACCAGCGGGTTGGCCAGTACCAGCCACAGTGTGACAGTGCTGTTCCCACCGAGCTGCTGCGCCAGCCGGGGCAGCGCGAACACCAGCAGCGCCCAACCGCTGAGCAGCACCAACCGCATGCCGATCACACCCAGGATGAGGTTCTCGCCGGTCAGCCGGTTCATCGTCTCGGCGATGACGATGAACAGCGGTCCATAAGGCGCTGGGGTGGTCTGCCACACGTAGTGCACGTTGTCCGCGATGGCTCCCGGTGGCAGTTCCGAGGGCCCGACCAGGTAGGGATCGAGCCCGCGCAACGCCAGTGCCCCCTGCGCCAGGTAGCTGTAGACATCCCTGGTGAACAGCGGCGGCGAGAGCAGGATCGGTGCCACCCACAGCGCGGCGGCGACCTTCACCTGCTGGGCGGTGACGATGCCGGCCAACACTTGGCGTCCCAGGCGTACCCATGCCCACACGAGCATCCCGACGCCGACGTAGAGCCCCACGGTAGCCAGCTCGCGCCCGTGCCCGTAACGCAACCAGGACAGCGACCCTGCGCTGATCAACGGGTCGGTGACGAGGATGCCGCCGGCACCGATCGCCATGACCGTGAGCACCACCGACCCGGTCAACCCCAGCAACACGACACGTTGGTGCTGCTGGGCGCCGGGGGCCGCTGCCTCAGGCCGTGGGTTCGACGTCATGGCGGCCCGTATGGTCCCATAGCTTGCCGCCACCCCGACCGGTGGTGACCTTGTCGTGACCGACCGGTGACCCAGTCGGTGTCAGCCGCTGATCACGGTACGTCGGCGGGTTGCGGAGGCGGTGATCCGGGCCGCGGCGAGCTTTCCGGAGATCAGTGCGGTGGGCACACCCACCCCGGGTGTCGTGCCGCAGCCAGCGAGTACGACGTTGGTCCTCCCGCGCACCAGATTCGCCGGGCGGAACGGTCCGGTCTGGGCGAAGGTGTGCGCCGCGGAGAACGGTGTGCCCACCGCCAGCCCCTGGGCTGCCCAGTCGGCGGGGGTGACGAGCTGCTCGACCTCGATCGCCTCGCTCAGGCCGGTCAGTCCCCGCTGCTCCAACGTGGCGACCAACTCGTCGCGATACGCGGAGCCGAGAGAGTCCCAGTCCAGCGGTGCGGTGTGCAGGTTGGGGCAGGGCGCGAGGATGTAGAGCACCTCCCGTCCGGGCGGGGCCAGGCTCGGGTCAGTGGCAGTAGGACGGGTGATCAGCAGCGACGGATCGGTCATGAGCCGCCCGCGATAGATGATCTCGTCGAAAGTGCTCTCCCACGCGTGGCCAAAGGTGATCGTGTGGTGCGCCAGCCCCGCCCAGCCCGGCCCGCTGCCCGGCCGGACTCCGGCGTGCAATACCACCGCCGAGGGTGACCAGCGCAACGGCACCAGCCGCCGTGGCACGCGGCCGAGCAGCCGGTGCACGACTGGAAGATCGGGCGTGAGCACCACCGTATCGGCGCTGACCCGGTCGCCATCTGCGGTGTGTACCGCGGTGACGCGCTCACCGGAGTGCTCCAGGGTGGTCACCGTCGTGTTGTAACGCAGTTCGGCGCCGGCGGCGCAGGCCGCGTCGGCCAGCGCCTGGGGAAGCGCCTGCATCCCGCCCCGGGGGAACCAGACTCCCGCCACGGTGTCCATGTAGGCGATCACCGCATACGCACCGAGGGCGTGTTGCGGCGGTACGCCGGCGTAGAGTGACTGGAAGGAGAAGATCCGTCGCAGCCGCTCGTCCCGCACGAAGCGGCCGATCTGGGAGCCCAGCCGGCCGAAACCGCCCAGGGTGGCCAGCGTGGCCAGATCCCGGACGGCATCCCGACCCGCCACCAGGTCCAGCGGGGAATCGAAGTTACCGCCAATGAACCGGCCGATCTCGACCTGGTACAGCTTGGTCAGCCAGCGCCGCAGCCGTAGGTAGCCGATCGCCTCCTGAGCGCCGGCCACCGCCCGGATCTCCGCTTCCATCGCGTCGGCGTCAGTGTGCACGTCGATCACCGACCCATCGGCGAAGCGGGCCCGGTAGGCTGGGTGCAGCGCCACCAGCTCCAGCCGGGCAGCGAGCGAGTCGCCCACTGCGGCCAGCGCTTCGTCGGCCAACTCTGGCATGGTGAGCACGGTGGGACCGGTATCGACCCGGTATCCGGCGAGATCCATCCGTCCGGCCCGACCGCCCGGGTAGGCCTGCGCTTCGAGGACCGTCACCCGCCGACCGGACCCGAGCAGGTGCAGCGCGGCGGCCAGCCCGGCCAGCCCGGCGCCGACGACGACGACGTGATCGGTGGGTCCCGGCACAGTGCGCATGGGTGGCACGGTACGCGTGGCCGGTCAGCGCACTCGGCAGGTGGCCTGCGCGGCGAGCTCCCTCAGCCGGGTGTCGGCCGGTTCGACCAGTTCAGCTGCGTGCAACGCGCGCAGCGCCGAGTCGGTGAGCGTGGTGATCCGCTGCTCCACCTCGGCCACCGCGCCGATCTCGATCAGCAATTCGCAGACCTTGGTGACAGTATCCTCGTCGATCTGGGGGTTCCCGATCGCAGCGCGCAGCAGGTCGGCGGCTCCGCTCGGGCGCTTCTCGTCGGCGGCCCGCAGGCCGTAGGCCAGCAACAGCGTCCGCTTGCCCTCGCGCAGGTCGTCACCGGCTGGCTTGCCGGTGACCCGGGGGTCACCGAACATGCCCAGCAGGTCGTCGCGGAGCTGGAACGCGACCCCGATGTCCGCGCCGAAGCGGCGGTAAGAGCGGACCAATGCCTGGTCTGCACCGGCGATCGCGGCGCCGAGGTGCAGCGGGCGTTCCACGGTGTACGCCGCGGTCTTGTACCGGTCGATCTGCAGCGCGGTCTCAGGTGTCTCGTCACCGCAAGCCTGGGTGAGGACGTCGAGGTACTGCCCGGCGAGCACCTCGGTGCGCATCGCCTGCCATACCGCGTGCGCTCTGGTCAGCTGATCAGGCCACAGATCCGCGCTCCGGAGCATGTCGTCGGCCCAGGCCAGCGCGATGTCGCCGAGCAGGATGGCCGTAGCGGAGCCGAACCGCTCCGGTGTGCCCAACCAGCCGGCGGCACGATGGCGGGCCGCGAACTCGACGTGCACCGTCGCCGCGCCGCGCCGCGTGGTCGAGTCGTCCATCAGGTCGTCGTGCACCAGCGCACAGGTCTGGATGAGCTCCAGGGAACTCACCGCCCTGAGCACCGCCCTGGCCTGCGGGTCGATCGGCGAGCCACCCGCTCCTCGCCACCCCCACCAGGCGAAGGTCGGGCGCAGTCGCTTGCCGCCACCGAGGACGAACTTGCGCAGCGAGTCCACTGCTGCGACGAACTGCGAGTCGATCTGCGCGGCCTCGTCGCGCTTGCCCTGGAGGAAGGCGGCTAGCTCTCGGTGCACTTCCGCGGGGATGTCCTCGTCGAGCGGATGAGCCTGCTGTTGTGCTGCGCGCCCGTTGACGGATTGAGCCTGGGCTGCGCGGGTGGCGTGCCCCTGCGCCATCGAACCTCCTGCGATCGTGGTGACGGCACCGGGTAGCCAGGCCCGCACTCGCTGTGCATGCCGACGATAGGGGTAGTGCGTACCGGCATATGCCCGGGTTCGACAGCGGACCGGTCCCGGTTCGGTTGGGCGCCCTTCAAGTACCCCCAACCCCAGTTGCGGACGGCCTCAACCGCTACCGACGCCTCGGGTGCCTAGAGAGGCAGACTGCGGCCCAGCACGGCGAAGTCCCTGGAGTCACCGGTGAAGTGGTAGTGACGCAGCAGGTCGGTGAACCCGAACCGGCGATAGAGCCGCCAAGCCCTGGTCGGACCCTCCGGAGTTGACAGCAACGCGCGTGGAGCCTCCACTCTGGACAGTAACTCGGTGAGTAGCGCGGTGCCGATGCCTCTGCCCTGTGCGTCCGGGTGGACGTGCAGCTCGGTCAACTCGAAGTAGTCGGCGAGCTCGCGTTGCGCCGCCATCGGATCGATCACTCTGAGCCCGCGGTGCACCTCATCGTGCCACCACTGGCCCGGTGCTCCACGGTAGCCGTAACCGATGCCGACGAGAGTGTCCTCCTCAAAGGCGGCCATACACAACCAGCCGGACCGGAGCATGTGTTCCAGCCACATCGGGCTCCGATGTCGCGCAGTCCCGGGTGGGTAGCGCATCGCGGTGACGTAGATCCGCAGCGCTTCGTCGAGCCGCTCGCGCAACTGCGCAGCCGTCAGCTCCATCAGCTGGGCGCTGTCGTGTGCGGGCATTGCGGTCATCGTCGACCTCCTACGTTGGTCGACGTCCCTGCGGAATGAGCGGTGTCGGCAGGGTGCACGACTCCCATGAGACCACGGCCAGACCTCGAACTGCAGCCTTTCATGGCGTGCCGCTTGACGGCACCACCCCTCGAGGAGTTACCCTGAGCCGGTGTTCGAACATATGTTCGAACACGAGTCCGGCGGCGGAGCGGGGGAAGCGCGTCGCCGCCGGACTCCGCCGGCTTCCCCACGGCGGAGTCGATCCGTGTTGCCCATTACGACTCCCGACCTTGGAGGCCGATGTGCCCGCTGTAGCTCCGCTCACCCCGTCCGCTGGGCCACGGCCTGGAAGTTCCAGTCACCATTACCCTAACCGGGACTGCCCGCCCAGCGTGCGTGTACTGCTTGAACACGCACGGCGGGAACTACTCGACGCTGAGTATGCGACGCATCCGGTGGAACGCTACGCGCAGGCACACTTGGCGGCACTGCGCGCGGCGGCCGCGGTGCTGGCGACGCGTGCCCGGCCACGTCGTTGTGCCCGCCCGACCAGCGTCTGGACACTACTCACCACTGTCGCGCCCGAGCTCGCGGAATGGTCGGCATTCTTTGCCACCGCCTCCGCCACCCGTGCGGCGGCCGAGGCCGGTGTGCATCGCCTGGTGACCAACCGCGACGCCGATGACATGGTGCGACAGGCTGGTCAGTTCCTCGTCCTCGCGCAGCGTTCGGCCACGAGGATCCTCCAGTGACCGCTCCGCGCCCACTAATCGATTATGGCCGGATGCTGGATGTGCTCGGGATAGAGGGCGAGTTGCTGCTCAACACCGCAGCCTCGGCGTTGCCACATGCGGCAGCCGCGGTGGTACCTGGTTGTCCCGATCTCACCCTGGAGGCGACGCTCCGACATGTGGGAAGTGTGCATCGGGTGGCCCGTCTGTGGGTGCGGGACGGGCACCGGCCCGAGCAGTGGCAACGATCTCCGTCCGAGGGCGATCTGCTGGGTTATGTGCGAACTGGACTGGTCGAGCTACTCGGCGAGTTAGGCATGCATGAGCCAACTGAACCCAGTGACACGTGGTGGCCCGCGGATCGTACGCACGGCTTCTGGCGGCGTCGGATGGCTCACGAGACCACCGTGCACCGGATCGACGTTCAAGCTGCAGCCGGCGGTCCGGTGCATCCGGTCGATCCGGATGTAGCTCTCGATGGCATCGACGAACTGCTGTTTCTGTGGTTCGGTCACCGCCTCGGCGAACTGCGAATGTCGTCACCGCGGCAGGGTTCGGTCGCGCTCTCGGCCGCAGAACGGCGCTGGTTGGCCGTCTTCGAGCCGGGCCGCTCGATCGTTCGGCGGGTAGATGAGGCCGACGCCCGGTCAGCGGACGCCATGGTGAGCGGAGACCCGATGGAGGTCTACCTGTGGTCGTGGGGTCGGCTACCCGATCAGTCGGTCCGAATCGCGGGTGATCAGGAAGCCGTCGCCCATCTGTGGGCACTGCTGCGTCCAGCCACGCAGTGAGCCAACCCGGGCGGTCTTCGGCATCACGCGCGTAACCGCAGTCCGCGGGGGGTGGCGCGGAACCCGGCCTCGCGAAGCAACTCAGCCAGTGCGGATCCGAGAGCCGCCTCGCCGTCGGCCCGCTCCACCGACAGCGAGCCCAACCACCCCTGTGCCACCGCTCCGGCGAGGGCGCCAACGGCAGCGCGCAAGGTATCGGTGTCCTCGGTGAACGACAACAGCGATCGGCCCCCCCGTTCGACATAGAGCACTGCGGCACCGTCTACCAGGATTGCCAGTGCTCCGGCCTTGCGTCCGGGTCGGTGTCGCCCGTCACCCACGCTGGACGGCCATGGCAGAGCAGCCCCGTAGGGTTGGGCGGGGTCGGTGGCAGCGAGGACGACGGTGGCCTCCCTGCCCTCAACGGGTTGGCTGAGAGCCCGCAGCCGGTCGATGGCACCCGGGACGGCGAACTGGGCGGCCCCCAGTCCCTCGATGACGTAGCCGCGGCGGCAGCGGCCGGATTCCTCCATCGCCCGCAGCACCTTGTAGATGCCGGCGAAGCCACCGGAGACTCGTTCGGTGTCCAGGGCGCCTCTGGTGAGCACCCCGTGACGCTCGAGGAACGTCTCGGCCCGGGCGTGCGCCCGGCGAGTCAGGTCGGGCAGGGTCAGGGTGTGCTGTGACACGGGCACGGGCGTCGGCGGCAGGCAGGCAGGCCCTGTCGATGGCGGTCCAGGCACGGGCGAGAGCGACCAGCGTCCGGCGGCCGTCGGCGGACCCCCGCGGGAGATCGTCGGTGGCCGACCCACGCGCAGCCGGGCGTACCGTCCGCGCGCAGCACTCCGCCGTGGCCGGTGCGCGGGTGAGCGGCCGGACACCAGCGCCCGCAGCGGTGCCAACGAGTCGTTGGTCGCCAGTCCCGCCCACACCAGGTCCCACAGCGCTGCGACGACGTCGGCATCGCCAGGCGCCGGTTCACCGTCGGCGAGCAGATAATGAGCGGTCCGATCGGCCAGCTGCCGGAAGAACAGGGCGCCGCCATCGGCTTGCGCACCGGCCGGATCCCAGCCCAGCGCGCGCAGGACGCAGCGGCGCACCGGGGTGAGCGCAAGCTGCTCATCAAGGTCGGGTAGGACCAGCTCAGCCAGGTCGGTGGGAGCCAGCGCGATCCACCCATCGCCCCCAGGCAGTGACCCACAGCCGATCCAGCTCACCTCCCCCGTGGTGGTGAGCTCATCGAGCAGGGCGGGAAAGTAACCGGGAAGCCTGGCGGGTAGCAGTAACGATTCCAGCGCACTGGCGGGCACCGGTGCACCGGCCAATTGCTCCACGGCGCCGAGCACGTCCTCCGGGGTGGGCGCACGGTGCAGGCGCCGTGCTGGCCCGCTGTCGGGACGGGACGGCGCCCAGGGGTTGATCCCGTGCCAAGCCGGCAGGAACCGGCCCAGAGCGGCCTGCTCGACCGGCTCCACCTCTGCCCGCAAGCGGGCTGACGACGTCCGCCGCAATCGCCGCAGCACCTCGGCGTGGCAGTACTCGGTGCCGCCACCGCCCAACTCGACCGGGCGCAGCTCACCGCGGAGCAGAACACCGGTCCCGGTCATCCGATCCAGCAGGGCGACCACGACCGCGATCCCGAGTCCGAAGCGAGTTGCGGCCGCAGCGGCGGTGAACGGCCCGTGGGTCCGGGCGTAACGCAGGAGGAGATCCCCGAGTGGGTCGGCGACCGGCTCAGTGAACGCCTCGGGCACGCCCACCGGCAGCGCGGTGCCCAGCGCGTCGCGCACCCGCCCGGCGTCCTCGATCGCGATCCAACGCGGCTCGCCGGCGATCCGGACCGTGATCGCTCGCCGAGTCACGCCGAGCTCGGCGAGCCATTCCGGAGCCACCCCGCGCCGCAGGGCCTCAGCTTCGGTGAGATCACCCAGCGTGCGCAGCAGATCGGCAGCCCCCTCGATGTCCCGGGCCGGGCGGTCTGGATCGATGCGCTGTAACTGCGTCTCGACATCCACGACCACCTCGGCATCGAGCAGCTCGCGAATCGCTTCACCGCCGAGCAACTCGGCCAGCAGCGTGGAGTCCAGCGCGAGCGCCGCGGCCCGGCGCTCAGCCAGTGGCGCATCCAGCTCGTAGAGGAACATCCCCACGTAACCGAACAGCAGGCTCCGGGCGAACGGGGACGGCGAGGGGGTGGTGATCTCCACCACCCGGACCCGCCGGGCACGTACATCCGACATCAGCTCCCGCAGCCCGGACAGGTCGTAGACGTCTTGCAGGCACTCTCGCATCGCCTCCAGCACCACCGGGAACCGCTCGTACTTAGCGGCGACTGTGAGTAACTGCGCGGAACGCTGGCGCTGCTGCCACAGCGGCGTGCGACGCCGCGGGTCACGGCGGGGCAGCAGCAGCGACCGCGCGGCACACTCCCGGAACCGCGATGCGAACAGCGCCGAACCGCCCACCTCGGCGATCACGAGCGCCTCCACGTCGTCCGGGTCGAACAGCACGTCCTCGGCGCTGGGTAAGACGTCGGCGCCCTCGACGTCCAGCGCGTCCGGCAGTCGCAACACGATCCCGTCATCTGCGCTGGCCACGTGTGCCTCGACGCCACGCCGTTCCCGCAGCCGGGCGCCGATCGCCAGCGCCCACGGTCCGTTGACCTGAGCGCCGAACGGTGAGTGCACCACCATCCGCCAGTCACCTAGCTCGTCGCGGAAACGCTCCACCAGGACAGTGCGGTCGTCGGGCACGTGCGTCGTGGCCTCGCGCTGCTCACTCAGATAGGACAGCAGGTTGTCGGCTGCCCACGTGTTGAGCCCGATTCCCTCGACGCGCCGGCGGGCTGCGTCCATTCCGGCGCCGCACAGTTCCCGGACGAACGCGCCCAGGGCGCGCCCCAGCTCCAGGGGCCGCCCCGGTGCGTCTCCCTTCCAGAACGGCATCCGGGCTGGCTCGCCGGGCACCGGCGCCGCGATGACCCGGTCGTGGGTGATGTCGACGATCTTCCACGACGTCGAGCCGAGCAGAAACGTGTCACCCACCCGGGACTCGTACACCATCTCCTCGTCGAGCTCACCGACCCGCGAGCCCGCTCCATCAGCACCACCGGGCGTCATCACGGTGAACAGCCCCCGGTCTGGGATGGTGCCGCCGGAGGTGACCGCCAACCGCTGCGCGCCTGGCCGCCCGCGCAGCTCGTCGCTGACCCGGTCCCAGACAATCCGTGGACGCAGCTCACCGAACTCCTCCGACGGGTAGCGCCCGGCGAGCATGTCCAGCACGGCGTGCAGCGCCGAGTCGGGCAGCGCCGAGTAGGGCGCGGCGCGCCGGACCAGCGCGGCCAGATCGTCGATGCGCCAGGTATCCAGCGCGACCATGGCCACCACGTGTTGGGCGAGCACGTCGAGGGGGTTGCGGGGATAGCGCAGCGCCTCGATCGCCCCGTTGGCCATCCGTTCCGCGACCACCGCGCACGAGACCAGGTCGCCGCGGAACTTGGGGAACACCACGCCCCGGGACACCGCACCCACCTGATGGCCGGCGCGGCCGATCCGCTGCAAACCGGAGGCGACCGTGGGGGGTGCCTCGACCTGCACCACGAGATCCACCGCTCCCATGTCGATACCGAGCTCGAGTGAGGAGGTGGCGACCACGCACCGCAGCAGGCCGGACTTGAGCTCTTCCTCGACGAGGGTTCGCTGCTCGCGCGACATCGAGCCGTGATGCGCCTTGGCGATCACTTCGGGGGCTCCGCCGGCGAGCCCGGCCTGGCCCATCAGCTCGGCTGGCATCCGGTCTCGTGGCACCGCGGGCTCCTCGATCGCCAGCTCGTTGAGCCGGGAGGTGAGTCGCTCGGCCAGCCGCCGCGAGTTGGCGAACACGATCGTCGAGCGGTGTGCGCGGACCAGATCCAGCACGCGGCGCTCCACCGCGGGCCAGATCGACGAGCGCTGTTCGATCGCCCCTTCGCTGCTCTCGGTCAGCTCACCCAGCGTGGACATGTCCGGCACCGGTACCTGCACCGTGATCTCGATCGTCTTGGCAGCGGCCGGTTGCACCACCTGCACCGGCCGTCCCCCGGCGAGGAAGGCACTGACCTCCTCGACCGGACGCACGGTGGCGGACAGGCCGATCCGCTGGGCGGGGTGCTCCAGCAGGGCGTCGAGCCGCTCCAAGGACAACGCCAGGTGCGCGCCGCGCTTGGTGGCGGCGACGGCGTGCACCTCATCGACGATCACCGTGCGGACCCCGCGCAGCGACTCCCGAGCCGCCGAGGTCAGCAAGAGGAACAGTGACTCCGGGGTGGTGACGAGCACGTCCGTCGGAGAGCGAGCGAAGGCGCGGCGCTGCTCGGCCGAGGTATCGCCGGTGCGCATTCCCACCCGGATGTCCGGTTGCGGCAGGCTCAACCGACGCGCGGCCTGCCGGATGCCGGCCAGCGGAGAGCGCAGGTTGCGCTCGACGTCGACCGCCAGGGCCTTGAGCGGGGAGATGTAGAGCACCCGGCACTGCCTGGTCGGTTCGTCTGCAGGTCCGGCAACGGCCAGCCGATCCAGTGCCCACAGGAACGCGGCCAGAGTCTTGCCGGATCCGGTGGGGGCGACGACCAGCGCGTGCTCGCCCGCGGCCACCGAGCGCCAGGCACCCTCCTGGGCAGGGGTAGGCGCGGCGAAGGCCCCCGTGAACCAGTCCCGGGTGGCGGGGGAGAACAGCTCGAGCACGTCCACACCCACCATCATGGCGCGCCACACCGACAAATCAGCGATGCTCGGTGCTCTCCACGAGTGGCTGCAGCCGCAGGACCGGGAAGCCCAGCAGCATCGACCGGAGCCGTATCGCGTGCTCATCAGCTCGGGAGCGGCGAGCAGCTCCATGATAAAACGCTCGAACACACCGAAACGTCGCCGAAGCGCGCGAGACTTCGTCTGTGGTCAGCCAGAATCCGAACCGGCTACGGTCCAAGATTCCGCTGCTGATCGCCGCTGTCGTCGGCCTAGTACTGATCTTCGTCGTGCGTGCCTGCGTCACCGATGGCCCCAGCGGCCCAGCGCCGCCGTCGCGAGCCGATCGCGGCGAATGCATCCCGCTCAACGTCACCGCGTCCTCCGAGAAGGCCGCACTGCTGTCGTTGATCGCCGATGACTACAACCGGGCAAACCGCCAGGTCAACGGTCGCTGCGTGGACGTCCGGGTGGCCAGTCTGGCCTCCGGGGCGGCTGCTGAGGCACTCACCCAGGACTGGGACGAAGCCGCGAGCGGTCCGCGTCCAGACGTGTGGAGCCCGGCGGCGCGCACCTGGCCGGTGATCCTGCGCCAACGTCTCGCCGCGGCAGACCGGCCGAACCTGGTGCCCGACGCGCAACCGTCGATCGCCCAGACCCCGCTCGTGATCGCGATGCCCAAACCGATGGCCGAGGCGTTGGGCTGGCCGAATACCCCGATCGGCTGGAGTGATCTGGTCGCGCTGACCCGCGACCCCGCGGGTTGGGGCGGGCGTGGCCACCCCGAGTGGGGTGCGTTCAAGCTCGGCAAGACCAACCCTAACCTCTCCACCTCGGGCTTGAGCGCCACGATCGCCGCCTACTTCGCCGCCACCGGCCGCTCCAGCGACCTGACCAGCGCCGACATCGCCAACCCCAAGGTGGTCGAGTTCGTGCGCGGGGTGGAGAGCGGGATCGTGCACTACGGCGACACCACGCTGACCTTCTTGGCCAATCTTGCCGAGGCTGGGCAGCGCGGCCGTGGGCTGACCTACATCAGCGCGGTCACCGTCGAGGAGAAGTCGGTATGGGACTACAACCAGGGCAATCCCAGCGGCAATCCGAAGACCGTGGGACAGCAGCCGGCGCCGAAGATCCCGCTGGTGGCGATCTATCCCAAAGACGGCACGTTGGTCTCCGACAACCCCTACATCGTGCTGGATGCCCCCTGGGTGGACGGCGTTAAACAGGCCGCAGCGGCCGATTTCCTGGCCTACGTCCGGACACCGGAGCAGCAGGAGCGCTTCGCCAAAGCGGCGTTCCGCTCCTTCGAGGGCAAGCCGGGCGCGCTGATCACCCCGGATAACGGGTTACTTCCCGACGCCAAGCTCGCCGTGCTCGATCCACCGGGACCCCAAGTGCTCGATCAGGTCGCGAAGTCCTGGACGCAGCTGCGCAAACGGGCCAATCTCGTGTTCGTGATCGATGTGTCCGGCTCGATGAGTGAGTCGGTGCCCAGTGCTGGCCGGTCGCGACTGGACCTGGCCAAGGAGGCTGCGACTGCGGCGCTGCCGCTGCTGGCGCCTGAGGACACACTGAGCCTGTGGACTTTCAGCACGCCGGTGCAGGGCCAGGACAAGCCTTACCGGGCGGTCGTGCCGCCCGGTAAAGTGTCGGCGATCGGCGAGCAGTACCGCCGGGTGGTGACCGGGCTGGTCGCGGAAGGCGGTACCGCGCTGTATGCCACTACCCGAGCGGCGGTCCAACAGATGCGCGCGGGCTTCGATCCCGCCCGGATCAATGCTGTAGTGCTGCTCACTGATGGCAAGAACGAGTATCCCGCGGACAACAACGTCGACGCGCTGGTGGGTGATCTGCGGAGCGAGGACGCCGCGTCGGTCGTGCGGGTCTTCCCGATCGCTTACGGGCAGAGCGCCGATCTGAACGTGCTGACCGACATCGCCAAGGCCACCACTGCGGCCGCCTACGACGCCAGTGACGCCGCGAGTATCAAGAAGGTGCTGATCAACGTGATCTCAAACTTCTGATCAGGAGTCGGTGTGCGCTTGCCCGAGCACCTGACCGACCCATGGGGTTGGCTGGTCGCGACCGTGGCCGGTGGCCTGACCTGGGCGGTGATCCCGGAGGCCGCGCTGGGCTTACCGCTGGGCCTCGGGGTCGCCGTAGGCGTACTCGGCGTGAAGGTGGCCATGGGCGCGATGGTGGACCGCAACCTCGATGCTCCCAGATCGCGACCGGAGCCGGTCACGGCTCCGGTTCAGCTACCCGAGTTCCTGCCGCACGGGAGCCCGGCTCGCGGCTGGGTGGAACGCGCCGAACGGGTCGTGCGCATGCTCGACGAGCTGGTCGGATCCGCTGAGACGGGAGCCACCACGCAGCGGCTGGGCACGGTCCGGGACGGCGCAATGGGGACTCTGCGCGCGATGCGCACGTTAGGTGGGCAGGTGACGGTATTCGATCAGGCACTGACCCGGATCGACGTTGATCGGCTTATCGCCGAGCGTACCCGGTTGGGGGCTCAGCTCGCGGGTGCGCAGGTCGACGAGCTCTACGCCGAGCATCAGCAGGCGGTGAACAGCCTGACGCAGCAGCTGGAAATACATGACCGGCTCGCCTCAGCGCGGGACAAGCTGCTGGCCCGGATGCAGGCGACTGCGCTCGGATTGGAGGGCCTCGGTGCCCGGTCGGCTGAGCTAGTGGCACTGTCCGCCGCAAGCGGGTCGACTCATACTGCCGAGGATCGGCTGATCGCCGAGCTGACCGCGGATCTCGACGCCATGCGCGCCGGACTCGCCGAGGTGGAGTCGCTGCACCGACGGCAGCCGGAAAACCCTTGATGGCCTATCGACGTGGCGTGACGTGACGTTCGATGAGGATCTTGCGCAACCGGCCTACATCGGTGATTCGTCGCTCGGCGAGATGGTCAGCGGCAACGGCGGGAGAGACACCGTCTCGCTCCGCCAGAGCGAAGATCTCGCGGGTGGTGTCGAAGATCTTGGCGACCCGGGCTCTGGCTCGCTGGAAGTCGAATCCCCCGATCTCATCGGCAACCTGAATGACCCCGCCGGAGTTGACCACATAGTCGGGTGCGTAAAGGATGCCCCGCTCGTCGAGGAGTTTCTCCACGCCGGGGTGTTCCAGTTGGTTGTTCGCGCCCCCGCAAACGATCTTGGCACGGAGTACGGCGACGGTGGGATCGTCCAGCGCCGAGCCGAGCGCGCACGGAGCGTACACATCGATCGCTTCGCGCACCAGTGCCGCGGTGTCCGGCGCAACAGCCACCTCGGGATGTGCGGCGCGGACCTGCTCGATCGCCTGCGCACTGATGTCGGCCACGATCACTTCAGCGCCGTCGGCGAGGAGATGGTCGACGAGAAGCCTTCCGACCTTGCCCACCCCGGCGATCCCCACCCGGCGCCCTGACAGGCTGGGCGCACCCCAGACGTGTTCGGCGGCCGCGTACATACCCTGGAAGACGCCGAAGGCGGTCAGGATCGAGGAGTCACCAGCCCCACCGTGGGACAACGAGCGCCCGGTGACGAACTCCGACTCCCGGGCCACCATATCCATGTCCTCGACATAGGTGCCGACGTCGCACGCGGTGACGTAGCGTCCGCCCAGCGACTGCACGAAGCGGCCGTAAGCGCGCAGCAGCACCTCGGTCTTGTCCCGGGTCGGGTCGCCGAGGATGACGGCCTTGCCGCCGCCGTGGTCCAGCCCTGCGAGCGAGTTCTTGTAGGACATCGCCCGGGACAGGTGCAGCACGTCTGCGAGGGCGTCGTCCTCGCTGGGGTAAGGGTGGAACCGGGTACCGCCGAGCGCCGGACCCAGTGCGGTGGAGTGGATGGCGATGATGGCACGAAGCCCGGCGGGCTCGTCGCGGCAGAATACGACCTGCTCGTGGTCGCCGGATCGGAACACGTCGGTCACGGTGGTGACTCCCTTCCGCTCGATGGCGCGCTTGTGGCGCGGCCTGCGCAGCAGCGTAGGACCCATCTGAGAACGGATGGCACGATCGGGTCGATACGTCGCCGGCCAGGGATCCCCTCGAGGAGAGCGCATACCGATCAGCGGTTGCGCTGCTGCCACCACCAGCGGATGAGTATCGCCAGGGCGGAGAGTAGGCCCAGCAGGATCACCAACTGCCCGGTCGTGGAGGACAGCCCGGTCGGGTCATCCGGGGTGAACACCACATCACGATAGCCGCCGAAGGCGGGCCTAATCTGGGCGAGTGCGGATCACCCACTTCCGGCAGCAGATGGACGAGGAGTTCGGCTCGATCAGGGCGGCCGCGCTGGCTCATGATCATGTATTCGCGGAGCTCGGTGGTCGGACGGTGAACGGCGCCCTGGAGGCGGGGATCGACACCAAGCGAGTATGGGCCGTCGTCTGCGCCACCTTCGACGTCCCTGAAGAGCGCCGCTGATCGGTCCTCGCCCGGCGTGTCGGCCTCTCCTGCTCGGTGTGTCGGCTCTTGGTGCACACCGCTGGGCGCGGGAAGTTAGCACACCGGCGTGTCACTGAGCGCCTCGAACACGTGTTCGTCTAGACTGTTATCCACAGCCGGACCCCTGTCCACAGATCTAATCGTGTGCCGTCGCAAAGTGTCGGTCCCACCGCCTAGCGTCGGCGTCGACCCAGAAGTACCCAACCAGCGAGGTGGACCGTCAGATGGCATCAGCACCGGATCGGGAGAAGGCGCTCGAGATCGCCTTGGTTCAGATCGAGAAGCAGTGTGGCAAGGGCTCAGTGATGCGCCTGGGTGAGGAGGGCCGCGCACCCGTCGAGGTGATTCCCACCGGCTCCATCGCGTTGGACGTGGCGCTGGGCATCGGTGGTCTGCCTCGTGGCCGCATCGTCGAGGTGTACGGCCCGGAGTCCTCCGGGAAGACAACGGTCGCGCTGCACGCAGTGGCCAACGCCCAGCGGGCCGGCGGGATTGCCGCGTTCATCGATGCCGAGCACGCGCTGGATCCCGATTACGCGAAATCGCTCGGAGTGGACACCGACGCCCTGCTGGTCTCCCAACCCGATACTGGGGAGCAGGCACTGGAGATCACGGACATGCTGATCCGCTCCGGCGCTCTGGATGTCGTCGTTATCGACTCGGTAGCGGCCCTCGTGCCACGGGCGGAGATCGAGGGCGAGATGGGTGATGCGCACGTTGGCCTGCAAGCCCGGCTGATGAGTCAGGCGCTGCGGAAGATCACCGGTGCGCTGAGCACCTCGGGAACCACTGCGATCTTCATCAACCAGCTCCGGGAGAAGGTCGGAGTCTTCTTCGGTTCTCCGGAGACCACCACAGGTGGTAAGGCGCTGAAGTTCTACGCCTCGATAAGGCTGGACATCCGTCGGATCGAGACACTCAAAGACGGATCGGACGCAGTAGGAAACAGGACCCGTGTCAAGGTGGTCAAGAACAAGTGCGCACCGCCGTTCAAACAAGCAGAATTCGATATCCTGTACGGCCATGGGATCAGCAAGGAAGGCTCGCTGATCGATCTGGGTGTGGAACAGGGGATCGTCCGCAAGGCAGGGGCCTGGTACACCTATGAGGGTGACCAGCTCGGCCAGGGCAAGGAGAACGCGCGCAAGTTCCTCGCCGACAATCCGGATATCGCTGCCGAGATCGAGAAGCGGATCAAGGACAAGCTGGGCATCGGGGCGAAGCTGGACGCTGACCAGACCGTGCCGGCTCCGGTGGACTTCTGATGCCCCCGCGGTCTGCCAGTGAGGAATGCTCGGACGGCGATGTCCTGAGTCCCGCGGCCAAGGCTCAGCGAATCTGCCTGCGGCTGCTCACCGCACGGCCACGCAGCCGGGTTGAGCTGGCTGATGCCTTGCGGAGACGCGGGATTCCTGACGAGGTCGGTGAGCCTGTGCTCGACCGCCTGAGCGAGCTAGGGCTGGTGAATGACACCGCTCTGGCTGACGCGGCGGTGCACTCCGGTCACCGTCACCGCGGTTTGAGCAGACGGGCGCTGAGCACTGAGCTTCGGCGCCGGGGAGTGCCGGATGAGGTAGCCCGCGAGGCCGTGGCGGCGGTACATCCTGAGGATGAGGAACAACGGGCCCGCGAACTGGTCCGGCGCAAGCTCCGTACCGGCACCGTGCAGGACATCGGAACCGTGGCTCGCAAACTGGGCGCGATGCTGGCCCGCAAGGGCTATTCCGAGGAACTCGCCCGGCGCGTGCTGCGCGACGAGCTCAGTGCGGCCGGTCGACCTACTGAGATCGAGTCGTGCCCAGGCTGATCGTCGGCCGGCTCGCCGGGCGGGATGAACTCAAGGCCGGCGGGAAGGCCTCCTTGCGCGTGAGTCCCGCTGAGCAGTCGCAATAGCGTGGCTCGGAACTCCTCAGCAGCTCGGGTCAGGCGAACGTCGGTACGGTGAGCTAGCGCGATAGTGCGGATCGGAACGGGAGGTGCGAACGGCACACCACAAAGCTTGGGGCGATCCTGAAGAACCATGCTGGGAACCACAGCGATCCCGAGTCCGGCTTCGACAAAGCTGAGCACAGCATCCATCTCGCCTCCTTCGATGGCGAATCGGGGTTGAAACCCGGCACGTTGGCAGGCGTTGAGAGTCATCGATCTGAGGTCGTAGCCTTCCCTGAACATCACCAGAGGACGGTCCCGAAGGTCTTCGATCCGAAACGAGTCGAGCTCGAGGTTCTTGCCACGCGGCACGGCCACGGCCAGCTGCTCGCGAAGGATGGGGATGGTGTCGAGGGTGGGATCCCCTCGGTGCGCCGGGGAGGTGATCATTGCCAGGTCGATGGCCCCTTCGGCGAGCTGGCGCACCAGGTCTCGGGATCCGCTCTCATCGATGATGAGTTGGATCCCGGGGTAGCGCCCACGGAAGCAGGCCAGTGCGTGCGCCAGCGGTCCGGTGCACAGGCTTGGGGTGGCGCCCAACCGTAGCCGCCCCCGGCGAAGCTCAGCCAGCTCATGGACCTGCAACCGGGCCGTCTCGACGTCAGCCAGGATCCGTTTGGCGAAGGGCATGAGCGCCTCGCCGGCCGGGGTGAGCGTGACGTTGCCCCGAGCCCGGTGGAACAGCTCGCTGCCCAGCTCGCGCTCCAGGCAGTGGATCTGTTTGCTCAGTGACGGCTGCGCTACGTGGGTGAGCTCGGCGGCGCGGGTGAAGTGGCGGGTCCGAGCGACGGCCAGAAAGTACACGAGCTGCTGGAGCTGCATCACGATAGCCTATCGCTATTGAGACCACCGCTACCATATCTTGGACCTGTGCGTCCGCTCCGGCTTACTGTCGAGTTGATGCCGCGAGAGCCGCTGAATCGCGGCGGTCGTCCGGACTGCGGTGGAGCCCGCACGTTGAACCGACCATGCCAGCCACCGACCCCGACCTGAATCGACGTCATGACCACGACCTCATCGTCCCCGGCAGCCGGGGTCACCCCACCCGATCGGACACAGTCCCCTCGGGCAGCGATCTCCGCGCGAACCTTACGCACCGATCGCTGGTGGGTATCACCGTTGGTGACCGCCATCGTGTTGGGCGTCTTCGTCATCTACACCACGGTCCGACTGTTCATGCGGAGTGATTACTGGGTCGGTGCATACCACTATCTCACGCCCCTGTATTCGCCTTGTTTGAGTGCGTCGTGCGCGCCAGGCTCGTCACACTTCGGCACTCCGCTGCCGGCGTTTCCGCTGGCACTGCCACTGCCGATCCTGATTTTTCCGATTCTCGCCGGATTCCGAGCGAGCTGCTACTACTACCGCAAGGCGGGCTACCGGGCGTTTCTCCTGTCGCCACCCGGATGTGCGGTGACCGAGCCGGCGAAGAAGTACACCGGGGAGACCCGCTTTCCTTTGATCATCCAGAACTTGCACCGGTATTTCTTCTACCTCGCATCCTTGTTGCTTCTGATCAATACGTATGACGCAGTGCTGGCTTTTCTTCCGGCCTCCGGCGGCTTCGGAGTAGGCCTGGGATCGCTGATACTGCTGGTAAACGTCACGATGCTGTGGCTGTACTCCCTGTCGTGCCACGCATGCCGGCATATCTTCGGGGGCCGACTCAAGCACTTCTCCAAGCATCCTATCCAATACTGGTTCTGGACGCAGTTGTCCAGGCTCAACGGGCGCCATATGCAGTTCGCCTGGACGTCGCTGATCACGGTGATGCTCACGGACTTCTACATCATGTCTGTCTCCGCAGGTTGGATCACCGACCTGCGTCTATTCAACTGACTGCGATTGCTGAGCTGACAAGGATCCCTGATGACCGAGATAGAGCGGCACGACTACGACGTCGTGGTGATCGGTGCGGGAGGCGCCGGGTTGCGTGCCGCGATCGAGGCCCGCGAGCTGGGGAAACGCACCGCCGTTGTCTGCAAGTCGTTGTTCGGCAAGGCCCATACCGTGATGGCAGAAGGAGGCATCGCGGCGTCGATGGGAAACGTGAACTCGCGGGACAGCTGGCAGGTCCATTTTCGTGACACCATGCGCGGGGGCAAATTCCTCAACAATTGGCGGATGGCCGAGCTGCACGCGAAGGAAGCCCCGCAGCGGGTCTGGGAACTGGAGACCTACGGAGCGCTGTTCGACCGAACCTCCGATGGCAAGATCAGCCAGCGCAACTTCGGAGGTCACGAGTACCCGCGGCTGGCGCACGTGGGTGATCGCACCGGGTTGGAACTGATCCGTACGCTGCAACAGAAAATCGTCTCGCTACAGCAGGAGGACTTCGCGCACCACGGCGATTACGAGGCCAATCTCAAGGTCTTCTCGGAGTGCACGATCACTGACCTGCTCAAGGACGGTGACGTGATCGCCGGAGCGTTCGGTTACTGGCGCGAGACCGGTCGCTTCGTGCGGTTCGATGCACCTGCCGTGGTGCTGGCCACCGGTGGTATCGGCAAGGCATTCAAGGTCACCAGCAATTCCTGGGAGTACACCGGGGACGGGCATGCGCTCGCGTTGCGGTGCGGCGCGTCACTCATCAACATGGAGTTCGTCCAGTTCCACCCCACCGGGATGGTGTGGCCGCCCAGCGTCAAAGGAATCCTGGTCACCGAGTCGGTTCGTGGTGATGGAGGTGTACTCCGAAACTCGGAGAACAAGCGTTTCATGTTCGACTACATCCCCGATGTCTTCAAAGACAAGTACGCGACCTCGGAGCAGGAGGCGGATCGCTGGTACGACGATCCGGACCATCACCGCCGTCCACCCGAGTTGCTGCCTCGCGACGAGGTGGCGCGTTCCATCAACTCCGAGGTCAAGGCGGGCCGTGGGTCACCGCACGGCGGGGTCTTCCTCGACGTCTCCTCCCGGCTGCCCGCCGAGGTGATCAAAAAGCGGCTTCCGTCGATGTACCACCAGTTCAAAGAACTGGCGGACGTCGACATCACGGCCGAGCCGATGGAGGTCGGGCCCACCTGCCACTACGTGATGGGCGGCGTCGAAGTCGACCCGGACACGGCGGCAGCCTCGGTGCGTGGGCTCTTTGCCGCCGGTGAGGTCGCCGGCGGGATGCACGGTTCTAACCGGTTGGGTGGGAACTCGCTGTCCGATCTGTTGGTGTTTGGTCGCCGGGCTGGCCTCGGAGCGGCGACCTATGTGGATTCCTTGGGCGGGCCCCGGCCGGCGGTGCACGAAGCCGACGTCGAGGCAGCGGCGCAACGAGCAGTCAGCCCGTTCGAGGTGGGGGCTGCCGACGAGGGCGCTGAAAACCCCTACCTGGTGCAGCAGGAACTTCAGCAGACCATGAACGACCTGGTTGGCATCATCCGCAGGGCAAACGAGATGGAACTCGCGCACAAGAAGCTCCGCGAGTTGCGGCAGCGAGTTGACCACGTGGTGGTGGAAGGCCACCGTCAGTTCAATCCTGGCTGGCATCTCGCGCTGGACCTGCGCAACCTGCTCGCGGTGAGCGAATGCGTGGCACGCGCGGGGCTCGAGCGCACCGAGAGTAGGGGTGGGCACACCCGAGACGACTATCCGGTGATGGACCCGGATTGGCGAGCCGCCCTATTGGTGTGTACGCAGGACGCTGACGGTGCCGAGAGCAGTGTTCGCGTCGCACGCAAGGAGCAGGTCCCGATGCGTGCGGACCTGGTTGAACTATTCGAGCTCGACGAGTTGAAGAAGTACTTCACCGCCGATGAGCTCCCCGGAGGGACGGACTGACATGGGTACCGAGCGACGCTTCCGGGTCTGGCGGGGCGATGCCGACGGCGGGGAGCTGACCGACTTCGACGTGGAGGTCAACGAAGGCGAAGTGGTCCTCGACGTGATTCATCGCCTGCAGGCCACCCAGGCGCCGGACCTTGCGGTGCGGTGGAACTGCAAGGCGGGTAAATGCGGATCGTGCAGTGCCGAGATCAACGGTCGGCCGCGGTTGCTATGTATGACGCGGATGTCCACCTTGCCGCCACAGCAACCGGTGACCGTCACACCGATGCGTACCTTCCCGATCATCCGAGATCTCGTCACCGATGTTTCCTACAACTATCACAAGGCGCGCGAGATTCGCGCATTCGTGCCGCCCAAGGGGCTGCAGCCGGGTGAGTACCGGATGCAGCAGGTAGACGTGGAACGCTCGCAGGAGTTCCGCAAGTGCATCGAGTGCTTCTTGTGCCAGAACACCTGTCACGTCATCCGCGACCACGAGGAGAACAAGGCGAGTTTCTCCGGACCGCGGTTCCTGATGCGCATCGCTGAGCTGGACATGCATCCGCTCGACGCTGCCGACGAGGAAGGCGTGGACCGCAGACGGGCCGCGCAGGACGAGCACGGCCTGGGATTCTGCAACATCACCAAGTGCTGTACCGAGGTATGCCCGGAGCACATCAAGATCACAGACAATGCGCTGATTCCGATGAAGGAACGGGTGGTCAGCCTCCGCTTCGATCCGTTGCTCCGGTTGTTCCGCCGCGACCGGGGGTAGGCCAGCCCGACGGTACGTCTCTCAGCGCGGCGCAGGAGGGCTGGGCACGGGAGTGCCAAGGTACTGGGCATAGAGGCGAGCCCAGGTGCCGTCGTCGATCGCGTGCCGCAACACTGCGGTGATCCGATCATGGAGCACCGGGTCCCCCGACGGCAGGCCGATGCCGTACTCGGTGCTTCCCACCTGCTTGCTGAGTACCAGGTAAGGGCCGGCGCTGGCCACTCTTGTGCTCGGCGCCGCGGTGATCTCATAGCCACCGAGTAAGAGATCCACCTCACCCCGGCCCAGAGCGGCCTCGCGGGTACCCGCAGGTAGGGGCTTGAAGCTGGTTCGAGCAGGATCCACTGATAGGTCGTGGGCGATCAGCTCAAGTAGAGCGATGTCGAAACCGGTGTAACCGCCACGATCTGAGCGCTGGGCCAGCCCAGGCGCTTCGCGAACAGCGACGATGATCTTGCCGCGCGCAGTGATGCGATCGATGGTCGGCGATCCAGTGCTCGGTGGTCGTGCCGGCGCGACAGTATCGAGCGGGTTGCCAGTCACCACAGGCGGGCGGAACAGGGAATTGACTCCGTCCACGACCTGACCCACCAGCCACATCGTGCCGATCACGAGCACCACGAGCAGGCAGCCGACCCGCTTCGGTCGTAGCCGGCCATGGCGACGCAGGATCCCCCACACCGACCCTACCCGGCTACCGGGTGATCGCCTCGGGGCAGGCGGTCGTTCCACCGAGAGTTCAGACCTCTCAAGATCCATGATTATCGCCGATATGGTACCCCCGATGTTGCTCGGACGGGGGCTGGCCGAGTTGCCCGTCAGGAACGCCGAATGTTGGCCGCCGCTGATCGCTCGAGAGTATAGCCGAAATTTTTTGCACCGGTGGCACGAAGCGACGGTACATGATGACAGCGGCCAGAATAATCACGAGAATGCTGACGATTACGGCACCACGGGTGGGGACCAACTCGGTGCGAATGAGCTCTTCGGCAAGGGGGTAGCAGCCGAGGAAAATCAGGATAGGTCCGACGAGCCGTTCGATGCGCTCACGCAGGAGTTCGCTGATCCAAGCGCCGATAAATAATCCGAGCTGAGAGACGACCAGTGCCTGAATTGTGATGACGGCGATGAGGGTGGCGGGTTCGGCGAGATTAGTGCCAAGACCGAAACCGAACCCGATCGCCAGCTCGTCGAGGCTGATCGATAAAGCCAGTCCGACGAGGGCGAGGCCGCGGGCGTTGACGAGCCTGCGCGCTTTTCCTGCCTCGTCGTCATCGTCATCCGTATCGCGATCTCCATCGGACCACCATAGGTAACCTCCGAGTAGAATGAGCAGGCCACCAGAGAGGTACTCGGCGACTCCGCCGACCGCTTGCCCGACCGATGAGCCGAGGCCGAGACCGATCAGTGGGGTACCACCCTCAGAGATGGCGAAGATTATCGAGATTCGCCATCGGCTCCAACCGGAGAGCCGGTTCGCGCCCACCGCTGCGGCGATCGCGAAAGTATCCACGCTCAGCGGCAGCACGAATAACAGAAGAGTAGGTACGGGGCCCATCAGGGGCGTTATCTCCAATTCTAGGCGGTTGTCAGCTGGGCGGAGCCGCGGCAGACCGTACAGCGTTTGATGATGCCCTCGAACGGATCACCCGAGCTGGTCGCCGAAGCGACATCGGGGCGCGTCCAGTGGTGTCACGGCTGAGGAACGCTTCCCCCGAACAGTCTAATCAGCGCGCGCTTTCGGGGCAATTGTCAGGCCTGTTGGCGCCGGAGATAGACCGTCAAGCGCAGTGGATCGGTTAGAATTCTCAGGTCCCGAGATCACGCAGCATGCTCGATCGACTACATTGAGTAGGAATGCGTGTTTATGCTCAACGAATTGGTTAAGACCGTGGTCTTCGCGTTGCCATTGGGCCTGGACGTGCTGTCGGTCTCGACCGCACTCGGTACCCTCGGGCTGACCGGTTGGGCACGATGGCGAGTGTCACTGGTACTCGCTAGCTGTCAGATCGGTGCGATGTTGATCGGCCTGGTGCTCGGTGCGGAGCTCGCCGAGGTAATCGGCGAGCCGGCAGATTACGTCGGTGCCGGCGTGTTCATCATCCTGGGCGTCGTCCTGCTGATGGATCAGGACACCAGCGAAGTCGAGCGGGTCCGCAAGCGGATGAGCGAGAACGTTCTCGGGCTCATCGGGCTCGGTATCTCGATCAGCCCGGATGAGCTCGCCGCCGGGTTCGGTCTCGGTTTAGCGCATATCCCGGTGATCGCCGGTTTCGCCGCCATCGCCTTGCAGGGCGTGATCGCCTCTCAACTCGGGTTGTTCGTCGGATCGCGGCTCGGCGCACGATTCCATGAGGAAGCCGGGCGGCTCGCCGCCGTCGGTCTGCTGTTGATCGGTGTCTACCAGCTCATCGAGCAGTTCATCGCCCGGTAGCGTCCGCTGCGCCGGCGCCGCTCCAGGTAGCTGGCCAACGAGGACAGCGCAACGCACAGCGTGATGTAGATCGCGCCGACCACCAGTGCAGTGGGGATGATCGGGCGCCCGAACTCGGCGAGACTGCCGAGGTAGCGGGCGTCGAACAGGAGCTCCTGATAGGTGATGAGGAAGCCCAGCGCGGTGTCCTTCAGCAGGACGACGAGCTGGCTCACGATCGTGGGCAGCATGGCCCGCACGGCCTGGGGCAGCAGCACCGTGCGCATCACCTGGTTCTTGCGCAGTCCCAAGGCGTAGGCGGCCTCACGTTGGCCGCGCGGCACCGACTGCACACCGGCTCGGAACACCTCAGCGAGCACCGAGCCGTTGTAGAGCGTCAGGCCCACCACCAGCGACCAGAAGACACCCAGCCGCAAGCCGGCCTGCGGCGCCGCGTAGAACAGGAAGAAGATCAAGACGACCAACGGGATGCCCCGGAACAACTCGACGACCACATACGCCGGTGCGCGTACCCACCCGTGCTCGGACAGCCGCGCGACCGCGAGCAGGAAGCCGAGGGCAAGGGCGAGCACCGCTCCCACGACGAACGCACGCAAGGTCGCGCCGAGGGCGGCGAGCAACTCCAACTGGAGATCCTTGTAGAGCAGCCACTCCCATTTCCGTGCCTCGAACTGGCCGGTCACCCAGAAGCGGTAGCCGATGAAGCCGATCAGGGCGACGATGCCGATGGCAGCCAGCCTGCCGAAGGCCCGGTTTCGGGCCTGGGCCCGAGGTCCAGGCAAGTCGTAGAGCACCGAGTTCATCGGGCCACGCTCCACCGCTTCTCGAGGGCTCGTTGGGTGACGGTCAGCGGGACGACGAGGATCAGGAATCCGATCACGATCCAGGTCATCCCGATCAGCACCGGAGCGCCCCGCTCGACGAGGGTCGGAATGATCTGACCTGTCTCGGCGACCGCGAAGCCGGCGGCGACCGTCGTGTTCTTCAGCAGCGAGTTGAGCACGCTGGTCATCGGCGGCACCACGGACCTGATGGCCTGCGGGACGACCACCGCGGTGAGAGTCTGGGTGAAGGTGAGGCCCAGCGCCCGCGACGCCTCGGCCTGCCCGACGTCGACGGTGTTGATGCCGGATCGCACGACCTCGCACACAAACGCGGCGGTGTAGCCGGCCAGGGCGAATACCGCCCTGGTGAAGAAGGAGACGTCGAGGAGGTCCAGCCGGGGGTAGGCGAAGGCGAAGAAGAAGAACACCAGCGTGAGCGGGGTGTTCCGGAAGACGGTGACGTAGGCGGTGCCCAGCAGTCGCAGCACCGGGACCGGGCTGACGCGCATCGCGGCGAGCAGCGTGCCGAGGAGCAGCGCGCCGATGCCCGCGAAGAGGAAAAGCAAGATCGTGGTTCGGAATCCTGTGATGAACAGATCCCAGTTCTCGACGAGAAGATCGATCACTCAGTGCCCGCGGCGATCAGGCGTCAGTACCGATTGACAGCCGGCGGTGTCGCGTCCGAGCCGGATGCACCCAGGGTGGCGTCATAGATCCGCTTCCAGGTGCCGTCTTGCGCGGCGGCCTCCAGGATGTCGTTGACCTTGGTGCGCAGCGCGTCGTCCGCGAGCGGGAGGCCCACCCCGTAGGGCTCCTGGGAGAACGGTTGACCGACCACCTTGAGTTGCTGGGGATCCTGCGCGGCGTAGCCCTTGAGGATGGCGTCGTCCGTGGTCACAGCATCGATCTGACCGGCAAGCAACTGGTCGACGCACTGGGAGTAGTTCTGGAACTCAACGACCTTGTCGGTGAGGTTCTGCTCTCGGACCCGGCGGATGGGCGTCGATCCGGTGACTGAGCAGACCCGCTTGCCCTGGAGGGTGGTGGGACCGGTGATCGACTGGTCGTCGGCTTTGACGAGCAGGCTCTGGCCGGCGATGAAGTAGGGGCCGGCGAAAGATATCTGCTTCTTACGGGCGTCGTTGATCGTATAAGTGCCCACATAGTAATCGACCTGCTCGTTGCTGATGGCCTGCTCGCGAGCCGCCGATGGGATCGGCTTGTACTCGATCTTCGTTTCAGGGTCGAACCCGAGCTTGGCCGCGATCAGCCGGGCGATCTCGACATCGAAGCCTTCGTATTTGTTCGTCTTCGGGTTGAGGTAGCCCAGCCCCGGCTGATCGTTCTTGACGCCGATGAGGACGGTGCCACGTTGGGTCATCCGGGCGAAGGTGGGGGAGCCTGCAACGGCGACGTTGCCCGCCACACTCGGCGCCGGAGCGTTACCGCTGGTCCCACTCGGGGAGGTCTCCCGGCCGCAGGCGACCAGCACGAGCCCACTCACCATCAGGCCGACGGCGATGCCGCGCAGCTTCATCTCCTCACTCCCGTCCCTATCCAGCGTTCTGCGGTCCTCCGCTGAGGCCCATGGTCTTCGTCAGTGCGTCAAGATCTTTCCGAGGAAGTCTTTGGCGCGATCTGAGCGCGGTGCGGTGAAGAACTGACCCGACGGTGAATCCTCGACGATGTCGCCGTCGGACATGAACACCACCCGGTCCGCGGCCCGGCGGGCGAAGCCCATCTCGTGGGTGACCACCACCATGGTCATCCCCTCCTGTGCCAGCGAGATCATCACGTCGAGCACTTCCTGGACCATCTCGGGATCCAGCGCCGAGGTCGGCTCGTCGAAGAGCATCACCTTCGGGTGCATGGCCAGCGCACGGGCGATCGCGGCCCGTTGCTGCTGACCCCCGGAGAGCTGAGCCGGGTACTTGTCCGCCTGGTCGCCGATCCCGACCCGGGTGAGCAGCTTCATCGCGGTCTCGTGCGCTTCGGTCTTGTCGAAACGGCGCACCCGTACGGGCGCGAGCTCGACATTCTCCGCGATCGTCTTGTGGGCGAAGAGGTTGAACTGCTGGAACACCATGCCGACGTCGGCTCGGAGCCGGGCCAGCGACCGGCCTTCCTCGGGCAACGGTATGCCGTCGATCTCGATGCGGCCCTCGTCGATCGGCTCCAGCCGGTTGATCGTGCGACACAGGGTGGACTTACCGGACCCGGAAGGACCGAGCACCACCACCACCTCGCCGCGGGCCACCTCCAGGTTGATGTCACGCAGCACGTGCAGCGACCCGAAATATTTGTGCACCCCCACCATCCGGATCATCGGTGGGTCGGCCTCCGTGCGCGAGCTCATCCGATCCTCCAGGGGGAGAGGGCGTCGAGGTCATCCCTACCATGAGGGCCCACAAGGGTTCATCGTGGCCCGGGTCGCCTGAGTTACTTGCCGAGGACGGCCCGACAGCGGCTCGGCGATCCCGGCCTTACCCTGGAGGCCAGGAAGGATGATCAGTCAATGACGACGAGCACCGAGCAGCCCGCACGCAGCTACCGCGTGCGCACCTACGGTTGCCAGATGAACGTGCACGACTCCGAGCGGCTGGCTGGGCTGCTCGAGGCGGCCGGATACGTGCCCGCCAGGACGGACGCCACCCCCGATGTGGTCGTGCTCAACACCTGCGCGGTGCGGGAGAACGCTGACAACCGGCTCTACGGCAACCTCGGGCAGCTGCGCCCGATCAAGCGCGACCATCCGGGGATGCAGATCGCCGTCGGCGGCTGCCTGGCGCAGAAAGACCGCGGCGAGATCACCCGCCGGGCGCCCTGGGTCGACGTGGTGTTCGGCACCCACAACATCGGTTCGTTGCCGGTTCTGCTGGAGCGGGCCCGGCACAACGACGCTGCTCAGGTCGAGATCGCCGAGTCGTTGGAGGTCTTCCCGTCCGCGCTGCCCGCGAAGCGGGACTCGGCGCACTCAGCGTGGGTGTCGATCTCGGTGGGATGCAATAACACCTGCACGTTCTGCATCGTACCCGCGCTACGCGGCAAGGAGGTCGACCGACGGCCCGGTGAAGTGCTCGCCGAGATCGAGGCGCTGGTGGCCGAGGGCGTGCTCGAGGTGACCCTGCTCGGGCAGAACGTCAACGCCTACGGGGTCGGGTTCGGTGACCGGCGCGCGTTCGGTGACCTGCTACGCGCCTGTGGGCGGATCGAGGGCCTGGAGCGGGTGCGCTTCATCTCGCCGCACCCGCGGGATTTCACCTCAGATGTCATCGAGGCAATGGCGGCCACCCCGAACGTGTGCCACCAGCTGCACATGCCGCTGCAGTCGGGCTCGGACGTGGTACTCGCGGCGATGCGCCGCTCCTACCGGGCGCAGCGCTACCTCACGATCGTTGCGGACGTCCGGGTCGCGATGCCCGATGCGGCGCTGTCCACCGACATCATCGTCGGCTTCCCCGGCGAGACCGAGGCCGATTTCCAGGCCACTTTGGACGTGGTGCGCCAAGCTCGCTTCACCCAGGCATTCACCTTCCAGTACTCGCGCCGCCCGGGCACTCCCGCCGCGGACATGGCCGGGCAGCTGCCCAAGGCGATCGTGCAAGAACGCTACGAGCGGCTCGTGGCGGTCCAAGAGGAAATCTCCTGGGAGCTCAACCGGAGCCTGGTCGGTAGCGTGGTGGAGGTGCTGGTCTCCGAAGGAGAGGGTCGCAAGGACGCGGCGACCCAGCGACTGAGCGGGCGGGCCCGGGATGGTCGGCTGGTGCATTTCGAGCCGCGCGGCGTCGAGGTCCGGCCGGGCGATGTGGTCCTCGCGGAGATCACCTACGGCGCGCCGCACCACCTGGTGTCCGAGACGGAGTTGCGGGCACATCGGCGGACCGTCGCGGGCGAGGCGTGGGCGGCCGGCCGACGCCCCAGCACCCCCGGGGTGGTGCTGGGGCTGCCCTCGTTCGGTCGACCGTCGAAATGACCTGTCGGCACAGCTGACTTACCGGCTGGTGACCGCACGCTCGGCGGCGGCCAGCCACTCGCGCCACTGGTCAGCCTGGGCCTGCGCGGTGGTAGCTCTGCGCTCGTCGCCGGCGGCGCGGGCCTTGGCGGCCTGGGCCTCGTACTGCTCCACCCGTTCCCGGAACTGGGCCACCCGGGCTTCGGACTCGGGGTCGGCGTGCCGCCACTGCGCATTGCTCACCGAGCGAACCCGCTCCTCGACGGCCCGTAACCTGCCTTCGAGTTCTCTGACCCGCTCACGCGGGACCTTGCCGACGGCCTCCCACTGTTCCTGAATACCTCGCAACTGCGCGCGGGCTCCCTCGATGTCTGCGCTGGGATCGATCCGTTCCGCTGCGGCGACCAGCTCCGCCTTTCGCGCCACGTTGCGCTCCAACTCTGAGTCCCGCCCGGCGAACGTGGCGGAACGAGCGCTGAAGAAGCGTTCTTGGGCGGCGCGGAAGCGCTGCCACAGCGCGTCGTCGGCTTCCTTCGGAGCGCGCCCGGCAGCCTTCCACTCCGCCATCAGGCTCCGGAAGCGAGTCGCGGTGGCACCCCAGTCCGTGGAGTCGGCCAGCTTCTCGGCTTCGACGACCAGTTCTTCCTTGCGAGTCCGGGCCCCGATGCGCTGCCGGTCGAGCTCGGCGAAATGCGCGCCGCGGCGCCGCGCGAAGGCGTCCCGGGCCTTGGAGAACCGGCGCCACAATGCCTCGTCGGCCTTCCGGTCCACGCCTTTGATCGTCTTCCACTCGTCCAGGATGGCGCGTAACCGATCGCCGCCGGCCTTCCACTGGGTGGACTCGGCGCCGATCTGCTCGGCCTCCTCGGCCAGTGCCTCCTTGCGGGCGCTCGCTCGCGCTCTTGCCTGCTCCCGAGCGGCCTTGGCGCCGGCCAGAGCGTCCTGCGCCTGCCGCCGCAGGTGATCCAGGAGGGTCATGAGCCCATCGAGGTCACCGACGACGGTCGGCGCGCCGAGCTCGGCGCGCAGGGTACGGACCCGGGACAGCGTCTGCTTGGGATCACCCACTCCGGAACCCAACCGGGCCTGGAGCAGTTCGGCCTCGGTGAGCAGGTCATCGAAACGGCGGGCGAAGTGCGCCAGACCTTCCTCTGCGGTGCCGGCCTGCCACGAACCGACCGCTCGTTCGCCATCAGCGGTATGGATGTATACCGTGCCGTCCTGGGCGACCCGTCCCCAGCGCTGCGGATTCCGGCTGGCGCGGGCGACGCTGGGTGGGGGACCGGGGCAGTCGGCCTCCAGATGTTGCTCGGTGTGGCTGCGCTCCGTGTGGTTGTGCTCGGTCATGCCGGCCTTCCTCGACCTCGTGCCCGCCGCCGCCTTCTGCGGGCGCCCCGACTGCACAAGCTGTGCACCTCGACCGGGCTACCCCGAACCGTTCGGCCAGGGCCGCATTGAAGCAGTTCAGGTGCGCGGGCAGGGGAGCAGGTGCGAAGTGGGCACTAACCTGCAGCGGTGATCGTACGCGTGGGGGTGGTGCCACATCCACCGCTCCTGGTACCTGAACTGGCCGCCGGCGCCGCTGCGGAGACCGCGCCGCTGCGCAACGCCTGCCTGGCGGCGGCGCGGGCGCTGGCGCGGGGTTGTCCACGCTGGATTGCGGTCGCGGTGGTCGATCCGGCTTCGGTGACGGGTGGATCAGGCAGTTTCGCCGGTTATGGCGCGGATGTACAGGTGACTCTCGATCCGGCTGCCTCCCCCGCCGACCGAGCCGAGCTCCCCCTGCCGTTGCTGATAGCGGGCTGGTTGCGGGCGCAGGTCTGCGGGGAGCAGGTCACTGTGACGGCGTTGCCGGTGTCGCCCGGAGCCAGTACTGCCCAATGCCGTCGGATCGGTACCGAGCTGGCGGCGCGGTTGCGGCGCGACGGCGCTCCGGTGGGTCTGCTCGTGCTCGGCGACGGGGCGGCGACCCACACCCTGCGGGCCCCCGGATACCTCGACAGCAGGGCCCATCGGCTGGACGCATCGGTCGCGGCAGCACTCGCTGCGGCGAACCCGCATGCATTGCTGGATCTCGACGCCACGTTGAGCACTGAGCTGCTGGTGGCTGGGCGCGAGGCTTGGCAGGTGGCGGCCGCGGCTGCCCAGTCCCTGGCCCCGGTCTACCGGGGTGAGCTGCTGTACTCCGCGGCTCCGTACGGGGTCGCTTACCACGTCGTGCTCTGGGACGCCGCGCCACCGGAGAACCACGCATGACTCCCCGCGCCGTCGCCGTGGTCGGCCCGACCGCCACTGGAAAGTCCGATCTCGCGATCAAGCTGGCTCTCCGGCTGGGCGGCGAGGTGATCAATGCCGACGCGATGCAGCTGTATCGGGGCATGGACATCGGTACCGCGAAACTGCCGCCCGCCCAGCGGTGCGGGGTGCGCCACCATCTGCTCGATGTCCTCGACGTGACCCAGACCGCCTCGGTGGCCGCCTACCAGCGCAACGCGCGCGCCGTCCTGGAGGAGCTGATCGCCGCGGGCCGGGTGCCGGTGCTCACCGGGGGTTCCGGGCTCTATGTGCGGGCGGTGCTGGACGAGCTGGATTTCCCCGGTACCGAACCCGGGATCCGGGCTCAGCTCGAGGTCGAGCTGGCCGAGCAGGGAGCGCCGGCGTTGCATCAACGGCTGCATCGCCTCGACCCGGTGGCGGCCGGCCGGATCCTGCCGAGCAACGGTCGCCGGCTGGTGCGGGCCTTGGAGGTCATCCGGCTTACCGGGCGTCCGTTCTCGGCTTCGCTGCCCCGACCCGGCCCGGCCCGCTACCGGGCCGTGATCATCGGGGTGGACACCGACCCGGCGGTCCTCGACGGGCGGGTCGGGGACCGGGTGGATCGGATGTTTGCCGATGGGCTGATCACCGAAGTCCGCGGGCTGCTCTCGGGCGGCCTGCGGGAGGGCCGGACGGCGTCCCGGGCACTGGGATACCAGCAGATTGTCGCCGCGCTGGACGCGGGCACCGACCCGGCTCAGGCCGCTGGCCCGACAGCTCAGGCGACCCGGCGCTTCATCCGCAGGCAACGCAGCTGGTTCCGGCGCGACAGCCGGATCAGCTGGCTGGACTCCCAGCACCCCGATCTGCTCGCAGCCGCGCTCGCGCTGGTGGCGGATGGATAAGCTCACCAACAATGGAGCAAGGCATCGAGTTCCTCAAAGGGCACGGGACGGAGAACGACTTCGTCCTGCTGCCCGATCCCACCGGCGCGCTGGAGCTGACCCCGTCTCGGGTGCGCGCACTGTGTGACCGGCACCGAGGGCTGGGCGCTGACGGAGTCCTGCGGGTGGTGCCCGGTGCACTGGTACCTGACGCGCCACCGGGCAACGCACCCGAGGACTGGTTCATGGACTATCGCAACGCCGATGGCTCCATTGCCGAACTGTGCGGCAATGGAGTGCGGGTCTTCGCCCGCTATCTGGCCGAGGCCGGGCTGATTGCCGGTCCCGAGTTCCGGGTCGGCAGCAGGTCAGGCCCGTGCCAGGTGCGCAGCAACTCTGACGGCACCGTGACCGTCGAGATGGGCCGGGTGCGCTGCGAGGGGGCCTCCACCGTGACCGTCGAGGGCGCGGCATTCACCGGAGTCGTGGTCGATGTCGGCAATCCACATCTGGCGTGCCTGACCGAGGTACCGGTGGAGTACCTGGACCTTTCTGTACCGCCGGGACACGATCCGGGGAACTTCCCGCACGGCGTCAACGTTGAATTCATTAACGTGCTCGCCGCCGGGGAGCTTCGGATGCGGGTGCATGAGCGAGGCGTGGGGGAGACCCGCTCCTGCGGCACCGGAACGGTGGCTGCGCTGGCCGCGGTTCTCGACTCGCAAGCTCAGCAGACCGGCGAGGCCCACGTGCAGGTGCCGGGGGGCCGACTGCATGTGGAGATCGTCGGGGACGGCAGCACGCTGACCGGGCCCGCGGTGCTCGTCGCATGGGGCCGGTTGGCTCTCGACTGGTGGTCCTCGCACTGAAACCCTCACCCATAGCTCAGGGAATTCCATTAGTCGCGGTCCGGCAGGCATGTCACGATGGAGGCGTATGACAACCTCACCGATCCTCCCGTCCCGTGGTCCTGGCTCCACCTCCCGAGGTGAGCTGGATCTCGCGGAACGCTCAGCACTGCGTCGCGTGCCGGGCCTGTCCACCGAGCTCGCTGATGTTACCGAGGTCGAATACCGGCAGCTGCGCCTGGAGCGCGTCGTTCTCGTCGGAGTGTGGACCGATGGTTCCGCGGCCGAGGCCGACGCATCAATGGTCGAGCTGACCCGCCTTGCCCAGACTGCCGGGGCACAGGTGCTCGATGCGCTCGTCCAGCGCCGCGAACGCCCCGACCCGGCAACCTACATCGGCTCGGGCAAGGCCCTCGAGCTGCGTGAGATCGTGCTCGCTGTCGCGGCCGACACGGTGATCTGTGATGGCGAGCTCACTCCGGGACAGCTGGGGCAGCTGGAGGCCAAGCTCAAGGTCAAGGTCATCGATCGAACTGCGCTGATCCTGGACATTTTCGCCCAGCATGCCCGCTCCCGCGAGGGTAAGGCGCAGGTCGAGCTGGCCCAGCTGAGCTACTTCCTGCCGCGGTTACGCGGCTGGGGCGAGTCGCTGTCCCGGCAAGCTGGCGGTGCCGGCGGTGGCGCCGGCGGTGGAGTGGGTACTCGCGGCCCCGGTGAGACCAAGCTGGAGACGGATCGGCGCCGCATCCACCGACGGCTGGCCAAGCTGCGCCGGGAGATCGCCGCGATGCGCACCGTCCGCGACACCAAGCGGGGCCGCAGGCGCGCCAACGAGGTGCCGACGGTGGCCATCGTCGGGTACACCAACGCGGGTAAGTCCAGTCTGCTCAACGCGATCACCGGGGCTGGGGTGCTGGTGCAGGACGCCCTGTTCGCCACCTTGGACCCCACCACCCGCCGGGCTACCACGCCGCAGGGCCAGGAATACACGCTCACCGACACCGTCGGATTCGTCCGCCACCTGCCGCACCAGTTGGTGGAGGCGTTTCGCTCCACCCTGGAAGAGACAGCCGAGGCGGACCTGCTGGTGCACGTGGTCGACGGTGCCGATCCGATGCCCGAGCGGCAGGTGGCGGCGGTACGCGAGGTTCTCGCGGAGGTCACCGATGGACGCAGGAAACCGATGCCTCCCGAGTTAATGGTGGTGAACAAGATCGACGACGCCGAGGAGTTCGCGCTGTCGCGGCTGCGTTGCCTGCTACCGGAGGCCTCGTTCGTCTCCGCGCATACCGGAGCCGGCCTCAGCGGTTTGCTCCAGCGGATCGCTGACGCGTTGCCGCAACCGCAGGTTGAGGTGGAGGCGTTGCTGCCGTGGTCCCAAGGCGCCCTGGTCGCCCGGGTGCACGCGGAGGGCGAGATGTTGGCGACCGATCACACCGAAGACGGCACCCGGCTGCGCGCCCGGGTACGACCCGACCTCGCTGGCGCGCTGGCCGAATATCTCGTCATGTCCTGACCACCCGTGTATGTGGTTCACAGCCGTCGCAACACCGCCACCACCCGACCGAGCACGGTTGCTTCATCTCCGGGTATCGGCTGGTAGGCAGCGTTGTGCGGGAGCAACCAGACATGCCCGTCACGGCGTTTGAACGTCTTCACGGTCGCCTCGCCCTCGATCATGGCGGCGACGATGTCCCCGTTCTCGGCGCTGGGTTGTTGACGGACGACCACCCAGTCCCCGTCGGTAATCGCTGCCTCGACCATGGAGTCACCCGCCACCCTCAGCAAGAACAATGAACCCTCACCGACGATTTCTCTCGGCAGCGGGAAGACGTCCTCGATCACCTGCTCAGCGAGCACCGGACCACCGGCGGCGATCCGGCCGACCACCGGAACGAAGATGGGGCTGGGGCGAGCTGACGTGCCGTCCAGGGCCTCCTCGGTTTCTTCCGGCGGGTCGGCCGGCCGGATGCCGACCGCGCGGGGACGGTTGGGGTCGCGGCGGAGGTACCCCTTGCGTTCCAGAGCGCGCAGCTGGTGGGCGACCGATGAGGTGGACGTGAGGCCGACCGCTTCGCCGATCTCCCGCACGCTCGGCGGGTAGCCGAACCGCTCCACCCACTCCCGGATCACCTCGAGGACCCGGCGCTGCCGCGGGGTGAGGCCCTCATCGGTGCCGTCTTCGAGGTCGGGGAAAGTGTGCATCTGCGCGGCGTTGTGACCCTCGTTGCCGCGGCCCTCGTCCTGAGCTCCGGATTCGGATACCCCCGGCTCGTCGCTTCGCCGTCGTCCCACTGTTCCTCCTTGGGTTACTGCCGGACCCCGCCCGGCACGCTGCGCTGACGCTAACCCCCGTCTAGCCGCAGATCAAACATTTGTTCGAACAACACGCCGCAGGGTCGCCGATTCTGTCAGAGCGTCGTGATAGACACCGCACAACAGTTCGATCGAACTCGCGTTCGATGTTACCCGCACTGAGGAGTCTCGATGATGGCACCGGCACAGTTGGGCAATCACCCTGTCGCGACGGGTAGGACGGCGGGCGGTGAGCAGGTAGTGATACGGAGTACCAGGATGGTCCGGCTGGCGGCGCGCACACGGTCACTTCCGGCGCCTCCGGTGCCCGTGCCGCCGGTTGCTCCCGCGGTGCATGAGGCGAAGACAGTGCGTTCACCGGCGTTGCGGTCCACCCGGGTGGCGAGCCTGGTCGCAGCCGTCATGGTGACGCTGGCCATAGTCGGTGGCCTGGGCTGGCTCGGACAGGCCGCGAGTCCGGGAGTTCCGGCGCACACCACGGTGATCCGAGTGGGCGCTGGTGAGACTGCGTGGGATGTGGCGGCCCGGGTGGCGCCGCGGTCCGACCAGCGCGCGGTGGTGGAGCGGATCCACCAGCTGAACGGCCTCGTGGGCACCGCGGTCCGACCTGATCAGCAATTGCTAGTACCCGACGGGCGATAAGTCCGAATTATAGGCGGGAGCCAGCTAGGCGCGCAGACACTTCGTGTTAGGTTGCATCACCCGCCGCTACCGAGTAATGTCCCACATATAGTAGTTACATCGCTGTAGTTCATCAAGTGGTGGTAGGTAGTACGCCGAGCGGACGTCGGTTGTGGTTACGGCGTCGGTTGTGGTTACACGGTGCGGTACAGCTGGAAGGGGGTTCTGATCTTGCACTGCCCATTCTGCCGTCACCCGGACAGCAGGGTGATCGACAGCCGCTCCAGCGAGGACGGGGCGGCCATCCGTCGCCGTCGCTTGTGCCCAGAGTGCAACCGGCGGTTCACGACGCTGGAGACGGCCACATTGGTCATCGTGAAGCGCTCAGGGGTGACCGAGCAGTTTTCCCGGGAGAAGGTCATCGCCGGGGTTCGCCGGGCCTGCCAGGGGCGGCCTGTTGGCGAGGATGCGTTGGCCCAGCTGGGTCAGAAGGTTGAGGACGCGGTACGCGCGCTGGGTCGTGCCGAGGTGCCCGCGCATGAGGTGGGGCTTGCGATTCTTGGGCCGCTGCGGAACCTGGACGAGGTGGCTTATCTCCGATTCGCCTCGGTCTACCGTGGCTTTGAGTCCCTGGAGGACTTCGAGGCCGAGATCCAGCGGTTACGCGACGAGCACAAACCTCGTGCGCCAGCGATGGGTCAGGTCCCGGTACACGCATAACAGTTTTCCCGACGCTTCGTCCGTGTAACGGCGGTCGGATGTGATCGGAACTCAATCGTTTTCCGGCGAGTCGGTTGTGACTTGCAGAAGCTGGCCCGCTGAGCCATACACGCCGCGGTAGGATACGGAGAGACGAGGGAGCATGGAGACGGTCGGCAACTCAGGAGAAACCCGCAGCAGAACAGGTAAGGGGCTTAGCCTCGCACGCATCTATACCAAGGCCGGGGCGCACCCCTACGATGAGGTGACCTGGACGCGTCAAGATGTCGTGCTCACCAACTGGCGGGACGGCTCGGTCAATTTCGAGCAGCGGGGTGTTGAGTTTCCTGACTTCTGGTCGCCGAATGCCGTACAAATCGTGACCAGCAAGTATTTTCGTGGCGCTGTAGGCACACCGGCTCGGGAGTGGAGTCTCAAACAGCTGATCGACCGGGTCGTGCTCACTTACACCAAGGCTGGCAAGGATCACGGCTACTTCGCGACCGACAAAGACGTCGAGATCTTCGAGCACGAAATGACCTACACGCTGCTGCACCAGATCTTCAGCTTCAACTCACCCGTGTGGTTCAACGTAGGCACTGCGGCACCGCAACAAGTCTCGGCGTGTTTCCTGTTGGCAGTTGATGACTCGATGGACTCCATCCTGAACTGGTACAAGGAAGAGGGATTGATCTTCAAGGGCGGGTCCGGCGCAGGAGTGAACCTGTCCCGGATTCGCTCGTCCAAGGAACTGCTGTCCTCCGGCGGCAATGCCTCCGGTCCGGTATCTTTTATGCGCGGTGCGGATGCTTCTGCTGGGACGATTAAGTCCGGTGGTGCTACCCGGCGTGCGGCGAAGATGGTGATCCTCGACGTTGACCACCCCGACGTCGAGGAGTTCATTGAGACCAAAGTACGCGAGGAAGCGAAGATTCGAATCCTGCGGGACGCGGGCTACGATATGGACCTGGGCGGTAGCGACATCTACTCCGTCCAATACCAGAATGCCAATAACTCGGTTCGGGTTTCCGATGAGTTCATGAGGGCGGTCGAGGCAGGTAACAAATTCGGGTTGCGGGCTCGCGCAACTGGCGAGATAATCGAGACTGTCGATGCATCCGCGTTGTTCCGTCGGATGTGCGAGGCGGCGTGGGCCTGCGCAGACCCAGGTATCCAGTATGACGACACAATCAATCGCTGGCACACATGTCCGGATTCCGGGCGGATCACCACGTCTAATCCTTGTGCCGAGTACGTTCACCTGGACAACTCCTCGTGCAACCTTGCCTCGTTGAACCTGATGAAATTCTTGCGGGAGGCTGAGGATGGCACGCAGAGTTTCGATGTGACGACCTTTGCCAAATGTGCAGAGCTGGTAATCACGGCAATGGACATCTCCATCTGCTTCGCAGATTTTCCCACCGAGGCGATCGGGGAAACCACCCGAGCATATCGGCAGCTCGGAATGGGTTACGCCAATCTCGGTGCATTGCTGATGGCGACCGGTCACGCCTATGACTCTGACGGCGGCCGCGCGCTCGCTGGCGCCGTCACGAGCCTGATGACAGGTGTCGCGTACAAGCGTTCCGCGGAGATTGCTGGTGTGGTAGGGGCCTACGACGGGTATGCGCGCGATGCCGAAGGTCACACCCGGGTAATGCGCATGCACGCGGAAGCCAACAATTCCGCTAAACAGATCGGTGTACTGGACATCCCCCTGTGGCACGCTGCCGCCAAGGCCTGGCAGGACTGCTTAGCCATTGGTGAGCGCAACGGCTGGCGCAATGCACAGGTTACGCTGCTGGCCCCCACGGGTACTTCGGGGCTGGCGATGAACGTCGACACCACCGGCATTGAGCCGGCGTTGGGGCTGATCACATTCAAGAAGCTCGTCGGCGGCGGTTCGATGCAGTTCGTCAATGCAACTGTGCCGTCGGCGCTGCGTAAGCTGGGCTATCAGGCAGAGCAGATTGAGGCGATTGTGGAGTACATCGCCGTGCAGGGCAACGTCGTCGACGCGCCGGGCTTGCGTCCTGAGCATTACGAGGTGTTCGACTGTGCGATGGGTGAGCGGTCAATTGCACCCATGGGACATGCGCGGATGCTTGCGTCCGTACAGCCGTTTCTGTCCGGCGCGATCAGTAAGACGATCAATATGCCGGAGACGGCGACTGTCGAGGACGTTCAAGAAATTTACACTCAAGGCTGGAAGCTGGGCCTCAAAGCGGTTGCGATCTACCGGGATAATTGCAAGGTAGGTCAGCCGTTGTCGGTGTCCAAGCGAGACGACGCGACCGCAACGGCGTCCGCGTCGGTTACTCCGGCTCCGATTGAGTACCGACCGGTACGTAGACGGCTGCCCAAGAACCGGACCGGGACCACGACGTCGTTCGTGGTGGGCGGCGCCGAGGGCTACATCACCGCGAATCCCTACCCGGGTGATGGCCTGGGCGAGGTCTTCCTGAAGATCTCCAAACAGGGCTCGACCCTGGCCGGGATGATGGATGCATTCTCGGTGGCGGTCTCTGTGGGTCTGCAGTATGGAGTACCACTGGAGACCTACGTTTCGAAGTTCACCAACATGCGCTTTGAACCGGCAGGAATGACTGACGATCCGGATGTACGAATGGCACAGTCAATCATGGACTATATTTTCCGACGGTTGGCGCTGGACTTCCTACCAGCTGAGACGCGCTCCGCCATGGGCATCTACTCGGCCGCACAACGCGTCCAACAGTTGGAGAGCGGCTCCTATGAGATTCCGGCCGAGGGTGCGGGGCAATCGACACCGTATGGGACGCCTGCTGATCACCGACCTGAGCCTCCGGCGGTTGGCCGGCCGATGCCACGAGCGGTGCATTCGCCCATGGAGTTGATGGAAGCCACACAGGGTCTCTATGCCGATGCCCCCCTGTGTTTCACCTGTGGGGTCAAGATGCAACCAGCCGGGTCGTGTTATCTGTGTTCCTCCTGCGGGTCGACCTCGGGATGTAGCTGATTCCTGCATCTCACAACTTGGGTTCCGGCCGCCCGCAGCGGCCGGAACCCAAGTTGTT
>JBOHFF010000057.1:0-5213 GCA_050699515.1 Pseudonocardiaceae bacterium
GATGCCCGGCCTCCTCCGCTGGCATGTTCGTGATCCGCGCTGACGGCACAGCGCGTTTCGACCGCCACTTCCACGACTTCGACGAGTTCTGGTTCGTGGCCGCCGGACGCGGGACCGTCAGCGTCGCCGACGTCCGGTACACCGTCGAGACCGGCGACATCATCTACACCGCCGCAGGTGTCGACCACGACATCACCACGGTCGCCGAGGAGATGAGAGTCTTCTGGCTCTCCGGGCCCCTGCCTGAGGGTTCGACCGGCGCCCACCTCCACCACACGCCTGCCGATACAGCCAAGCATCCGGTCCCTGTCGTCCCGCCGAGCACGGGCTCGTGATGATGCCGTCTGCCCAGTCCAACCAGAGCGGTCCGATCGTGACGGAACCCTTCCCGCGCGGCATCCGTTACGGACCTGCCGAACGGGAAGCAGTACTGGCCCTGATGGACACCGGGCGCCTATCCGAGACCGGCCGCGGACCAGCCACCAGCGCGCTCGAAGACGCGTACGCAGATCTCGTTGGCACCCGCCACGCCCTGTCCTTCAATTCCGGTACCGCCTCCCTCCACGCCGCGCTGCACGCCCTCGAGGTAGGTCCCGAGCGCGGCGTGGCCGCCGCACCCATGACCTGGATCTCCGCGTTGACCGCGATCTTCCACGCAGGCAGCTACCCGGTGTTCTGCGACGTCGAACCCGACTCTCCCAACATCTCCCCGGGATCCGCCGGTGCCGCCGCGGCTGCGTGCTCGGCGGTTCTGGCCACCCACGCCTGGGGTATCCCCGCACGAGTGGACGAGCTGATTCGGGACTGTCGGCTTCCCCTTGTCGAGGACTGCTCGCATGCACACGGGGCTGTGCACGCCGGCCGACCGGTCGGGTCATGGGGCACTGCGGGGTGCTTCAGCGTCCAGGAGAGCAAGGCGGTGTCCGGCGGAGAAGGCGGCGTTCTCACCACCTCCGACCGGGCCGTCTACGAGCGTGCCCTCACACTCGGACACCACCCCCACAGACTCGAAGCCGAACTGACCGACCCTGATCTGACAGCGCTCGCCGAGTCAGGAGCGTCGTACAAGTTCCGAATCCCGGCTCTCGCGGCCGTGATCGCCCGCGAACAACTGCGCGGATTACCAGCACGAAACGCCAACGCGGAAGCGAACTGGCACACCCTCCACGAGGTCATCACGTGCTCGGAACTACCCATCCAGTTCCCGCGGATCGCACCTGGATCGGTGCGAGGCTGGTACGGAACACCACTGATCGTGACCGACACCGTCCACGATCCGGCGGCGCTGTTCGCGGAGTGCACCGCCCGAGGAATCCCACTACGGGCCCTGTACCCCGACTGGCTGGCGAGCCCGCTCCTGCAGCGGCCCGACCTGCTGGCAAGGTTCTGGCCACACATCACATCGACGGGCTACCGACCACCCGACCCGGAATCGTTCACTGCTTACCAGCAGCTACGCAGACAAATGCTCATCGTCAAGATCCCCGACGTGCCCGCACCGGATTACATGGAACAGGTCGGTGACGCTCTGGCCGCCGTACTCGCCAGGACCACCGCGACGGTATAGCACTGCCCGTCCCACTCTGGAGGATCGATCATGACGACGTGCTGGGCGGCCGTGTCCAGACACCCCCATCGACCGCCCACGATCGAGGAGATCGTCGTGCGGCAGCCACGGCCTGGCGAGATCCTCGTGCGGACCGCCCGCGCCGGGATCTGCGGCACCGATCTCCACTTCGCGGCAGGCCTGTTTCCCTATCCCTTCCCCACTGTCCTAGGCCACGAAGCCAGCGGCGTCGTCGAGACCATCGGCGATGGCGTCCGAGACGTCCAGCCCGGCGACCGGGTCATCGTCTGCGATCAGACGTTCTGCGGGCGCTGCGCGGCCTGCATAGCGGGCGCGATGGTGTACTGCACCGACACAGGCCCGAAGCAGCGGCAACGTGACCGCATCCAACTCGACGGCAAGCCGATCCGCCAATATCTCGGGGTCTCGGCCTTCGCCGAGATGATGCTCGTCGACGAGCACGCGGTGATCCCTGTTCCCCGTGAACTGTCGTTCGATGCGGCGGCGCTCCTGGCCTGCTGCCTCACCACAGGAATGGCGACCGTTCTCAACATCGCTCGCCCAGCGGCGGGATCGTCGATCGCCATCTTCGGGTGCGGTGGTGTCGGTCTCGGAGCGATCCAGGCAGCTCGCCTCAGCGGTGCGGCACCAATCATCGCGATCGACCTGGAAGACCATCGTCTCGCCACCGCGGCCCAACTCGGCGCCACGGACACGATCAACGCCGCACGTGATGACCCCATCGAGGCTGTCCTAGCCCGCGCGCGGGGCGGCGTGCACCGAGCCATCGAAGCAGTCGGGCTCCCAGAGACCGCCACTGCGGCCTTCGCCGTCCTCGCCCCGGGCGGTCACGCCACCGTACTCGGGATGCTGCCACCCGACACCGACGTCGTTCTGCCGAGTCGCTTGCTGCGGCAAGGACGGACAATTGGCGGCACGATCATGGGCAACGTCAGGACCCGGCTCGATATCCCCCGCTACGTCGACCTGGTCGTCACCGGGCAGCTACGAGCAGATGAACTCGCCACCTCGCACCACCCGCTCGACAAGATCGAGACAGCCCTCCGTGAAGCACGGACCCGGCGCGGCGTCCGAGCCATGATCACGTTCTAGCGGCGCGCGGTGAACGCCTCGCGCACCTCGTCGAGCCGCTCGGTCCACCAGGTGAGGAACCGCGACGCCGACAGGAACAGGTGATCGCAGGAATGATCACCACGATCGTAGTGGAACTCAAGGTGCCAGTAGTCGCACATGCGTTTCCACCACAACCGGTCGATGGCATCAAGAAGAGCATCGTCCGTGATGGTCACGGATCGGCGGTAGCCCGCCACGAACGCCGACACCCGACCCAGGTCCAGCCAGCCCTCGTCGTGACCGAACAGCAGCGTGGCCGAGCGGGCGACCTCCTCGCCAAACGGCCGGACCTTGATGCGATCCCAGTCGATCACCGCTGCAAGCTCCTCGTGTCGCCATATCACGTTGAGATGCTGATAGTCCCCATGCGTCCAACCAAACGGCCCAGCCGACACATCACTCGACGGCCGCAGATGCTCGTATTTTTCCAGCAGGACTCTGCGGTGATCCAGGAACTCGACAGTGGCCCGATCAAACGACGAGATCAGACACTCACGACGGATATGCGACAAGAAACGCTCGGCATCCTCCCTCGCCCGTTGCGGATCAGCCACACAGGCTGTGGGCCGCGCCGATGCTGGCGGCAGGTCTGGTCCGCCGAGCATGTTCAAGCCCTCATGAAGCCGACCCAGACTCGTGCCGAGTACGTCGGCCTGCTCACGGCTGAGCTCGACACCACGCGGGTGCCCACCAGAAATCCAGGGAATCAAACAATAGGCGTTGCCTCCCACTTCCAGAACATAGTCACCAGCCACCGTCGGCACCGGCATACACACCGGGTGGTTCAGCTCGGCCAGCTGGACTATCACCCGCAGATTGCGGCGCGCGGCATCGACACCAACATCACTGATCCGCTTGAGCGCGTAGACCCCCGAAACCGCCCTTATCTGCCAATTCTGATTCATCAGTCCGGCGGCGAGGAAGTTCACCTCGAAGATCGAACCAAGACCGAAAAGATCACGGACAGCCCGAAGATCATCCGAAGATAGGTGATCACCGGTGGCGAGCACAAGATCTATCAGCTGATCAGTCACCGCGGCACGCTACTCACCGACAGTGATCGCCTGCGTGCGACCCGCCGGCCGTCCGCAGATCGGCCGTCGCAACATCTGGGTGCCTCGCACCGACACGCCACAACCCCCGACCCCACCGACTAGTTGGGCGGCGCCCGTTCCACCTCGACCGGCCGCAGCTGTACAGACAGCCCACCGTCGAAGGTCAGGGTGTGCCCGTTAGCCGGGTCGTACGCCGGGCCACCGAATAGGACGATCGCCTCGGCGACCTCCACCAAGCGGGCATAGCGGCCCAGCGACACCTGATCACACGTAGCCACCCCAACGCGGGATCAGCCGCCACTCACCGATCTGCTCCGTGCCGCGGCCGGCGACCTCAGCGAGCGGGTCAGCATGCTGCGGACCGTGTCCGGGTCCTTGTATGAGGTCCAAGCCCCGCCGGATGCGTCTGGTGGCCTCGCCGAGCCGATCAGGGCCGTCGGCGGTCCACCACCGCCGGTCCGGCCCGGCCCGGCCGGGTCGAGGGATAGCGCGGAGTAGAAGTTCGACAGGTCCAGCCAGCGGGCGTGCAGTACGCCCAGCGACAGCGGTACCGGGACGTGGTCCATCTTCTCGGCCAGGCCGTCGAGCACCTTGCGGGCTAGCGTCAGGCCGTCCCCGGATTCCACTGCGACGAGGATGTCCAGGCTACCTCGGCCCGCCGGCTCTCTTTGAAAACCGTCCGAGCTACCAGCTGTTGGACGTGTCCTGGGAATCGTCCGGGCAGGGAAAATTGCAGTTCGGGCTTGCCACCTTTTTTGACAAAATCGACGTTTCCGAAGCGCTAAGTCATGAGTTCGCGTGCCTGCTCATCGCCTGACCACTCACCCCACACCCATCCTACGGAGGAAGGCACCGTGACCCATGCCGATCCGAAGGCGATCGAGGTCGCCGTGCTCGCCGTCCTTATGGGCAACCCTGCCACCGAGATTGCCGAGCAGATGTCTCTTCTCGTCGACGATCTCCTCACCGCAGCGGACCTCTACCGGACGGCGGGCTATGCGGCACTGAAGGACCGGGGCAGGCGGGACGGATGGCAACAGGTCCGCATCGACTTCGCCGACTGGCACACCGCCGAGCAGATCGGGATCACCAGGCTTCGGCCGGCGCTCGCGCAGGCGGAAACCGACAGAATCCTCACCTCGACGCCATGGCCGTCAGAGGCGACATCACCGGCTGGAGCCCGGCCATCTACGAAATGGAGACCCATGCCTTCGGCGGACACGACGGGATGGAACTGGCCCACCAGCTGTTCCACACCGACAGCGCCGCCATCCTGGAACACCTCACCAACGCCGACCCCCAGTCGCTGATCCATCGCCGCCGCGCCGAGCTGTCCATTCTGCTGTGCAGCCTGCTGCTGCGCAGCGCCGGACAGGACTGGTACGAAGCGGGAGACGTGTGGGCGCAAGTCGCTGCCCACCGCGCCCCGGCCGCCGGCATCGAGAGCAACCACGACA
>JBOHFF010000058.1:0-2463 GCA_050699515.1 Pseudonocardiaceae bacterium
CCGAATCCGCGCTCCTGCGCCTCCAACGCTTACCCGAGCTTGTTCGCGCCTTCTTCAACGACCCATGCCTCAGCTACATCAAGTAACCAGACTTATCGGTCTAGCTACTTTCAGCCGCCTTAGTAACCGGGAGATTGAGGTGTTCGTCAAGCATTGGAACAGTGATTCTAAGCCCATCAAGTGGGCAGCTACCGCCGAGGAGATCATTGACAAGGGTCCACGTCATCACTGCCCGCATGGAGGCTCTTCTGCGTGCCACTGAGATCGACGATGTAGCGCGCCAAGCGGCGTAAATCTAAACATATCTATCTACAGGCGTTCATGGCCCAGCCGGGCTGCAAGCAGCGAGATGAACACGTTGAAGCGCCACCACGGCACCGCATAGTCGGATTTGGCGTCATCGGACCCGACGGCATCGAACACCTGCGACCTTGCTCCAGCAGCACTGTGATCGAGAAACCGCGGCGTCAGCTGAACGACGTGCGCGAAGCCGATCACGTAGTGTCACGGTGGATCGGGCGGCGGGCGCCTATCTCACTCGACCTCGCCATGCGGAACTGAGCAGCGCGCCAAACCAGGGTAAGGCGACGGTCGCTGCTGGTGAGCTGCTAGCCCACCAACGCCGGGGTACCCCGACGGGCCAGGAGTTTGTCCCGAAAGCGCGCCATATGCGGATCGAACCGGTCATGCGCCCACTCCGCCGGATCATCCAAGGCGAACCAGCGGACCTGATTCGCTTCTCGCGGGTCCGCCTCGATCCGCATGCCCTGATCCGCAGCCAGCACGAACCAGAACGACACATCCGTGTGACTGTACTCGCCGCGCGTCTTCGTCACGGTCAAAAACAGCGGCTCGTCCCCGAACCGCGGGTGGAACTCGCCCTCGATCCGCAGCTCCTCAGCCGCCTCCCGCAGCACCGTGGCGCGCGGGTCCTCACCGTCATCGACATGGCCTCCGGGGAGCAGCCACAGGCCCGCTTTCACATGGTCCACCAGCAGCACCGAACGTCGTGCTTCGTCGAACAAGGCGCAGTAGACACACAGGTGCTTCTCGGGCGTGGCCGGTCGGGCGATCCGAAACAACGGCGCGCCCGAGGAGACCCACGCCAACGTGGTGGTCCTGTCTCGTGCCTCGTACTCATCAAGCGGCGCGACACCCGCCACCAGGTCGTACACCACATCGCGCGGATCCTGACCTGCCACCGTCATCTTCGAAGCCCTCCACGACGAGCACGCTGCGTCCGAAGCCGCTGCTCGCAGCAACGACCTCCTTCGACGCCCGAGGGCGCGCGGCGGACCCTAGCAGCGCTCTCTCCCCAACTCGCGGAGCACACGCCAACCCCCTGGTCGCACCGGCCAAGCAGCTCATTGGGCCAAGACAGTCAGATCGAGCGTCACGCTCAACACCGAGTGGTCACTCAGTCCGGCCGTTCGCACCGACTCCAGGGTTGGAGTCTCCAGACACGCCGGGGCGGTTCACTCTGCTGCACGCGTCAAGGCTGGCCGCAACGTTGGCGACACAGCTGACGTATGCTATCCTCGACCCGTCTTCGTTGAGGACGATTTACATCGGGCCCCTTCTGGGGCCCGTTTTTTATCCCTGATCGCCTGCCCTCCGTGCGGGCAGGAAGAGATCATGTGAGCAACGTTTACTGTGGCTTCATTGACGCAGGTTACCTCCGCGCGCAAGGCGGCAAAGCATGTCGCATCAGACGCGGTCAAGAGCGGTTGCAAGCCTCTGCCTGCGTCGACTGGCTTCAGGCTAGCCTACCTTCCCAGACATTGAGTGTCGATGAATTACGTTTCCTGCAGGCGTACTGGTACGACGGAGCGCTTGAGCCCCAGCACATAGACTCGTCAGCGCAGCGCCGCGTATTCGATGGAATCGCATTTACTCCCGGCGTACAGCTGCGCTTAGGACACTTGACGGAGAGGCGCACCAACCGCCTCCAGCTCCCGATTGAACGTGCACTGGAATCGACAGCTACCGATCTCGGTATTGAGGCCGATAAACTACTGGCCGCGTTCAACCGGCACTGGACTTGGCACCCAGATCGACGGCAAAAAGGTGTAGATGCGCTCATCACCTTAGATCTTGTGCGACTGGCTCAGTGCGGCGCCTTTCACACCGCAGTATTAGTCTCGGGAGACCGCGATCTGGCAGAACCTGTCCGCACGGCCCAGGACGCTGGTTGCAGGGTGATTGTTGTTGCAATCGGTGGCCGTAAGTCGCTAGCTAGCGAGCTAGCGCAGCTCGCCGACGAGGTGGTCGAGATTCCACAAACCAACCTCGCCACGATCGTCGTCGGACCTTCGATTCTACCGACTGGCTAAGGACCTTGATGTCAGGGCACCAACGCACCACCCGGCTTGATCTGGGGTGAGGGCTCGTACGCTTGTCTGCGGATCGGGCAGGTACCCACCTGCCCCTGATCAGGCCCGATGTGAGCCCTCGCGAGGGTCC
>JBOHFF010000059.1:0-41328 GCA_050699515.1 Pseudonocardiaceae bacterium
GCGCAACCCGTCACACGGTCCGTGACGGGTTGCGCGGCGCTGTGACGGGTTCTGCCCTGTGCTGTGACGGGTTCAGATTCGGTCGTCGGGCTCGTGATCGCGGTGCAGGGCTTCCTCGATCGCTGCCCGGATGTCGGTGATGAGGTAGCCGCGTGCTTGCCGGCTGGTCCCGTCCTCGCCCACGATCCGGCCGGGGCGGGGTCGGCAGCGCAGCTCGCCCATCTGCCGTCCGAACACAGTCGGTTCGACATCTAGGGCCTCGACGAGTTCGGCCGTGGGCACGAACTCCCGGCCGCCGCCGTCGAGATCGGCACCGAGGTACTCGACCACCGACGCCAGTGGCTCCGGCAGGTCGCGAGGTGGCGGTGTGTCGTCGGTTGTCTGACTGGGACCGATGACGTGGGCCACGGTGGCCGGGTCGAGCACGGGGACCGACGCGGCGCCGATCGCGTGGCCGGTGAGCGTGCCCGCCGCCGCGCGCAGCGCCCGGCCGCGCTCGCAGAGCGTGGTCCAGTCGTTGTTGGGCATGTAGTCGGTGCGGACCATCATGGCCAGCACATCAGCCCCGGCTGCGGTGTCGCCGTCGGGGCGCAGGATGCCGACGCCTTTGTGGGAGGGCAGCAGGCGGCTGCTGTCCCAGCCCCGGGTGTTCATCTGCTCGCCGAGGATGATGTTGCTGTCCCGCCAATCCATCACCCGCAGCGCGAACCGCGAGCCGAGCACCGCGCGCAGCCCGGAGGGGATGGTTTTCGTGTCCGGTCGTTGGGTGGCCAGCACGAGCACGATTCCGGCGGCCGGTCCTTTCTTCGCCAACCAGGTCAGCAATTCGCCGATGTACTGGCCGGTGGGAATCATTTTGCCTTGCACCTTGATTGGTGCGCGTTCTTCGAGGGGGATTTGCACCTCGTCAATGAAGACGCCAGTGATGGGCATGTTCAGTGAGGGGTCGCGGGATATGGCCGGAGTGATTTTCGATTCGGGGCAGGTGTCGTTATCGAGTGCGCGCATGCGCCGGTAGCGGCCTTGGACTTCGGTGACGAGTTCGACCAGCCACGCCGCCACAGCGAGGACATGTTCGGGCTCGTCACCGGACATGAATCGGTGCGCGAGCTGAGCGGCGGCGTCCCAGTCCTTCCCGGCTTTGAAATCCGCCACATACAGCCGGGTATGCGGATCCAGGATCAGTCCGGCGGCAGCGAGCCGGGCGGCGAAGGTCTTGCCCTGGCGGGGGATCGCGCCGACGAGCAGCGAGGTCCACACCAGCGGCAGGCTGATGCGGCGGTCCCGGGCGTCCCGGCCAAAGGGTACCGGTCGCCAGGCATCCCAGCACGCCACTTCCAGCAACGGAGTACGCAGTGGCGGGGTGGAATACGGGTCGGCGTCGGCCACCCACATCGCGACCCGCCCGGCATGGCCACCGTTACCGCGAACGCGTTCGACGAGTAATTGCACCTCATCCACCGCCAGCGCGGACGCGAGGGCTTCACGGTTTTTCACCACGTCCGTCGCCTTGCGGGTGGCCGGCAGGTCGATGATGATCGCCCACCCGCCCCCGACCCGGCTGGCCCGTTCGACCAGCCGCAGCGTCTCGTCTTTGCCGATCAGTTTGGCATCGCGGAAGGCATCGACCAGGATCTGCGGATCCATGGTCCAGGTCAGCGACCGGGGACCGGCCAGCACCGGCTTGCGACCGGGACTGCCATCTTTTCGCCGACCCGTGATCGCCAATACGACCGCGCTGATCACAGCGGTGATCCAGAGCGCCGGTGAGCCGTAGACCATGTCGGCCACCGCCACGCCCGCCGTGGCGGTTCCGGCGACTGCGCCGGTGACCCGCCAGCGCACCAGGGTCAACTCGCGGATCTCGAGGTACTTATCCGCGAGCTTCTCGGATTGCTCGGCGGCCTCGCGGTAATCGTGCACGCTCACCCACCGTCGCCACGCCCGAGCAGCCAGCACCGCGCCCCGAGCGGTCGCGCCCACGAACCGCCACGGAGCGCAGATCGCGGTTACGACGGCGTCCTTGACCGCCTGTGCCGCCTGCGCGCGGCTCTTGAACATCGCGGGGACGCGGGGGCAGCGCTGCCACCACGACACCAGCCGCCGGAACTGCTGATGCTGCTCTGTGAGCCGGTCATCGTCGATCAGCTCGCCGTCGAGTACCGGATCGACTGGGATCAGCGCTGCGTCCTGTGGTGCGCTCATCGCCGGTCACCTCGCCGGTAACCGCTGTCCAGAGACGTCACTGACTTGGTGAAGGCATGCGCGGTGATCAACGCTGGCACGGTGAGCACTACCCAGAACAGCGTGCTGCCCGCAGCGTATGTGATCGCCAGCCACTGCACACCGAGGATCACTCCGGCCGTACCCAGCAGATGGCCGGCCAGAGCAGCGACCCTGGAGGCACCGTAGGCCGCATCCGCTGCCCGCCGACCCCGCCGGGTACCCGAGCGCCATATCATCAGCAGCGCCACCAGCACACCCAGGACAGCGACCACCTGCGTCGGACTCAGATCGATGGTCACGGCGTCGTTGCTCCTTCCTGGTCATTCCCGTCGTGCTGCCGGCGGCGCCGCTGCCACACTCGGTGCAGCGCACGCCGGTCGTCCTCGGCCAGCGCCCCCCACACCCCGCTGGTGCACGCCCCCGCCGTGCGCAGATCCAGCTCCAGGCATTGACCGATCACCGAACAGCCGGCGCACAACTGTGCGGCGAGTCGCCCGTCGCTGGGTGCGCAGTCGTCCCAGTCCGGCTCCTCCGCTAGCCGCAGGTACAGCCCATTGAGCATCACCACGTCCCTGAGCACCTCGGTCGGCACATCTCGCCACCGGTCAAGCCCAGCGGCGAGGGCCTCGTAGTCCATGGCGTCGTCGTAGTCCCGGGTGTCGTCGTGAGTCACCACCGCGCACCCCCGCTCACGCGGGCCACCTCGCGAGCGGTGCGCCGCCGCGCGGCCATCGCCGCTACATCCACACACCCGCCGGACTCAGCCGCCTCGGTCATCAACTTCTCCAGCGCGACCGCCGGGATGACGTAGCGGGTGCGGATTCTCACGGCGGGGAAGGCGTCCTCCCTGATGGCGCGGTAGAGCGTGGCCGGGGTCACCCGCAGGATCCGGGCGGCTTCCGGCACGGTGTAAAACGCCGAGCTGGCGGCGCTGTTGTTGGTGTTGTTGTCCATAACTCGACTCCCGATCAAAAGCATGATGTCATCGGATTAATGCACTGATTTCAGTGTTAGATGGTGCGCGGGATTGCCGAAACGGCGGTTGGGGTTACTCTTCGGCGCTCAGGGCGGAGCGCGGAGGAAATAGGTGCAGCAGGACTGGGCGGCGGTCGCCACCGCGATCGATACGAGGCTCGCCGAGCTCAATTGGCGGCAACGCGAGTTGGCCGAACGCGCTCAGGTATCGGTCGCGATCGTGCGCGAGTTGCACCGCAACACCACCCAACGCCGCCGCAGCACCCGCACACTCGAAGCGGTCTCGCTGGCCCTGGGCTGGCATCCCGAGTACCTCGACGCCGTGCTGCGCGGTCACACCCCGCCCGATCGCGGTCAGCCGGCCACCTCGCCCGCGGATCCGGTCGCGGCCCGCTTGACCTCGATCGATCGGCGCCTGGCCGCCATCGAACGGCGCCTGGACGAACTGGCCTCCCGTGATGGATAGACCAGCTGGCCCCCGGCCGTTCGTCGTTTCTGGGTTTTCGTGCATGGCACTACGAAACCCCGGAAAGGTGCCTCGTCGTAATTGTCACCGGTTAACGACCGGACCGTTAACCACCATTAACCACGCAGCTCAGGCCCGCTTCAACCTCGGCTGGAGTCGGTCATGCTGACATCGCTACAGACCGTGCGCAAGAGTCTGGGTTACACCGCATCCCAGGTGATCGACCTCCTCACCCACCGCGCCGCCGCGCGCAACCTGCCGATTGCGAACAAGGCGAGCCTGAAAACCAAGCTATCCCGGTGGGAGAACGGAAAAGAACAACCCAGCGAGATCTACCGGCAGCTGTTCCGCGAGATCTACGGCCGCACCAACACCGAACTCGGCTTCCCCGACGAACCCGATGAAGACCCCGAAGCCACCGAATTACGGTCCCGGCTTGCGATGGCCCGCACCATCGACGCTGAGATCGTCGAGGTCTTCCGCCGCCAGGTCGACCACACCCGACGCGTTGATCGGCGCTTCGGCGCCCTCACCCAGCTCGAACAGCTCCGCACCCAAATCGACCAGGTGCACCAACTCCTGACTTACCGCGCCGGACCACACCGACCCGCGCTGGCCGGGATACTGGTCGAGGCGTCCACCCTCGCCGGGTGGCAAGCCCTCGACCGCGCCGCCTTCGGCCAAGCGTGGATGCACTACGAGCGCGCCAAAGCCGCCGCCCGCGAAGCCGAATCGGCCGCGCTGCTCGCCCACGCCACCGCCGAACAAGCCTTCGTCCTCATCGACCTCGGCGAGACCACCGCCGCCCTCGACCAACTCACCCACGCTCGCACCATCGCCAACCGCACCGCCACACCCCTACTCCGGGCCTGGCTCGCCGCCGCACATGGCGAAACCCTCGCCGCCGCCGGCCACGCCGACGACGCCCGGCGAGCCTTTGACACCGCGTCGGGCCTGCTCCCCGCTGACCCCGTCGATCCCGCCCTGCCGTTCCTGTTCCTCGGTGACTCCCACCTCGACCGCTGGCGCGGCAACGCCCTCGCCCGTATCGGCGCGCCCGACGCCATCGACCAACTCACCAACGCCCTCGCCCGCCTCCCAGCCGATTTCGTCCGCGCTCGCAGCGGCCTCCTCGTCGACCTCGCCTACGCCCACGCCGCCGCCGGTGACCGCGACGCCGCCCTCGCCTACGGCCAGCAGGCCCGCCGCCTCGCCGCGCAGATCAGATCCGACCGGCAACAACAGCGGCTGAGCCGACTTGTCCTACCTGGCAGCGGCGGAACGGCCGTGTGACGCGAGGTAGTAGAGCAACCCGACCAGGGTCCCGGACCCGTGCAGTTCCTGCCGCTGCGCCAGCTCCGGTACCCGCGACAACGGCACCCATTCCACCCGCCCGGTCTCCTCAGTGTCAGTCGGCTCGCCGATCCGTTCTGCACTCCGCCACAAGAAGACATCGACCGGCGCCGTAGCTTGCCCAGGCAGCGGCTCGAAACTCAACAGGTGCTCCGGTTGCCCGACCGGACGCCACCCGCTCTCCTCCTCCGCTTCCCGCGCCGCCGCCGTTACCGCATCCTCACCTGCATCAACGAGTCCGCCCAGCAGCTCATATCCCCACTGCTCCGTGATGAACCGGTACCGCCACAGCATCAACGCCCGGTCCTGATCATTTACAACGAGCGCCACGGCTATCCGGCCTAGATGCACGACGTGGTAGTCCCACCGCTCCCCGTTAGGCGCCTCTACATCGACCAACCTCAGCCGCACCCACCGGTTGTCATAGATCGTCCTCTCGTCAAACGTCCGCCACCCGCCGCGCGCTTCAGCCATAGAAGCAGCGTAGGCGTGACCACGCTCTAGCTTGCGGACGTGAACATCGCGGGCTATGCACCATGCCCCCGAGCAGCTCATACCCCCATTGCTCGGTGACAAACCGGTAACGCCACGACATCAGTGCCCGGTCTTGATCATCCACGATGAGCGCGACCGCGATCCGGTCCAGATGCACCACGTGGTACTCCCACCGCTCGCCGTTCGGTGCCTCAACGTCCACCAACCTCAGCCGCACCCACCGGTTGTCATAAACGGTCCTCTCCCCGACGTCTGCCATCCGTCGCGCTGCTCTGCCACGGTCGAAGCGTACGTAGGCAACATTCAGCCCTGAGTACGCGAATGTTCGGTGTGGTGGCGCTGTGTGACGACCCGGGGTGTGTGGGTTCGGGTCGTGTCTGGAGTGGGTGTGGGGTGTTAGGTGGGTGCGGGTAGTTGGGGCATCCATCGCCGGCCTCGCATGGCGTCGCCTAGGACGGTGATCATGTTGAGGCCGTGTTTGGCGGCGGCCTCGCTCAACTCCGCGATCTGCCCAGCCATCGCGGTGATCTGCCCAGCCTGACGACCAACGAGAGCGATCAGCTCATCACGGGACATCTCCTCCGGCACGGACACCCCAAGATCCCACCGCACCCACAACGATCACACCGGGACCGACACGCCCACCTCACCCACCGTTACCCAACCCTCACACACACGAAAGCTCTGTTGATCAGTACACGGGGTGAATGTTTGCGTACGTAGGTGCACGCCATGGGCAGTACTGCTCACCTAGTCGACAGGGCCGGCAGGCTGTGACCCGCGCCCGATGGGCGGCCGGCACGACGCTGATGTTGCTCGTGATCTTGGTACGGTGCCGCTTGAGGCGAGGTAGAGCAGTCCGATTGGTAGCCGCGACCATGCCAGGCTACCGCGACAGTGAACACGCCACGGATGACGCCCGACCGACTCCGTCCTGCCTGATGGCATATCCTGTTGCGGTGCCGTCGCGATCATCATCACAGCTGGACAACGAAGCCCGTGTCGACGGTGACAACAATCGGAACAAAATTGCTCCCTTCCTCAAGTGGCCCGGCGGGAAGCGATGGCTCGTGGACCTACACCCAAATCTATTCCGGCGCCGCTATGTCCATTATATCGAACCATTCCTCGGGGCGGGCTCCGTATATTTTCACCTCAGGCCGGCGCGGGCGACTCTGGGTGATCTGAACGGTGATCTCGTCACGGTCTATCGTGGCATCCAGCAGGACGCTGTCGGCGTTCAGGTTCTGCTGGAAAAACATCATCTATCACATTGCAAGGAGTACTACTACGAGGTTCGAGACCGCGTTCCTTCGTCGCTGGTGGCCCAGGCAGCGCGCATCATCTACCTGAATCGAACCTGCTTTAATGGGATCTATCGGGTCAACAAGCGCGGCGAGTTCAATGTACCTATCGGTACCCGTGAGCGAGTAGTTAGGGATACGGACGATTTCGCTGGTATTTCCAGCTTGCTCTCGGGTGCCGAGCTGCGTCATAGCGATTTTGAGCCTCTCGTTGATGAGGCGCAAGCCGGGGATTTGGTGTTCCTCGACCCTCCCTATACTGTGCGTCACAACCAGAATGGTTTCATCAAATACAACGAGCAGCTGTTTTCGTGGGACGACCAAGAGCGCATGGCTAAGGCTGCGACGCGTGCCGCTGAACGCGGGGCTCGGATCATCGCCACGAACGCCTTCCACGCTACAATTCGCCAGCTCTACAGCAAGGATCTCTTCCGATTCCAAAAGGTGAGCCGATATTCGGCTATCTCGGCGTCGCTGGACAGCCGTAAGCATTGCGAGGAGCTCGTAATCATCAGCAAACAATGCAGGAGATCTCGTGGAGCCGAGTGATTTTTTCAGCAAGCTGGAGTACCAAGACACTCCGTTGGCCGTTCTAACAGAATTCCTGCAGGCCGAGCAACGGCTCGAGCAGGCCCAGCAGATCGACAAGATGCGGTTCGTCGGCTACGTGTTAGAACTCGGGTATGACACGGCGACGATCATCACCTCCGACCCGTACAAGGTGACCGTGGGCGGTATCCCTCGTGGTTCGTTTCTCATCCTCGCGCCGCAAAGCCTCAAGGGATTGCCACCGCATTTCACGTTGCTGCGTGTGATGGAGACTGCCCCCACTCCTCTGTCCCTCCAGGTGCAGCAGACCTACTTTGAATTGCACAAGAAGTCCATGCCCGAGCTCGACGTGTGGACCCAGAGTGAACTGCAATGGGGCGCGCTGCGATGCTCCGTTCTCGGAATGTTCTACCCGGAGAAGGATAATAGGACGAAGATCGCTTTTTCGGGCGACGTGAACACGGTCGTCAGTGCCCATCGGTATCGCGTGTACGCGCCCGATGAAGCCTTGCTCGACATCGTCGTCAACGGCCTGGTGCGGCCAAAACAGGGCGATCCTGTCGCCATCGGCGAGCTTCGCCCAACCGAAAATCAGCTCGCGTCGATCATCAACAGCGGCGCTGGGAACGATACGCCCACCACGGTGAAGGTCTCCGTCGAGGACTTCAAAGGCGCTCGCACGGCCATGTTTGGAAAGACGCGCCTAGGAAAATCTAATGTCGTTAAGCTCCTTGCCCAAGCGGTCATCTACGCGACTATGGACGACCGCTCGGTGGGACAGTTGATCTTTGACATCAACGGTGAGTATGCCAACGACAACGAGTGGGACGGTTCGAAGTCCATTCGCAGTGTAAACGAGGCAGTCTGCGATGTCTACGCGCTGACGAAGCGACCGAACACTCCGTCCAGACCGCTACGCCTTAATTTCTATGAACAACCCTCTTCCGGTATCGAGATCCTCGGCTCCATGCTAGAGCAAGACAATCGGAAATCAGATTATATAGAAGGATTCACCAGCGTTGCCTTGCCCACCATCGAAGAAGTAAGGCAGAGTCCAGACTACAGCTTCCGAACTAGAGGAATCCGTCGTATACAGACATACTGGGCCATCCTCCACGTCGCTGGCTTCGAAGTGGACGAGGCTCGCCTGCGTGCATTTCAAGGTTCCACTGATGGGCGGTTTCAGATACAAGGGTCCGTCGGCGTGTTTGACCCGAAGCTCAAGAAAGAATTACGCGCTAAAGTTTATGGACAAGGGCAGGAACCTGACGGCCCTCGGTCTCTCGATTCCTTGACGGAAGAACTCAACACTGTCATCGCCTACATTCGGAACAATCCCAGCGACAATCTCGTCAAGGAATCGTTCCAGGCTGATGACCACGCCTTGTTTGATTTTTTGGTCCCGAAAAGATCGGGCAGTACCGGTCCTACAATTCTGAACCGCTACCGCGGCTACCACGATGCTGCAGCTTCCGACTTCGTTAAAGAGATACTTACAAGCCTCGATGCCGGACGCACTGTCATCCTCGACCTCGGTAACGCCAACGATAAGATTCGAGTCTTTTTCGCCGACACGCTCTCCCGCAATGTCTTCGCGCACCAAGAGGCCAAGTTTACCTCGAACTCGCTCGGGCGGCACTTCGTGCAACTGTACTTTGAGGAGGCCCATAACCTCTTCCCTGCTACTGCGAGGGATCTAACCGGCGTCTATGCGCGGTTCGCCAAGGAAGGCGCAAAGTTCCACATAGGTATGACCTACTCCACACAATCGCCATCAACCATCTATGGCGAACTGCTGAACCAGACAGAGAACTTTTTTGTGGGGCACTTGTCATCGTCGGACGAGACCCGGACCCTGACACGGCTCCAGAGGGCTTTCGCGGGCGTGGAAGAGGAAATCATGCGGGCCCGCACTCCAGGCTTCATGCGCATGCTTACCCAGTCACACCGGTTCGTCGTTCCAGTTCAGACGCGACTGTTCGAGACTGGAGGCGAGAGCTGACATGCCGTATCAGGGTGGACAGCGTCTCACCGCTACAGAGCGAGCTAGCAAGCTCGGCCACCTGGAGGTCGTCAACAGCCCGTTCGTGAGAAACCTCGTCGACCACTTCGAATACTCCCCTCCGGATGACGAACCCAGCAAAGATATCTGGCAAGAGTTCAACCCAGCCGGCATCGACCCGTTAACTGTCGTCCTTGCTGTCGACGGGTCCTTCCAGCCTGTTCGCTCGGAAAACTATCCGCTGCGCTCGGTTGCGTTCGTCAAGACGGCCCTCGTGCGCATCGACAGACGGCGACTGGAGAAAATCGACAAGGACTTGCCGCACCCCGTACTGATGAAGGCACTCATGGCCGAGTCCGCACTCCAGTCCTCCACTGTCCTACCCCTGCGGAACGTCAGCGTGCCCGGCATCTCCAACTACGACCTCGTCCGCAGCATCATTCGCGACTCGTTCAAGATCGAGTCTGGTGGCCTGGTCCATCAGACGTTGAAATGGTTGGCATACCGCAAGTGGACACCGGAGAGACGGTCATCGTCACCGGAATTCCGCTGCCCGCACTGCCCGAAGGATATACAAGGGCTGCCGTACGACGCGGACGACGGGGCGTGTGAACACTGCGGCGGCGAAGTCTACCTCTCTGACATGGTCGGCTTCCACCTGGAGATGGGCGAAGACCAGGCGCCAGACAGCGTTGCTTCCGCGTACATGATGGTCCACGAGACATTGCTGCTTTTCTCAGTGATACGTCACTTCTGGGAGCGCAGTGATCTCGCGTCCCTGCGAAACATTCTGTTGATCAAGGATGGACCGTTGGCACTGCGGGGCCAATATTCCAAACTCGTCGACAACATCCGTGACTTGCTCGCACATGCCCGAGATCAGGGCTGCCCTATACACATTGTGGGTCAGGAGAAGACAGGCAGGTTCGTAGATCATCTCGGCGAGATTCAACGGTTTACCGAGCCGAAATCAAAGGGTGACCTGGGACGATACGCGGTTCTGTCGCACCGTTACATTCGCCAGCAAGTCGACCACGCACCGGAAAGAGTGAACCCTTATGGCCTCAAAACAAACTACGGGGAGAAGGTTCTCGCGAAGCTCGACCCGCATACGCCGATGGTGCTGTCCGTGCCTACCGGAGAGTACAATCCGGCCCCAGGCTTCCCGGCTACCATGAACGACCTCATCGGGCTCGACCGGGTGCTCGCGACACTCCCTTCGCTAGTCAGCTACCAGCACGAGGCCGCGCTCATGCCGATCACACTGGCTCACGGTGTAGCATCCCTATCGTCGTACCCCTCGGCGGCTGTGCTGAAACTTTTCGCTGGACTGTGAGCAGAATCTTCAGCGTGCTCACGTCGAGGGCCTCCCTTCACGCCTCCGTCGGTGTGGGGGTGGGCCCTTTGCCCTGAAGGGGCAAAGGGCCAGTAGCGTGACGCGACGGCGTCTCAGCCTTCCGGCATCCTCTCCATTGGACTGTCCATTAACTCCAGTCCTTCGGATGGTTCTCATGCCCCTGGTGCCGCAACCACGGCAAGCAAAATGCCAGGTAGTCCTTCTCGCGCTCGTGGTCTGTGAGGCACCGCTGGCTGCGCGTGCACGATGTCGTGGGTGGATGGTGCGCGTGGTTGCCACACCGTCGGCGATGAACTGGGTGGATAGCAAGCGGGTCGAGCAGGCTACCGGATTTCCGGTGCGCATCCGACCGGCGCGTGGACCACTCAAGCCGCCCGCAACCTCATGATGGACATCGGCGACCAGGCCACCACGATCAAGTTCCTGCACCGGGACCGCGACTCCCGGTTCACCGAGGCGTTTGATGCGGTCTTCGCCGCGGTGAAGGGTGGGCGATCAACTCCGAAGCCGGGGAGTTTCGCCGGTGAGGAGGTCGCGGCATCCCCCAGATCTCCACCGCACCCCCGGCACTCACCCGGCGGGGGCAGCGTCTGGGTCCGATCCGGCGTCACCGCCGGGGACAGTCCCGAGCCCTTAGGGCCCGGCTGCCCACCGGGTTCGCGATCCTTCGACCTCTCCCGAGACGAACGATCCGCCCGCCGCTTGGCCTTGGCCGCAATCGAGTCCTCCGACGGCGGCGCCGAGGAATTCGTCGAGTTCATCCCCAGCCGCCGCCGCAACTCGGCGTTCTCGGTCTCCAACCCCGCCACCCGAGCCACCAACCCCGCCACCAGAGCGGCGAGTTCCCCATACGATGGCTCGGGCACAGACACAACCCAGATGATCGACGATCACAGACCCACAATGAGCCCGACACGCCGACACCACCACCGAGCACCCCGCAAAGATCCACTAACCGGCAACAGCCCAGCTCAACGAGACCTCTGAATGGACGCCTATGGACTGAGCTTGACCCCGTAGCACGGACACCCACGGTGTGGGGTCAGTGATCGTCCTGTGTGGACGTCTGGTGGTAGTGGGCTTCGTACTCGACTGGTCGGAGCATTCCGATGCTGGAGTGTCGACGTTCGGTGTTGTACCAGCATTCTATCCATTCGAAGATGGTGTTGGCAAGTTCTGCGCGCGTTTCCCAGATTCGGGAGTCGAGGACTTCGAGTTGCAGGGTTGCCCAGAACGACTCCATCATGGAGTTGTCGTAGCAATCGCCGACTGTGCCCATGGACGGGAGTAGTCCGGCGTTGCGGAGGCGTTGCCCGAATGCCCATGATGTGTAGTGTGTGCCGTGGTCGGAGTGCATGATGGTGTCACCGCCTTCGGGTCGGCGCCGGAGGATCGCCATGCCGAGTGCGTCGAGGACGAGTTCAGTGCGCATAGGGGCAGCGATGGACCAGCCGATGATTCGGCGAGAATAGGCGTCCATCACGGCGGCGCAGTACAGTGTCCCGTCATGGGTGGGGTGTTCGGTGATATCGGTTAGCCACAGGCGGTCGGGGGCGTCGACGGTGAACTGGTGGCCCACCAGGTCGTCCTCGGTCGCCGGACCCCTCGGGCCGCGTCGGGCGCGGCGCCGGTAGAGGCCCTGCAGGCCTGCCTCGCGCAGGAGCCGGGCGACCCGCTTGTGATGGACCGCCAGACCCAGTCCGAGGGTCAGCTCGGCGTGCACGCGAGGCCAGCCGTCGGTGTCCCGGGATTGTTCGTGGATCTCGGTGATGTGTTTGAGCAGCACTGTGTTCGCCTCGGTTCGAGCCGAGGGTGGCCGGGGCGAGCCAGTCGTAGTAGCCCGACCTCGACACCCCCAGTACTCGAGGGGCCACCGCGACATCGATATCGGTGTCATCGGCCATCTCACGGACCAGTCGATACACTAATGTGGGAGGACATTCTCCCGGGCGAAATACGCCGCTGCGCGCGTGAGGATATTGTTTTCCACCTCCAGGCGCCGTTTGTCCCGACGGAGCGCAGCGAGTTCAGTCTTCTCACCCGTGGTCAGCCGAGAACCGTCGGTAGCGGCCTCGGCCTCGGCCTGAGACAGCCAATTCCGCAAGCACGACTCGCTGATCGAGAGCCCTTTGGCCAGTATGGCGATCGGTTGCTCGCCCAGACGAGCGAGCTCGACCGCTCGACGACGGAACTCCGGTGGATGAGGTGCAGGCACGGTGGCATCCTTCCCGGTGGCCATGGCCACCTCAGGTCGGGTGTCCGTGCTACGGGGACAGGCTCAGACCTTGTCCATTGGACTGTCCATTAACTCCAGTCCCTTGTATGCCTCTGGTGACTTTGCGGCGCAACCAGGGAGGGCAAAGTGCCAGGTAGTGCTACCCCTATCGGGCTAACTTTCGACTTTTAATCTGTCGGTTCTGGGTTCGAGCCCCAGGCGGCCCACCATCTGGCGTAGTGCCCTGGTCAGCGGTGAAGTGTCAACAAGATCGCACCACCGCAACGGCACAACGGGCATCAAGACACCAAAGCTCACGCTCGACACGCGCTTACCCGCGCTGCGGCATAACAGTGCAACCGAGCTGCTCTCCGGTGGGTCGAGCTCCGAACTGTGGTGGGCTGGCTCGGCCACGGCGGCGGAGGAGCCTCATCGACCAGATAGAAATAGTACGCGGTGACCCCGGCGGTCGGCCTTGGCATAACGAAACCGGGGAACCCCACTTACCACCTTCATCAGGGCGGTAGATGGCGCCGGTGAACACCCGCTGGAATTCCTGAGCCACCCCGATCGCGGCTCCGCTCCATCCTGGCAGGTTCAACCGGTCCAGGTGCGGAGCATCACGTCCAGCTTGCGGTCCCGTAGCGAAGCCGACCACTGGGATGTCGCCCTCGGCAGCGAACTCGGTGACCGACTTACGAAACCGCAGCCCGATCCGCTCCAGGACCGCCGGCGAGGGAATGGGGGACCCTAAATGCCGGGTCCAGGCCAACATGCCCCGCCGAGAATGTCGTCCACGCCCACCACAGGAGACGCCATGACCCATCCCCAGGCAGCGGTCAACCCAACATCACCAGTCTGACCTCATCTCACCGTGACGTCACTCACCAACCCAGCCACCACCTCGACGGTCCGAGGCGAAGCCTCATTAGAGGGCTTAGGCGGCAGGGCCGTCAATCTCGAGTCGACTGTGCGGGTTGAGTCGAACTTCGCGGGTGTGCCGTTGCCGGGCGCCGTGAACTCGACACCAGCGACCTTTTAAGGCGAGAAAACGTCGATAGCGTCGAGTTCATGGACAGCGCCCACGGGCAAGCCAACCAGGGAACACGCCGCCGGGATGGGGCGAAGCCCGGCTAGCTGAGTGAAGCTCGGGTGGAGGCGCGGTCGGCACCAATACCTACGGCAAGGAGGAGCAAGGCGCTGACCAGATGCAGCCCGTGATCCGCCCCGTTCAGCGCGAGAATGTTCGCGCTGGAACCCTGCAACGCTAACCCCGCCACGAACACGAGCAGATACACCGCACCCACGGTCGTGTTAACCCCTTTGCTGACCGTGATAGAAGCCAGACCCCCGGCGATCAACAAAGCACCAACCAGCACGTGCACGATATTGTGCAGGGGATTGATCATGAAAATCCCCAGCAACATGGGACCGCTCATGCTGGCGAAGCCGCTGAGCCCGGTGACGGCAAACCCCAGGAGGCCAACCAGGACATAGACCCCACCAAAGCCGATACCTACCTTTTTGTTGATCACGACACTCGCTTCCCTATCTGCGCCGGTGGATCGGAGCACCGCCTGGCCCCGTTCTGAGCAGATGTTCGACACCCAATCTCCCCCGGTTCGCAACACGCTGTGAGCGCAGCAGAATCCAACAAACTATGCCCTCGCCGGGCGGGCAGGTCTCCGGGATCGCCATCCACGACGGCGGGTAGCGGCCCGCTCCCGCCCGTCGACCACTCCGCTCCGCACCGGCGCCTAGCCGCAGTTCAGCGATAGCACCGTGGCGACGGGCTACGGTTCAACGCGGATGAGGACAGAGAGCGGAAGAGAGGCGCACCCGTGACGCACAGCCCACCTCCATCCCGCGATGAGCGGCTTCCGGCTATCGACACCACTAAGGCGCACACAGCCCGGATCTGGAACTACTGGCTGGGTGGAAAGGATAATTATGCGGTCGATCGCGAGGTCGGCGACCAGGTTCGTGCCGTCCTGCCGGACATCGTCGACGCCGCGCGCGCCCAGCGGGGGTTCCTCATCCGCGCCGTCCGCCACCTGGCCGCTGACGCAGGGATCCGCCAGTTCCTCGACATCGGCACCGGGCTGCCCACTGCCGACAACACCCACGAAGTCGCCCAAGCGAGCGCGCCGGAATGTCGCATCGTCTACGTCGACAACGACCCTCTGATCATGGCGCACGCCCGCGCCCTGCTCACCAGCACGCCGCAAGGCGCCACCGGCTACGTCTTCGCCGACCTGCGCGACCCCGACACGATCCTGCGCGAGGCTGCCCGGGTCTTGGATTTCACCCGTCCGATCGCACTCATGCTGCTGGGGATCATGGAACACATCCTGGACACCGACGAAGCACACGCGATCGTGAACCGGCTGCTGGAGGCGCTGCCCTCCGGCAGCTACCTGGTGCTGTGCGACCCCACCACCGAAGTGCGCCCCGAGGTGATGCACGAGGCTGTCCGGCAGTGGAACAGCAGCGCCACACCCCCGATCAAGGCCCGCAGCCGCCAGGAATTGATTCGTTTCTTCGACGGCCTGGAACTGCTGGAGCCCGGTGTGGTCTCGGCTTCACTGTGGCGACCCGAGGCATACGAACTCGGCACTCCGGTCGAGGTATTCAACTTCAGCGGTGTCGGTCGAAAGTCATGATGAACCGGGTGGGGGCGTCGGTGAACGCCGGCCCGAACTGACCTGGGTACTGTGTCGCGTCGTGGCTGACTCACTGCCTGCGACGGGTTCGAGGCTCATTGACGTGATTGCCGGGGTGCTGGCCGAGAACGGGTCGATGACCGAGGACCAGCTCGTCGCCGTGGTGACGAGTCGCGGTGCGGACCTCGGCGACGATCCCGATGATGCGCTGGCCGAGGCGTTGGAGGACGGCGATGGTCTGGTGACGGTGCTGGCCGATGAACGGTGGGCGTCGTTGCCGGCCCTGCTGGCCGGCCGGGTGTTCACGCACCGGCTGAGCGGGCCGGAGCTCGAGCACGACATCCTCGTGATGGACTCGGACCTCAAACCGGTCGACATGCTGACCGAGTGCGAGATCTACCAGCGGCTGGCCGACGGATCACCGGTGGTCGGGGTGCTCATGCCCTTCGACGCCGACGCCGTGGCCGCGCGAGGAGTCCCGCTGGATGTGGTTGGCGATCTGGGTGCCCTGCTCCTGCCGCCCGGCTATCTGCAGGGAAAGGGGCTCGGCGAGGGTGATGTCATCGCGCTCGGTCTCGCTGAGGACGGGTTGCTGCTGGAGTCCGTCCCAGAGCCGGTGGTGACCGCGGAGACGGTGACCGAGCTCGGGCAGCGGCTGAGCGCAGTCCTGGAGGTCGAGCCGGACGAGCCCACACCGCTGGACGTCGCGGTCTGGACGGCCTGCGCGGATGATCCGACGTTGTTCACCGAGGCTCTGCCGCCCCTGGCGGAGGTGCTGGATGCCTGCGGGCTGGTTCATGACGGCGAGTGGCTCGCCGTGCAGGGGTTCGACTTCCCGCGCTGGCAGGTGGACAAGCGGTGCGCGGCGATCGCCCGGATCCATGATCTCGGCGACGACGAAACCCTCGCGGTCGTGGCGATGGTCATCCTGTATGACCAGATCGCCGGATTGCATGCGGCCGCGCTGGCCGTTGATGAGGATGGAGGTGAGGCCGGGCTGGCCGCCTTCGCCGCCGATCTCACCCATTGGTTGGAGCCCTCACCGACCGACCCGGACCGTGCTTGCGATGGGGAAGCCACGGTCAGAGCCACCACAGTGCGGGCCACCACGGCGTTCCTGGCCGAGCCCGCCGTGGCCGAGGCGGTCCTGGCCGAGACCATCGGATCCGGCAGCGACGGCGCTGCGGTGCTCGGCCTGTTCGCCGAGGCGCTCGAGCCGCTGGCGCTGCCGGCCGCCCGCCCGGCCTTGCGGTGGCTGCGCGGCAAGGCCCACGAGCGGCTTGGTGACCTCACCCAGGCCGAGGAGGCCTACCATGCCGCGGAGTCGGCTGACCCGCAATGGTCGCCGGCGCTGGTCGACCTCGCCAGATACGCCAGCGACCGCGGCGACGCCGCCCGAGGGCTGGCGCTGCTGCGCCGAGCGGGAACCCCGGGTGAGCACCCACTGGTCGAACTGCTCGAACATTTCCAGGTCATGCCCCGACCCGACCTCGGCCGCAACCAGCCATGCTGGTGCGGATCCGGCCGCAAGTACAAGAAATGCCACCTTCACCACGAGCAGCTCCCGCTGGAGCAACGCGCGGCCTGGCTGTACCAGAAGGCGGGCATGTTCCTGGTGGATGGTCCCTGGCGCGGTGCGGTGATGGAGGCTGCGCACGTGCGGGCACAGTTCGACGAGGACCCCGATGCGCTGCTCGACGCACTGGAGGCCCCGCTGGTCACCGACGCGGTCCTGTTCGAGGGCGGCGCGTTCGCCGACTTCGTGGCCACCCGAGGCGTGTTGCTGCCCGAGGACGAGCGGTTGCTGGCCGAGCAGTGGCTGCTCATAGACCGGTCGGTGTACGAGATCGAGCACGTCCGGCGCGGTGCGGGCTTCACGATGCGCGACGTGCGTACCGGCGACGTCCACCAGGTCCGGGAGCGCACGGCCAGCAAGGTGTTCAAGACCGGCGCGTTGGTGTGCGCCCGCGTTGTGCCCGCCGGTGACACGACCCGGATCTTCGGCGGCATCGAGCCCGTCGCTGCGCACGAGCGCGACGAGCTCATCGCGCTGCTGGACTCCGAGCCCGACCCGCTCGAGCTGGTCGGCTTCCTCAGCGAGACCCGCATCGCATCCACCGACGAGGACTCCTCGTACCAACTCGACCCCGCCGTGGCCGCGGCCGCGCTCGACCGATTCATCCGCGACTACGAACAGAAATGGCTCGACGAGCCCATTCCCGCCCTGGCCGGGCACACCCCCCGCCAGGCCGCCGCGGACCCCACCCGACGCGACGACCTGATCCGGCTCCTCGACTGCTTCCCGGCCCACCACGACAACCCCGGGACGATGAACACCGACCGGCTCCGCGCCGCACTCGAGCTGCGGTAACGAACCCGATCGATAGCATCAGCAGGCGCCACTCAGATAGTAACTGTGGTGCCATCCATGCGGGTGATCGTGAATGAGGCGTCTTCGTTCGTTGCCTGTTTTTGGTCCTGCAGGATTCCGATCGCAATCGCCTCGCCGAGCTCGATCGCCTCGCTGAAGTCGGTGCGCCAGTGCACACCTGCCATGTTCCGGCCGATCGACATGTTCGCGGCGAGCTTGTTCAGCTCATCGCCGAGTGTGAGAACGGGATCCCCGGGAGCCGGTTCGAGACCGGTGCCCGCAGCGTTCGGGACGACAGGGTCAGGGATCACGAACGACTCGTCGAACCACGCCTTCAAGGTCGTCACGCATGCGGTGGCCACTGCTGCGTGCGCAGCGCCGTACGACGGGTGATTGGGGGAACCTTCTGTATACGCCTGTGCCAGCAAATGGCTGCCGAATGTGTCGAGGACAGTCTCCAGCACCGGCGAGTCGAGGATCTCCTGGTCGATCATCGGGAATGCGCTCAGCCCGAGACGGCACGACTCGATCCGGCCACCGAACTCCTCGGGTCGCAGCCTGCGGTGCACGAACCACTTCTGGAAGAAAACCGCGTTCATCGCGCGGGTCGCCACCTCGGCGACCAGGGTGAGTATATGCGGAACGCCATACGTGCTGCCGCCCTGCTGGTTATTCGAAAAATTGTACGGGTTCCCCGCATCAAAAGGTGCGTTCATGCTGATCAGGATCAGAAGGGCATTGAGGTACGCCTCGTAGAGCGCGTCGAAATGGACATAAGTCGCCAGGTCGCGGGGGGTCTGGATGTAGCGCGCCGGCAGGCTTGGATCCGGGCCGTTGGGCATCCGAGCGGCACCGTTCTGCACATCGAGCCACTCGGCGAACGTCGTGAGGTAGTCGACTCCCGCGGCCACTGTTCCTTGGCGTTGCCTGATGAGAAATGTCCCGTACCGGATATCCTTGAACAGGAACTGCGAGATGAATGGGCCGGCCAGATCACCCGGGGTGTCGCCACGGAACAGAGTGTCGGGGGTGACCACCCCGTTGATTTTCGGGCCACGGAAGTCCGTGAAGTTGTTCGTCAGGTCGTCCGCTGCGGCGGCCACGATGGAGTCGGTCGTGAAGTTCGCGAACTTCACGTCACGTGTCAGCGCCATCCAGTAGAGCTCGGCCATCTCCGAAGAATTCTGCGGGGAGTCGATCCGCGGCGCGGGCGGCATCACGAGTCCCTGCGAATCCGGTCCCTCGGCATGGAACGCAAGTCCGGCCTGGGGGTTGACAAGTCTCCTGACTCCGCCGAGGGGGATACGCTCGAAGTCCTCGGGGCGCCCAGTACCCACAGCCCGTAGTAGCAGCCGGTACGCCGTCTGGTCAACCAGTCCGGCGGAGTCGTGAGGCAGCCCTTTCGAGTAGTTCGCGACGTATGGATACGAGGTTTCCTCGCCGTTACTCACCTGAGCCGGCAAGGCTCCTGAGTAGGCGCGATCCGCGGCCGCCATCCGCAACGCGCGGCCCGTAACCCATCGATCGGCCATCATGAGTGTTGCCCACCCCTTGTCCCAAATTTGTCGGAGAATTCATCGTGGTCTCACGCGCACGCCTGCGAATTATCGGAGCGGACCTTACACCATGGTCAGGGACTGGGCGGATACTGCGGGGATTGCGACGGCTGCGATGGCAGCTCCTACGCAGTCACCGGCCGGCGAAGGCGATGGCTGTGAGTAGCCGGTCTGCCAGCTCGGGTCGGCAGATGAGCAGGTCGGGCAAGAGTGGATCGGGTTGGTTGTAGCGCAGCGGGGAACCGTCGATGCGGCAGGCGTGCAGGCCGGCGCGGAGGGCGACGCCCACGGGTGCGGCGGAGTCCCACTCGTACTGGCCACCCGCATGAAGGTAGGCGTGCGCCTGGCCGCGCAACACCGCTACCGTCTTGGCGCCGGCCGAGCCCATCGGCACGAGCTCGGCACCAAGGGCCCCGGCGACCCTGACGGCGATTTCCGGCGGACGGCTGCGGCTGACCAGGATGCGCAACGGGTCCGGCGGGCCCGGTGCCAGTGCCAGCGGCTGCGCGGTGGCGTAGGTAGCGCCCAGGGCGGGCGTGCTGACCGCGGCGGCCTCGGGAGCGCCATCGACGGCGAGGCAGACGTGGACCGCCCAGTCGGTCCGGCCCGCTGAGTACTCGCGAGTGCCATCGAGTGGGTCGATCACCCACACCCTGCTCTGATCCAGTCGAGCCGCATCCCGGACCCCCTCCTCCGAGAGCAGAGCGTCTGTTGGGCGCTGCTCGGCCAGCGCCGCCGCGATCCAGTTGTGGGCTAGTCGATCCCCGGCGGCACCGAGCTCCTCGCCGGTGAGTCCGCTGTCGATTTGCAACGACAGCAGCAACTGGCCGGTCTGCTGTGCCAACTCCACTGCCAGTTCGTGATCACTCGGCACGATTGCAGGCGCCACCGGCTCAGCCCCTGCGACCGGCCGGCAAACCGACGGCTTTCGCTACCGCGGTCCGGATTTGGTGATGCAGCACGCGAAGTCCGGTGCGGTCGGTGCGCACCTCCACAACGCGCACCATCCGGGATGGGTCCAGGTCTGTTACCAGAGCGTCGACCAGCTCGTTGGCCGGTACCTGAACATAGGGCACGTGGTGCGCGGCGCATAGAGCGGCGAGATCGGTGCCGTGCGGGGTGCCGAAGACCCGTTCAAAAGCGTAGGCGTGCTCCGGGGCGCCCTGCTCCAGCAACCCGAAGATGCCGGCACCGTCGTCGTTGGCGACCACCACGGTCAGGTCCGGGCGAGCCTCCTTCGAGCCGGCCAGTAGCCCGTTGGAGTCATGCAGGAACGTCAGATCGCCCATGAGTGCATAGCCCGGCCCGCGGTGCGCCAGTGCTGCCCCGGTTGCGGTGGCGATCGTGCCGTCGATGCCTGCGACGCCCCGGTTGGCCAGCATGGTCAGGCCGTGCCGGGGGTGGGCGGCCAGCGCCACGTCCCGGATCGGGTTGGACGAGCCGAGCAGCAGCAGCGCGCCAGCCGGAAGCGCGGCGACCACCTGCCGGGCCACGTGCAGGCCGGTGGTGTGCGGGTGGTCCGCCACGGTGGCGCTCACCGCAGCGGCGGCCTCCGCGTCGACCTCCTGCCACCGTTGCAACCACCCCGGATCCGGTGAACCGGCGCACCTCAGCGCGGTGCCCACCGCGACGGCGGTGCCCGCTACGTCAGTCCACTCCGGACGGTGTGTGATGGCAGTGACCGTCACTGCCGAGTCAGCGAGCAGCCGCTGCACGGCCCGGTGCAAGGTGGGGCGGCCCAGCACGAGCACCTGGGTGGGTCGCATCTGCTCCAACACCGGAGAGCCGAGCAGCCAGGGCCCGGCCGCCAACGCTCTCGGCCAGTCGGGCGCGGTGGGCTCGGCCACTACCGGCAGCCCCGCTGGGGCTGGTGGCGCGCCGTGACCGGCTATCACCAGGGTCCGCCTGCCCAGCTCCAGCTCCACCTCAGCGTGCGCCCGGGGTGCAGCGGGCACCCTGGTCCAGGGCGCGTTGCCGGGACGGCCTTCACCAACCACCACCCCATTCGGCACGGTGCCACGATCTGGTGGCGGCGTGAGCGGTTCCCGAAAGGCCACATTGAGATGCACCGGCCCCGGCCCACCACCCAGCGCGCCGCGCGCGGCCGCGACCGCACGGTCCACTGTAGAGCGCCAGTGCGCCTGCTGTCCGCAGTCCCAGTGCGCTGCCAGGGACTGCATCGCCCGCACCGCAGCACCGAAGAGGCCGACTTGGCGCACGGTCTGGCTGGCGCCGGTGCCGACCAGCTCGGCAGGGCGATCGGCGGTGATCGCCAGTAGCGGGATTCCGGCGTGATCTGCTTCCAGCACCGCTGGGTGCAGGTTCGCCACCGCCGTGCCTGACGTGCACACCACCGGTACCGGGAGTCCCGACCGCAGCGACAGACCCAGCGCCATGAACGCCGCCGAGCGCTCGTCGATCCGGACGTGCAAGGTGAGCCGACCGGTCCGGTCAGCGGCGTGCAACGCGAACGCCAGGGGCGCGTTGCGCGACCCTGGGCACAGTACGGCGTGGCGCACGCCGCACCGCACCAGCTCATCGACCAGCACGGTGGCCAGCGCAGTGGACGGGTTCATGGTGGAAGTAAACCCTCGCGAGTGCCAAACGGTGTTCCTCCACCCAACGCCACTCACAAGGCACGCGCTAGCGTGCCTGCCCATGGTCTCCGAGCTGTTCGATCCGTCTGCTTGGCGCAGTGTCGAGGGCTTCGACTTCGCCGACATCACCTACCACCGGGCGGTGGCGCACGGCACGGTGCGGATTGCCTTCGACCGGCCGGAGGTGCGCAACGCGTTCCGCCCGGCCACGGTGGATGAGTTGTATCAGGCGCTGGATCATGCTCGGATGAGCCCGGAGGTGGGGTGCGTGCTGCTGACTGGTAACGGGCCATCGCCGCGCGATGGCGGCTGGGCTTTCTGCTCGGGCGGGGACCAGCGGATCCGGGGTCGGTCGGGTTACCAGTACGCCAGCGGGGAGACCGCGGACACGGTGGACCCGGCACGCACCGGGCGGCTGCACATCCTGGAGTGCCAGCGGCTGATCCGGTTCATGCCCAAGGTGGTGATCGCGGTGGTGCCGGGATGGGCGGCCGGCGGCGGGCACTCCCTACACGTCGTCTGCGACCTGACCCTGGCCTCGGCCGAGCATGCCCGGTTCAAACAGACCGACGCCGACGTGGGCTCCTTCGACGGCGGGTTCGGCTCGGCCTATCTCGCCCGGCAGGTGGGGCAGAAGTTCGCTCGGGAGATCTTCTTCCTCGGACGGGAATACAGCGCCTCCGACGCGCACCGGATGGGCATGGTCAACGCCGTGGTACCGCACGCGTCGCTGGAGAAGACCGCGCTGGAATGGGGAGCCGCGGTCAACGCCAAGTCACCCACCGCGCAGCGGATGCTCAAGTACGCCTTCAACCTGATCGATGACGGGCTGGTCGGCCAGCAGCTCTTCGCCGGTGAGTCCACCCGGCTGGCGTACATGACCGACGAGGCCGCCGAAGGCCGCGACGCCTTCCTGGAAAAACGGCCCCCCGACTGGTCGGCGTTCCCCTGGTACTACTGATGTCCAGGCGCGTCGCGGTTGTCGAACGTGACAGCAGAGCTGCCTACGGCTCGGTGGGGCTCGGCCGACGGGGAGCGCCGTAGCGATGCGAGTGATCCACTGTGCCGGGTCCCCGGAGGCGATCGGGGAGCTGGAGTGCGCCGTGCACGCCATGCTGGCCGGTGGCGAGGCGGTGGCTGTGGTGGGGGCGGGACAGGCGATCCCGCCCCGGGACCCGGGACCCGGCCAGGTCGTCCTGACCACCTCGGGCTCTACTGGGCAGCCCAAGTGGGTGCAGATCGGCGCCGCCGCGTTGCGTGCCTCCGCTGCTGCTACCCATGCCCGGCTCGGGGGTCCTGGCCGGTGGCTATTGGCACTGCCCGCCCACCACGTCGGAGGGCTCCAGGTGGTGGTCCGGGCAGCGCTCACCGCCGGACACCCCACGGCGCTCGACTTACGTGGCGGGTTTAGTCCGGCCGGCTTCGGTGCCGCCGCACGCCGGCTGGGGCGCGAGGCCGGGCCCTGTTACACCGCGCTGGTGCCTACTCAGCTTGCCCGGCTCCTCGATACCGAACCCGAGTCACTCGTCGGCTTCGACGCGGTGCTGCTGGGCGGTGCTGCCGCACCGGAGCAGCTGCTGCACCGGGCTCAGGCGGCCGGAGTGCGCGTGGTGACTACTTACGGCATGACCGAGACTTCGGGCGGCTGTGTCTACGACGGATGGCCGCTGGACGGGATAAAGATCCGGGTAGACGCCAACCCGGGAGGCATCGAGCTGGCCGGTCCGGTACTGGCCACTGGATATCTCGAGGCGCCCGAGCACACCGCCGCCGCCTTCCGGGGCGGCTGGTTCAAGACCCATGACCTCGGGCGACTCGACGAGACAGGTCGGTTGCGCGTACTCGGCAGAGCCGACGATGTGATCATCACTGGTGGACTCAACGTGGCCCCAGCCGAGGTGGAAGCCGTACTCACCAGCCTGCCCGGCATCGCCACGGCCTGCGTGGTCGGCCTACCCGATCCACAGTGGGGTGAGCGGGTCACCGCCGTAGTCACACCCGCCGACCCCGAGCACCCCCCTGACCCCGACGCGCTGCGTGCGGCAGCCCGTGGTCTGCTGACCGGAGCGCAGACCCCCAAGGAAATCATCCTGCTCGACACGCTACCCCTGCACGGCATCGGCAAACCTGACCGCTATGCCATCCGGAGAATGCTCGGTACCCGAGGCCACTGATGATCTGGAACGGTGAGAACGGATCATCGTCGAGCTCCGCCAGTCCCTCCGCGGCGACCGTCACTCGAACCGCGTGTGCGTTCGACTGCGCAAAATGCACAGTCGATCCGGTAGTTGGACAGGCACCGTGTGGAAATGGCAGAGTCTCACAAAGTACGCGAAGGGCGTCTCAAATGCCGATACCGATCCCAGCGACCTTACCGGTGGATGTGCGTTCCCGCCTGGCCGCTGTTCTTGAGCTTCCGGCCGCTCAGCAACCTGGGTGGGAGGCCCACGACGAGCGCTCCGACGTGTTGCTGCGCCTGACCAGCGCACCACCGATTGTCGGTGCGACTGAAGTAGATGGCCTGGCCAGGAGATTGGGTGCGGTAGCCCGCGGGGAGGCATTCCTCGTACAGGGTGGCGACTGCGCTGAGACCTTTGAGGACTGCACTGAGCGGCACGTACGTGCCAACGTCCGGGTGTTGCGGCAGGTGTCGGCCGTTGTCCGGGCAGGCGCCGGACTTCCTGTCGTGACCGTCGGGCGCATTGCTGGCCAATACGCCAAGCCACGTTCGTCGCCGACGGATGAGTTCAGCCTTCCCTCGTACCGGGGTGACATGATCAATTCTTCGGTCGCTACCGTCGAAGATCGCAGACACGATCCACGGCGCATGCTGACCGCATACGCGTGCTCTGCTGCCACCATGAATCTGGTGCGAACGATCAATGAAACGGACTCGGTGTCAGGGCTGTATTCCAGCCATGAGGCTTTGGTTTTGGAGTACGAACTCGGGCTGTTACGATTTGTGAACAACAGCCTGTATGATCTCTCCGCGCATGCGCTGTGGATTGGTGAACGCACCCGCTCGCTGGGCGGAGCACATGTCGCCTTCGCCGCGGAAGTCGCGAACCCTTTCGGCGTGAAGTTGGGTCCACAGGCGAGCCCCGAAGAGACCGTGGAATATGTCATGCGGTTGTGTCCTGGCCGGGAGCCGGGACGCCTCATGCTGATCAGTCGGATGGGCAGCGAGGCTATACGTGACGTCCTGCCACCGATCGTTGAGAAGGTCAATGCCACCGGCTATCTGGTCGCGTGGGTGTGCGACCCGATGCATGCCAACACGACCATAGCTCCGAACGGGTACAAGACCCGAAATTTCGACCATATCACTGACGAGGTTCGCGGCTTCTTCGAGGTCCACCGAGATCGTGGGACCCATCCGGGCGGTATACATATCGAGTTGACCGGCGAGGGTGTCACCGAGTGTGTCGGCGGCGCGCAGGAGGGTATCAGCGAGGCGAAACTGCTCGACCGCTATTCCAGTGTCTGTGATCCCAGGCTGAATCCGCAACAATCTTTGGAATTGGCGTTTCTCATTGCAGAGATGATGTGCTGAAGGTTACGAAGAGGCACGAGACAATCTCGTCATCGCCCGAAACTCGTCGGTCGTGTTCGTATGCGGGAACGCATCCTCGGGTACCGGCAGACCGAGCGCGGTGCAAATCGATCCCCACCCATCACCCGGTGTCCACTCGACGAGACGTTCGGCCGGAACCAGGCGGCGCACTGCCTCGTTGTGGCGTTCGTAGGCATCGCATGCTGCCCGTTCGTCGCAGAAGTCCTGGGTGAACTTGGCGCGGAACAGGATGCTGGCCATCTGCCGCTGAGCAGCGACGACCGGGTATCGTGGTGGCTTCTCGTGGATCGATGACTCGAAATTCCGAATCAGCTCGAAGATCGTGCGGCTAGCGCTGCGCCACCACTCCGACGTCGGTCGCACGGAGAGCAGGACGACCGCATCCGGATAGGCGTCGATCAGGTCTGTCCAGAATGCGGCCGCAGGCCAGTCAACCGTAGCCTGGTATCCGGCTAGCAAGTCCTTCCAATCCGGAAGGTCGCCATCGGCCGCTGCTTTCCAGACATCAATGTGTTCAGGGTGATCGAAGACCTCGAACATGTGGTAACACGGCGCATCCAGAAGTCGCTCAAGAGCTAATTTCAAAGAGTGCGTTCCGGTTCGCCCGAGCCCTACGCCGACCACTCGCAATGATGACATCGTCGACCCTAACTGCTGAAAGTCTGCTTCGTCAGCCGAGCATACCTTGTCCGGACTCACTTCCCCAGCCGTCGCGGTTTCTGGGAGAATAGGTGTATGCGTGAATCCACTGCGTTCGGCACCGCTCCGGCAGTGCTCGAGGAGTCGATCTTGAGTCGTCGTGGTGAATCGGTCGCTCTCGACATATCGGTACGACATCTTCAGGCGCTTGGGTGTGCGATCGCGACCAGTTCCGATGCTTTTGTCGCCCGCGGTGGTGCTGTGCCTCCGGATGAGACGCCCAGGGCGGGTTTTCTCAGGCTGAACCCAAGCGGCCGGGGCGGTCCACCGGGAGTGGACTGCGGGATAGACTGGGCTGGCCCCGTCGATGCCCCACTGTGTGACGAGGTAAGCGTACAGGCCACCTGTGGGATCATGCAGATTCATGGACGCAAATCGGGTACTCCCGAGGTCCTTTTCGTCGACCTGGCCTCGAACGCCGCTGGTCTGCTCGCTACCCAGGGAATTCTGGCCGCGCTGATCGGGCAGCTTCGCGGCATCAACGTCCAACATGTCGCCACCTCTGTGTCACAAGCAGCGTTGCTTTGCGTGACCCAGTACCTGGCGGCAGCGACCGCAGACGATGATGATTGGACAGAAACGGAAGGCACCGGCGGGCCGCCGTTTACCTCGGCAGACGGCGTTCGCTTCGAAATCGAGGTGCTCGAAGCAGCGGGCTGGCAACATTTTTGGGGTCTCCTCGATGTCGATCAAGTCTTTATCGGCAATAGTTGGGACACGTTTCTGCGGCGCTACGCCACTGCGACCTGTCCACTGCCAGATGAATTGTATCGAGCCGCGCTCGCCCACGATTTTTCCATTTTGGTCGAGGTGGCGCGAAGGGCAGATATAAGCATCTTGCGATTACGTGATGCGGCCGCTTGGGCGGCGGAGCGTTCCGCGCGACAATTTGGTGATCCTCCTCCATGGCGGATCACTTCGATGCCGGATTGGCCAGCGGCGGCGGCCTTGCCTCGTTCGACCACGGCAGCCGAATTGCCTCTCGAAGGCGTACGAGTGATCGAGGCATGTAGGCGGGTCCAAGGTCCGCTCGCCGGGTACATTCTCGGACTTCTCGGAGCCCAGGTCATACGCATCGAGCCACCGGGAGGTGACCTGCTCCGGGGAATGCCTCCGATGGCCGGGGACTGCTCGGCCCGCTTCCTGGCGCTGAACTGGAACAAAGAGTCCGTCGAGATCGATCTCAAGTCGGCTGCGGGACGCTGGCAGGTGCATGAACTGGTGGCAGGCGCCGATGTATTCGTGCATAATTGGGCGCCGGGGAGAGCGGCGAAGCTCGGGCTCGACTCCGAACAGCTCATGGCCGTACGGCCGGGATTGGTTTACGCCTACGCTTCGGGATGGGGTGACGCGTTCGGCGCCCGGCCACCGTTGGGCACAGATTTCATGGTTCAGGCGCACAGCGGTCTGGCGACACTTGTGCGGCCGCCCCATGAAGATCCGGCGCCTACTTTATTGACACTCACCGACGTGCTGGGTGGTCTGGTGTGCGCCGAGGGTGTGCTCGCCGGTCTGCTCGCCCGAGTCCGCACTGGAGAGGGTCAGCGGGTGGATTCCTCCCTGCTCTCTGCTGCCATGGACCTCCAAGAATCCGTGCGCAAGAGCGCAGCGGCCTGGACCTTGCTGCACCGAGCCTTACCAACCAGTGACGGGTATCTGGTGCTCACGGCGCAGACCCGGCATGAACCAGATCGCGTAGCCGCTGTGTGCGGTGTGCAATCCGGTGGTGGAGAGTCCGCTCTCGCCGAGATCGTCGGTCGTCTACAACGTGAACCCACGAAGATGTGGCTCGAGCGGCTGGACGAGGCCGGGCTGAGTGCTGTACCGGTATGCACTGATCTGGCCGCAATCGCGGTCGATTCTCGGTTCTCGAATGCGTTCCATTATCGGGGATGCGCTCTTCCCCGGACACCGTGGAAATTCTCGACGCCGTCCAGCGCATAGCGCATCGCGCGCAGCTTGATCTCGCTTTCAGCCAGCTCGGCCGGAGGAGAGGATGCCCCCACGATGCCGCATCCAGCGAATAGCCTGGCCCGGGCACCGGCGACCTCTGCACAGCGCAACGCGATGCCCCATTCCCCATTTCCACGGGCGTCGAGCCAGCCCACCGGTCCGGTGTATCGTCCGCGGTCCATGCCCTCGATGGCCCGGATCAGTTCCAATGCCGATGCGGTTGGCGTGCCGCAGACCGCGGCGGTGGGGTGCAGCACCGCTGCAAGGTCCAGCGCGGAGGGGTCCGTGACCAGCCGGCCGGACAGCTCCGTCACAAGGTGCTGAACGTTGGTGAGCGTCAGCAGCGACGGACATGCCGGCACGTCGAGTTCCGCGCAGTACGGTTCCAGCGCCCGCACCACCGACTCCACGGCCAGTTGGTGTTCTTCGAGGTTCTTCGCCGAGCGCAGGAGTGCTGAGCCGATCCGCTGATCTTCCACCGGGTTGGCGCCACGGTTGGCGGAGCCGGCCAACACGATCGACCGGATCTTCGAGCCAGTCCGCTGCACCAACAGTTCAGGCGTCGCACCGACCAGGCCATCGCAGGCGAAGACAAAACACTGGGGAAAGCGCTGGGCCAACCGGGATAGCAGCACGCGTACGTCGATCCGCTCTGAGCTGACCGCGATCTGGTCGCGAGTGAGGACCACCTTGGCGAGTGCTCCGGAGCGTATCTCGCGAACGGCCGCCGCTACTGTGTCGAGCCACTTATCGACCGGCTGCGCGCCACCGAGATAGCGGATCTGAGATGCGGAACTGCCTACTGTCCCGGGGGCTGGCGTCCGAAATAACTCTGGTTCGCCAATTGTGGTCAGCCAGCTGCGGCCATGCCGGTAAGCGAGGACTACGCGTGGCACGATGATCACCGAACCGGGTGAACGCGGGTCGAAGGTGAAGCTACCGAAAGCGATCGGTCCGGTGCCGGTGAGATCGACGGAGTCGACCACACTCAGCCCAGCGCAGAAAGCTGCGAAATCTTCGTTGGCCCGAGCGAACCTGTCGTCTCCGGAGCCGACCGGGATGCGGATCGCTTCTCCCCATCCGACGAATCCCTGCCCGTGGCGGACCCAGGCTGTCTGCGCGGTCGTGGCCGGAAGGTGGGAAAGCAGGTCACTGCACGAACTCAATGGCACGGTACGAACCTTGTTCATTGGCATTGTCCTCCCATTGCCCGGCTCCGTGGGCTGATCCGGTTTCACTGCTGAGTGGTTCGTAGCCGGGTGAATCTTGCCCGCCCTCCGCGTCCCATCATGAGGAGTCCTGTCGCGCACGCGATGGCGAGCACCATGCCGACCACGATAGCGAGTACCGTGTTGTTCGCTCCGAGCAGTTTGGTCGCGGACGCGGCGAGGACGACTACGACTGCCCAGCGGATCAGGTGCACGTTCCCCACCGCCGAGAGGCGGGCGCCGAGGTAAACGCCGGGGATGCTGCCGAGCAGTAAAGCTATGGTGAGAGCGAGTCTGAAGTCGCCGAATATGAGCTGTCCAACCGCTGCCGCTCCGACCAGGGGCACGGCCTGGACCAGATCGGTTCCCACCAGCCGGTTCATCGTCAGGCCGGGGTATAGTCCCATGAGCAGTACCAACATCACCGAACCGGAGCCCACCGACGTCATCCCGACGATGAGTCCGCCGAATACGCCGACGAGTACCGTCGCCAGCGGCCGCACCTCGATGACACCATTCTCTTCGCTGGGTGTCATGCGACAGGCGTCACTGATCGCCTTCCCGACCAAACCGGCGATGGCCAGTATCAATGCGGCGCCGATCGCGAACCTGAGGTTGGTTTGGAGGTCTTCGGCTTCACCGAATTCCCTGAGGAGTAACACACCGCAGAACGCTGAGGGTACCGAGCCCACTAGCAGCCACTTCACGATGCCGAGGTGGACCGTTGATCGTCGCAGATGTACTGCCCCGCCCACGGGTTTCATCACGAACGCTGCCATGAGGTCACTGGAAATGGCTGCCAGTGGCTGCACGTTGAACAGCAGTACGAGGGCAGGCGTCATCAAAGCCCCGCCGCCCATACCAGTCACACCGACGGTCACACCGACGACGAAGCCGGTGATGACGATGAGCGGGTCAATGTGCACAATGCGCCTTGAGGACGCTACCGATGCACTGGCGCCACGGTTCGCTCTCCTGTCCGCCTGTCATCGCACTAACGTAGCTGGGCGGGCTCTTCGCGGCCAGGTCGGTCAGCGTGACGTTCGCCGGACGTGCCCAAAGGGGAATCATGAGCGTATTATCGAGAACTCAGAGCGGCTCCACCGATGCAGTGTCCACCGATGCAGTGCTCGACGCGTTGGAAGCTGAGGCGATACACATCCTGCGGGAGGCGGCTGGTGCGTTCCGTGCGCCGGTTCTCCTCTACTCGATGGGCAAGGACTCGTCGGCTCTGCTCCACGTGGCGCGCAAGGCGTTCGCGCCAGGGTGCATTCCGTTTCCGTTGCTGCACGTCGACACCGGCTGGAAGTTCCGTGAGATGATCCAGTTCCGCGACGAGACAGCCGAGAACCTCGGTCTCGACCTCCGGGTGCACACGAATGAAGAGGGTCGCGCCGAGGGAGTGACTCCTTTTACACACAGCGCACACGAATACACCCGAATCATGAAGACGATGGCGCTGCGGCAGGCGCTCGACCTCGGCGGGCACGACGCGGCCATCGGTGGAGCGCGCCGCGACGAGGAGCGATCCAGGGCTAAGGAGCGAATGTTCTCCTTGCGGGAGTCGGGTCACCGGTGGGAGCCACGGCGGCAGCGTCCGGAGTTCTGGCGCTGGGCCAATACCGAGCTCGCGGAGGGCCAGACCATGCGGGTCTTCCCGCTATCGAACTGGACCGAGCTCGATGTCTGGCATTACATCCGCCGTGAGTGCATTCCCGTTGTGCCACTCTATTTTGCCCAGCTGCGCCCTGTGGTTGAGCGTGGCGACCAGCTGATCATGGTCGATGACGAGCGGTATCCCCTGGCGAACGGAGAGCGACCGGCGCTGCGCGCTATCCGCTTCCGGACGCTGGGTTGCTATCCCCTCACCGCGGCCGTGGAGTCGGTCGCCAAGGACATCGACGCGCTGCTGATGGAAATGCTGTGCAACCGGCTGTCGGAGCGGGCCGGTCGTCTGATCGACGGTGAAGGCGGTGGCTCGATGGAGCGCAAGAAGATGGAGGGTTATTTCTGATGACGACTGTGGCAGCCGGCGGGTTGGTCGACGTCGAGGTTTCGCCGATCGTGCGTGTCGTGGTCTGCGGCGCGGTCGACGACGGCAAGTCGACCCTGATCGGCCGGTTACTCGCGGAAACCGCTTCGATACCCGACGACCTGGTGAACCAGGCCAGGGAAACCCGGCGGGGTGGGTCCACCGTGCCGGCCGGCGTGACAGATTTCTCGCTGCTGACCGACGGGTTGGAGGCTGAGCGCGCCCAAGGCATCACGATCGACGTTGCCTACCGGCACCTGTACCTGCCCTCCGGTCGGCGGGCGATCATCGCTGACTCGCCAGGCCACGAGCAGTACACGCGCAACATGGCTGTCGCCGCTTCTACCGCTGATCTCGCGATCCTGCTTGTCGATGCCACCAGGGGCATCCGCCCGCAGACCCACCGGCACCTGACCGTGTGTGCGTTGATGGGCGTCCGTGCAGTCATTGTCGTGGTGAACAAAATGGACGCTGCCGGTTACGGTCAGGCGAGGTTCGAGGAGCTCGCCGGCCACCTGGATCAGGCTGCCGCCAGTCTCGGCATCGATACCGTCATCGGAATCCCCGTATCAGCGCTCGCCGGTGACAACGTCGTGACGGCCGGCGAATCCACCGCCTGGTACGACGGGCCGACACTGCTGGACGCGCTCTCGTTGTGGGAACCACCCGCATCGACCGGCGAACCGGTGGGGGTGCGCCTGCCCGTCCAGTACGTGATCCGCGCGAGGGAGTTCCGCGGGCACGCCGGTACACTCCTCGCGGGGAGGCTGAGGGTCGGCGACGAGCTGACGATCGCGGGAAGCGGCGTCGGCGCGAAGATCTCCCGGCTGCTTGCGGCAGGGCGGGACGCCACAGAAGCCACACCTGGAACCGCCGTCGTGGTCGAGTTCGACCGCGACGTCGATGCTGCCCGAGGCGACCTGTTGATCGACACACCGCCGTCCGGCAAGTCGGAGCTTCCCGCCAACGCATTCTCCGCGGACCTGGTGTGGACTGACGACCGGCAGCTCATGCGCGGCCGGTCCTACCTGATGGTCGCCGGCACACTCACGGAGCCCGTGGTCATCACGGCCATACGCGGTCGCCTCGATGTGGCGACCGGCATGCTGCTGTCCGCCCGCAGCCTCGAGACCAACGATATCGGCGTCGTCGAGGTCGCCACCGCCACAGCGGTCCCGCTGGACGAGTATCGGCGATGCCGGGACAGCGGCGGCTTCATCCTTGTGGACCGGATCAGCTTGGACACCGTCGCCGCGGGCATGGTCCGTCATGCGCTACGCCGAGGTTGCAACGTGGTCCCGCATGACTTGGCCCTCGACCGGACGGCCCGCGCTCGGCTCAAGGCCCAACGCCCGAGGGTGGTCTGGCTGACGGGCCTCCCGGGCGCTGGCAAGTCGACGATCGCGGATGCCGTGGAGCGCCGGCTGCACGGCATGGGTGTGCACACTTATGTGCTTGACGGCGACAACATCCGCGCCGGGCTCAACAAAGATCTCGGTTTTACCCCCGAGGACCGTTCAGAGAACGTCCGCAGAGTAGCCGAGACGGCGAAACTCATGCTGGATGCCGGTTTGATCGTCATCGTCGCTTTGGTGTCGCCGTTCAGATCTGACCGGCGTGCCGCGCGTGATCTGTTCGATGACGGAGATTTCATCGAGGTATTCGTCGACACACCGGTCGAGATCTCCATCCAACGCGATCCCAAGGGGCTGTACGCCAAAGCGCTCGCCGGGACGATCCCTAACATGACTGGGATCGGGCAGGTTTACGAGCCACCAGAGGCCCCGGACCTGGTAGTGGATGGAACAGCTGATCTCGAGGATTCCACCACACGTCTCACCGAGATCACGATGAGGAGTGGCTGACGCAGTTACGAGGACCGGTGGAGCCAGTGTCGTTCCAGTTGCGCTGCGACCTCGGTCCATACCTGCGCGTAGCCGCGCGCCAACTTGGCTACGGTGTCTGCGCAGTGATCGGGGATCATGTCAGCGATCTTTGCGGACTCCGCCATTCCTACCCGGTGCCTGTCCAACCACCGGATCACGGACCGGCCCGTGTCGCTGAAGCGGAGCGAGGGGTCTCGCTTGAGATTGGCCAGGATGGTGGCGATGTCGACGTTCGGAGCGGATCCTTCCGTATCGCGAGCGAGCTGGGCATAGGCCTGAGGCGGTGGGGGCGTCACCGGTCCGCTCCGGGCCGTTGGTCGTTTACGGGCCGTTGGTCGTAGCAATGCTGGATCGTCTTGCCCGGCACGGAGGCGTTGCCGCACATCGTGCACCGTGGAGGGGGACACCCCGGCGGCCTCGGCGATGGCGCGGATGGGCGCGGTGGGAGTCTGGTTCAGTAGCGCGACCGCCCTCAGCCTGCCAGCGGCGCTGTTGAGTGGTCGTGCTCGGCCGTCCTTGCCGATCCTCGAGGTCGACTGGGTGTTTTGCGCAGTCGAACGCTGACGCAGTTTGGCGATGGTCCCTGCGGACAGACCCGCGACGGTTGCGATCATCCGGTTCGACCACTGTGGGTACGATCCGATGATCCGGACGGCGGCCCTGGTCCGGTCGGAGCGAGTGAGCGGTAGCCCGTGCGTGATGTTCATCCGCACCGCGAGCACGAATGCGTCTGCGTGGCTTCCGTGGTAGATCTTCGCTGCTATTTTTTTCTCGCCGCGCAATGCCGCTGCGCGGATCCTATGTAGTCCATCGATGACCCTCATCGATTGGCCGTGTACGATGATCGGCGGTAGCTGCTCCTCTGAGTCCGCGAGGACGCGAACGTGATCTTCGTTCTCGCCACCTTGCCGCGGAGAATCGTCAAGCCGTAGAGAGCTGATCGGCAGAACGACGGCTGGGAGCCTGTCCAGTTTGATGGAATCCCAGCCGGCGAGTTCTATGGAGTCCTGGTTCTCTTTCGATCTTAAATGAGTCGCTGTGAAATTTTCAGACATTCCCACACCTCCGACGTTCGCGGCATGTCCAATCAGTGGCGGCATGCCGATCGACGGCAGACTGTGCAGATCGACGACACTGTGCAGATCTACGCAACGTCAGCCTCAGGGCGCATTAAAGGTCTTCAGTGATAGCTCCGCTTGATACTTGACGCCGCTACGCTGGCGGCGATCTCTGTCATTTCCCCCCACGAGTGTGGTCCGACGTCGCCGCGCAAACGGCGAGATGCACTTGCGGATCACATTTGCAGATAGACATGATCCCCCTCCGGTGTCACCATGCCAATATTGCCGATCTGGTCAAATTGTGGCAATTGTCCCTTCTGTCGGGTAGCGCATCTCCAGGAGAGGTGACCCACCGCCCCTCCGCGGGATCACTAGCAACGTCTCAGCATCCGGCACACATATCCGGCACACATATTTCGATGAACGGGCCGCCGCGAAAGATACACTGTTAACCTGGACGTAACCATCACGTTCCCCGGCCTGTGTGTCACACCAAACCGCTACGGAAGGCGTAGGAGACGGCTTGGGCGCGGTCGACCGCTCCGATCTTTCCGAAGATGTGATTGATATGTGTCTTGACAGTCACGGTGCTGATGGCGAGGCGAGCGGCGATGTCCTTGTTGCGCAGCCCCTCGGCGACAAGCGCCAGTACCTCCGCTTCGCGGGGAGTCAGGCCATCGGGACCGTCGGCGATGCCGTGTGCTGTGGGCCGGAGCGCTGCTGTGACGAGCCTGCTCTGGGCGTCTGGGGCAAGTGCTGTGGCGCCGGAGGCCACGGCGCGCAACGCCGTTGTGATCTCGTCGAGGGTGGCATCTTTGGTGAGGTAGCCGCGGGCCCCGGCGCGAAGCGCCGAGAACAGTGACCGGTCGTCAGGGTAAGTGGTCAGGGCCAAGACCCTGACGCCGGGATGAGCGGCGAGCGCGCGCCGGGTGGTCTCGATCCCGTCCATGCCAGGCATCCGCAGGTCCATGAGGATCAGATCGGGACGTAACGTGCTCAGTAGTTTCAGGGCTTGCCTGCCGTCGGCTGCGGTTGCGACCACTTGAATGCCCTCGACTCGCTCCAGCAGGATGGCCAGACCGTCGCGGACCAATGGCTGATCATCGACGACCAGCACGCGGATGTCACTCATCACGGCAACTCTGCAGTGGAACCTCTAACTGTACCGCGAATCCGGTGCTGGTGGGCCCGGCGACCAGGTCGCCCCCGATATCAGCGGCGCGCTCCCGCAGCCCGCGCAGCCCCTGTCCGGTGCCGAGCTCGGATTGGACGCCGGCGAACTCCGCGGTGCCGTTGTCGACGATGCAAACGTTCACCCGGTCATTGTCGAGGGTGACGTTCACCCTTACCTCGGCCGCGCCTCCGCTATGGCGAGCCGCGTTGGTCAGTGCCTCTTGAACAGTGTGGTATACTGTCAGGCTGGCCGTCGTTGTCAGGGGAGGTATTTCTTCGGGCAGCTCGAGTGTACATCGCATGCCTGTGGTCGTCGCGAAGTCTTCGACCATGCGGCGTATATCGGCCCAGTTGAGGGGATCCCCCCGCAAGGCTCCCACTGCGGCCTGTCCTTTGTGGGTTGCGGAACGGGCGGTGTCCACGGCTTGGTCGATCATTCCCGCTATCCGCGCCAGGTCGGGTCGATCGTCTTCCAGTAACGCCCGGGCGGCCATCAAGTGAATCAGCATCCCACTGAGGGAATGCCCTATGACATCGTGAATGTCACTCGCGATGCGGGTACGTTCAGCGAAGACAGCGGCCTGTGACCTGGCCGCTGTCTTCGCCGCGAACGACTCTCGTAGTTCACGTTTGGCGCCGCGCTCCCGGATGACCGCGCAAGCCAGCGCCACGATCAGAAAAGCGCACGTGGGCAGCAGCGTGGCCGCGGGTTGGCTCGATGGCACCAGGACGTACAACCCCACCAGCAGCGTGATCAGTAGCGGAACCGCATAGCGTGGCCGCAATAGTCCGGTGGTCGCGGCGACAACAGCGCCCGCCGCGACCACCGGATCAGCCATCATGATCATGTACTCCCTACTGGCGCTGACGCAGCCATGCCAGCCGGGCCGGGCCGCTGGGTCGGGCCGCCCCGGGTAATGGGCAACTGCGACCGTGGCGCAGTAGCCAGATACCGCGCCACGTCATCGTTGCCCACACGATAGTGATGAGCGCACCGGCCAGCACGACATTATCCCGCAGGAAGGCGCCGGCGGCGCTGCCGCCCAAGGCGACACCGAGCAACGCCAGCGTGATCGGCAGGTGGCAAGGACAGATTGCGAACGCTCCTAGCACCGTCCACAGGCCCCGCCGTTCCCGGCGACGTTCCTCCACCGCACTCTCGGCAACCACGTCCGGTTACCCTCCGTCCCGACGTGAACTGCTCCGACTCCGGATCCCCCAGGCCACCAGACCCGCCAACACAATTGCCGCCACAATGCACAACGCGATGAGCATCGACTCTCCTCCTACACGCGAACCGAAGTTGCCGCCACCCATGATCGATGTCAGGCAGCAGCGCTCGCATGGTCTCCAGGATGGATTATTGCGCCGGGTCTCCACCCGTGGATGGAGCGTTCACCCAGATCCAGAGCATGTAGGGGAGGACCGGCCGCCGTGGCGACCGCCACCGCTCCCAGTGAAGTAGATCCTCTCGCCAAGTCCCTGACGGTGGGGCAGGATACACCTATGTGGGGATTCTCAAGTAGTGATCGATATCATTCTCAAGGCGCTGGCGGAGGGCTGGACACCCGGCGGCGCATCGCTCGTCGCGCGATGCGCCGCCGGTTCGCGCTGGTCATGGTCGCCGCGGCGACCCTCATGCCGGCTGCTTGCGCGTACCGGGGACTCGGGGTGGGGAATGCGCCGGTCCTGCACGGGGAGGGCACGCTCGCCCCGCCGACTTCGTCCTCCACTGCCGACACGTACAACCCGGCATTGGCGCCCGTCGGCGCTCGGCTGACGGCTGACTTGAGACCATCAGGCGAGACCACCATCGCTGAGCTGGTAGTCGCCGAGATGCTCCCCAACCGGGGCTACGCGGCACATGCGCATGTCAACGGCTGTGGTGACGACCCCGGTCCGGAGAGACCGCACTACCAGAACAACGTGGATCCCGCCGCCACACCCGAAGCGCCCTCGACCAACCCCGAGTACGCCAATCCGAATAACGAGATCTGGCTCGACTTCCGCACCGATGCCACCGGTGCCGGCACCGCACGCACCACGGTTCCGTTCGTCTTCGATGAGCGGGGACCTGGTTCGATCATGGTGCACGAGGCCGAGCAGACCGCCACGGGTCCCGGCAAGGCGGGTACGGCGGGTGCCCGGATCGCCTGCGTCGCCCTGTCCGCCAGCTACCAGTAGGGCTGCCGCTTGATCACGCCGCTCGGCCGCCGGGCGGCCTGAGACTCTGCGATCACGTACCGGGGGCAGGCGTGAAGCTCATCGCGTATCAGGACAGCGCCAGCGCGATCATGGCGCGAGTGCTGGATGACGGCAGGCTCGCCGATATCAGCTCGGTGGACCAGTTCTGGGCCGACCCGGACGCCGGCCTCGCCGCCGCCCGCCAGGCCAGACCCGGCTCGGTCACCATGGACCAGGTTGCGCACTCGCCACCGGTCCCGCCTACCGCCCACGTCCTGTGCGCCGGTCGCAACTACGCCGCGCACGCGGCGGAGGCGAACCTGCCCGTCCCGCAGCGCCCGGATCTGTTCGGGCGCTGGCCTTCCACGCTGACCGTCAGTGGCCACCCGGTCCCGGTGCCGCCGCGGGAGGATCACCTGGACTGGGAGGGCGAGCTGGCCGTCGTCCTCGGCTGCTACCTGCGCGACGCGACCGTTGATCAGGCACGGGCGGCGATCATCGGCTACCTGTGTTTCAACGACCTGTCCGCGCGCGGCTTCCAGCGGGCAGGCAGGCAGTGGATGCTGGGTAAGAACGCCGACTTCTCGGCCCCCATCGGTCCGTGGCTGGTCACCGCCGAGGAGATTCCCGAGCCCGGGCGGCTGCGCATTCTCACGCGGGTCAACGGTGAGGTGGTCCAGGACGGATCCACCGCGGATCTGATCTTCTCAGCGCCCGAGATCGCCGCCTACGCGTCGGGCTGCATGACCCTTCGCCCCGGTGACGTGATCACTACGGGGACCCCTGACGGCGTCGGGTTCGCTCGGCAGCCCCCATGGTTCCTGCATGCCGGCGACACCGTCGAGGTGGAGATCGAACAGATCGGCGTCATCGTGACCCCCATCGCTGCGGCCCTCGACCCCCACCCCGGCCCGTAGCTTCCTTGATCGTGCACTTGCTATCCGGTCTCGGTGATGAGCACGGCGCGGAAGTCGTTGACATTGGTGAGGGTGGGTCCGGTCACGACCTGATCGCCCAGCGCGGCGAAGAAGCCGTGGCCGTCGTTATCGGCCAGCGCGGTCGCCGGATCCACCCCGAGCTGGCTGGCGCGACGCAGGGTGTCCGGCCCGATCAGCGCTCCGGCCACCTCCTCCGCCCCGTCCACGCCGTCGGTGTCGCAGGCGATCGCGTGCACACGCTCCGCCCCTTCCAACGCCAAGGCCAGCGAGAGCAGCAGCTCGACGTTGCGGCCGCCGCGGCCGGTGCCGCGCACGGTCACGGTGGTCTCGCCGCCGGAGAGCAGCACGCACGGCGCGGGCGCTGGCTGCCCGTGGCGGCGCACCTGGCGGGCGATGCCGGCCAGCACGATCCCGACCTCCCGGGACTCGCCTTCCAGGGAGTCGCTCAGGATCACCGGCGTCACGCCCGCCTGCTCGGCCATTGCGGCGGCGGCCAGCAGGGACTGCTGCGGGGCAGCGATCACGTGGTTGGTGACGCGGGCCAGCCGCTGGTCGTCCGGCCCCGGGCAACCCGGGGTGGACTCCAGGTGCGCCTGCACCGCCGGCGGCACCGGCACGGGGAAGGCCGCCAGTGCGGCCAGCGCCTGCGCCGGGGTGGACGCCTCGGGGACGGTCGGCCCGGAGGCGATGACGGCGGGATCGTCGCCAGGCACGTCGGAGATCAGCAGACCTACGGTGGCAGCCGGGAACGCCGCGGCCGCCAGCCGGCCGCCTTTGATCGCCGAGAGGTGCTTGCGCACCAGGTTCACCGTCGCGATCGCCGCGCCACAACGCAGCAGTGCGGTGGTGATCGCCTGCTTGTCGGCCAGGGTGATTCCCGGCGCCGGCAGTGCCAGCAGGGCCGAGCCACCACCGGAGATCAGCGCCAGCATCAGGTCGTCCGGGCCGAGCCCGGAGGCCCGCTGCAGGATCCGGCGGGCGGCCCGCTCACCCGCGGCGTCGGGCACCGGGTGTGCCGCCTCGCTGACCTCGACGTGCGCGCAGGGGACCGCGTGCCCGTAGCGGGTCACCACCAGCCCGCTCAGTGGGCCGTCCCAGGCCTGCTCCACCGCCTGCGCCATCCGGGCGGACGCCTTGCCAGCGCCGACCACGACCACCCGCCCCGGCGGTGGCGCCGGCAGGAACGCCGCAACCCGCTGTAACGGGTCCGCGGCTGCCACCGCCGCGCCGAACATCGCCCTCAGTAGGGCACGCGGATCGGTGACCACCGCGCTCAGCCGGGTGGCCGGGTGGTCGCCGCCAGCGCGGCGAGATCGAGCGTGACCGCGATCGGCTCGGTCATCACCAGTGGCTGACCGGGGTCGACCTTGGTTACCTGGGTGTAGTGGTCCCGCTCCAGCCGGTGGACGAGGGCGCGCGGGCCGGCCTCGTCCAGCTCGATCCGTAGGTAATTCGGGACGCCGGCCTGTGCGTAGAGCTGCGGTTTGACCGCCCGGTCCACCGCCGCGTTACCCGGGCTGGTGATCTCCACGACGAGGATGACGTCCGCCGCTTCGCACACCGTCAGGTCCAGGCCGGGCACGGTGACGACCGCGAGGTCCGGAATCAGGATCTTTCCGGGGCCGACCCGGATGTTGATCGCTTCCAACACCTCGAGCCCGAACGGGATCGCCGCATCGAGGGCGACCGCGAGCCGGAAGGACAACCGCTGGTGCCGGACACGCGCGCTCGGGCTCACCAGCAGAGCCCCGTCCAGCAGCTCGAAGCGCCGATCCACCGGCAGCGCGAGGAACTCCGCCTCGGTCCATGGATCGCGGTGTTCGAACACCTCGGGTACGGGAGCGGCCATCGCTGTATCACCTCCGCACAGCTTGTCGTGGACATGGTCGCATCATCGCGGCCCACCCCGACAGTCTCCGGCCTCCTCGGGCGTCTGGGGTTGACGGCGGCCGGACCGGGTCGTCCCGGCGGTGATCACCTGCCCCGAGAGTTGGGCCCAGCGCGGCGCTAGCCTGGGCTCACTTCTTCGCCGGGGTTCTCGCTCCGGGGTAGCTTTCCGGGGCATCGGCGAGGAGCCCGGCGAAGAGAGGGCTAGTAGTGGACGCTGACGAAGGGAAATCGGTTGACGAAGCGAAGTCGATCGGTGCGCGGGCTCGGATGATTCGGCGTCGCCGGGGGTTGAGCCTGGAAGTGGTGGGCGGGCTGGCCGGTATCACCGCGCAGTATCTGTCGATGCTGGAACGTGGCGAGCGCGGGTTCAATCGGCGCGGTCTGATCGAGGACCTCGCCGACGCGCTGTGCTGCTCGGTGGCCGATCTGACCGGGCAGCCGTACCCGGCGCTGGATCGGGCGATGGTGGCGGGCCGGGCCGCGTTGCCGGGGATCAGCTTGGCGCTTAATGACTTCGGGCCCGATGAGGTGCCCGACCTCACCCCGCGACCTCTTGATGAGCTGCTGGCCTGGGCCGAGCGCGCCAACGAGCATCGTGACC
>JBOHFF010000060.1:0-11954 GCA_050699515.1 Pseudonocardiaceae bacterium
CCTGGATCCACCGACCGACTTTCAGTGATCATTTTAGAATCGTGTTCGGTGTTGTGGATCATGTTGTTTGGTTGTGAGCATACGAATACTGCTGGTCTGCCCAGCTTTTCCACTGCGGTCGCTCCGGTCGGCCCCTAGTAGGGCGGTGTTCGTGATGGTCAGGTGGTGTGTGGTGGGCCGTGGGTGGCGGTGAACAGGTCGCTGAAGGTGTCTCGGTGTGGCCAGTTGAGGGGTAGCCGCAGGGTGATGCGGCGGGATCGTCGGGCGATCCGGGCGGGCACGGTGATCAGGTGGCGGCGCACGGTGCCGGTGCGCGCTTTGGCGTGAAAGAGGCTAGCCAGGCAGCCGGCGGCGCGGGTGAGGTTGTGCGCGATCGCCGCCAGCGCCAACCAGGCCGCGTTCGCGGCGAATGATCCCGAGGGCATGTGGGCCATTGCTGAGTCTTTCAGGTCTGCGTTGACCTGTTCGATGATCGCGTGTTGGCGGTGTTGTTTCTCGGCGGCGACCAGTTGCAGGGTCGAGTCGGTGATGAACGCGTGGTAACGCCAGGCGGTGAACAACTCGCCCTGGCCGGGGACGATGTTTTTGTCTTTCACTCGTCGGACGATCAACCGGAGGGTGATCTGCTCGGATTTCCGTCGTGACCGGAATGCGATGTAAGTGGTCTCGGCGATCTCGGCATCGGAGATCCACTGCCCGCTGGCCTCGTCGTAGATCGCGTGCGGGTAGGCGATCGGAACCCAGCCCGCGGGGTCGATGGCCTCGATCGCGGCCCGGACCGGGCGGGTCTGTTTCGTGGTGATCGAGAAGCGGACCCCGGCCCGGATACAGGTGCTGACCACGGCGTGGTTGTCAAACGCCGAGTCCATCCGGGCCAGCAGCACACCGGTGGCCCCGGCCGCTCGTGCGGTGGTGATCGCCTCGGCGACGAAGCTGGCCGCACCCCTGGCCGAGCCCGCCGAGCCTCGGCGCAGCCGGGTACCCACGATCACCGCCGCGGCGATCGGAGTCGAAACCGTCGCCAGCAATGGATGCAATCCCCGCACCCGGGTATACCCATAGTCCGCGCCCTGCTTGGCATACCCATACACCCGGTTGATCGTAGAATCCACATCCAACAACGCGTACTGATCCGCACCCGGCAACAACGGAGCGTTACGCGCCAAACCGATAAGTGTCTCCCGGGCCACGGCATCAAGTTGACGCACATTGCCCCAGGTGAACCCCCGAAGAAACGTGCCCAACGTCGACGGTGCCCGGATGCCACCGAACAGCTCCGGCAACGCCCCGTGCCGAATCACATCCAGATCATCAATCGAGTCGCCGCCGGCCACCATCCCCGCCACGATCGAGGTTATCTTCGATCCCGGGTTCGCCCCGGCGCTCCCCGCCGAAGCAGGAAGCCCAACCCGCTGCTGGGCCGCCGCATACAACCCAGCACGCGAGGCCAGCCGCAGCACCGGCACCAGACCAGCACACGACACCAAATTCGGTTCATCGAATGTCGCTGACACCGCCGTAGCGGTATGACAAGCTCGCACCTCGTAGATGCCCTTCGGACTTGGCCTGATGGACCCTAGACAAGTCACATCATCCCAGCTCGGAGGGCATCTACCCCTCTCCGACACCCCTCACGCCGCAATTCACCGGTGGATCTAGGGTAAGGCACGCTCGGGCAACCAGGGCAGGCCTCCCAGCCATCCACTCGGGTCATCACTGATGATCTCAACGTGTTTGACCCAGCAGCTCACCGGAGCCCCGAACCGTCACCGCCGTCTTGCCTGTGCAGCTGCCCGGGGAAGCGGATGCGTTCAACCGCGATTCACGTCAACCGCAGGGTAGCCATAGTGTGCGCGCCCGTTGACACCCAGTCACATCACACCCCCAGGCACGTCAACCATGCCGGCTGGAAATGCTGTTGCACGCCGACCATCGAGTAGGTAGCGTCGAGGGCGTCTCCTTGTGGATGCGGCAGACGACATGCCCCCACAGAACTTTCAGATCCCGTCCCACACCGTCAGATGTGGCTTCAGTGGTGACGCCGTTCCTGGCGCGAATGGGGACCCTCCGGGCAGGAGCCGGCGTGTCCCGGCCCAGTCGCCGCATACCCCTTGATGAACCAGCCCAGAAAGAGATCCATATGCATGACAACGACATCCCTCCTCAGCGCACCGACACCGGTCGCGCCCCCGAGCCACGTGAGGACGGTTCCCTCCTGCCCGTGGCCGGGATCCTCGACATCGTGGACGACCACGCCTTTGTTCGCGTCGAGGGCTACCTGGCCGGGCCGAACGACGCCTTTGTTCCGCTCACGCAGGTCCGCAAACACGGGCTGCGCCGCGGCGACACCGTCACCGGCAGGGCCCGCCCAGCCGGGAAAGGCCAAAAGCTCGCGCCCCTCGTCCAGGTCGACACCATCAACGGGCAGCACCCGCGGCACGCCCCGACCCGACCCACATTCTCCGACCTGGTCCCCCTCCACCCGAACGAGCGCCTACGGCTGGAGACCGAACCGCACGCCCTGACCACCCGGGTCACCGACCTGCTCATGCCGGTCGGCAAGGGACAGCGGGCCTTGATCGTCGCACCGCCGAAGGCCGGCAAGACCTCCGTGCTGCAGGCGATCGCGCACGGCATCACCAAAAACCACCCGGAATGCCACCTCATGCTCGTCCTGGTCGGCGAACGCCCGGAGGAAGTCACCGACCTGGCACGCGCCGTGCCCGGCGAAGTGATCGCCGCCACGTTCGACCACCCGCCCCGCGAGCACACCGCGCTCGCCGAGCTGGCCATCGAACGCGCCAAGCGCCTGGTCGAGATGGGCCGCGACGTGGTGGTACTACTGGACTCCCTGACCCGGCTGGGCCGCGCCTACAACCTAGCCGCGCCAGCGTCCGGCCGGATCCTGTCCGGCGGCGTGGACTCCACCGCTCTCGTACCGCCGAAACGGTTCCTCGGCGCGGCCCGCAATATCGAGAACGGCGGCTCACTGACCATCTTCGCCACCGCACTAGTGGAAACCGGCTCACTCGGCGACACACTGATCTTCGAGGAATACAAGGGAACCAGCAACGCCGAACTAAGGCTCGACCGCAAGATCGCGGACAAACGCGTCTACCCCGCCATCGACGTGAGCCAGTCCAGCACCCGCAAAGAGGAGCTGCTGCTATCCACCGGGGAGCTCACGGCCACCCGCGCACTGCGCCGGGCCCTCCACGGCCGAGACAGTCAACAGGCCATCAACATGCTCCTCGACGGCCTCCTCAAGACCCACACCAACACCGAATTCCTCACCCAGCTCACCAGGACCACCCCACCCAACGGCAACGGCTCGGGCACCCTCGGCCAGTGACCGCGCCGCAGACCGACCAGCAAAACCCGCGCCGGCCGGGAGGCGGTGGGCTCTGGCCTCGGCCAGGTTATCCAGGGAACCCGGGGTCCCGGTGGCGGGGGAATAAGGGTGGTGGAGCCGGCCTGGGGCACGGTGCCGGGATTGCTCCCGGTCCGTTTCCCCAGGCCGACTCAATCAGAGGTGTCCGTATCATGAGGGAGCGACGCTTCAGGTCAGCACCAGGCTGCCGGGGAACCCCAGCGCGCCCACGTCACGATCCGATCAGGGCCACCCGCATCTATTAATCGCAGGCACTCCCCAAGCCGCGCCCACAGATGATCATCGTCAAGCCTGCCATGCCCGCTGTCGTCGTTAACACAAGAAGCGACAAGGTCGCCGCGCTGACCAGCTTACGTACCGTATTGTGTTCCATGGTTTCTCCCTTGTATCGTAGTGAAGATCTTCATATCGCGGTCGGTTGCCCTTGAGGACCCGTGTGATCGCCGCGTGAAGTGGAGTCCTACCGCTACGGCCGTGGATCGGGACTGCACGGCACGTTGTCGACGAACGTGAAGTGCTCCCGCAGTCCGGTAGTCTCCAGCGCCCAGTTGGCAGTCTGGGAGTGGCACACCAACCGCAGGTCGCGGTCTTCTCGGGTAGCGAATTCATTTGTCTCGAACAGTGCGCGCAAACCCGCAGAAGACAGGAACCGCACACCATCAAGGTTCACCACCACGACTCGAGCAACGACCAGCTGCGCAGTCAGAAAGGCGGCCAGCTCCGGCGCAGCCAGCGCGTCGATCTCGCCCGCTGCGGTCACCACACGAGCGTCGGGACCGTACTTGGCCACCTGTAGATCCAGAATGTCGGATGACAACGCTCCCGCCCTGCTCAGCGTGCCGGGTAATAGCGCCATCTCCAGCTCCCTTCTCAACTTCGGTGGCGCCCCAGTGGGACGCGCGGCGGACCGGCCCACGGCCCTCAGCATCGGTTCCGAGAGCCAAGGACCGTGGTTGCGTTCAGTTACCCGACCTCAACTGGTAGTAAACCTCGGGTTTCTCCAGCAGCACTGACTGGTTCACTGCCTACAATGATCGTTTCGTTGGCCACAGCGGCTCCGGCGGACGCGAGTTCGCCTCACACGTCATGCCACGCCCCTGGGCGACGACCGGGTCGATGCGGTGATGGCCATCCTCACTTCGGAAATATCGTCGCGCACAGACCGCAACTGCACCGTTTACCGTGAGGTGAGCTCGGGTAACTGTCTGCGACCGTGTCTGGGTTTCCGAAGAAGCTGAGCCGACGGCGTACAGCGCGCGTCGGACCATGAGCAACCCCGCCGCGGAGCGAGAAGGCAGGAGGAACGGGTGGGAGCGCACGAAGTACCGGCCGTAGTAACCGTCGTGGCAGTCCTGCTGGGCGGTGCACTGCTGGGCCTCGTGGGCGCCTTGGTCGCCATCCCCGCCGCCGCAGCCCTGCTCTTGCTGACCCGAGAAGTGCTCTTCCCCCGTCTCGACCACACCTGACCAGTAGATCCCTCGACCTACCGGAGACTATGACTACGCCGCGCTCGCCTACCAGCCCAGAAGACACCACGCGCACGACCGACCTCAACCTCGCTCACGTCGCCGCCGCTGCTCTTGCCGCAGTGACCACCGCGGTACTCGGCTCTACGCTCGGTGCCGCAGGCACCCTGATCGGGGCCGCCGGGGCCAGCGTGATCACCACCGTCGGCACCGCCTTCTATCGGTCCTCCCTGGAGCGCAGCCGACGCAGCGTCCGCGCTCTGACCCACCGCACCCGACCGGCGCCCAGTTCCCGAGGGGGATCCAGGACGACCGAAGGCTCCCACCCCGCAGCGACCCAGGCTCCGCTCAGTAGCGAGCAACTCACCCACAGTATCGATCATGAACTACAGTCCCGGGAGCGCTCCCGACGCATAGCCATGCTGCGCGGGGGAGCCATGATCGTCGGGACGCTGGGTGCCTTCCTCCTGGCCATGATGCTCATCACCGGTTTCGAGTGGGCCAGCGGCCAAACCGTAGGCGGCAACGGCAACGGCACCACCATCGAACGAGTCATCACCAACCAGCCCAGCCCCAGCACACCACCAACACCATCCTCACCGCACAACCCGAACACACCCACGCCCCAAACCCCCACCGAGACTCCCCAGGCCCCCGACCCCGACACCACCCCAGATGGTGGTACCAAAGTGGAACCGGCCCCACCCAAGACCTCCGACAGGCCAGCACCGAGCGAAGTGACCCCAACCTCGACCCCGCCCCCGCCTCTGCTCCCGCCCGTGCTCCCCGGCCTCGGAGACTGATCCCACCCAAACGGCCCGATCCGACCTCACTACCATGAACGTCAGTTTGATTTATAGTGATCCACTGAGCGACCACAATAAGCGCAATAGACGCAGTTCAGAGCGGAGCCGACGCGGGGACTCATATGAACATTCAGCCCTTTGCTCGGACGTGCGGGTTTGTGGTCGATGATGTGATGTTCGGTGGTGTGGGCGTGTCGGTCGCGGTGTGATCGTCGGGTATGCGGTTTGATCTTCGGGTGCCCGCGCCGGAGGAGATGTCACGCGACGAGCTGATCGTCGTGGTGCACTGTCAGGTCGCGCAGATCACTGCGCAGGCTGGGCAGCTCGCGGAGTTGATGGAGGCCAACGAGGCGCTGGCCGGCAAGTTGGCGCGGTTGGAGCATCTGCTCTCGCGCAACTCGGGCAACTCCTCGAGTCCACCGTCTAAAGACGATGATCCGGGTCGGACCCCGCCGCCGCCCAAGGGCCGTGGTGGTGGCGCGAAGCGGTCCAAAGGTAAGCAGCCCGGGGCGCCGGGATCGCATCTGGCCTGGACCGACACCCCGGATGACCTTCGGGATCGGTTCCCGCAGGGTCAGTGCGGGTGCGGTGCGGACCTGGGTGGTGCGCGGGATCTGGGGGTGGTCGACCGCTACCAGCAACATGAGATCCCGCAGGTGTCGGTACAGGTCATTCAGTACGACGCGCACCAGGTTCAGTGCGGCTGCGGGGCGGTGCACACCGCGGCCGGGCAAGGTTGTCGCGGGTGTTCAGAGTGTCAGGACGGTCGGGCCCCAGCACCCGCAAGTAGCAAGGCAAGCCCGGATGGTGAGGATGTTGTGGTGGTCAGGATCCAGGATGTGGGCAGTGTCGTCGGCGATCTGTTCCAGTAGCGGACGGCGGCGGCAACCAGCCCGCATTCTCCGAGACTCTGGCCCACTGAGGTCGATATGGCGCGGATGAACCGACGTTCCCGGTCCTGGGTGCCATCCAGCCGGATCCCGACTCGTAGATGGGCTATAGAGCAACGTGCAGCACGAGGGAGAGGCCCCCTTGCCAACAGTCCACTGGACCTGCCAAGGCTTACGGTAGAGCCTCATCGGGAGCTGTGAGCAACGCTGTCGGCGGCGAACTGGTGGTGGTAGAGCTGCGCGTAGCGGGCGCCGCGGTGGAGTAGTTCGGTGTGCGTGCCGCGTTCGACGAGGCGTCCCTGGTCGAGCACGAAGATCACATCGGCGGCCAGGATGGTGGTCAACCGGTGTGCGATCGCTACCGTTGTACGCCCTGCCATCAGGGGTAGCAGTGCTTGTTGCACGAGCCGTTCGTTGGTCGTGTCCAACGCGGAGGTGGCCTCGTCGAGAATCAAGATCTTCGGGTCTTTGAGGATCACCCGGGCGATCGCCAGCCGCTGCTTCTCGCCGCCGGACATCCGGTAGCCGCGCTCGCCGACAAGGGTGTCGTAGCCATTGTCGAGTTGCAGGATCCGGTCGTGGATCGCGGCGGCGCCGGCTGCGGCCTCAAGTTGCTCGTCGGTGGCGTGCGGGTCACCGTAGCGCAGGTTGTCCCGGATCGAGGCGTGGAACAGGTGGGTCTCCTGCGTGACCATCCCGATGGTGGCGGCCAGCGAGTCGAGCCGGATCCGCCGCACATCGAGGCCGTCGATGAGCACCGCGCCCTCGGTCACGTCATACAGCCGCGTCAGCAGGTACGACAGCGTTGTCTTGCCCGATCCGCTGGCACCGACGACCGCGGCGAGCTGGCCGGGCTCGATGTCGAGGATGAGGTCGGTGAGGGCGCAGCCGCCGGGCCCGGATCCGTTGCCGGCGGGGTAGCGGAACGAGACGTTGCGCAGGCTGATCGCGCCACGCGCGCGCTGGGGTGGCAGGGCAATCGCGTCGGGGGCGTCGATGATCTCGTGGGGCAGGTCGAGATATTCAAAGATCCGCTCGAACAGCGCGAGCGACGACTGCACCTGCACCGTCATCTGGAGCAAGGTGTAGATCGGGGGAAACAGCTGCATCTGCAAGGCGGTAAAGGCAACGAGCGCGCCCGCACTCAGCGGGGTCGCGGTCGGACCGCCGGCGAGGATGAAGCCGGCGACGAGGTAGGCGAGCACCGGCAGCACCGCGAAGAAGATCCGCATGGACATGAAAAGGCCCTGGCCGATCATCTGCTGGCGGACCTGCAAGTCTCCAAGGCGGGCATTGAGCTTGCGAAACCGGGCAATCTCCTCGCGGCGCCGGCCGAAGGATCGCGACAGCAGTACACCGGACACCGACAGCGTCTCTTCCGAGAGCGCGGACAGCTCAGCCATTGTCTGCTGGGTTGAGGACCCCACCGCGCGTCGGGCCCGCCCGACCCGTTCGGTCAGCCAGATGAACAGCGGCATGAGCACCAGTGACAACAGGGTGAGCTGCCAGGACAGCACCAGCATAGCGCCGATGGCGCTGACCAAGATCACGAGGTGCATCAGGAGCAACGACGCGGTCTCGGTGACCACCCGCTGGATGCCACCGACGTCGTTGGCCAGCCGGGACTGGATCTCCCCGGTCTTCGTCTCGGTGAAAAACCGCAGCGGCATCCGTTGCAGGTGGGCGTAGAGAGCGTCGCGCAGATCCCGCATCACCCGCTGCCCGATCCGGTTAGCCAGGTAAGGCTGCCCGATTCCCAGAACTCCCCCCACCACCGGAATCGCGATCATCGCTCCTACCAGCCAGAACAGCAGCGGCAGGTTCGGGCAGTCCCGAGGACAGAACAACGCCTGATCGAACACCGGCTTGATGAGCAGCAGGCTCCCCACACTGAGCCCCGCCGTCAGGACCACCACCAACCCGAGCGCGACCAGCCTGTCCCGATACGGCCGGAATAACGCCACGACCCGGCGCATCGTCGAGGGATTGCTACTCATCGAGCGGAGCGATGTGAGGAGGAGGACTCAGGGGTCGAGACCCAGCTCGGCCGGGCGGGATGGGTGGCACGGCGAGAACGAGGCGGTAGTGACCGGCGGGGTGCGCTTCGCCAATGGGCTGGTCATCGACCTGGATCCAGGCGTGGGCGGCGAAGGGGTGGGTGCGCACCCCGCTGCACCAAGTGGGCCAGCTGCCACGGGCGCGGCAGTAGAGGGCGGCGGCGATGGAGCGTTGCAGGCAGCCGTTACCGGCGCAGCGCAGGCTGACCGCGACCACCGCCTGGCGGGCGGCTAGCGCTTGCTGCACAGTGGCAGGCCGGGCGCCGCGGCGGGCGAATTCCAGCATGCGGCGCAGCTGGCGGGGGCGCCAGGTGGCCAGCAGCCGGGCGGCGCCCACAGCGAGGAGGGGCAGTATGCGGCGGTGTGGCGGGAGCCGGTGCTGGTGTTCCAGGGTGACCGGGACACTCATGAGGATGTCACCAACTTCACGGCCTGCAGGTGATCGGTGAGGGCGGTGATGTCGTGCTGGGCTTGCTGGAGCTCGATGCGGTAGCGGATGGCGACCTCGTGGGCGATCTGCTCGGGGTGCTGGCCAGCGAGGAGGGCGTGCAGCACGTGGGCGCCGGTGGCGTTGAGCTGCCAGTAGTGCCCGGTGCGTTCATCGAGCAGGACCAGTCCATCATCGGTGTCGGTGGTGGCGATGTCAGGGCGCAATCGCGGCGGCACTGGTCCTCCTGGGGGATGGGGGCTGCTGGGCGGCGCGCAGCCAGGTCTCGCAGCCCAGCAAGCCTTCCAACGCGCGTACCACGGCATTGTCGATCTGGGGTGTGAGTAGCTGGCGGCGCAACTGGTCGGGGTTGATCAAGCCATGGGAGGCCAGCGCGGAGTCAGCGAAGACCTCCAGGATCTCCGGGAGATGCCGGCGCAACCCGACACGGACGTCTTGCCCGAATTCCCCTTTGGTGGAACGTCGCGCGATCTCCGGGGGCAGGATTCCGCGCATCGCCTCGACCAGCAGCGGCTTGTACCGCCAGGGTGTCCTGCGTTCGTGCGCTCGGACCGCGAGCGCGGCCTCGATGACCCGATCGTCGAGATAGGGCAGCTCCAGCCGCAGCCCGCTGGTGGCGAACACTCGGGACAGCTGCCGGTAGGCCGGTCCCATCATCCGCAGGACTGCCAGTGCGGAGTGCTGGCCGCGGTCGCCAGCCAGGGGCTGGGCCTGCTCATCGGTGGCGTGCAGCACGGCCCGGGCGGCGTCGAGCGCGGTGGGGGTGACCCACGACGGTGCCCGCAACGGGTAACCCCAGTCCAGCGCGGGCGTGCGGCGAGGCAGCGGCCCGGTGCTCAGCTGCTGGGCCTGCTGGTGCCACCAGGCACTCAGGTCACCGCCGTGGGCCAGAGCCGATACGGTGGCCGCCCACGGCCAACGGCCTAATGCCTGGTAACCGCGCACCTGCCTGATCGCGGTCAGCGGCCGGCGCCGCAGCAGGGGATGCAGGTAGGCCAGCGGACCGCGGAACAACTCGTCACCACCGTGCCCGGCCAGGTGCTGGCGGGCACCGCGCGCGACCAGCAACTCGGCGTTGTGCCGCCTGCGGGCCAGAGTCCGGGTGAACTGGTAGGGCGCTTCGGTATCTCCGGTAGCGCTGGGGTCGGCGAACGTAGCTGGCATGTCGGCCTGCGCAACCACGAGATGCTCGGCCTGCGGGAGCCCGCTGGCCGCGTGGGCGGCGAATACCGCGTCGTCGTTGCCCACGTCAGCCTCGGCCCACCGGAAGGTCACCAGGTCCGGCGTTCCCGTGCGCGCGGCCAGAAAACACAGCGAAGTCGAGTCCATCCCCCCGGACAGATCCGCACCAAGCCGCCCTGTCACCGGCCTGCGCGCGGCCACCGCCGCCTCCAGCGCCTCACGTACCACGCCCGCCCCTAGGGCCAAGGGCACCTGCGGCTCGGGTGGCTGCCACCACCGCAGCTCACCAACCGTGCCATGGGGGTCGATCCGGAGATAGTGGTCTGGGACCAGTGCCCGCACACCCCGCCATATGCTGCGCTCACCCAACGGTGGCGGCAACTGCACCCCACAGGCCACCTGCACCGCCAGCGCCTGCTCATCAACACCCGAACCGGCCACCCTCGCAAGCACATCGGCCCGGTCACCGGCTACCGGCACCCCCTCGATCCGGGTGTGGAACACCCGGCGCACCCCAGTCAGGCTGCCCTGCACCCGCACCACACCATCGATTGAGGCCACCAGATGCCAACACCCCGGCAACACCCGCGCCACCGCATCCAACTCGGCCGCTGTGCGTACCCCCGCGACCAGCTCGGTCAACCGGGTGGCGGTGACCGGGCACGACCCGATCACCGCCACCCGCAGCGATCCCACCGTCGCCAGGGTGACGTCATCCTGACCGAGGCACCCGACCAGCCATGGGTCCCCGGAGGCGTGTGCCAGCACCGATCGCGACAGCAACGACCAGCCAGCCACCACCCGCCACGCGTCGGGCCGATCAGGCAGAACCATCCATCCCTCGATCACAACACTCACCCCAGCAATTCCTCAGTCCCCTCCTGAGCCCTTAGGACGGTTCGAAAAAGCCATCACCCTCAAATTCATCTCCCGGGCCCCCGAGGGTGTCCTCCCCGAACTCGCCAAGCTCCACCAAAATCGGGGGCTCGTAGATAGTGGCTGTCGCCTGTCCGTCCATCACAACCTCCGTACAATTGTGTCGTCGTAGCCCGGATGAGCTACGACCAATGAACTCACCAGCGGATCGTCGCCAACCATGGACAATGTCCCTGACCGCCTGATCTTCCGCTAATCGCAGACTAGGGAAGGACCGCAAACGTGCCGTAAGTACAGGCAGCGGATCTGATGCACCGGAAGATCGCGGCTTTCAATGCGCAAGATGCCCATGCGATCCGGGCACTGTTGAGTCCTGACGTTGAGTGGGTGATTCCAGGCGGCCCGCTTCGAGGACCCCGATCAGGTGCTGAGGCTGGGGTTCTTCGCTGCCCTCTGGGAGGAATTTCCCCGACCTCGAGCTGACCGTCACCCAGTTGTCGAGGATGGGTCGAGCGTCATGACACAGGTCATCCCTGAAGGTGAGATATTGGAGTTTGCACCCGGATCTGTGTGCGACGCTGGCCCACGGCTCCGGCAAAGTGCCCTTTTAGCTGGTCAGCAGTAGTTCGGTGGGTCGGAGTGGGTCCCATGCGTGGTGTCGGAGGGCTTGGGCGATGTTGGTGGCGCCGTTGATTCGCAGGATGCTGAGTGCCAGGTTACGGAGGGAGGCCATGGCGCGGGGTCCGGTGTGGGTGCGGATTTGGGAGCGGTCTTCGTCGTAGGTGACGTCGCGGACCCAGTGCAGGCGGTGTCGGGTAGGCGCGGCGCATCACTGCGC
>JBOHFF010000061.1:0-2334 GCA_050699515.1 Pseudonocardiaceae bacterium
CATGTTTGTGTGGTTGCGGGCATGGGGGTGCTGCTGGTCTGTCCAGCGTTTCCACTGTGGTCGCTCCGGTCGGGTCTGGCGAGGCGGTGTGTGTTCTGGTCAGGTTTTGCGTGGTGGGGTGTGGGTCGGGGTGAACAGGGCGCTGAAGGCGTGTCGGTGTGGCCAGTTGAGCGGTAGCCGCAGAATGATGCGGTGGGATCGTCGGGCGATCCGGGCGGGCAGGGTGATCAATTGGCGGCGGAGGGTGCCGGTGCGGGCTTTGGCGTGAAAGAGGCTGGCCAGGGGGCCGGCGGCGCGGGTGAGGTTGTGGGCGATGGCCGCCAGTGCCAACCAGGCCGCGTTCGCGGCGAATGATCCCGAGGGCAGATGGGCCAAGGCTGAGTCTTTGAGATCAGCGTTGACCTGTTCGATGATCGCGTGTTCACGATGTTGTTTCTCGGCTTGGACGAGTTGCAGGGTCGAGTCGGTGATGAACGCGTGGTAGCGCCAGACGGTAAACAACTCACCCTGACCGGGGGCGACGTTTTTGTCTTTGACTCGCCGGACGATCAACCGAACGGTGATCTGCTCGGATTTCCGCCGTGACCGGAATGCGGTGTAGGTGGTCTCGGCGATCTCGGCATCGGAGATCCACTGCTCGCTGTCCTCATCGTAGATGGCGTGCGGGTCGGCGATCGGCACCCAGCTTTCGGGGTCGATGGTCTCGATCGCGGCCCGGACCGGGCGGGTCTGTTTCGTGGTGATCGAGAAGCGGACTCCAGCCCGGCGGCAGGTGCTCACCACGGCGTGGTTGTCAAACGCCGACTCCATCCGGGCCAACACGATGCCGGTGGCCCCAGCCGCTCGGGCGGTGCTGATGGCCTCGGCGACGAAGCTGGCCGCGCCCTTGGCCGAGCCCGCCGAGCCCCGGCGCAGCCGAGTACCCACGATGACCGGAGCAGCGATCGGGGTCGACAGAGTCGCCAGCAGGGGATGCAATCCCCGCACCCGAGTATAGCCGTAGTCCGCGCCCTGTTTGGCATACCCATACACCCGGCTGATCGTGGAATCCACATCCAGGAACGCATAGGAATCCGCGCCCGGCAGCAACGGAGCGTGCCGCGATAAACCCGTGAGCGTCTCGCGGGCCACGACGTCGAGCTGACGCACATTGCCCCACGTGAATCCCCGCAGAAACGTACCCAACGTCGACGGCCCGGATACCACCGAAGATCTCCGGCAACGCCCCGTGCCGGATCACTCCCCCATCATCGATCGAGTCGGCACCAGCCACCATGCCCGCCACCACCGAAACGATCTTCACCCCAGCGTTGGCTCCGACGCTACCTGCACTGTCCGGAAGCCGGACCCGCTGCTGAGCGACCGCATGCAACCCAGCGCGCTCGGCCAACCGCACAACCGGCACCAACCCAGCACACGACACCAGGTTCGGTTCATCAAATATTGCTGACACCACCGCCGCGGTATGACAAGCTCGCACCTCGTAGATGCCCTTCGGACTCGGCCTGATGGATCCTAGACAAGTCACATCATCCCAGCCCAGAGGGCATCTACTCCTCTCCGACACCCCCCACACCACAATTCCACCGGTGGATCCAGGCTCAGTTGCCGAAGAGAGGACACGCGTCATATAGCGGGTCGGTTGGCTGACCGGTTGATCGAGCGACTGGGGTCAACCCAGGTCTTCATGGATGTCGACACGATCGAGCCAGGCGCCGATTTCGCCGCTGCGACAGTGCGAGAGGTCGACTCGTGTGACGTGCTGATTGCCTTGATCGGACCAATCTGGTCTACGATCACCGACCCGCGGGGGCGACGCAGGCTTGACGACCCAGATGACTTGGTGGTCCTTGAAATCCAGGCTGCATTAGAACGTGGGATACGCGTAATTCCTGTGCTAGTCGATGGCGCTGTGATGCCCGACCGATACGACCTTCCTCAAGGATTGCAGGCCCTTGCTCTGCGCAACGCCGTCCGACTCGACCACGAGACGTTTCGCACCGACGTCATCACCTTGCTCGACGCAGTGGAGCGGATTCTGGCGACCCTCACACCGAAGACCGCCGAACCGATGGCTGGGACTGGTGATCAAATTATCGACCGTGCCCACACTGGTCGCGACAGATCGGCACCCAACGGTATCCGAGCTTCGTACCGACATTGGATTGCCAGCTTGACGAGGTCTACCGGCGTGGACGCCAAGGCTCAATGTCACTAAGTTAGGGCCGCCGAACCGTTCATGATCACCGTTTTGGTGCCGAATTCGACACATTTTGTCACTTTCGACACCAAAACGGTGATCATGAGCCACTCTGTCATCCTTAGCTAAGTGGC
>JBOHFF010000062.1:0-217783 GCA_050699515.1 Pseudonocardiaceae bacterium
AGAGTCAAGCACATCAGCCCGGCCATCTGCGCCGTGCATCTGGTAATACGCCGGAGGGCGGATGCTGACCGGCAGCGCACCAACGCCCCGTGTAGTTCTCCGAGATCGGCGCTCAGATCATCGAGCAAGACACTCGGAGCACGATCCCGCGTCACTTGCCCGTGCCGGAAAACCGTCCGCTCCCAATCGTCCAGAGCGATACCAGTCATTGCGGTTTCTGTAATGGCCCCATTGACATTACGGCGAAGACACTCGATCCGGCTCAGCGTCGCATCGACACTCGGCAAGATTTCTACTACCTCGACCCTGCTCCCCGTCGCATCCACACCGTCCAGCAGCTCACTGAGTTCACGGAGTGAGAGTCCGAACGCTTGAGCGATCTTGGGACGTAACCACGGATGCGGCGAGTACTCCCCGGACTCCCAGCGGGCCACGGTCGTGCGATCCACGGCCAGGCGTTCAGCCAGGCTCTCCTGCGTGAAGCCCGCAGCCCTGCGCGCCTGGACGAAGGAACGACGCTTGACGAACATGCCCACCGACCTCCTGAGGTTCACGACACCAGCAGCGTAGCTCTGTCCTAGATCAGGATCGTGGCGCCATAGCGCCGCTACAAGACCGCCACACTGACTCGCTGTATCCCCAAGGACCAGGGGGATTGGCTGTCTCAAGGCCCCAGGGGCCGGGTTGAAAGCTGGGCTGGTGCGTCCCGCTCCATCGGGACACCTCCCCTGCTTCCGCCAGTTCGGTGTTCTCTGGTTCTGGGTGTTGTCCAGTGCAGGCGTTGGCAGGTGAGAGGCGGAGGGACGGGCCGAGTGCGTATCTGAGTGTGGCTGATGCAATACCGCTCAGACGGGAGCTGGCGCGGGCCTTCGGGGGTGCTGAGCCCGACACGACACAGCCAGGATGAATACCAGTGATCCGCGAAGACCTGGAGTCATTGGCCGAGCTGGCGCGGCTCAATAGGGACATGGCAGCACTCTGTATGCGCATTATGGATGGACGTGCCGGTGCCGCTGAACAGATGGCGCGTTTAAGACTGCCCAGGCACACGCCATTCTTGTCTTGGTTGACGAAGTTCATAGCGCGAACCAGCGACTTAACGATGGTCTTGCGCAACTGATCGCCAAGGTTAACAAGAGGGGATAGGTTCTGAGTCTTCGAGCGTGAGCAGAATATAGCGGCCGACTCAATGTAAACACGCGCAAAAAAGCCCCGTCACAGCTTGAGGTCAACGTGACTACCACCGACTTGAACAATCCCAGAATCGGTGGCCAGGTAACCTTCTCAGGCCCGGTGGCGACCTCGTTCGCAGCGTGCGCCTGAGCGCATAGCTCGACTACTTGGTCTCTCGTGAAGCCTGTTGTATGATACATGGCGGACGGCTCGTTCTGAGGATTGAGTGTGGTGACCCAATTCTTTCGAGAAACGAGCCGTCCGCCATGGAGACACGCCGAGAGAGAAGCAATTAGTTGCCGCGTGAATAACCCTCTTTCTGTGGAGGGCAGAGTATTGCCGGTTGGTGGTTCAGATCATCTACCGCTGGTGGTGTATGCGCGGGCGCTAAACAAGGAAGATGACTTGCCATGCGCTCTCGTGTCCTGCTCATCAAGGGGTATTGAGGGTGGATGTTGCGATCACTGATCGCAAGCGACCGAACAGCTCGGTGCGATTGGCGACACCGAGCCGCTGGCGGATCCGCGACATGTGATGTTCGACGGTTTTGGCCGAAATGAACAAACGCTCACCGATCTGCTTGTGGGTCAGGCCGGTGAGGATGAGCTGGCCCACCTCGATCTCCCGATCACTCAGAATCGATCGATCGTCCGCCGTGCTCGCGCTCGCGGCCGTCACGCCGTGCGGGTCCTCGGTTGGGGCAGCTATGGAGTCCAGTTCCGTTCCCGAGCCGGGAGAACTGTCGGAGCCGTTGGGCATACTGCCGTGCAAGGAGCGGGCGCAGGTGAGCAACGCCGTCATGGCTCGGCGGTCGGTGGTCCGGGTGGCAGCCTGCCCGGCGAGTTGGGCGGCCTCCCACGCCAGGCCGACGCTGTGCAGGCCTCGCGCCGCAGCTTGCACAGCGTCGGCGTCGATCTCGCCGGACAGCACTTGTAGCCAACTTCTCGCCGCACCCGCCAGCGTGGCGATGTAGGGGCTGCTCGATGCGGCGCTGGTCAGCGCGGCGGCATGTCGCTGTGCCTCGGACTGGTGCTGGCTCTCCGGCACCAGAGTCTCCGAAGGCTGTTGAGTCTCCGAAAGCTGCTGGGCGGCGATGGCGGCGTGCAGCTCGCACCAGTGCAGTGGCACCGTCCACAGCACCGGGTTGTCCAGCCGCTCGAGCAGGCCGGCGGCCTCCTTCAGATGCGGCATGATCCACTCTCGTTCGCCCAGCCGGGCGGCGGCGATGGCGAGCTCGCCCAGCGGCTGCAGGACGTAGAGATCGATCGGGTGCCGGACGAGGGCGCAGCGCGCCCGGCGCCACGCCGAACTCATCGCCGCCGGATCGTTCTCTCGACGAGCCAGGCCCACCGCCAGCGTGGCAGCGACCACCTCGTCCCGGGGCTCGAGCGGGTTGCGCTGGCGGGCCGCCCAGTCCAGCGCGCGGTGCGCGACGTCCAGCTTGCCGTGGGCCATTGCCACCCAGCCGTGCAGCAGCATGTGCCGGGGGTGCGCCGGGCGGCCGCCGAGCTTGGCGGCGACGGCGCCGCGCAGCGTGGCGTCGGCGACCGCCAGCTCGCCGGTCTGCAGCGCGACCACAGCGGTCAGTGCGGCAGGCGTGTCGGCCAGCAGCACGGTCTCCCCAGCCGGCTCGAGCAGCAGCGCGGCCCTGGCCAGTTGGGACAGCGCCGCGGTGGACGTCCCGGTGACGGTGGCGAGCATGCCGCGGGCCATCAGAATCTCCGCACCGGCCAGCATGGTGGCGCTGCGGCTGGGGCCGGTATCCGCAGCATCGAGCACCGCCTGGGCCTGCGCCAGCTCCCCGATTCCGATCAGCGCGGGCACCGCGAGCAGTGGCCCCCCCGCCGTGCCGGTAGGCAGGCTGCAATACAGCTCCGCGCTGCGAGCGGGTAGCCCGCGGTGCGCGAGGACGGCGGCGATCACGCGGATCCCCCGCTCCCAGTCGGGGGCAGCGGGATCCGAGACGACCTGATCCGCCAGTCGCAGCGCCTGGTCGAGATCTCCGGCGAGCGCGACTGCCTGGGAGTGGCGGGCGGCCAGTGCCGCAGATGGTGCTCCGGCGTCGATGGTCGCGGCGAAGAGCTCGGCGGCCAGTGCCGGGGACTGCCGCAGTGCCTCATCACCGGCCCGCTCCAGGACGGCGACCACCCGGCTGCCACTCGCGCCGGTGCCCAGCAGCTGCCGCCCCACGGTGAGCACGGATCCGCCCCGTTCGAGCTGGATGTTGGCCAGTTGCTGCTGCATACCCCGGCTTTGCAGCATCGGCATCAGCCGCAGCACGATGTTGCGGACGAAGGCGATCAGCTCACCCGCCTCGGTGAGCAGACCGGTCGCCAGCGCCGCTTGCACCGTGTCGCTCAGCGCAGCCGGATCGGTGCCGAGGAGGGTGGCCAGCACTTCGGCGTCCAGGGCCGCACCGATGGCCATCGCCTGCATCAGCCGGTAGATCCCGGGATCAAGCGCCTCCAGCTGGTAACGCAGCCGTTCCGCCAGGCCGGGGGAGACGTTGACCCGCTCGGGACGGCGGAACTCCGCCGGACGCCGGGGATCGAACCTGCCGGTGTCCGCCAGCGCCTGGGTCACCAGCCCGACGAGCGAGGGCAGACCACCGGACTGCTCGTAGACCAGATCGATCAGCGGATCGGGTGGCGTGCACCCCACCCGCGCGGCGATCCGGGCCCCGACGGTACTGCGATCCAGGTGCCCCAGGATCACCGGTGATCGGCGGCGCGCCAGGCTGGCGCCGAGCGCGGAGAGCTCGGGGGACCGGGGCCACGGCCGGTAGGCGACGACCAGCCGGGCCGTGTCCCCCTCGGCGAGCACGCGCAGCCCGTCGAGCGCTGTGGCGTCCAGCCGGTGCGCATCGTCCACCAGAATCGGCTCGCTGGGGTCCAGCGTGTCGATCTGGAGCTGTGTCGCGGAGCTGCCCCGCACCACCGTGGCGCCGGCCTTCTGGTACTCCCGTGCCACCGCGTCGAGCAGCACCGACTTCCCGGTGCTCCCCGGACCGACGACCGCCGCCGTCAGCGGGTCCGACGGGCCTGCCGCGATCTGCCGAAAGATCCACGCTGTTGATGGCGGCATGCCTGCGGCTGGAAGATCTGGCGATGCGGCGTGCGGACGAACCATGCTGGCCTTTCCCGGACTGCTCGTACTCGTGGTGCTACCGCCTCGATCGGTGCCGGGTCTCGTCTTGTTACTTCGCTGGTCATCGCAACCCCCGGCATTGAGCGGCGTCTTTGTAGCAAAGAGATTTCTCGTGTCGCGATCGGGTTAACGGTTGGTCGTCGCCAAGCGATGGAGCAGCCGAGGGGTACCGCCGTTCGGCGGAACCTGGACCGTCGTCGAAGGGTTGTGGGCAGTGGGGTACGCACTGGGGGTCGACGTCGGGACCAGCTTCACGGCGGCAGCCATCTGGCGCACAGATGATCAACAGCAGCCCAAGGCGGAGGTCGTCGCCCTGAGCGGTCGCATGCCGTCGGTGTCCTCGGTGCTCTTCCTGGCCCCGGACGGTTCGGTGGTCGTCGGTGAGGCCGCCGAGCGGCGCGCGCTGACCGATCCCGACCGCGTGGTCCGGGAGTTCAAGCGCCGGATCGGTGACGACACACCGTTGCTGGTGGGCGGGCGGCCCTACGCCGCACATGACCTGGCCGCGATGATGGTGCGTTGGGTGGTGGACCGGGTCACCGAGCGCGAGGGTGGGCCACCGGATCAGATCGCGATCACTCACCCCGCCGCGTGGGGTCCGTACAAGAAGGAGCTGTTGTCCCGCGCCTTGGATGCGGTCGGTCTGCACGGTCTGACCTTCCTGGCCGAGCCCGAGGCCGCGGCCGTCAGTTATGCCGCCCAGGAGCGGGTCGAGGCAGGCACCACGATCGCGGTCTACGACTTGGGCGGCGGTACCTTCGACGCGGCCGTGGTTCGCAAGACCGGCACCGGGTCCTTCACCCTGCTGGGCTCGGCCGAGGGCCTGGAGCAGCTCGGCGGCGCCGACTTCGACGAAGCCGTCTTCGCTCACGTGCAGTCCGCGCTGGCTCGACCCGACACCGCAGGCACGCCGTGGGACGACCTCGACATCGAGGACCCGAACGTGCTCGGCGGCCTGGTGCGGCTGCGCCGGGAATGCGTCGAGGCCAAGGAGGCGCTCTCCGCGGATATCGAGGTGTCCATCCCCGTCCTGCTCCCGGGGGTCAGCGCCCACGTGCGCCTGGTGCGCAGCGAGTTCGAGGACATGATCCGCCCGGCCCTCGAGGACACCGTCGACTCGCTGTCCCATGCGATCGACTCGGCCGACCTGACCAGCGCGGATCTGGGCGCTGTGCTGCTGGTCGGCGGGTCCTCCCGAGTACCGTTGGTGTCCCAGCTGGTGTCGGCTCGGCTCGGCTGCCCGGTGGTGGTGGACGCCGACCCCAAGACCACCATCGCGTTGGGCGCCGCGCTGTCGATGGCTCCGCAGCCTCAACCCGCTCCCGCGGTGAGCGCATCGGTCGCCTCGCCGGCGACCGATGCCGAGCCGCCTACGAGCCATGAGCGCTTGCCGAGCCAGGCGCCAGATCGGCCCTCGATCATTCCAGCCCCGCGTGAGGTCATCGACGATGATGAGCTGGCTGACGATGACGCCTCGCCGCTGCGAAGGATGGTTACCGGGCGACTTCGGAGCATCGTCGGGGCTGGGGTGCTCGCCGGCGTGCTTCTGACCTCGCTGGGTGTTGCCGCCGCTGGCGGTGGCCTGCCTGGTTTCACCGACGGCCCGGCTGGGACCGCACCAGTCAGTGCCGCCCCACCGGCCGGCGCGGTCGCGGCCACCGGCGGCGGTGGCACCGCCAAGGCGAGCAAGGCCGGTTCCTCCAACTCCGCACCCGGCCGGAAAGCCACCAAGGCGGTCCAGCGCACCGCCTCCGTGCCGGGAGCGTCCCCCGCCGCCAACCCGCCCGCCCCCGCGGGCTCAGGTCCCCAGGACGGGCGCGTCACCCCACTGGTGCCCCCCGCCTCGGCACCGAACTTGGATCAGAGCCAGAAGAATCCCAACCCGAAGTCTGATTCGACACCTTCGGATCCTGGTCAGACCCCGCCAAAGCCTGCCGAGGAAAATCCTTCGGGCCCTGGTCAGACCCCGCCAAAGCCTGCCGAGGAAAATCCTTCGGATCCTGGTCAGACCCCGCCACCTGCTGACCAGACCACAAACGCGGATGCCGGAACCACCCCAGACCAAGCCTCACAACTCACGCAGGCTTGAATCCAGACCTTCGATGCTCGCAGCGCGCCGAGTTAGACACGATCGTTGTTTGTTCATTTAAACTCGGACAGTCATGGTGTCGAACTCGGCAGCGGCTACGCCGAGTGGGAACCCATGATGGCGATCAACCTGGAGACCTTGCTAGGCCAAGTAGGGGAAAGGGCTGCGGCGGCGTGGCGGCGCTTGTTTGGAGTGGTGCCGGGCTCGGTCTATGCGTGGCGTCCGTACCGGCGAGTTGTCCGGATCGAGGCGAGTTGGTCGAACTGGCGGACGGGCGGATCGATCGCCGCTGATAGCGTGTGCGCATGCGTGGTGCGGGTGATCAGCTCAGCATCGGCGAGCGTGTTGCCTTCTACCGGTGTCGTCGTGGGCTATCCCAGGTTGTTCTTGCTCACTTGGTGGGTCGTACTGAGGACTGGCTGAGCAAGATCGAGCGCGGTGAGCGGGAGATCCGCCGGCTTGATGTGCTGACGGATCTGGCCCGGGCGCTTCGGGTCACGCTCGGTGACCTGCTGGGAGAGCCGGTCCTGTTGGAGGACGAAGAGCACGACGATGTTCCGGCAATTCGGGATGCGTTGATGGCTCCCCGGCGGCTGTCGAGAACGTTGTTCTCGTCGTCGGTGCCGCCGGAGTACATCGACCCGGTTCCGGTGAGCCAGCTGGCCGAGGGCACGTGGTTGAGCTACCAGAAGGGCGAGCTTACCCGTGTCGTGACTGCGCTGCCTGGCCTGATCAAGACGACGCAACAGATGGAATTCGCGTCGACCGATGATGCGTCATATCGGCGGGCGTGTGCTGCGGTCTCGGCTCGTATTCACCACCTGGCCGCAACCACGCTGAGCAAGATCGGTGAGGCCGATCTTGCCTGGATCGCGGCGGAACGGGCGATGCAGGCGGCCGACGAATCAGACGATCCGTTGGTGCTGGCGTCAGCCGCGCGGTCGGGCACCCACGCGCTGCTGGCAGTTGGCCGATTTGATGATGCAGTGGAGCTGGGCGAGGTCGCTGCCCGATGGCTCTCGCCAAGGACGAAAGGCGATGACCCGGCGGCGCTCAGTTTGTACGGGATGCTCTATCTCCGTACGGCAGTAGCCGCGGCCCGGCATCAGGACCGATCGACAGCGGGTGAGTTGTTGACGCAGGCCGGCCGTGCGGCTGATCAGCTAGGTGTGGATGCGAATTACTGGCAGACCGGCTTCGGTCCGTCCAATGTGGAGCTGCACCGGGTCTCGGTCGCGCTTGACCTGGGTGACATCACGCAGGTGATCGACTCCTCTCCCCGGATCAACGTCGACCATCTTCCAGTGGAGCGCCAGGTCACGCATCTGATCGACCTCGCCCGCGCGCTGAGCCTCGTCGCTAAGGATGACGACGCGCTGCAGACGCTGCTCATTGCCGAGCAGAAGTCGCCCAGGATCGTCCGGCACAGCGTAGTCGTTCGGGAAGTTGTGCGGTCCATGTACCGCCGGGCTCCGGTGACCGCTGGCAAGAAATCCTCGCCACTACTGGCACTGGCCGAACGTTGCCGAGCGGTGAGGTAACCGAATGAGATCACGGATATTGGGCCTAGTCGGCTCCGGCGCGGGCGGGGTGCATGAGTTACTTCCGCGGCTCATCCGGCCGGCTCAGGACGCCGGTTGGACCGTCGCGGTCACACTCACGCCGACCGCTGGCCGGTGGCTTCGCGAGTCCGGAGCACTCACGGAGATCGAGAAGGCCTCAGGTTTTCCGGTGCGGATCGACCCGCGCTCGCCGACCGAGAGCAGCCCGCATCCGCGGGTGGACTGCTACCTCGTCGCTCCGGCCTCGGCGAACACGGTCGCCAAGCTCGCTCTCGGGATTGCTGACAACCAAGCATTGACGCAGATCAACGAAGCGATGGGCATCCGTGACCTACCGGTAGTGGTGTTCCCACGTGTCAACGCCGCGCACGCTCGGCACCCCTCGTGGGATAGCCACATCGCCGTCCTGCGCCGGGCCGGCGTGCACCTCGTCTACGGTGATGACGTGTGGTTGCTCCATGAGCCGCGTAGCGCTCCTGGGCGCGAATTGCCCTGGTCAGCGGCGCTTGACGCGGTGAACGCGGCCGTTCCCGTCGCGCGATAGCACTACTTCCGGTACCCGGACAGTTTGTCCGGGTAGCTGCTCCCATCCCGTTGTCTCATGGTCCACCGTCCCTGACCGGACGCGCTGGCACTGAGACATCGGAGAGCAGATGGCGTTCGCCTCGCCGGGCCTGCCTGTGGGCACGCGGGTACAGCTCAGGGGGGGCACGGCTTAAGGGGACCGTGATGTCGTATCAGCGTGAGTTTTTGCCTGGTTTACTCGGTCTGTTCCCGGTACGGCTGGATAATGCCATCTGGCAGACCTGCCACGCCACCGATGTGATTGTGCTCGCACCGTCGAAGGAAAATCCCAGCACTGACAATAATCCGCACGAGGGTGGCGAGGAAACCTGCCTTTCGGAGTGAGGGGAAGAGGTGATGGTGACAAGCCCGCGCCCGCAGCTGGGTCAGAGGATTTCCTCAGCATTCCCGAACGTGGTGTCGACGGCTGTCAAAGCACAGGCGCGAAGCGCATCGGCGGCATGACGGGCTTGATCCCGAGTGAGGTCGACGCTGTGCTGACGGATCGTGAGGGTGACGTAAGGATCGAGATCGTTCGCCTGCACGATGAGAAGATCTTCACCGGTTACGCTGCTGAGATGGACTGAGGCTATCATGATTCTCTCCCTTCTGCGCCGCAGTCGCCTCTTGGCCGGGGGTAATGCATTGTCGTAGCCGTGACACGTGGCTATCGGAGCTCGACCGAGGCTGTTCCCCTATCACAGAGCCGATGTGTCGGCCCTGTGATACATACTCCCGCGATACATACTTCCGCGGGTGTCGAAGGTCACTCTCGGTACGCGAGTCTGTACCGGGCCCTTGACCGAGAGAAAATCCCCAGTCAAGGGCCCAGATGGATCAGACGTCGTAATAGAGAGAGAACTCGAAGGGGTGGGGGCGCAGGCGCAGGGGGTCGATCTCGTTCTCGCGTTTGAGGGCGATCCAGGTCTCGATGAGGTCCGGGGTGAAGACGCCACCTTCGAGCAGGTAGTCGTGGTCGGACTCGAGGCGATCGATCACCGCGCCGAGGCTCGCTGGCACCTGGGCGACGTCCTTGGCTTCTTCAGGAGGCAGCTCGTAGAGATCCTTGTCGATGGGAGCGGCGGGCTCGTAGGCGTTCTTGATCCCGTCCAGCCCGGCCATCATCATTGCGGAGAATGCGAGGTAGGGGTTGCCCGAGGCGTCCGGGCAGCGGAACTCGATGCGCTTGGCCTTCGGGTTGTTGCCGGTGATCGGGATCCGGATACAGGCCGAGCGGTTGCGCTGTGAGTACACCAAGTTCACCGGTGCTTCGTAGCCGGGCACCAGACGGTGGTAGGAGTTCACCGTCGGGTTGGTGAAGGCCAGCAGCGATGGGGCATGGTGCAGGATGCCGCCGATGTAGTGCCGGCCGACGTCGGACAGCCCGCCGTAGCCGGACTCGTCGTGGAACAGCGGCCTGCCGTCCATCCACAGCGACTGGTGGGTGTGCATCCCAGACCCGTTGTCCCCGAACAGCGGCTTGGGCATGAACGTCACGGTCCGCCCGGCCGCCCACGCGGTGTTCTTGATGATGTACTTGTAGAGCTGCAGGTCATCGGCCGCGTGCAACAGCGTGTTGTACTTGTAGTTGATCTCTGCCTGGCCAGCTGTGCCGACCTCGTGGTGGGCCTTCTCCACCGTGAAGCCGCACCCGATGAGGTGCGTGACCATGGCGTTGCGCAGGTCGGCGAAGTGGTCGGTGGGGGGCACTGGGAAGTACCCGCTCTTGTAGTTGACCTTGTAGCCCTGGTTTCGACCGTCTTCCTCGGCGCCGGTGTTCCACCAGCCGGCGACCGAGTCGATCTCGTGGAACGCGCTGTTGGGCGTGGTGTCGAAGCGCACCGAGTCGAAGCAGTAGAACTCGGCCTCGGGGCCGAAGTAGGCCGTGTCGGCGATGCCGGTCGAAGCGAGGAACTCCTCGGCCTTGCGCGCCACGTTGCGCGGGTCGCGGCTGTAGGGCTCGCGGGTGAAGGGGTCGTGCACGAAGAAGTTGATGTTCAACGTCTTCTGCACCCGGAACGGATCGATGCGTGCCGTCGCGAAATCGGGCAGCAACAGCATGTCCGACTCGTGGATCGACTGGAACCCGCGCACCGACGAGCCGTCGAATGCCAAGCCCTCTTCGATGATATCTGCGTCGAAGAATTCCCCCGGGACTGTGAAGTGCTGCATGACGCCCGGCAGGTCGCAGAAGCGGACATCGACGAACTCGACGTCCTCATCGGCGATGAAGCGCAGGACCTCATCGGGGTTGGAGAACACTTGTTGTTCACTCCTTCGTGCGCTGTGCTGTCGGACCGGCGTGATCGGTCACGTCGCTGCGGCGAACCTAGAAGGGTGTTGTTGCGTGACCGTCACCCGGATGTTTTACCAAGGTTAAAGGGCTGGTGGTGGGCGAGGCTAGCCCGCTGGCGGCATACCCTAGTCGAGTGAGCAGATGGACCCAAACCTGGCTGTCCGGCCCTTCCGAGCCTCCCCATGGGGACCCGCCGGCAGATCCTGACGGGCCGGACTATCCCGGTCAGCGGCTGGGGCTGCCCGAGTCCGGACCGGGCTCGGCTGCCGGTTTCGGCCCCCGCATCCTGGCCATCGTCATCGACTGGCTGCCTTGCTCGGTAGCGGCTCAGCTGCTCACGAAGAACCCGGCGTTCTCAGCGCTGGTCCTGTTCGCGGCGATCACCGTGCTCTCCGTCGGGATCGCGGGTCGCACTGCCGGGCACGCAGTGGCCGGCCTGCGGGTGGCGCAGCTGGATGGGCGGCGGGCCGGCTTCGGCGCGGCGGCGATCCGCACGGTCCTGCTGTGTCTGCTGATCCCCCCAGTGGTCTACGACATCGACAACCGCGGCCTGCACGATCGCGCCGCCAACACCATCGTCCTACGCACCCGCTAACCCCTCGATGCCCCGACATGGCGATATATCGGGGTGATCGGGGGTCTTAGCGGCGGCGGGCGGCGCGTTGGATGTTGCGCATCTTGGCGCCTTGGGGGAGGGGGCCCTTGGGCACGGCGGCGGCACGGGTGCTGAGGATGGCCAGCTTGCTCTCCAAGCCGTCGATCTGCGCAGCGGTAACGTTGCGCGGCAGTTTGGCCAGATGCCGGGGGAGTTTGGCCAGCGGCACCTGGCCTTCGCTGTTGCCCACTGTGACGTCATAGATCGGGGTGTCCCCGATCAACCGGGACACCCGCTTCTTCTCCTGCGCCAGCAGCGGTTTGATCCGATGCGGCGCCCCCTCGGCGACCAGCACGACCCCGGGTCGCCCGATGACCCGGTGTACCGCGTCCAGCTGCGTGGTGCCCGCTACCGCGGGTGTCACTTTCCATTTCCCGCGCAGGTTCTCCAACGCCCAGGCCGCGGCGCCGGGCTGGCCCTCGGCCTGGGCGAAGACGTTGCGTTGCACCCGCCGACCGAAGATCAGTATCGCGCCGAGCACGCCGAGCGTGACGCCCAGCGGCAGGAATATCCACTGCTGACCGAACAGGAAGCCCACCCCGAATATCACCGCGGTGATGAGCAGAAACGCTCCGATCATCAACGGAAGCAGGACTTTGTCCTCGCGGCGCGCGATGTTGAAGGCTTGGAAAAGTTGCGCCCGACGCTGCTTGGCGGCGGCGCGGCGTTCCTGCTTGGCGGCCTTCGCTGCCGCTTTGTTCTTGGTCCCAGCGGCCGGTTTGGGAGACGGTTTGGCGGGCATGGCTCATAGAATACTTGGCGAGTGCCCTGGTCAGGCAAGCTATCAGCGGGCCAGCAGGTGGGCCGCCTCCTGGGCCGCCGGAGGAGCCGTGGCCAGCTGCGCGAGATGCTCGGGTAACTGCCCGCCGCGGTGGGCGAGGGCTTGGGCGTAGAGCCGGCCGGCCCGGTAGGACGATCGCACCAGCGGCCCGGCCATCACCGCGGCGAAACCCATCAGCTCGGCGGCGCGGGCATGCTCGACGAACTCCTCCGGGTGGACCCACCGGGCCACCGGATGGTGCCGCGGCGAGGGGCGGAGGTACTGGGTGAGGGTGAGCAGCTCGCACCCCGCGGCGTGCAGGTCGGCCATCGCGGCGCTGACCTCGTCGGGCTGCTCACCCAGGCCCAGGATCAGGTTGGACTTGGTGACCAGTCCCGAGTCCCGGGCCGCCCGCAGCACCTCCAGCGACCGCTCGTAGCGAAACGCCGGCCGGATCCGTTTGAAGATCCGTGGCACGGTCTCCAGGTTGTGCGCCAGCACCTCGGGTCCGGCGTCGAACACCTCGCCGAGCAGCTCGGGACGGGCGTTGAAGTCCGGGATGAGCAGCTCCACGCCGGTGCCGGGGTTGTGCGTATGGATCTGCCGGACGGTCTCGGCGTAGAGCCAGGCACCGCCGTCGGGCAGGTCATCACGGGCGACCCCGGTGACCGTTGCATAGCGCAGGCCCATGGTCTGAACCGACTCGGCGACCCGCCGTGGCTCGTCACGGTCCAGCGGGGCGGGACGGCCGGTGTCGATCTGGCAGAAGTCGCAGCGCCGGGTGCACTGATCACCGCCGATGAGGAAGGTCGCCTCCCGGTCCTCCCAGCACTCGTAGATGTTGGGGCAGCCGGCGGCCTGGCAGACGGTGTGCAGACCCTCCTGGCGCACCAAGCTCGTCAGCTCCCGAAACGATGGCCCCATGGTGGCCCGGGTCCGGATCCACGGCGGTTTGCGCTCGATCGGGGTCTGGCTGTTGCGGACCTCCAGCCGCAGCAACCTGCGGCCGCCGGGATCAGATGCTGAGGCGCTCACGAGGGCCACCCTACGTGCGCACGGCCAGCACGCCGTCCAGCGCATCGAGGACGGCACGCTGCACCGCGGGCCGCACCTGCGCCACGGACACCGGCCGGCCCAGCTCGGCGGTGAGGGACGTCACACCGGCATCGGTGATGCCGCAGGGCACGATCCGGTCGAACGCGGACAGGTCCGGCGCACAGTTCAACGCGAACCCGTGCATGGTCACCCCCCGGCTGACCCGGACCCCGATCGCGGCGATCTTGCGCTGCGGGCGGCCGGTCGCGGGGTCAGCCGCCAGCCACACCCCGGAGCGTCCCGCGATCCGCCCGGTGTCCAGGCCCAGGCCAGTGCACACCGAGATCAGCGCCTGCTCCAGGCGCCGCACGAAGTCGACGACGTCGAGCGGCTCGGTCAACGCGATCAAGGGGTAGCCGACGAGCTGGCCCGGCCCATGCCAGGTGATCTTCCCGCCACGATCGACGTCGATCACCGGGGTGCCCTCGGCAGGCCGATCAGCTGGTGTGGTCCGCCGGCCCGCGGTGTACACCGCGGGGTGCTCGAGGAGCAGCAGCACGTCGGGCCCGGTGCCCTCCGCGCGGGCGGTGGCCAGCTCTCGTTGCAGCGCCCAGGCCTGGTTGTAGTCGATGGTGCCGAGCTGGCGGACCTCGACCGGAGTCCGGGCGGCCCGGCAGGATCGGGTGGCGACGGTCACGAGCGCGAGACTACGCCGGGCGCCGGACTCCCGCGGCGACGTGCTACTCCAGCGCCGCGGTCAACGCGGCGGACAGCGTCGGGTGCTGGAACGGGTAGCCGTGCTCGCGCAGGACCGCAGGTATTGCTCGTTGCCCGATCAGCGCCATCTCGTCGACCATCTCGGCGCCGCGGGCCAGGCGCATCGCGAAGGCCGGCACCACGAGTGGGGCTGGACGGTGCATCGCCTCGCCCAGGGCCCTGGTGAACTCGGCATTGGTCACCGGATCCGGGCCACTGAGATTGACCGGACCGGACAGCTCGTCGTGCTCCAGGGCGAAGCGGATCGCGCCCACCTCGTCATCCAGCGAGATCCACGGCATGTACTGCGCTCCACTGCCCAACCGGCCGCCCAATCCGAGCGCGAACAGTGGTTTGAGCTGACCCAGCAACCCGCCGGCTGGGGAGATCACCAGGCCGGTTCGCACCCGAACCACCCGTGATCCGGCCCGCTCGGCGGCGGCCGTCGCCGCTTCCCAGTCGCGGCAGACCTGTGCCAGGAAACCCGAGCCCATCGGTGCGGTCTCATCGACCCGGCGGTCCCCGGTGTCGCCGTAGTAACCCACCCCGGAGGCGTTGACCAGCACCGGAACCCGGTGCTCGGCGACGGCCGCGGCGAGCACCTCGGTGGGGCCGATCCGGCTGTCCCGGATGGCCTGTTTGACCTCGCCGGACCAGCGCCGCTCGCCGATTGTCGAGCCGCAGAGGTTCACCACGGCGTCAACGCCATCCAGGGTGCCTGGGTCCATCGTCGCCGCCGCCGGGTTCCAGGCCCGCTCGTCCGGTGCCTGTGCCGGTCTGCGGACCAGCCGGAGCACGTCATGACCGGCTTGGCGGAGCAGCGCCACCAGCGTGGTACCGATGAGACCCGACGACCCGGCAATCGCGACGCGCATGGGGAGATTTTCTCGCCCTGCGCGCCTGCTGCGCGACCCTGGGTCAGGCTGCCTGGTCCTGCGGGATGGCGGCGTCCGGGTTGTACCAGACCAGGCGCATCGTTGCGTGGAGGGAGTAAGTCGGATCTGGTGTGCCTGCTGGCCGAGCTGCGTGCGCCGGTCGACGTGCGCAAGGGGCTGGAGCAGCTGCGCGAGGAAGCCGGTCAGGGAGCCGGCCAGTGGGTCGTCTACGGCCTGCCCGACTGGCTGCGGCCGCTGGTCAGCTTCGAGGAGGACGCTGTTGCGATGGCGGTGTTCGAACCGGTGATCATTCATGGGCTGCTGCAAACCGAGCAGTACGCCCGGGCGACGCATCTCACCGCGCCCTACGTGGTCGCGCCGGATGCGGTGGAGAGGTGGGTAACCGCCCGGATGCACCGCCAGCAGCGCCTGATCGGCCCCGCCCCGCTGCGGTTCCACGCTGTGCTCACTGAAGTAGCGCTGCGGCTGGAGGTGGGCGGGCCAGCCGTGATGATTGCGCAACTCGAACGGCTCCTGGCCGCCACGAGTTCGGAGAACGTCACGATCCAGGTGCTGCCCGCAAGCCAGGGTCAGCACGCCGGGATCGCCAGCAACTTCACCGTGCTGCACTTCGCCGACCCCGAGATCGACCCGCCGCTGGGCTACTTCGACGGGCCACTCGGCGGGTACCTGATCAGCGATCCGGGTGACGTGGCCGCGATGGTCAACATGTTCGATGACCTGCGTGAACCGGCGCTGGACGCGGCCGAGACCGCCGGGCTGCTCACTGCCATACTGGATGAGTACCGGGGGAAAGGCGGCACTCATGACTGAGGTATCCACCGCCGCGTGGCGCACGTCCAGCTTCAGCAACGGCACTGGGGCGTGTGTCGAGGTCGCCCAACTGGACGATGGCCGGACCGCGGTGCGCAACAGCAACCACCCCGACGCCGGCGTCGTCCTGTTCACCTGCGCCGAGATGGACGCCTGGACCAAAGGCGTCAAAGCCGGCGAGTTCGACGACCTCACCCTGAACCCCACCCTGCGCTCGCAGCCCTGATCCTCCCGAGCTCAACAGCAGAGCTCGCCAACCATGATCGAAAGGCGCTCCTGTTGAGTTCGGGAGGATCAGGGCTGCTGGTTACGGCTAGAGGCCGAGGTCGCGCTCGAAGGTGGCGTCGGTGAGGCGTTGTTTGATGGTGTTGAGGAAGCGGGCGGCGTCGGCGCCGTCGACCAGGCGGTGGTCGTAGGACAGCGCCAGGTAGATGATCGAGCGAACGGCGATGGTGTCGCCGTCCTCATCGGAGAGCACCACGGCTCGCTTGACCACGCTTCCGGTGCCGAGGATCCCGACCTGTGGCTGCGGGACGATCGGAGTATCGAACAGCGCGCCCCGGGAGCCGGTGTTGCTCAGGGTGAAGGTAGCGCCGCTCATCTCATCCGGGGTGATCTTGTTCGTTCTGGTCCGGGCGGCGAGGTCGGCGATCCGGCGGGCCAGGCCGGCGATGTTGAGATCGCCCGCATCGTGGATCACGGGCACCAGCAGGCCGCGATCGGTATCGACCGCGATGCCGAGATGCTCCGCGTTGTGGTAAGTGATCTCACCCTTGTCGGTGTCGATCGAGGCGTTCACCTTGGGATGCTGCTTGAGCGCCTCGACGGTGGCTTGGGCGAAGAACGGCAGGAACGACAGCTTGACGCCTTCGGTGGCCTCGAAGTCCCGCTTGGCCCGATCCCGCAGCCGCGCGAGACGGGTGATGTCGGCCTCCACCACCGTGGTGAGTTGCGCGGAGACCTGGAGCGACTCCACCATGCGCTTGGCGATGACACTGCGCATCCGGGATATCTTCTCGGTCCGGCCACGTAGTTCGGAACCTGCCGCCGACGGTAGCGGCGCGGGCGGCGTGGTGGCCGACGGCCGCTGCGGCGGTGCGGTCGGCTCGGGGGGTGCGGTCGGCTCCGGTTCGGGTTGAGGCGCTTCGACCGCGGCCAGGACGTCCTGCTTGCGGATCCGGCCCCCGACGCCGGTGCCTTGTACCGTCGACAGGTCGATCCCGTGCTCGGTGGCCAGCTTGCGCACCAGGGGTGTCACGTACGGCGCACCGCTGCGGTCCGCACCGAACTCGGTGACCGCCTCCCGATCGGGCTGGGCAGCGGGTCGCGGTGGGACGGATGGCTCGGACTGATCCGGATGGGCCGGCGCCGCGGTCTCGCGGTCACCTACCGTAGCCAGGGCAGCGCCGACAGCCACCGTCTCGTCCTGCGCAACCAAGATCTCCAAGACGATGCCGGCCACCGGGGACGGGATCTCGGTGTCGACCTTGTCGGTGGACACCTCGACGAGCGGCTCGTCCACGTCGATGGTGTCACCGACCTGCTTGAGCCACCGAGTCACGGTTCCCGCGGTGACGCTCTCACCGAGCGCGGGCATCGTCACGGAACTCCCGGGGGACGGCCGTGCACCCGATCGCTGCGCCGGCTGGCCGGCGCTTTCCCCGGCGGGGTCGGGCACCGCACCACTGGGCGCGGCGTGCCGGGGTGCGGCGGGTGGGGGAGCAGCGGGCTGGGGAGAGGTGGGCTGGGAAGTGGTGGTCTGGGAAGCGTCGCCGATCACCGCGAGCTCCGCGCCGATCTTCACGGTCTCGTCCTCCGGGACCACGATCCGTTCCAGTACACCGGCCGCGGGCGAGGGAATCTCGGTGTCGACCTTGTCGGTAGACACCTCCACCAGCGGTTCATCGACCGCGACGGGGTCACCCTCCCGTTTGAGCCAACGTGTCACCGTTCCCTCGGTGACACTCTCGCCGAGCGCTGGCATCGCCACGGAGTACGCCATCTGGTTGCCTCGACTCCCGTCGTCTTCAGGTCCTTGTGGGTGCTCGTTGCCTGGGCTGTCGTCCTCGGCTAACCGTGCGCGTGCAGCGGCTTGCCCGCCAAGGCGAGGTGCGCCTCGCCGAGCGCCTCGTTCTGCGTCGGGTGAGCGTGCACCAGCGCGGCGACGTCCTCCGGGTAAGCCTCCCAGTTGACGATCAGCTGGGCCTCGCCGATCAGCTCGCCCACCCGGTCACCCACCATGTGCACGCCGAGCACCGGACCGTTCCTGGCGCGCACCAGCTTGATCGCGCCCTTGGCTCCCAGGATGACGCTCTTGCCGTTACCGGCCAGGTCATAGGTGATCGTCTCGATCTCGCGGTGGCGCTCCCTGGCTTGCGCCTCGGTGAGCCCGACCGAGGCGACCTGTGGCTCGCAGTAGGTCACCCGCGGGATGCCGTCCTCATCGATCGGGGTGGGTTTTCGCCCGGCGATGTCCTCGGCGAGGAAGATGCCCTGGGCGAACCCCCGGTGCGCGAGTTGCAGCCCGGGCACGATGTCCCCCAGGGCGTACACCCCCGGGAGGTTGGTCCGCAGCCGGTCGTCGGTGAGCACGAAACCGCGTTCCATCCGCACGCCGGCCTCGGCGTACCCGGCCTCAGCGGTGTTCGGTCCCCGGCCGACGGCGACCAGCAGCAGATCGGCCTCGAGCGCTTCCCCGGACTCCAGGCTCACCGTGACCCCGGAGTTGGACTGGGTGGCACCGGTGAAGCGCACTCCGGTCTTGGCGGTGATGCCACGCCGGCGGAAGGCCCGCTCCAGGTGCTTGGAGCAGAAGTCGTCCTCAGTGGGGAGCAGTCTGGGCAGCGCCTCGACCACGGTCACCTGGGCACCGAAGGAGCACCAGACGCTGGCGAACTCGGCGCCGATCACGCCGCCACCCAGCACCACCACGCGATCCGGCACGTAGTCGAGGCTCAGTGCCTGGTCGCTGGTGATGAATCGGCCGCCGATCTCCAGACCGGGCAGTGACCTGGCATAGGAACCGGTAGCCAGCACGATGTGGCGCCCGGTGTAGCGCCGCCCGTCGACATCGACGGCGTGGGGTGCGACGAAGCGCCCGGTGCCCTCGACATAGCTGATCCCCCGGGAGGACACCAGCCCCTGCAGACCCTTGAACATCTTGGCGACGACGCCGTCCTTGTACTTGTTGACACCGCCCATGTCGATGCCCTCGAGTGCGGTCTTCACCCCGAACTGATGGCCCTCTCGAGCGGCGTCGGCCACCTCGGCGGCCTGCAACAGCGCCTTGGTCGGGATGCAGCCACGGTGCAGGCAGGTGCCGCCCAGCTTGTCCTTCTCCACCAGGGTGACGGTCAGGCCCAGCTGTGCGGCTCGCAGGGCGCAGGCGTAACCGCCTGAGCCGCCACCGAGAATCACCAGGTCGGCGGATGTCTCCGTCGCTGAGGTGCTGGTCACTCCTGACGCTCCTCGAGTAGACGTCGGTACCGTGGGTTGGGCGCCATGTCCATCTTGTCACCACGCTGCGCCGACCGGCGACGTGGGCGAGGCCGCAGCACGTTGCGGATTAATGGTGTTGGCAGGCGCGTTGCATGGCGAGATAACCGGACGACATTCGGTAGCGGAGGAGGCGACGAGGTGGGTGTGCTGGAGCGGTTCTTGCGTAGGCGGCACGCTGGGACGATGCGTGCCGCCTCGAGCGCCGATGTCGATCATCTCGAGCAGTGGACTGCCGCACGTGACGGGGTGGAGGCGTTCGTCGAGCCGCGCACCGCGGTCACCGAGACCACCGTGGTGCTCGTCGCGCACGACGGTGAGTGGACCCGGCGCAGAGTCGATGGTGCCCACGGGGCGCGGCGGCTGGGTGAGCGGCTGGGAATCCCGATCTATGACGTCGTCCTCGTCGGATATCCGCAACGGATGCGTGACCACACCGCCCGGCAGCGTCAGCGCGAGCAGGGGGAATAGCCGGCGGGCGAGTCAGCCGTGCTCGGCGATATCCGCCAGGACCGCCGCCAAGGTGCGCACCGGCACGCCGGTACCGCCCTTGCCGGTGTATCCCCACGGCGAACCCGTGTTGTAGGCCGGGCCCGCGATGTCGAGGTGCGCCCAGGGGATGCCGTCGGGAACGAACTCGGACAGGAACACGCCGGCCGCGAGCATGCCACCCCAGCGGTGGCTGGCCACGTTGGCGATGTCCGCAAGCTTGGAGTCCAAATCGGAGCGCAGGTGCTCGGGCAGCGGCATGGCCCACCCGTTCTCCCCGACCTGCTGGGAGATCATGGTGACCCGGTCCCGGAACTCGGGGGTGCCCATGATCCCCGGGGTGCGGTTGCCCAGCGCGATGATCTGAGCCCCGGTGAGGGTGGCGGTGTCGATCAGGTAGTCCGGGTTGTCCTGCGCCGCGCGGACCAGCGCGTCGGCGAGGATCAGCCGGCCCTCGGCGTCGGTGTTGAGCACTTCGACGGTGGTGCCGCCGTACATGGTGAGCACATCGCCGGGCCGGTATGCGGTGGCCGAGGGCATGTTCTCGGCCATCGGCACGGTGGCGATCACCTCCACCGGCAGTTCCAGCCGGGCGGCGAGCACTGTGGTGACGATCACGGCCGCCGCGCCGGCCATGTCCATGGTCATCTCTTCCATCTTCGCGGCCGGCTTGATCGAGATACCCCCGGTGTCGAAGGTGATCCCCTTCCCGATCAGAGCCACCTTCGCTCTCGGCGCGGTGGGGGCGTAATGCAGCCGGACCAGCCGGGGCGGCCGGGACGAGCCGCCGCCCACCCCCAGGATGCCGCCGTAGCCCTCGCGCCGCAGCCCCTTCTCATCGAGCACCTCGGTGCGCAGTCCCGCCGCCTGTGCCATCGTCACGGCGCGATCGGCGAACGAGGCCGGGTACAGATCGTTGGGTGGGGTGTTCACCAGGTCCCGCGCGGCCGCGACCGATTCGGCGATCACAGCGGCCCGAGCGAGGTCTCGTGTTGCCCCGGCGTCACCGGTCGAGGGCACCGACAGATCCATCTGACCCAGCGGTCCGTTGCCGTTCTCGGAGCGGTAGGCGGTGAACGCGTAACTGCCCAGGGCGGTGCCCTCCGCGGTGGCGGTCAGGTCGATCCGGGACAGCGTGGTGATCGCGTGAGCGGTGCCCGACAGCGCCCGGGACGCCGCCCCCGCGGCTCGGCGTACCTGCTCGCTGCTGGGCTGGCCGTCGACCTCACCGAGGCCGGTGGCGAGCAGCAGCGGGGCACTGATCGCCCCGCGGGTGGGTATCTTGATCACCTCGTCGGCTTTGCCCCGGGCGCCCAGCACGTGGAGCAGCTCGGTGAGGGCACCGTCGAACGCGGCGTCGACCTCCTCATTGCCCGGAAGAAGCTGGGGACCCCCCTCGCCGGAGGCGATCCCCACCACGAGCGCATCGACGGTCGCGGTGGTCACCGAGGTGTCGGTGAGGCACAGCGTCGGGGTGGTCACGGCGGTCTCCTCGCTGATCTGGCCTGAAAGATGGCATCGCGCGCCGGTAACGGTTGCGCGGACCTCTAGCGGTAGCGTTCCATAGTCGTGAGTACCGAGGTGCACCGCGGACCCCTGCACGCATCACACGTCGACGCCGACGCCACTCTCGGCGTGTTCGGCGGGTGGGAGATGCCGATCAGCTTCCCCGGTGGGGGTGTCGTCGCGGAGCACGCCGCGGTCCGCGAGGCGGTGGGTGTGTTCGACGTCACACATCTGGGCAAGGTCAGCGTCACCGGCCCGGGATCCGTGGAGTTCCTCAACTCCTGCTTCACCGCTGATCTCGCCAGGGTGGCGCCAGGGCAGGCCCAGTACACCGTGTGCTGCGTCGAGGACGGCGGTGTGCTGGACGACTTGATCGCCTACCTGGTCTCTGAGCGCGAGGTGTGCTGCGTTCCGAATGCCGCGAACGCCGCCGCGGTCGCTCGCCGGCTGGCCGATGCCGCTCCGCCGGGGGTAACGGTGGCCGACCTGCACTGCGAGTACGCGGTGCTCGCCGTGCAGGGACCACGCTCGGCGGACCTGCTCGCCGCCGTGGGGTTGGCGCTCGCCGATCTCGACTATCTGGCTTTCGTGGATACCGAGCATCACGGCACGCCGGTGCGGATCGGGCGCACCGGATACACCGGCGAGCGGGGCTACGAGCTGCTGGCCCCGTGGGGGCAGGCGCCGGCCCTGTGGCACGCGTTGCTCGCCGCCGCCGCTGCGCTCGGTGGCCGGGCGTGCGGGCTAGGCGCCCGGGACACGCTGCGCACCGAGATGTGCTATCCCCTGCACGGCCAGGACATCAGCCCCGCCATCACCCCGCTGCAGGGCGGTCTGGCCTGGGCGGTCGGCTGGGACAAACCGGCCTTCTGGGGACGGGAGGCGCTGCTCGCCGAGCGCGAACGCGGCCCGTCGCGGCGGTTGCGCGCCTTGCGGGCCACCGGGCGTGGGGTGCCCCGGCCGCACATGGCCGTGCGGTCGACGGCCGGTGATCCGCTAGGGGAGATCACCTCCGGGACCTTCTCCCCGACGTTGCGCACCGGCATCGCGCTGGCGCTGCTCGATCCCGCGGTGCGCCCCGGGGACTTCGTCGAGGTCGACGTCCGTGGTCGGGCGCTGCCCTGTGAGGTCGTCAAACCCCCTTTCGTGCCCTCCCACGTGCGCTGATCAAATCTTCGCCGTGAATGTGCTATTGGTGAGCATTTATCGGCCTAGGGTTGAGATGGGATCTGTTCCGCATCATTGACAGAGATAGCTGTTAAAAGCGTGGCCGAAAGGTTGCAAGCGGGCTTATCGCGACACCGCGGCCATCACAACGACCTAACAAAGCACTTCTATGCGTTGACGCCGTGCCGAGGTGCCGCATGATGGAGTTCGGTGACGGTCGCGGCAGTGTCGAAGTTAAGGACTGGATCGGGCTGGTCGGACAGCAGGCTCTCGTATAGAGGCCGGTAATGGGCGACTTTCCTAGGGGTACGGCCATCGTTGCCGTGGGCGGCGAGGAGTCCGCCATCGTGGGCGGCGAAGCTGGCCATGGCGGTGTGGTCGATCCAGATCTCCACGCCGGAACGGCCGAAGGTGAGAGTGGTCACCTTACTGCTGGAGCCGGTGAGCCAGCTAGTGCGCAGTCGAGCGGTACCTACGGTCCCGCAGGAGCGGTACTCGGAGGTGCACCATGCACTTGCGCCGCCGTCCATTTGCAGGACGGAGGTAAGCGCTGTGAGGTCGACAAACCGGGTGAGCATACTGAGCTGGTTTACCCCGGAGTCCATCCAGCTGGAGATGTACGAGGTGAAAGCCTGCTGGCCCTGGAGGATGTAGGGATCATAGAACGCCGAGGTGATAGCTGTGACGGGCCCCCATTCGGGGTGTTCGGCGATCTGCTCCACAGACCAAAGTACCTCGGGCGAGAAGGCGAAATGGTGCGCGGTGAACAGACGGCCCCGCACATCGGTGGTTCTTTCCAGGGAACGCAGCCGGGCGAGGGAGACGAGATCGTGGACGAGGGGCTTCTCGACCAGTATCCGGGCCGAGGACAGGGTCAGGACCTGGGCTGCCAGGTCGGCGTGCGTGTCCGTGGGAGTGGCGATCACGACCAAGTCGGGTTGGTGCCTCTCGAGCGCGTCGGCGAGACCGCTATAATGAGGCGGCTTGATTCCGCGGAATGCGGGTGACTCTGTGCAGTGGGGGTCGACGGTGAACTCCAGGCAGACGTGCGATCGTTCGGTGAGAACCTCGAGATGGGTCTCCGCGATGATTCCCATCCCGGCCAGGCCGACCCGTAAAAGGTCACTCATGAAATCCTGTCCTCCGCGTGGTTTCGCCCGATTCGTGCGGTCTGATCGGCCGTGGTCCGTTGCTGGCCTGCGGCGTCATCGGAATATCGCCACTTCTGCCCAGCGACCCAGCGACGCGGTGACGTTATCTATCCAACTGATGGCTGGACAGTGTTCTACCGCCATATCGACGCCGTCGATCCAAGTGGTCACAATGGGCACCCAGTAGGTGTTGCCGCCCGAGGTACGCGTGCGCTCGTCGAGCTCGGAGCGCGTACGGCTGGCCCTGTCGTGGTCACCAGCGAGTGCGCAGAGGAGAATTTCGGCCACATCCGCCAGGTTGTGACCACCCCGATAACCGATTTCGTCCGCCAACCGCCGGGTTTCACCGACCGCTTCCCAGGCCACTACTGGGTGGCCAACCATCGCCGAGGCGATCGCCTCGGCGGAAAGAATCTTGACAAGCTCGACGGGGTTGGGCACGAGATCGAGCAGCTGTCGGGCCTGGTTCGCCACCTCGGACATGGTGGCCGTGTCCCCGGACCAGCAGGCCGTCTGGGCGAGATTAGCCAGCGCCTTCGCTTCGGCGGCGACCAGCCCCTCGCTGCGGGCGAGGGCGATCGCCTCGGTGTAAGCGTCGGTGGCTTCACCGAAGCGGGCGTTGACCCGCCAGATGTGTCCAATCAGCCGGAGCCGCTCGCCCTCGTCCGCCGCGTCGCTGCTCCGCCTGTCTTGCAGAACGGCGAGGGCGGTGGCGAAGCGCCCATTAAGGTAATCGTAGTCGCAGAGCCAGTAATGGGCTGCGGCGTCGAACTCGCCGCCCAGTAGGTCCCGGTAGATCTCCGCTGCCCTCGTGTAGTCGCCCTTGTTGCGCAGAGCGTGCGCGAGATGGAGGCGCACCAGCTGCGCCGCCAGGCTGCCCGACTCCACGTCTGCGTCGGTGCCGTCCAAGACCCTGATCGCATCCGCGGCGCGCCCAATCCGGCGCAGTTGGACACCCTGTATCGCCGCGTGAATTGCCCGAAACTCGGGAAAATTCGCCGCATTGGCGTTCAGTCCTGCCGCAAGCCCAGTCCACTGCCCCGCCTCCACCAGCCGCTGCGTGGCCCGCACCATCCAGTCGTCGAAGACTCCGTACGTGCCCGACAGTTTGAGGCCTAATTCGAGGGCCTGCAGGATTGCGGCGCGCCCGGCGGAGGAGCCCAGCCGCTCCCTCAGCTGGCGCAGCAGCCGGGCGGCGACCTCACTGCGGTCACGGTCTGACCAGCCGTCCGGGAGTTCCCGGTCGGCCTCTCTGATGGCACTGCTCAGCGCCACATGCAAGGCATACGGCAGCTCATAGGCGTCGTCGTATGTCAAGGAAAGGGCGCCGCAGGAAACGTGCCACACAGCCATCCGGAAGGGAAGGCTGGCCGGCTCGCAGCAGTCCGGCGTCGGCCCGGTCGATGAGCGCCGCCGTGCGGACCAGATCGCGTTCCTCCTTGGGCAGGTCTCTGATCGACCGGGTGGCGACGGCAGTGAACGATCCACCGAAGTCGTCGGCCGACGGCTGGCCGCCGCGTGCCAGCAGCTCGACGAAGTGCGAAACCGACAAATCCAGGTACAGCGGCAGCCCCTGGCCGCCGGAGAGGATGCGCTCGCGCACCCCGGCTGACATCGCTGGCTCGCCGTCTCGGGTGAGCGCCTCCCGGAGATAGCTGTCAGCATCAGAGTCCGACAGATACCCCACCAGGTGCTGGCGCGGCTCGGCCGCATCATTGCTGAAGTGCAGATACGGCCAGCACTCCAGGCCGGTGAAGTCCAGCTCACCGCTCGCGCCGCTGTCCGCCCAGTCGACACGGTTCCGGCCGGTGATCACGAACAGTACATTCGGCATCAGATAGACGCAGCGCTGCATGAATCGCTCCGCCGTACGATCGGTCCGGCCAGCGAGCACCTCGAAGGTGTCAAGGAACGCGCACACCCTCGGTCGCCTGCTCCGCGGGCCCCGCCGGGGCCGCCGCTCCAAGTCCCAAGCCAGGAGATACGGGAAAAACGACAGTGTCTCATAGTCGGCGTCCGCTTCGATCAGCTCTGGCGAACAGCTCGCACTGGGACAACAGCCGTCCCTCCCGCACCCGGTCCCGGATGGCCCGGTAGGTGGCCATAGCCGTGCGGTGTGCGAACCCTGCCACGCCGCCGACATCGGCAGGGCCGACCTGCTTGATGCTCTCCGCGATCTGCTCGTTCAGGCCGATGCTCCGCGAGGCGCGCCGCAGCACAGGCGAGGCGTCCAAAAATTCCTGCAGCGCCTCCCCCGGGTGGGCGCGGGCCCAGTAAGAGGCCAGTGCCAGGTCGAAGGCTGGCCAGTGGTTCCTCAGCTGCCCCAGCCCGGCCCGCAGGCGCAGCAGAAGGCCCTCGATGTCAGTGGCGCCGTCTTCGGAAACATCGACTCGTATGGACACCACGTCGTCCCGACCCTCGGCCTGCGCATCAGCGAGGAAGCGGCGCTCCAGCTCATGGGAGAGCGTAGTTTTTCCTATGCCGCCTACCCCGTAGAACGTCAGCACATTACGACGCCCCTGCACACGGTCGACGACAGGCGAGATCTCAGCCTCGTCCAGTGTCCGGTGAAGCCCGGCCAGTGACCGGCTGAATGCAGCCACCTCGTTCGTCCGGTTGGTGAACACCTGTTGTGCGGTGACCGGGGATGCCGCACCACTCATGAACGCAGCACGCAAGTTGACTCGTGCCATCTGGTCTCCCTGGGCGACAGCGCACGGATACCTCGCCAGCGGCCCACCGACGACTTACCCCACAGGTGACCGTAGCCTAGGGCCGCTTGGGCGCCAGCCATAGGCAGTCGTCGGCCGGGATCTCGGTCAGCCGTGCCCGAGGCGTAGGGCTCGCGGTCGTCGTAGTAGGTCAACGCGCGGCCGTCGGCCAGCCGGGTGCGCGTGATCCGGACGAGGGACTGCGGCTCGCTCACGCGAGCCAGCATGGCGCATGGTTGAGTAGTGGGACGTCCTACCATTTCTGCGCTCGAAAGGATACCGTGCTGGTCATGAGTGCCGTGCCACTGTTCTCCCAGCTGCCACACCCGTCTCCTACGACGCCGCAACGGCGGGAGGAGATCCTGGCCGAGCCCGGCTTCGGCCGGTACTTCACCGACCACATGGTGGAGATCAGCTGGACCGCTGGCCGCGGTTGGCATGACGCCCAGCTCGGTCCCTACCAGCCGCTCGTGATGGACCCGGCTACCTTGGTGTTGCATTACGGGCAGGCGATCTTCGAAGGCCTCAAGGTCTACCGGCAACCGGACGGCACGGTGTCCTCCTTCCGCCCGCAGGCCAACGCCGACCGGCTGCGATCCTCGGCCCGCCGGATAGCGATGCCGGAGTTGCCCGACGAGCTGTTCCTCGGTTCACTGCGTGAGCTGGTGCGTGCTGATCTCGGCTGGGTGCCCGCCGCCGGCGGGGAGGAGTCGCTGTACCTACGACCGATGCTGTTCGCCACCGAGGTGGGCCTCGGGATGCGGCCGTCGTCGACGTACCAGTACCTGCTCATCGCCTCCCCGGCGGGGCCGTACTTCCGCGACGGGCTCGAGCCGGTCAGCGTGTGGCTGTGTACCGACTATGTCCGGGCCGCGCCCGGTGGTACCGGAGCGGCCAAGTTCGCCGGGAACTACGCCGCCTCGATGGTGGTCCAGCAGCAGGCCGCCGACAATGGTTGCGACCAGGTCGTGTGGCTCGACGCGGTCGAGCGGCGCTGGGTGGAGGAGATGGGCACCAACAACCTGTGCTTCGTCTTCGGCGAGGGCAAGCAGGCCCGGCTGGTCACTCCTGAGCTCACCGGCGCGCTGTTGCCCGGCATCATCCGTGACTCCCTGCTCACCCTGGCCCGGGACCACGGGCTGGGGGTCGAGGAGCGACGGATCTCCACCGAGGAGTGGGAGAAAGGCGTTCATACCGGGGATATCACTGAGGTCTTCGCCTGCGGTACCGCCGCGGTGATCACCCCGGTCGGCCGGGTTGCCTACTCCGGTGGCGAGTTCACCATCGGCAACGGCACCCCCGGCCCCATCACTACCCAGTTACGGTCGTCTCTCACCGCCATCCAACGCGGCGCCGCCCCCGACCCCCACCACTGGATGATCCCCCTCACCTAATCCCGCTCCCATCCGGGGTTGGTGGTCAGGTGAAGGCGCAGATGGTGAGGATGAGGGTGGTGGTGAGCTCGGAGGCGGCGCCTAGGACGTCGCCGGTGACGCCGCCCAGGCGGCGGCGGGTGTGTGAGGAGAGTGCGATCACGGTGAGAGTGGCCAGGGTGATGGCCAGCGGGCCTTGCCAGGGCCTGCCGGGCACCGCCAGTAGGCCGGCGGCGAACAGCATCACCGCCCAGGCCACGGGCACGGCCGGCGGCTGGCTGCCGGCCACCAGTGCACCCATGCCCGCTGGCCGGGCCGGCGGCACCCCATGGCGGGCGCACCAGCCGAAGGCGGCCCGCCCCGCGGTCACCGCTAGCACCACCGGTATCAGCCGGCCTGCCTGGGACAGTGAGCCCAGCGCAGCCGCCTGCGTGCTCAGCACCAGCACCAGAGCGATCACTCCGAACGGCCCGCACGACCCGTCCCGCATCACCTCCAGCGCCCGCTGGGGCCCGCCGTAGCAGCCCAGCCCGTCGGCGGTGTCAGCCAACCCGTCCAGGTGCATCCCGCGCGAGAGCCCGGCCAGCGTCGCCACCACGAGCAACCCGGCCAGCAGCGGCGGCGCGCCCAGCACGTGCAGCGCGGCCAGCTCCCCGGCCGCCAGCAGACCCAAGCCGGTGCCGACCCCGGGTGCCCAGTACAGCGCCCGGCGGGCGCTGTCCCGATCCACCTCGACGGGGGCGCCCACCGGCAGGACGGTCAGCCAGGACACCGCGAGCCGCAGCCCGCGGATCATCACGTGGCCGGCAGCGGAGTATCGACCGGCCCAGCGACGCCGGCATCGGCGAAGGTGGCCATCTCGGCGAGCACCCGGACGGCCATCTGCACCAGCGGCAGCGCCGCCACCGCCCCGGTGCCCTCGCCCAGCCGCATCTCCAACTCGAGGATGGGCGCCAGCTCCAATTGATCCAGCGCCAGGGTGTGCGCGGGCTCCACCGAGCGGTGTCCGGCCACCCACCAGCGCCGTGCCCCGGGCGCGAGCTCCTCGGCGAGCAGCGCCGCCGCACCGACGACCACACCGTCGAGAATCACCGGGGTGCGCCGCAGCGCCGCCTGGGCCAGGAAGGCGGCCATCGCGGCGATGTCGGCACCACCCACGGTACGAACCAGCGCGACGGGATCACCCACCACCGGGCGAGCCCGGCGCAACGCGTCGCGGATCGCGGCGGTCTTGCGCATCCAGCCGGCGTCGTCGATCCCGCTGCCACGGCCCACGACCGCCACCGGCTCGGTCCCGGTGAGCGCCGCGACCAGCACCGCGGCGGGCGTGGTGTTGCCGATCCCCATGTCGCCGGCGACCAGCAGGTCAGCGCCCTGGTCGATCTCCTCGTCGGCGATCGTCACGCCGGCGCTCAGCGCCTGGCTGACCTCCGCGTCGGTCAACGCGTCCTGCAGGTGGATCGCACCGCTGCCTCGCCGGACCTTGTGCCTGCTGACCAGCGCGGCCGTGGCGGTGGGGTCGCAGTCCACGGCCAGATCGACCACCCGCACCGCAGCTCCGGCGGCGGCGGCGAGCACCGTGACCGCCGCCCCTCCAGCCAGGAAGTTGTCCACCATCTGCCGGGTGACCTCGCTGGGATAAGCGGACACGCCATGGGCGGCCACCCCATGGTCCCCGGCGAACACCACCACCTGCGGACGGACGAACGGATGCGGCGGGCAGGCCCCCTGGCAGGCGCTCACCCACGCACCCAGCTCCTCCAACCGACCCAGGGAACCCGCCGGCTTGGTCAGCTGCTCATGGCGGGCCACCGCGTCCCGGTGGGCTTGCTGGTCGGGCGGAGTGATCGGGGGAAACTCCACGCGGTTCTCCTCCGGTGCTCGGTGTCCATCGCCTATCTTCGTCCCATCCGGTTGCCGGTGGTGCCGGGCGGTACGCCTCAGCGCAGCGTGATCGGTAGGCCCGCCACCAGCAGCACCACCTCGTGGCATACCGCGGCGAGCTGCGCGTTCAGCGAACCCAGCTCGTCGCGGAACAGCCGGCCGGAGCGGGTCGCCGGCACGACACCGAGCCCGACCTCAGCGCTGACCAGCACCAACCGGACTGGGCAGGCCGCCACCGCCGACACCAGCTCAGCGCACCGAGCGCGGCAGGCCCGCACCGCCGCGCTGCCGCCCGGCCAGGCTCCCGCGTCGTCGAGCTCGCCGGTCAGCCAGGTGGCGATGTCGTCGACCAGCATCGGGACTCCACCGGCGGCCCGGAGCGCACCGGGGAGGTCGGCCGGCTCGACGGTGCGCCAGCCCGCAGGCCTGCGGGCCACGTGGGCGGTGATCCGCGCCTCCCAGTCGCTGTCATCGAGCCGGCGCCGGGCGGTGGCCAAGTAGTCCACGTGGGCCTCGGCCAGCAACCCCTCGGCGTGCGCCGATTTACCCGAGCGTGCCCCGCCGAGCACCAGCGTCCGCATCGGCCAGACGCTACCGTCGCCTACCCTGGGCCGACGACGGGAGCATGTGATGAGTTTTCGGTGGCGTTACCTGGATGCCGATGGTGGCCAGGCGCCCGGTCCGGACGTCACGTTCGACGACCAGACCGGCGCGCAGGAGTGGCTCGGTCTCCAGTGGCAGGACCTGCTCGATGACGGTGTGGTAGAGGTCACGCTGCTGGCAGGACAGGACGTGGTGTACGGCCCGATGAGCTTGCGACCGTAGCTCGGCGAGGTGAAACCTGGCCGAGCTAGGGGACCGGGTCGCCCCGGTTGAGCCGGGGTTTGGGTACCCGCAGCCTGCGTAGCTGGGTGGCCCTGGTCATGGCATAGAACCCCAGGCTCGCCCCGGACTCCGTCGCTTTCGGGAACCGCTCACGGACCCGGCGGTTGATGATCCGGCCCAGGAACACCCCTTCGACGATGATCGCGACGAGCATCGCCATCGACACCAACGACACGTAGGACTGCACCACTGGCGACGGCACCAGGATCACCACGATCACCAGCAGAGCCAACGGCATGAAGGCGCCGGCGAGGTGCCAGCGCGAGTCCACCAGGTCCCGCACGTAGGCCTTCACTGGCCCGCGATCGCGAGGCAGCAGGTACTTCTCGTCCCCGGCCATCATGCGTTCCCGGCGCTGGGCCGCGGCGGTGCGGCGCTCTTCCTTGGATCCGCGCATCCGGGTGACGGCTTCCCGCTGTGTCCGGGGCGGTGGCGGTGCCGGGCCACGCTTGCGGCCCTCCGCCTCCCGGCGGCTCGGGGTGGGCCTGCCCTTGCCCGCTGTGTGGGTGCGGGGATTGACCTCGGTGGCGTCAGCCTCGCCCGCCACCGCTGGATCCAGCGTGGGATCGGTGGTCGTGGAGTTGGTCTTGCCGCGCAGGAACCTCACGATGACCAGCCTAGGACACTCACCGGTGACCGATGATGTGTCACTATGGAGATGCGGAATCACCCGGCAGGTCACGGGCGTTCGCGTAGAGTAGAAAGACCTGTCCGTGCCGAGCGCAGATCCCCAGGGAGTGACATGACCGTCGAGAACATCGTCGGCACCGAGGTGCCCACGCACGGTGTCGACCTCACCGACGCGGCCGCCACCAAGGCGAAGGCGCTGCTCGACCAAGAGGGCCGGACCGACATGTACCTGCGTATCGCCGTGCAACCAGGAGGCTGTGCCGGACTGCGCTACCAGCTGTTCTTCGATGAGCGCTCGCTCGATGGTGACGCGAAGCGGGATTTCGGCGGACTCGGCGTCGTCGTCGACCGGATGAGCGTGCCCTACCTGCAGGGCGCTGTGATCGACTTCCTGGACACCATCGAGAAGCAGGGTTTCACTATCGACAACCCCAACGCCGGCGGTTCCTGCGCCTGCGGCGACTCGTTCAACTGACGAACGAGCTGCGACCCGGCAGGCCGAAGCCACCTCAGGTCGGGTGTCCGTGGCACGGGGGAAGCTCGCCGGGGGTGGCCCACAGTGCCGTCGCCGGTGAGCACGGTGACTGCGCCGTATCTGGCATCGGTCAGTGCTGTCCGGGCGTGGGCGCTCAGGTGCGGGTCGATCTCGATCGAGGTGATGTGCTCGCTGCCGAGCCGGTGGGCGAGCAGCGCGGTGTTCCCTCCGGTGTAGTTGACGCTCTGTCGCGGCGGCGTCGACTCCGGTGACGGTGACACAGTCGGGAAGCTCAGGGATGCTCCGTCGTTGATCTGAGTGATGACAGACTCATCCCGGTACACCATCTCCAGTCACGTATCCGGCTGCTCTGCCCGTCGGATCGGGTGCGGCGCGTTGGGGTTCGTCAACGCCCGCGCCCGGCGCGCGGTGGTGAGGCTGGAAGATGTGGACCGTAGACGGTTTCTCGACACCACCCGAGGCGTAGGTGCGCTGGCCTGTGCCGAGAGGGCCGACAACTGGTCCCTGCGCGGGGAGGTCCTGTCGAGCATGGCGAACCAGGCGGTCTGGACCGGACGTCCTGACGACGGTCTCACGCTGGCCGAGCAGGGTCTGGTCCGTCCTGACCGGCTCACCGCGGCCGCACGGGCGCGGCTGCACACCGACCGGGGGCGGGCGCTGGCCAAGATGCGCCGGTGCGACGAGGCCCTGACTGCGGTAGGCACCGCCGATGATCACTTTGCGCATCTCATCCCGGACAACGAGCCGCCGTTCCTGGCCTACTACGACGACTCCAGTCACGCCCTTCTCACCGGGTATCCCCTGGCCGACCTGGCGATCCTGGGTCATAACCCCGGTGAGGCCACCGGTCGGCTCGCGGCGGCAGCCACCGGGCACACCGCCGGCAAAACCCGCGCCCAGACAATCCGCCTGACCAAGCTGGCCAGTCTCACGATGGCCACCGTTGACCCGCTCCAGGCCGCCACCATCGGACACGCAGCCTTGGATGCTGCTGGCGCCGTCCGCTCTCGCCGCGTCGCCGAGGAACTGCGTGAACTGGCCCGTTGCGCCGCCTCGCACGAGCACCTCGACCAGGTCGCGCACCTGCGGCAACGGATCGGCACTCTGCTCAGGCGTACCGACAGCCCGTAGGGAGGATTGCGAATCCTCCCCTCGAATCCACCCGTGAAATACCCATGATCACGTCTGTCCCGGCGTGAACCATCTCCGTCTACGTCGCTAACACCGCCCGCGGCTGCGCCCGAGCACCCAGTCATAACAATCACAATCATCGACGGTGAGCCTTGATGACAACACCGCACACGGCCTAACTGAACGGTTTTGCGGTTAGAGGCTTAGGCGGCAGGGCCGTCAATCTCGAGTCAACTGTGCGGGTTGAGTCGACTCCGCGGGTGTGCCGTTGCCGGGCGCCGTGAACTCGACACCAGCGACCTTCTAAGGCGAAAAAACGTCGATAGCGTCGAGTTCATGGACAGCAACCACGGGCAAGCCAACCAGGGAACACGCCATCGGGATGGGGCGAAGCCCGGTTAGACCTGCACGGGGTAGCGGGGCTCGGGCACGGCGGGGCTGATCCGTTGCTCGACGAAGATGCCGTGCCAGAGCATGAAGACCAACACTGCCCAGATCCGCCTGCTGTGGTCGCGCGGGCCGCTGCGGTGCTCGTCGAGCATGCGGTGCACCACCGCGAGGTCGAGGAACTCCGCGGTGCCCGAGTCGTCGACGATGCCACGGGCCCAGTCGTGCAGCTCCGCTTGCAGCCAATGCCGAATCGGTACGGGGAAGCCGAGTTTGGGCCGGTGGAGCACGTGCGCGGGCACGATCTCGCGCAGCGCGCGGCGTAGCGCGTGCTTGGTGGTCTCGCGAGTGATCTTCTCGGCCAGCGGGATGGTAGCCGCAACCCGGAACACCTCCGGATCGAGGAAGGGCACCCGCAGCTCCAGCGAGTTGGCCATGGTCATCTTGTCGGCCTTGACCAGGATGTCGCCGCGTAACCAGGTGAACAGGTCCACGTGCTGCATGCGGGCGACCGGATCCCAGCCGGCGGAGGTGGCGTAGGGATCCGCGGTGACATCGGCGTGCGAGACGGTCGGGTCGTATCCGCGCAGCACTTCCCGCAGCTGATCGTCCCGGAAGATCCGCGCGTTGCCGTAGTAGCGTTGCTCCAGCGTCAGCGCGCCGCGACGGAGCAGGTCCTTGCCGCGGATGCCCTCGGGGATCCGCGCGGAGAGCCGGCCCAGACTGCGGCGCAACCCACCGGGCACCTTCTCGAATGCGGCAAGCGAGAGCGGTTCCCGGTAGATGGTGTAGCCACCGAAGAGCTCGTCAGCACCTTCCCCGGACAGCACCACCTTGACGTGCTCCCGCGCCGCTCTGGCGATGAACCACAAGGGCACCAGCGCGGGGTCGGCCACCGGGTCGTCGAGGTACCACACGATCAGCGGCAGCGCATCGGCCAGTTCGATGGCTGAGACGGTGCGGATGACGTGGCGGACACCGATCGCGGCGGCCGACTCCGCGGCCACGTCCACCTCGGAGTAGCCCGCCCGCGCGAAGCCGGTGGTGAAGGTGATCAGATCCGGGTTGTGCTCGCGGGCCAACGCGGCGATGGCGGTGGAGTCGATCCCGCCGGAGAGGAACGCTCCGACGGTGACGTCGGCCCGCATGTGTTTGGCTACCGAGTCCCGCAGCACCGCGGTGATCTCGTCGTGCAGCGCCTGGGCGTGGGCTTCAGAGCTGATCTGGCGGGGATGGAAATCGGGATGAAAGTAGCGTTCGGTGCGTAGCTTGCCGCCGGGGGCCAGGGTGAACGAGGTTCCGGACTCGATACGGGTGATGCCGGTGTGCAAGGACGTCGGTTCGGGCACGTACTGCAGGGTCAGGTAATGCTGCAACGCTCGCTGGTCCATCGCCGCCGGAACTCCCAACGACGGCGCCAACTCGAGCAGGCTCTTCTTCTCACTGGCGAACGCCACCCCGCCCGGCCCGGCACAACTGAACAGCGGTTTGATACCGAAAGGGTCACGGGCACCGAAGGCGACGCGGCGACTGGCGTCCCAGATGACGAACGCGAACATTCCCCGAAGCCGCCGCACGGCAACCGCCCCGAGATGGTGGTAAGCCGCGAGGACGACCTCGGTGTCGCCTGCGGTGCGAAAGCTCACCCGGTACGGTTCTGCTCGCAGCTCCTCGCGCAGCTCGAGGTAGTTGTAGATCTCCCCGTTGAACAGGATGGTGTAGCGCTCCGGCGCCTCTGGCGGACCCCACCGCAGTGGCTGGTGGGAATGCTCCAGGTCGATGATGGACAGCCTGTTGAATCCGAGCACCACATCGGCATCGAACCAGGTCCCGGACTCATCCGGTCCGCGGTGCCGCTGGCAGCGCAGGGCCGCGGTCACGTCCGCCACCCGCTGCGCCGCGTCCTGCTGCGCGGTCAGAAGCCCCAGCAACCCGCACACCCGCATGCCCTCCCATCGGGGGCCGACCTCGGCCAGAGACCGCCGGCTCGGTGGAGCCTGCGGCGAGTCAGTATGACGCGCGGGATGCCGCGCCACTCGCGCCCCACGTGAGCTGCGAGTGTTGCATTGGGTTAGGCTGCGGTGGGTTTATGTTCGGGGCAGTGGGCTGGTTGGCCGCGTCGAGTCAACGAGGAGGAACGGGGCGTGATCGGCGTGGTCGGTTCCCGAACGTTACGGCTGCTAAAGGTAGCTGGACTGGCCGCCATGGTCTCGGTCGTCTGCGCCGGGTGCTCGGTTCATGACGCGTTCGCGTTCGGCTGGCCGGAAGGGGTCACACCGCAGGCCGAACGGATGCGCTCACTGTGGATATGGGCGACGGTAGCTGCTCTGGTCGTAGGATTGATCGTCGCCGCTCTGATCATGTGGACAGTGACGTTCCACCGCAAGAAATCCGACGAGATGCCCAAGCAGACGCAGTACAACCTGCCACTGGAGATCATCTATACGGTCATTCCCTTCGTGATCGTCGCAGTCCTTTTCTACTTCACCGTAACTGCCCAGAACTTCGTCAACGCCAAGGTCGACAACCCCGACCTCAGGGTAAGGGTGATCGGTTTCCAGTGGAATTGGGAGTTCCAGTACCTGCAGGAACGTCCGGGTCAGGATGGTGTTTACCAGGTTCGGCGGGCTGATGGTGGCGAAGCGTTGTCCACCGTCGGCTCGCCTGGAACCATTCCGCTGCTGGTGGTTCCCACCAATCGGGTCGTAGAGTACCGCATCGAGTCCACAGATGTCCTACATTCTTTCTACATTCCAGACTTCCTCTTCAAGCGTGACGTATTTCCGGATCCGGAGAAAAACGATACCGATCACGTTTTCCAGACTACGGTGCAGCGGCCGGGGGCCTTTGTCGGTCGCTGCGCGGAGTTGTGTGGTACTTACCACTCGATGATGAACTTCGAGCTTCGGGCATTGCAGCCGGATCTGTTTGATCGGTATCTGGCTCTGCGGGCGCAGACCAACCCGCAGACCCGTCGCGCGTACAGCGCCGGGGAGGCGCTCGCGCAGCTGAACTGCGGCGAGGTGTGTGCCCCCGAGGCGGTCACCACCTCCCCGTTTGACACCGACCGCACCGCCCGTGAAGCGCGCCAGGTCGGCGGAGGCCACTAGCCTTCATCGGTAGGCGTTGTTCGTCGGGCTCGAGAGTGAGGCAACACCATGAGGGTTGAGGCGCGGATCTTCGAGATCACCACAGCGTTCTTCTTCCTCTCCGCAGTGATCTACGGCCTGTGGTCGAGGGGTGAGCCGGTCGGCACGGTGGCGATAACCCTGACCGGTGGGCTCACCCTCATCGTGGGCACCTACTTCCGGTTCGTCTCCCGGCGAGTCCGGATGCGCCCGGAGGACAACGTCACAGCTGAGATCTCTGACGGCGCCGGTGAGCTGGGCTTCTTCTCACCTGGCAGCTACTGGCCGTTCGGGATGGCATTGGGCGCGACCGTGCTCGGCTATGCTCTCGCGCTCGGCCAGTGGTGGATGGTCGTGGTCGGTGCCGGCTTGGTGATCGGTACGGTTACCGGGCTGATCTTCGAATACCACATCGGTCCCAAGCCCGAGTGATCTCCGACCCTGAATCGCTCTGAGCTTCCCGAGCTCAGCACTCAGTCGGTGGGCTGGTTTGGTCGACCTGCCAGCTCGCGATCTCCACCGGTGGTGTCCGCGCCGTTGGCTGCGGTGGCTTCGTGGCGGGCCTGTTCCAGCGCCCTCGTCTGCTCCAGGGGATCAGGCCGGAAGGTGGACCCGGGCACCGGCGCACCGGCTGAGCCCAGCTGGTTCATCCGCTTGGGCACCCGAGCGCCCTGGTAGGCCAGCGGGATGGGATGACCGTGGTCGTCGACTCCGCCAAGAGGCTGGTGGACCTCGATGAACTCCCCATGGGGCAGCCGCTTGATGATGCCCGTCTCGATCCCGTGCTCGAGGATCGACCTATCGGCTCGCTGCAGACCGAGACAGATCCGGTAGGTGAGGTAGTAGGCGGTCGGTGGCAGCAACAGGATGCCGATCCGGCCCGCCCAGGTGGTGGCGTTGAGAGAGATGTCCAATGCGTACGCGATGACATCGTTGCCGCCGGAGAGCAGCAGCACGAACATGAACGCGATCGCCATCATGCCCAAGCCGGTGCGCACCGGGACGTCCCGGGGCCGCTGCAACAGGTTGTGTGAGGCGTTGTCCTTGGTGAGCTTGCGCTCGATTGTCGGGTAGGCGAAGGCCAAAGTGAACATGATGCCGGGGAGCACCACAGTCGGCCAGAACGACGCAGGGATCAGGTAGTCGCCCAGGTAGATCTCCCAGGCAGGCCACAGCCGAGTGGAGCCGTCGAGCCAACCGACGTACCAGTCGGGCTGCGAGGCCGCCGAGACCTGGGCCGGGTTGTATGGGCCGAAGTTCCAGATCGGGTTGATCTGGAACACCCCCGCCATGATGCAGATCACACCGATGTTCGCCATCGCGAATCCGGTGGCCTTTGTCGCGAAGACCGGCAGGATGCGGACACCGACCACATTTCGCTCGGTCCGTCCAGGACCGGGGAACTGGGTGTGTTTCTGATACCAGACCAGCGCGAGGTGCACGGCGATGAGCGCGAACAGGATACCCGGGATGATCAACACATGCACGATGAAGAACCGGGGAATGATCATATTTCCGGGGAACTCGCCGCCGAAGATCGCCCAATGCGCCCAGGTGCCGATCACGGGTGGCGACATGGTGATGGCCGAGATGATCCGGAGCCCGGTCCCCGAGAGCAGGTCATCCGGCAGCGAGTAACCCGTGAGGCCCTCGATCCCGGCCAGGATCGCGATGAACACGCCGATCGCCCAGTTCGTCTCCCGCGGTTTGCGGAAAGCACCGGTGAAGAAGGTCCGGAACATGTGGGCGACGATGGCTGCGACGAACAGCAGTGCCGCCCAGTGATGCACCTGCCGGATGAACAACCCACCCCGGACGTCGAAGGACAGCTCCAGGGTCGACGCGTACGCCCGGGACATCTCGATCCCCCGGAGGTTCTCGTAGACCCCGTTGTAGGTGACCTCTTCCATGGAGGGGTCGAAGAACAGCGTCAGGTACGTCCCGGACAGCAGCAGCACGATGAACGTGTTCAGCGCGATCTCACCGAGCATGAACGACCAGTGCGTCGGGAAGACCTTGTTGATCTGCCGGCGCAGGCCGGAGGCCAGGTGATACCGCTGATCCAGCTCGTCGGCAGCCTTGCCCGTACGAGCCGCGAGGCCACCGGAGGTGGTCGGGGCGGTCGTCTCGCTCATGACCTCCGCTCCCAGAACGCTGGTCCTACGGGCTCGATGAAGTCGCCCTTGGCGTAGAAGTATCCCTCATCGTTCACGTCGATGTGCAGCTGAGGCAAGGCCCTGGTCGCCGGACCGAAGATCGGCTTGGCGTACTGCAACATGTCGAACTGCGACTGATGGCAGGGACACAGCAGTCGCGCCGTCTGGGACTCATAGAGCGACGCGGGACAACCCAGGTGTGTGCAGATCTTCGAGTAGGCGTAGAAGTCGCCGTAATGGAAGCCGACCTGACCTTCCCGCTGGATGACCTGCGCTGCCTGCTCCGGGTACAGCCGGATGAGCATCACCGGACTGTCGGAACCCCCTAGCGCGGTGTGCGCCTCCTCCTCCGACCAGGAGCGCTTGTACGGGAAGACGGTCGCGATGCCGCCGGCGGCGAGGTCTTCCGGGCGCACCAGGGTGAGCCGTTCGGAGTCGTAGCGCAGGAAGACCCGCTCACCGTTGTCCGAGCGCCAGGGAGTGACCCACAGCGCGGCCTGGTCTCCACCCCTCCATGGATTGCGGACCAGGCCGCCCAGGGCCAAGATTCCTAGCCCGGCACCGAGAACGGCGCCGCCGAGCCCGGCTGCCCGCTTGATCAGGGATCGCCGGGCGATGCCACTGGTGGTGCCGGAGTCGGCCAGGATCGCGCCGATGGTCGACCGGTCGAGCTGCGTTGAACCGCCGATGTGGCGATCCTGCACCGCGGTCTCGTGCGGCAGTAGCAGCTTGGCGTAAGCGATCGTCCCGCCGCCAACCGCGAACACGGCGATCCCGAAGAGCAAGCCGATGATCGGCGTATAGAGCTGGTAGAGCAGGTGCTGGTTGCCTGGGCCGCCGGGCGGAGCGTACTCGAAAGGCCAGAACAGGAAGGCGGCCAGGAAACCCACCCCGGCCAGCGCGGCAACGAAGAACCACCGTGCGATCTTGCGTTCGGTTCGTTTCTCGGCTCGGGTGCCCGGCACCGGGAACGGGACCTCTCGGTGCGCGATGGTCACCCCGTCAAGGGCCAAGCCCAGCCGGACCAGCTCCTCGCGGCTGGCCGTGGCCGGGTCGACATCGCTGGGTTCGACATCAGTCGGGAGCTCTCGCCGGCCGGGTGTGCCGGCATGCCTGCCGTGGCCACTCATGCTCTCGCTCCGATCCACAGCGTGACGCCTATCAACGCCGCGATCCCGACGATCCACGCGATCAGACCCTCTGGGACCGGCCCGTAGCCACCGAGGGAGTAGCCACCGGGATTGTTGCGCCCCTCCGTCACCGACTCGACATAGGCGATGATGTCGCGCTTCTCCTCCGGAGTGATCTGCCGGTCGGAGAACCGGGGCATGCTCTGCGGTCCACTGACCATCGCGGTGTAGATCTGCTGGGGATTCACATCCTTGATCGCAGGTGCGTACTTGCCGGAGGACAGCGAGATTCCGCGTCCGGTGAACTGGTGGCAGGACGCACAATTGAGCCGGAACAGCTCACCGCCCGCAGCCGGGTTACCGCCGGCGAGGCTCTCCTCGGGCACCACCGGTCCGCCACCATTGGCCTGCACGAAGGAGCCCAGGGCGTCGATCTCCTCCGGACTGAATTTGACCGGCTTCTCGGCGTTCTGTGCTTCTTGACGCGCTGCGGGCATCCGCCCAGTGGAGACCTGGAAGTACACGGCGGCCTCGCCGACACCGATCAGACTCGGCCCGCGGTCCTGCACTCCCTGCAGGTTCGCGCCGTGGCAACTGATACAGGCGTTGTTGTAGAGCTGCTCGCCCTGGCGCACCAGGGCCGGGTCGGCCTGGGCGTGTGCGATCTGCGGCTGCGGGGCGAACACCACGTAGAGTCCACCGGCAGCCAGCAATGCCAAGCTGAGTGCGACCATCCCCGACAGCCGACGGCGCAGGCGGCTGTGCCGTCCCGGTCCTCCTTGCCGCTTCGCTGGTCCCGATGATCTGCTTGGACTCGATCCGCGGGCGCCCGACGGGGCGTCAGGTGTGTCGCTGGTCATCGGTCTTGGCTACCCCCGCTGTCTTTAGTTGCTGTCTTTAGTTCGGTGCTCAGTGTTCGGTCCGGACCGGGCCCCCGCAAGCGGCCGGTGGTGACTAGGGCAAGAAGTAGATGGTGGCGAATAGACCGATCCAGACCACGTCGACGAAGTGCCAGTAGTAAGACACGACGATCGCGGCAGTGGCTTGGGCCGGGGTGAACTTGCTCAGCTTGGTCCGAAGAATGAGGATGACGAACGCGATCAGTCCGCCGGTCACGTGCAAGCCGTGGAATCCGGTTGTGAGGTAGAAGACGGTTCCGTAGGCACCCGAGGGGATCGTGATGCCCTCGTGGATGAGATTGCGGTACTCGTTGGCCTGCCCCAGGACGAACAGCGTTCCCATGATCAGAGTGATCGTGTACCAGAGCCGCAGCCCGAACACGTCGCCCTGCTCGGCCTTGAACACCCCCCACTGGCAGGTGAACGACGAGGAGACCAAGATTATCGTGACTACCAGGGCGTAGGGCTTGTCGAGGGCGATCGGCTCCCCGGTCTCGGCGAGCAGGGGTGGCCACGGCCCGTCATTCTGCGCCTTCACCGTGAAGAACATCGCGAACAGACCGGCGAAGAACATCAACTCGCTGGACAGCCACACGATGGTGCCGACGCTGACCATGTTGGGTCTGTTCAGCGAGTGCACCCGTTGGCTGATAGAGGGTCCTGCCAGGCTGGACGAGGTCACAAGAGCATTATGGCCAAGGGTGCTGCCGCTGGCTGGACCGGGGCCGACCGGATGGCGTCGACAGCGATACCATCAGCGCGGCCACCTGCCTGGCCTCGGGGACTCAGACAGCAGCGAATACCGACCAGCACAGCCACATCAGACACCAGTCATCCCAGGACAGCGAAGGCCGCAGAACATCCAGATGGACGTCCCGAGCGAAGCCACCACCGTGCTGGTATTCAGTCACCGGCCGCAGGTGCGCGAGGTCATTATCAATGCTGTCGGATCACGTCCTGCGGCAGATGTCGGTCGCTTGCGTTATCTCGAGGCCGGCACGATCGCCGAGGTGTTGAGCGCGGTGGACGCGGGGGGTGTGGACCTGGCCATTCTGGATGGGGAGGCTCAGCCCACCGGAGGGATGGGGTTGTCTCGACAACTCAAGAACGAGATCGCGAAGTGTCCGCCAGTGATCGTAGCGGTGCAGCGCCGGGATGACCGCTGGTTGGCAGTGTGGTCGCAGGCCGATGCGGTGATCGTGCATCCGCTGGATCCGTTGGTTGCCGCCGAGACTGTGGCTGAGGTGCTGCGCTCGCACCGGCCACGTGCGACGAAAGGCTGAGGACCTCCTAGCCATGGTTGCGCCGCTTCGTTCGCGCAGTTGGCCGGTGCTGCTCGCCCAGCTGATCGCCGGCATGGATCTGGACTCCCAGGACACCACCTGGGCAATGGAGCAGGTGATGTCCGGGCAAGCCACGCCCGCGCAGGTGGCCGCGTTCGTGGTGGCGTTGCGGGTCAAGGGTGAGACTCCGGCGGAGATCGCCGGCCTGGCGCAAGGCATGCTGTCGCACGCCTTGCGCGTTCATCTGCCCCAGCGAGCGGTCGATGTGGTCGGCACCGGGGGTGACCAAGCACATACCGTCAACATCTCCACGATGGCGGCGCTGGTGACCGCCGCCGCCGGCGCACCAGTGATCAAGCACGGTAACCGCGCGGCGTCCTCCCAATGTGGCGCTGCGGACGTGCTCGAGGCGCTCGGTGTGGCCATCGACCTCGGCCCGGAGCAGGTAGCGCAGTGCGTCGCCGAGACCGGGATCGGATTCTGTTTCGCGCCTGTGTTCCACCCGGCGATGCGGCATGCGGCCGGGGTGCGCCGGGAGATCGGGATATCGACGGCGTTCAACTTTCTCGGGCCCTTGACCAATCCGGCGCAGCCGGGGACCGCGTTGGTGGGTTGCGCAGATCTGCGGATGGCGCCCGTGATCGCACAGGTACTCGCCGACCGAGGGGTCAGCGCGCTGGTCGTCCGCGGTGATGACGGCCTCGACGAGATCACGACGACCACCACCACCTCGGTATGGGTGGTCGACGCCGGTGGGGTGCGCCGTGATCAGCTGGACCCCGCTGCATCGGGGGTGCCGGTGGGTCGTGGTGACGATCTGCGTGGTGGGGACGCGGCGGCCAATGCCGACGTGATGCGGCGCCTGCTCGCCGGGCATCCCGGTCCGGTCCGCGACGCCGTGCTGCTCAATGCCGCTGCGGCGCTGGTCGCCTACCACGGAGTGTCAGGCAACCCGCTCGACGCTCTCCCGGGAATGACACGGCGCGCCGCTGAGGCTGTCGATTCGGGTGCCGCTGCCGCACTGCTGGAGCGCTGGACGAGCCTGACCAATGCGCTGTCCGCAGCGCAGCGCTAACTGGTAGTCACGCTGGGTAGTATTTTTGAAGTTATGCCGCCGTGGTGTGACGTTATTGCTTCGTTGGAGTGAAGATCCGCGTCTATGTGGCGCTGGGTCCCGTTAGCCCACATGCGCGGGATGATCTCCCGCTACCAGTCACGCCTGGCGGACTTTGTGGTCCGAGAATAGGAGACATCCGGGGGTGGTGTCCCATTGTCAGAACCGCATGTTTCGAAGAGTGGCGGCTGGCGTTGCCTTCGCTGCTGTGCTCAGCATGCCACTAGCGACTGCGGCCGCTGATCCAGCCCCCGCGCCCGCGCCCGGTCCGGCCGGGACTGCTGCCCAGGTTCGTGCGTTGAGCCATCAGGCCGAGGTCATCACTGAGCAGTGGAAGTTGGCCAGTGATCGACTACTCGCCCGTCAGACTGATGCCGAGCAGGCGCATCGCGACGTAGCGGCCGCGACCGCCACGGCCGATCAGGCTCGCGCGGCTCAACGCGAGTTTCGCGCTCAGGTGGATCGGCTGACCAGCGCGACCTTCGAGGGTGTCCGGATCAGCAGCCTGACCGCGATGCTGATCAGCGACTCGCCGCAACAGTTCATGGATCAGATGTCCGCCTTGGACATGCTGGCTGTGAGCAACAGAACAGCGATGGACAAGCTTGCCGACGCTGTTGCCCGCACCGAGCAGGCGGAGCTCCTGGCCACCGATGCCGAGACGAGGGCGGCCGTCGCCGAGCTCGATGCCGCTCGGATCGCCGACGATGCGGCGAAGGCCCGGCTCGAGATGAGCCGTCAGATCATTCTAGTGCAGGAACGCCTCGGCAGGCTCACCGCTGACGAGTTCGCCCAGTACGCCTCTGAAGGAGTTACCGACTACCCGATCGACATGGTCGGTGACACGCTCGGGATCAGGGCCTTGCGGGCCGCGTTGACCCGGCAGGGAGCGCCGTATATCTGGGGTGCCGAAGGCCCGGGAACCTTCGACTGCTCGGGTCTGGTGTTGTGGTCCTACCGGCAGGCCGGGGTCGGCCTGCCGAGGGTGGCCTTCGATCAGGCCAGGGTTGGCACCCCGGTTGCCTCGGGCCTGTTGCCCGGTGATCTCATCGCCCTGTACTGGCCGGTGAGCCACATCGGCATCTACGTCGGCAACGGGCTCTACATCAACGCGCCGCAGAGCGGTGATGTGGTCAAAGTGGCCCGTGTCCCGTGGCGTGACGTCACGGCGATCCGACGGATCGGCTGAGGCGTCCCCGCAGCTCAGGAGTCGTCTCTCGTAGGGCATCCCAGAATTGTCGGTGTCGCGGTCTAGCGTCCCCAGTGACGAGATCACCAGCGAGATGGAGGCCGACATGATTGTGGATTGCGACCGGTGCGAGGTCCGCGGAGACGCCTGCAAGGACTGTGTCATCACTGTCCTGCTCGGTGCGCCCCCCGGCGGCGTCGAGTTGGACGGTACTGAGCGCTGGGCGCTGGACACCCTGGCCGAGGCCGGCATGGTGCCCCGATTGCAGCTGGTGGATCGCCACGCTGGTCACCCGGAAAGCCAGTACCGAGCAAGGCAGTCTGAAGCAGATCGTGGTGACCATCTGCGAGACGGCGTTGAGCGGTCTGCGAAGGACGGCCAGCGGTCTCGACGGAATGTGAGCTGATCGGCGGAACCGAACACTGTGCCCAGCATTGTGACGTCCATCGTGCCCAGAGGTCGCTTGGCCGTATCACTGGCGCGTCGGTGGTGACAGTGTCGGTAAGCTTTCGTAACCTTCCCGAGACCTTGAGGTAGGTGCCGTCCAATCGGCGGCACCACAGGTCAGTCCTGAACCCGGTAGACGGTCCAAGGGAAGAGGAGACAGCCGCGACGTGTCGGCCCATCATCTGAAGCCCGGTCTCAGACGAGTCGGTCTTAGAGGACTCGGTCTTGGACGACGACTCGGTCTTGGACGACGCAGTGTCTCGGTGGTCATGGCCGCCGTCACCGTAGGTCTGCTGTCGACCCTGATGTCTCCTACCGCCACCGCGATTACCGCCACCGCGATGCCCCCCACCGCGACCGCCGAACCCGCGCTGCCCGGAGATAGCCAAACGGCACTCCAGCAGCTGGCCGAGCTGAACCGGCAGGCTGAGGTGCTCACCGAGAAGTGGCACTACGCCCGTGACCAGTTGAACGCCCGTCGTGCTGACCTGGATCGAGCCAGAGGAGACGCCACCGGCGCTGCCGCCTCCGCAGAGCGTGCCCGCGCGGTCCAGGATCAGTATCGTGAACAGGTCGACCGGCTGACTAGTGCGTCATTTCAAGGCGCGCGGCTGTCCCGGCTGTCCGCTCTGCTGGTGAGTGATTCACCGCAGGATTTCCTGGACCAGATGTCGGCGCTGGACATCCTCGCGGTGGACAACAAGAACGCGCTGGATCGGCTCACCGGCGCCCTCGCCCAGGCCCAGCAGGCCGAGCGATCCGCCCACGATGCAGCGGTGCGGGCAGGCCAGGCCGAACACGATGCCGCGCGGCTCGAAGGTGAGCTGACCCGCTCCCGCGCTGACATGGACCGTCAGATTCAGGTGGTCACCAAGCGCCTTGCGGCGCTGACCCGCCAGGCGCGCGCCGTCTACCTCTCCGGCGGGAACACCCGCTTCCCGATCAACCTGGTGGGCACCGGTGTTGCGGTCCAAGCTGCGCGGGTGGCGCTGGGCAAGCAGGGCTCGTCCTACGTGTGGGGCGGCGAAGGCCCGAGCACCTTCGACTGCTCGGGCCTGGTGAAGTGGTCTTTCGCGCAGGCCGGCCTGCGCGGTCTCCCGCACTCGTCCCAGGAGCAGGCGCGGATGGGTCGCAGCGTCAGCCAGTCTCAGCTGCGGCCTGGCGACCTCATCGCGTTGTACTCTCCGATCAGCCACATCGGCCTGTACATCGGTAACGGTCTCTACGTCAACGCACCACAGACCGGCGACGTGGTGAAGGTCGTCCCGGTGCCGTGGCGCCACGTCACCGCGATGAGCCGGATTGGCTGAGCCCACCGGCTATCCGGTCTCCTCGCCTCGGTCAGAAGGCGCTCCCCGAGGTGTCTCCGGGTTGCCATCCTGTAGTGCCCGCACCGATACCGTCGGGTCGGTGCCGCGGGTCCTGCTGGTGAGCAATGACTTCCCGCCGCGGCCCGGTGGGATCCAGGCCTACCTGCATCGGCTGGCGATGACGCTGCCAGCAGGCGCGATCGCCGTTTACGCACCGGACTGGCCAGGTGCGGAGGCCTTCGACGCCGGTTTGCCGTTTCCGGTCGTCCGCCATCCCGGCACCCTCATGCTTCCCACCCTGCCGGTGCTCCGGCGGGCCGTCGGGCTGCTCGCGGAACTGCGCTGCGACACCGCATGGTTCGGCGCCGCAGCCCCGCTGGCCCTGCTCGGTCCGGCGTTGCGCCGCGCCGGGGTAGGGCGGGTGCTGGCCAGCAGTCACGGACATGAGGTGGGTTGGTCGATGGTGCCCCCTGGTCGGGTGGCGCTTCGCCGGATCGGCGCGGACGCCGACGTCGTCACCGCAGTGAGCCGGTACACCCGCCGCCGGATCGCCTCAGCTCTCGGTCCGCGAGCTGCTCTCGAGCTCCTTCCACCGGGTGTCGACTGCCAGGCTTTCCACCCGGACCTCGGCGCGCGGGTCGAGATTCGGCGACGCCACCAGCTGGGGGAGGCTCCGGTGGTGCTGTGCGTGTCCAGGCTGGTGGCTCGCAAGGGTCAGGACATGCTGGTGCGAGCGCTCCCCATAGTCCGGCGCCGGGTGCCGGGGGCCACGCTGCTCCTCGTCGGCGATGGACCCCAGCGGGGGGCGTTGCACCGGCTGGCGGAGTCCTGCGGCGTCGCCGACGCCGTGGTGTGGGCCGGGTCGGTGCCGTGGGCTGAGCTGCCCGCCTACTACGCCGCCGGCGACGTCTTCGCGATGCCCTGCCGGACCCGGGGGCACGGGTTGGACGTCGAGGGGCTCGGCCTGGTGTTTCTGGAGGCTGCGGCGACCGGATTACCGGTCGTGGTGGGTGACGCCGGCGGGGCACGGGAGACCGTCCGCTCCGGCGAGACCGGTGAGCTCGTCAACGGTCGTGACGTGGCGGCGGTGGCCGCGGCCGTCGCGTCGCTGCTCGCGGATCCTGATCGCGCGTCGGCGATGGGCCGGTGCGGGCGGCTCTGGATGCAGCAGGACTGGAACTGGTCCGGCCGAGCTGATCGGCTCGCTGCGCTGCTCGCTGGTGCGTAACCGTGCCTAGTGCGCGTACAGGGCTTCGATCTCGGAGGCGAACTCCTCGAGCGCCACCGCGCGCTTGATCTTGAGGCTCGGGGTGAGCTGACCGCCCTGCTCGGTGAAGTCGACCGGCAGGATCCGGAACTTGCGAATCGCCTCGGCCTTGGACACGGTTCTGTTGGTGTCATCCACCGCGCGCTGCAGCTCGGCATTCAGATCCGCATCGTCGAGCAGGTCGGCAAGGGCGTTGGTCGGTTTTCTGTGCTCGGCGCACCAGGCCGGCAGTGCCTCGGCGTCGATGGTGATCAGGGCGGCGACGAAGGGCTGCCGGTCGCCCACCACCATGCACTGGCTGACCAGCCGGTGGGCGCGGATCCGGTCCTCCAAGGCGGTGGGGGAGACGTTCTTGCCGCCGGCCGTGACGATGATCTCCTTCTTGCGTCCGGTGATCCGCAGGAAGCCGTCCTGGTCCAGCTCGCCGAGATCGCCGGTGTGCAGCCAGCCATCGACGATCGACTCCCGGGTGGCCTGCTCGTCGTGCCAGTACCGGCGCAGCACCCCGGGGCTCTTGATCAGTATCTCGCCGTCGTCGTCGATCCTGACTGACACACCGGGTAGCGGCCGGCCGACGGTGCCGATTTTGAGGTGTTTCTCGGTGTTCACGGTGGCGGGTGCGCTGGTCTCGGTCAGGCCATAGCCCTCGAACACCGACACCCTGATACCTCGATAGAAGTGCCCGAGCCGCTCACCCAGCGGGGCGCCACCGGACACCGCTGCAATACAGCGGCTGCCGAGCACCGCCCGGAGCTTGGAGTAGACCAACTGGTCGAACACCGCGTGCTTGGCCCGCAGCGCCAGCCCGGCTCCACCTGCGTCCTGGGCGCGGCTCCACTCGACGGCGGTGGCAGCGGCGAGGTCGAAGATACGGCCCTTGCCCTCGGCATACGCTTTCTGTCGAGCCGAGTTGTAGACCTTCTCGAATACTCGCGGAACTGCCAGCACGAAGGTGGGCCGGAATTCGGCCAGCTCGGCGACCAGGTTCTTCACATCAGGACTGTGCCCGAGGGTGATCCGCGCGTACACGCAACAGGTCTGGATGATCCGAGCGAGCACGTGCGCCAACGGCAGGAACAACAGCAGCGAGTTACTCGACTGCATCAGGTCGGGAAACTCTCCCACCGCCGACCGTGTCACGCCGAGCAGGTTGCGATGGGTGATCTCGCAGCCCTTGGGTCGTCCCGTGGTGCCTGAGGTGTAGATCAGTGTCGCCAGGTCCTCCGCGCCCACCGAGCCGGCGCGCTCCCGCGCGAGGTCGGTGGAGATCTCGGAGCCCAGTGCGATGAGGGCCTCGATCGCGGCATCCGGATCGCCGGCCGGCTCGATCTGCCAGATCAGGGCCGACGAGCCCAGCCTATCGACCAGGACCTGGACCATCTCGCGGTGCGCGGGCGTCTCGACCACGATCGCCTTGGCGCCGGAGTCCGCCAGGATCCACTCCACCTGCTCTGGCGAGGATGTCTCGTAAATCGGCACTGTCGATCCGCCGGCGGCCCAGATCGCGTAGTCCAGTAGGGTCCACTCGTAGCGGGTCTTCGACAGCAACGCGATCCGATCTCCGCGCTCGATGCCCGCTGCGATGAGCCCCTTGGCCACTCTGATCACCTGATCTGCGAATTCCCTCGCCGTGACGTCTGCCCAGGTGTCACCGATCCGGCGCCGGAAGCTGGTATCGCCGGCGAAACGCTCGGCGTTGGCCCACACCGCGTCGGTGAGGTTCTCCTGGTCATCCACCGTGGTGGTGGCGGGAACCGTGAACTCCCGCACTCCTACCTCCGCAGCTCGCTACCTCGTCGAGTAATGCTGGGAACGTATCGCGAGCCGGGTTTCGTCCGACAGCCCTTCTCGCTCGGCGTTTGCCTGGTTTGCCAGAACCATGCTCGCGCCCGGTAGCGTGCTGCGTCGTGCGTGTCCACGTGGTCTCCGACGTGCACGGCAATGTGGAGGCGCTGGCCAGGGCAGGGGAGGGCGCCGACGCGCTGCTGGTGCTCGGAGATCTGATCGACTTCGTGGACTACCACGACCACTCCAGTGGAATTCTCGGCTCGATATTCGGGTCCACCGTGGTTCACCGGTACGCGCAGCTGCGCAGCGGCGGAGCGCCCGGCGCGGCGGCGGCGTTCGTATGGGGGTTGTGGGCCGAACTGCCGGACGCCCGCGAGGTCGTCCGCCAAGCCATCGCCGCGCAGTACGCGCGGCTGTTCGCGGTGCTGCCCTGCCCGACCTACGCCACACCGGGCAACGTGGACCTACCTGAGCTGTGGCCGTGCTTCGCACATGCCGGTGTGCACGTCCTGGATGGTCAGAGCACCGAGATCGGGGGTTTGAGCTGGGGCTTCGTGGGTGGCGGTCTGGTACCGGAGGGTTTGGTATCACCGGGTTCGGAATCACAGCGCGAGCCGGTGTTCCGCGCCTATCTGCGAACTCCGCAGCAATACGCGGCGGCCGTCGCGGCGCTCGGGCGGGTGGACATGTTGTGCAGCCACATCCCGCCCGCGGTTCCCGAGCTGCTCTACGACGTGCGGGCTCGGCGATCCGAGACCGGTTCCGAGCACCTGCTCGCGGTGATCCGGCGGGACCGACCCCGCGGTGCGCTGTTCGGGCACGTGCATCAGCCGCTGGCCCGGCGGGTCCGGGTGGGGCGCACCGAGTGCGTCAACGTCGGGCATTTCCAGAGGACCGGAGTCCCACACGTGGTGTGGTGTTGACCACTCCCGGTGCAGAGCTGACCGGTAGCCTGCGCGCATGGCCGATCACTCAACCCAGTCCATCGTCATCAACGCCGGCCCAGAGGCGATCATGGATGTGATCGCCGACTTCTCCGGTTACCCGCAGTGGGCCGCGGCGGTGAAGAAGGCCGACGTGATCCTTCCCGGCGAGGGTGATCGGGCGGAGCGGGTACGGTTCTCGCTGGACGCCGGCCTGGTGAAGGACGAGTACGTCCTGGACTACGTCTGGTCGGTGGACGGGCTGACGGTCGCATGGGAACTGGTCGAGGGCAAACTGCAAAAGGCGCAGCATGGTTCCTACGTCCTGGAACCTGCCGGCGAAGCCACCAAGGTCACCTACAGTCTCACGGTCGACCTCGCGGTTCCGATGATCGGGATGATCAAGCGGAGGGCGGAGAAGGTCATCATGGACACCGCGCTGAAAGAGCTCAAGCGCCGCGTGGAGCTGCTCGCCTGATATTGCGCTGTTGACGGCTCGAGCCCGTGCCGGCGGCCTGGACAGCTACAGCCGGGCCCCGTCGTCGGATCCATCCAGCGGTGGATCGGGCCGCAGACCGATCACCAGCCAACCGATCCCGGCGATGAGGGCGAGCAGCCCCAACGGTGTCGCCGTGCGGGGGCCCAGACCTAGCAGGCTCGGTTCTACCAGCAACAGCACGCCGACGGCGAGGGTCAGGATGCCACCCACCGTTCGCGGGCGTGGAACCGGTAGCGGTGGTGGTTCCGGCGGGTCGAAGTGACCCTCGCCGGTGTCATTCCCAGAGGCATCCGCGGGGTGATCGACAGGGTCTGGCGTCCCTTCACGTGCGGTGTCGGGTGTGGGCCAGCGGGATTGCTCCGATTCGGCCCGTAGGCCCGCGACGATGCGGGCGAACGCGGTGTGCGTGTCGCTCAGGTCGTCCCCAGCACCGTCTCTCGAACGGCCGCGCGATGCTGAACCGGCGCACTCCTGCTCTTCGGGATCGGGGTAGGTCAACGGACGGCACCACTCTCGCGCTCACGGGTTCGTTGCTGCGTTGACAGTACCGGTCCACCGTGAACGCCCGCAGTAGCGAACCAGGGTCGGCCGGCACCGCGGAGGTGAGGTTGGCGCGGCGCGCCGTTGTGCCCCGGATGCCGCGCTCCGTAGGCTGGGTGACGCTGCGGCCCGCAATGCGAGGAGGAACGGTAGGCGGTGTTCTACTGGCTGCTCAAGCACCTGCTGCTCGGCCCGGTGATGAAGCTGACGTGCCATCCGCAGGTCCGAGGTGCCGAGCGTATTCCCAAGCACGGTGGGGCCATTCTGGCCAGCAATCACCTCGCTGTCGCAGACTCGTTCTTCTTGCCGCTGATGATCAGTCGGCGACTCACGTTCCTGGCCAAGCGGGAGTACTTCACCACGCCGGGACTGCGGGGCTGGCTCAAACGGCAGTTCTTCAGCGCCGCCGGCCAGGTCCCCATCGACCGTTCCAGCGGATCCGCTGCCCAGGCCGCCCTGGACACCGGCGTTCGGTTGTTGGCGGCGGGTAAGTTGCTCGGCATCTATCCGGAAGGGACCCGTTCCCCGGATGGTCGGTTGTACAAGGGCAAGACCGGTGTCGCCCGGATGGCGTTGGCCGCCGGTGTTCCGGTGATCCCGGTCGCCATGGTGGGCACCGACAAGGTCAGTCCGGCCGGCACCAAGATGTGGCGACCGCATCCGGTGGAGATCCGATTCGGTGCACCGCTGGATTTCACTCGCTACGCGGGTCTGTCCGGCGACCGCTTCGTCGAGCGGTCCATGGTCGACGAGATCATGTACTCGTTGATGGATCTCTCCGGCCAGGAGTACGTCGACATCTACGCGACATCGGTGAAGGAGCGCGAGGCCGCACCGCCGCGGCTGACCCTCAAGTCGTCCTGATCCCTGCCGGTGCGCCGGAGTGTGCCGGGCTAGCGGGCAGCGTGTGGGTGTTCACGCGGTGTCGCGGAGCTCCAAGGCGACGGGAGTGACGTCGATGTGGAACTCGATGCCGAGTCCTCGGGCCAGCCGGACCAGTGTGGCCAGCGAGGGCTCGTGATCGCCGGCCTCCAAGCGGGCGATGGCCGGCTGGTGCAGACCGAGCTGGCGCGCGAGCGCGGACTGGGACAGCTTGTGCTCGACCCGGTAGCGGATCAGCCGGGTGGCGATCGCGTGCGCGAAGGCGGTCCGCTCGTACTCGGCGGCCAAGGCCGGGTCACGCAGCGCGTCCTCGTGGACCTCCGCCGCGCTGGGCAGCTCCGAGAGCTTGGTCATGTCAGTCCTCCTCCAGCTTCTCCAGTCGGGCACCGGCCCGGCGGGTGGCCTGGTCGAATCCACGCGGGTCACTCTGGGCTTCGGGCCCGATGGCCGCGACCACGAAGACCTCACCAACCCGCCGGTAGAGCGCTCGCCAGGGGCTGCGCCCAGCACGCGGCCGAAGCTCCCGTAGCCCCGCATAACCCCGGACCGCGCTGGTATGCGGATACCCCAGCTGCGGCCCGAATGTCTCCAGCTTCTCGACGGCTCGGATCACCGCGTTGCGCTCCACCTTCGGTAGTCCCGCCAGCTCCAGCTGGACCTCTTCGAGATAGACGACCGACCACATCAAGGCGGGACTATAACACGCGTGTTATTGGCCCAACAGAGCAAGCGTTACGGTGTCGGTGGCCGCACACCCATCCGCCGGATCGTCTCGGCGGAGAGCGGCGGCTGATGTGGGTACAGCCCCAGGGCGCGCAGCTCGCGCACGTCGAGATCACACTCGGCGCAAAATCGATCAACTTGGCACGCGAATAAAGGTTGCGAGGCGTGGCGGGCCAGCGCACCACATGGACCGGCGATGGCCGACAAGGTGCGACGCACGCTCGAACTCCACGTTTACCCGACGCTTGGTGACCTGCCGCTGTCGGCTTTGCTGCCCTCAGCGGTACAAGCGTGGGTGACCGGCCTGCCGCTGGTGCCAGCATCGGCGGCCGTGGTGCTGGGCTACCTGTCCTCGGCGTTGCGGGCGGCCGTGCGTGACCGGCTCGTCGCCTCGAACCCCTGCGACGGAGTCAGCGCGCCGTCCGGTCGGCGTGAGCAGGTGTGGATTCCTGAGCTGGCCACGGTCGATGCGCTACGCGACGCGCTACCAGCGCGGTGCCGGGCCGTGGTCGATCTGGTGATCGGGTCCTGGCTGCGGCAAGGGGAGGTGTTCGGCCTAGAGGTCGAGCGAGTCGACTTCCTGCGCACTCGGACGGTGGACGTCACCACGCAACTGGTCTGCCTGTCCCGCACCCGCCCTACCTGGATGAGGTCAAGTCCGAGGCATCGCAGCGGGTGATCCCGCTAGCCAAGGTGACCCTTGACGTGCTCGCCGCGCACCTGGCGGTGTTCCCTGCGACGGGAACCACGATCGAGGACCGGTCTCCGACCCGCGTAACCCGGTGACCCGCGCGGTCCGGTTGATGTTCACCACCTCAACTGGCGGCCCGATGACTCGGTCGCAGTGGTCGCAGATCTGGCGGCCGGCGGCGTTGATCCGCCACGGCGAGAACGTCAAGACCGTGCAGCGGCGGCTGGGGCACTCCTCGGCGGCGGTGACATTGGACTGCTATACCCACTTGTGGCCGGATTCTGACGACCGAACCCGGCAAGCTATCGAGCAGGCGCTGACAGCGCCTGCGGACACTGTGCGGACAACGGAGAGATCATCATGACGTCCGCGCACCTCAGAAAGGGTAAGGGTCGGTCTAGGTGCGGTTCTTCTACGACTGCGAGTTCATCGAGGACGGCGTCACCATCGAGCTGATCTCCATCGGTGTGGTGGACGAGCAGGGTGGCGAGTACTACGCGGTGTCCACCGAGTTCGATCCGCAGCGGGCCGGTGAGTGGGTCCGTTCGCACGTGCTGCCCAAGCTGCCATCACCCGCCGACCGGGCCTGGCGCAGTCGGGCGGCGATCCGGGACACGCTGCTGGAGTTCCTCACCGCGTCCGGGGAGCGGGTGGAGCTGTGGGCCTGGTTCGCCGCCTACGACCACGTCGCCCTCGCCCAGCTGTGGGGCCCGATGCCGGCGCTACCCAAGGCGCTTCCTCGCTTCACCCGGGACCTGCGGCAGCGTTGGGAGGATGCCGGCAAGCCGGTATTGCCCCCGCCACCCGGGGACGCCCATGACGCGGTGGCCGACGCCCGATACAACCTCGCCCGGTGGCGGGTGATCGAGCAACACCGCATGGCGCAGCAGCCCAGGTCCCGATGACCTCTCGCTTTGCCGTATCAATCCTCCTCGTGAAACGCTCTGGCCCTCAGACCGGTACAGCAGTGGGAAAGGCGAATCGATATGCGCATCGGCGTACTCACGGGAGGCGGTGACTGCCCCGGGCTCAACGCGGTGATCCGGGCGGTCGTCCGCAAGGGCATCGAGGCCTACGGCCACGAGATCATCGGATTCCGGGATGGCTGGCGGGGTCCGATGCAGGGGTTGATCCAGCCGCTCGGACTGCCCGACGTGGAGCACATCCTCCCGCTCGGCGGCACCATCCTGCGTACCTCGCGCACTAATCCGTACCGCGACGGCGGGGCCGAGCAAGTCAAGCAGACCCTCGCCGAGCACGGCGTGGACGCTCTGATCGCGATCGGCGGCGAGGACACCCTCGGGGTGGCCAGCCGGCTGAGCGATGAAGGGCTCTTCGTGGTGGGCGTGCCCAAGACCATCGACAACGACTTGAGTGCCACGGATTACACCTTCGGGTTCGACACCGCGGTGCACATCGCAACCGAGGCGATCGACCGGTTGCGGACCACCGCCGAGTCGCACCACCGGGCCGCGGTCGTCGAGGTCATGGGTCGCAACGCGGGCTGGATCGCGCTGCACTCCGGCATGGCCGGTGGGGCGAATGCGATCCTGATCCCGGAACGGCCGTTCTCCGTCGACCGGGTGTGCCAGTGGGTCGTGCGCTGCCTCGAGCGGGATGACGCCGCGATCGTCGTGGTGGCCGAGGGCGCGGTACCCGAAGGTGGTGCGGAGCTGCTCGCCGCCGCGGAGGTCGACGCCTTCGGCCACAAGCGCCTCGGCGGTGTGGGTAATTGGCTGGCCGAGGAGGTCGCGCGGCGCACCGGAGCCGAGTCCCGCGCCGTCGTGCTGGGTCACATCCAGCGTGGTGGCAAGCCCACCGCCTACGACCGGGTGCTGGCCACCCGGTTCGGTGTGCACGCGATCGACGCGGTGCACGAGGGGGACAATGGCGTCATGGTCGCGCTGCGCGGTACCGACATCGTCCGGGTGAAGCTGGCGGAGGCCACCGCAGTGGTCAAGACGGTGCCGCAGGGGCGCTACGCGGAGGCCGAGGTCTTCTTCGGCTGACGTACCCCATACGCTCGACTATCGTGAACTGGACCGTGGACGTCCCGATCGACACGCTGCCGGAGTTGCCGCCGCTGCCCGCTGATCTACGCGCCAAGCTCGATAACGCGCTGTCCCGGCCGGCTCTGCAACAACCGAGCTGGCCCGACCCGGACGCAGTGCGCAACATCCGAACAGTGCTGGAGAGCGTCCCGCCGATCACCGTGCCCCCCGAGGTGGACCAGCTTCGGGATCAGCTCGGCGCGGTGGCCCGTGGGGAGGCGTTCCTGCTGCAGGGTGGGGACTGCGCCGAGACCTTCGCCGACAACACCGAGCCGCACCTGCGGGGCAACATCCGCACGCTGCTTCAGATGGCGGTGGTGCTCACCTACGGGTCGAGCCTTCCGGTGGTGAAGGTGGGCCGGGTGGCCGGGCAGTACGCCAAGCCGAGGTCCGCGGCGCTCGACGCGCTCGGCTTGGCGTCCTACCGCGGCGATATGATCAACTCCTTGCTGCCCACTCCGGAGGCACGGGTGCACGACCCGTCGCGGATGATCCGGGCTTACGCCAACGCTGCCGCGGCGATGAACCTGGTGCGGTCGCTGGCCCTGGCCGGCATGGCGGATCTGCACCGGGTGCACGACTGGAACAAGGACTTCGTGCGTCGATCGCCGGCTGGAGCGCGATATGAGGCATTGGCCGGCGAGATCGACCGGGGCCTGCGCTTCATGTCGGCATGCGGCGTGCAGGACTCCTCGCTGCGCTCCACGGAGATCTATTCCAGCCATGAGGCGTTGGTACTCGACTACGAGCGTGCCATGCTCCGCCTGGACTGCTCCGGCCCGGAGCCCGAGCTCTACGACCTGTCCGCGCATTTCCTGTGGGTGGGGGAGCGCACCCGAGCACTGGACGGGGCGCACATCGCTTTCGCTGAGCTCCTGGCCAATCCGATCGGGCTGAAGCTGGGTCCGCGCACCACGCCGGACGAGGCCGTCGAGTACGTCGAACGGCTCGACCCACACCGTGTGCCAGGCCGCCTCACGCTGGTCTCCCGGATGGGCGCGCAGCGGGTCCGCGACGTGCTGCCGGCGCTCGTGCAGAAGGTCGCGGCCACCGGGCATCAGGTGATCTGGCAGTGCGACCCGATGCACGGCAACACCATCGAGTCCTCCAGCGGGTACAAGACCAGGCACTTCGACTGGGTGGTCGATGAGGTTCAGGGCTTCTTCGAGGTACACCACGCGCTGGGCACCCATCCCGGCGGCATCCACGTAGAACTCACCGGCGAAGACGTCACCGAATGCCTCGGCGGCGCCCAAGACATCTCCGACGCCGACCTGTCCGGCCGCTACGAGACCGCCTGCGACCCCCGCCTGAACACCCAACAAGCCCTGGAACTGGCCTTCCTGGTAGCCGAAATGCTCCGCTCGTGACACGCGCTCAGACAGCGTCCTCAGAAGGTGGTGAGAGTGACCGTTGCGCCGGGGCGGACGGGCTGGCCGGCCCGGGGGGACTGGGAGATCACCTGGTTGGCGAAGCCGCCGAGGAAGGGTAATCCTCCCCCCAGCGATCCGTTGACCGTGCTGTTCAGGCCCGCGTCAGCGAGTATCCGGCGGGCCTGATCGACGGGGAACCCGACCACATCGGGCACCACTGGAGCGGTGCTGACCAGCAGGATGACCCTGGTTCCGCGGTCAGTGCCGGTACCTGCCCTGGGGTCGGTACCGATCGCGTGTCCACCGGCTACCTGCTCGTCGAGCCGGCGTCGCACCTGCACGGTCAACCCGGCCCGGCCGAGCACGGCGATTGCGTCCTTCTCAGGCACGCCACGCACCTCGGGTACGGTGGTCGGAGCCGGGCCCTTGCTGATCACTACGGTGACCGGTGCGCCGACGGTGAGCACGGTGCCCGACGCCGGCAGCAGCCCGATCACCTCGCCGGCCGGGACGGTGTCGTCGAACCTCTCGGCGCCGGGGTCCCTCCGCGGGCTCAGGTCCGCCTGCTCGATCGCCTGCTCGGCCTCCTCGACGGTGCTGCCGGTGACCAGATCGGGCACCACCGGATGCCCCAGCGAGATCACCACAGTGATGTCCGAGCCGCGGGTCGCCTGCTGGCCCGGGGCGGGGTCGCTGCGGATCACCAACTCGCCGGGGACGGTGTCGTTGTGGTCGTCGACGAGGTTGGCGCGCAGATCCACCGAGGCCAGCGCGGCCGGCACCGCCCCGCGGGACAGACCGGTCAGGTTGGGTACCACGGTCCACCGGCCGCTGCCCAGCCACCACGCGCCTACCCCGACCGCGCCCGCGAGGATCAGCACGATCACCATCCAGGCGATGAAGGCGCGGCGGTTGCGAGCGCGCTCCCGCAGGTAGGGATCCGGACGGGGGCCCGGCGCAACCGGTGCGGCGCCCGTGCGAGAGGCTCCAGCGGGGCGCAGATCCGGCCCACCGGCAGCGTTCCTGGTGAGGGCCCGAGTTCCGCGCGGTCCCAACTCGGGTGGGCCGGCTACCGCGGCGCCAGCCGCTGCGATGGGTACCGGTACCCGTACTCGATCGATGCCCAGGTCCGATCGCAGCGCCTGCAGCGTGCGCAGGAACGCCGCTGCGTGCGGCGGGCGGGCCGTGGGGTCTCGGCGGGTAGCCTGCACGATCAGCTCATCCAGCGGCGCGGGTACCGCGGCGCCGGATGAGCTCGGTGCCGGCATGTCGTCGTTCACGTGTCGATAGGCCACCGACAGCGCGGTGTCACCGGTGTAGGGAGGCGTCCCGGTCAGCATCTCGAACAGCAGCACCCCGGTGGCGTAGACATCGCTGCGGGCATCGGCTGCGCCGGTCGCGACCTGTTCGGGTGAGAGGTAGGCAACCGTGCCGAGGATGACGTCGCCGGTGCTGTTGCTGGCCTCGGCAACGGCGCGGACCAGGCCGAAGTCGGCCACCTTCACCACGCCACCGGGGCCGATGAGCACGTTCTCCGGCTTGATGTCGCGATGGACCAACCCCTCGTCGTGCGCCGCGGCCAGGGCCGAGAGCACCATCTCGGCCACCGAGATCGACAGCGACACCGGCAGCCTGCCGCGCTGGCGGAGCAGGTCCCGTAAGGTTCCGCCGTCCACGAGTTCCATCACGAGAAACACGTGATCACCGGCGGCGGAGGAGTCGATACCTTGGTCATGCACCCCGACGACACCAGGGTGATGCAGCCGCGCGGCGGCGCGCGCCTCGCGCTCGAAGCGCTGCAGGAAGACCGGGTCGGCGGCGAACCGGGGGGCCATCACCTTGATGGCGACCGGACGCTCCAGCCGGGTGTCCGTGCCCCGGTAGACGGTGGACATGCCGCCACGGGCCAGCACCGGACCAACCCGGTAGCGCCCCTCCAGCAGGGCACCGACCAGGTTCCCGTCTTGCTCGGATCCCTGCCCGCCCACAGTTCGAGGATCGTAGGAGACTCGCCGTGCGCCCCGAACGGCGGAAGGGCGTCGGCTGGCGGGTATGGCATCGTGACCACTGTGAGCGACTTCCCAATCGCCCCGGACGTGCTCGAACCCGAGGTGGTGGTGCTGCCGCTACCCGATGTGGCGCAACGGCTCGGACTGCCGGTGACCCGGGTGCATCAGATGCTGCGCGATGGCCAACTGCTGGGAGTACGCCGCCACGGCGTCGTGGCGGTGCCCGCCGAGTTCCTCAACGGGGATGCGGTCGTCAAGGGATTGCCCGGCACGATCACCTTGCTGCGCGACGCCGGCTACTCGACCCAGGAGATCCTGCGCTGGTTGTTCACCGCGGAGGATTCACTGCCCGGCACCCCGATCGGCGCATTGCGAACCGATCGGGGTCGCGAGGTGAAGCGCCGCGCCCAGGCAATGGGATTCTGACCACCACGCCGGTCAGGGAATCCTGACCGGGTGATCCTGATTGGGGGTTTGTGGCCGCCTTTCCCCGACCATCCTCCCAGTCCCGATCCGGTCGCGGTATCCTCGCCACTTCGCGGTGATCTCGTGGGGACTGTGGTCGGCCGAAAGGGAGGAACAATGCTGGGGAAACTGAAGAGGCTTGTGGTTCTGGTAGGGATTATCGAGGGCGCCCGCCGTTTCGCGAAGGCCAACCCCGAGGCGGCCGCCAAGATCGCAGTGCAGGCCGCTGGCCTCGTCGATCAGCTCACCAAGGGCAAGTTCCACGAGCAGATCGAAGGCGTGGTGAGCAAGCTCCAGGGCGGTGAGGCCTGAGGCTGGCTGACGCAGCCGATCAGGGCTGGCGCTCGCCTCAGAGCTCGAAGCCAGGCCCGTCGAACCGGCGCACGGTGGTGAGCTGTTCGGCGGGTCTGCGCCCGGTGTGACCGGGGATGCTGCGCTGGCCCGCACCGGTGATGGATACTTCCGGGCATGGCAGTGAACTCGTTCATGGTCCCGCTCGGCACACCCGCGCCGCCGTTCGTGCTGCCGTCTCTCGATGGCCGGATCGTCAGCTCTGACGGTCTCCCCGCTGGTCGGCCGCTGCTGGTGATGTTTCTGTCCAACCACTGTCCCTACGTTCGGCACCTCGAGCGCCAGCTCGGCTCGTTCGTCACCGAGCATGCCCAGGACATGGCCGCGGTGGCGATCTGCAGCAACGACATCGACAACTATCCCGACGACGGTCCGGCCGGGCTGACCGAACAGGCCCGCAGGGCCGGGTTCAGCTTTCCCTACCTGCTCGACGAGACCCAGCAGGTCGCGCTGGCCTACCGGGCCGCCTGCACGCCGGATTTCTTCCTCTACGACGCCAACCGCACGCTCGCCTACCGAGGCGAGTTCGATGAGTCCCGGCCGCGCAACGACACTCCGGTGACCGGTCGGGCGTTGCAGGCGGCGCTGGAACTGGTGGTGGCCGGGCAGCCGGTAGTGCAGCCGCAATTACCCAGCGTGGGATGCGGGATCAAGTGGAAGCCGGGCAACGCGCCGGCTTGAGGCGACCTCGGTCTTTATCATCGGTCAGAAGTCACCGGGCGAACACCCCCTGTTACGTCCCGTTCATACCGACGTCCTAATGTGCCGCGCCGTGGGCTCAGAGCACCAAACAGGGGGACATCGCTCCACCGACGATGTCGTGGTCGGCCTCACCGGCGCCCGGTTCGGCGGCGCGGCGGGACGCCGCAAACGAGCGGCTGCGCCGCCCGCGGAAGACGCCGGGGAGACCCACCAGCAGGGTGACGAACAGCCGACCGGTGCCCGGTTTCGGCCGGCATCGAAGCGTCGGCGGCCCAAGAAAGGGGATCCGGAGCTCCCGGAGTCTTCACCGCTGAACCCCGACGGCTCACCGGACACCGACTCGGCCCACACCCCCGGCGTGGTGGCCGCACCTCACCAGGCGCAGCCTGTGCCAGCGCCGGTGACCATGTCGCAGGCGTCCTGGGCCGGCGGTGCCGAGTGGGTCGACTGGTCGGATTGGGAGGCCGTCGGGGAGACCGGCGGCCTGGTACGGCCCTACTTCTGGACCGGTGGGCGGACCGCGTCGCGCTACGAGCTGTCCTTCGAGACCTTGATCTCGGCAACCGGTCAGCCGGTCGACCCCACCGCCCCACCGGAGCACCGCACGATCCTGACCCTGTGCGCAGCTCCGCGTTCGGTCGCGGAGCTCGCCGCGTTGCTGTCGATGCCGCTGGGGGTGGTTCGGGTGCTGCTGGGAGACATGGCCGAGGCCGGCAGTGTCGCGGTGCACCGCACCGCCGGCTCCGCTGATGCCGCGCCGGACCTCGACCTGATGCAGCGGGTGCTCAACGGCCTGCAACGGTTGTGAGCGGGGTCAGGCCCCTTACAGCGGCCCCACTGTGCGCACCCGCAGCACGGCGATGCCGGCCTCGTCGGAGGCGGCCAGATCGACCTCGGCGTTGATGGCCCAGTCGTGGTGGCCGGCCGGGTCGTCCAGGATCTGCCGCACGACCCACCGGTCAGGTTGGTAGTCGATCATCAATAGCTGCGGGCCGCGAGCGTCCGCGCCGGTCCCGATCTCGCTATGTTCGGCGAAGTAGGGCTCGATGGCCTCCCGCCAGGACTGCGCGTCCCACCCGGCGCCCGTGTCGAGCTCGCCGAGCTCGTCCCAGCACCGCCGGGCAGCCAGCTCCACCCGGCGGAACAGCGCATTGCGCACCAGTACCCGGAAGGCCCGAGCGTTCGCGGTGACCGGTGGCGGCCGGTGGTCCACCGGTGCCGGCGCCGGCTGCTGCGGCTGGGGATCCCGCAGCTTCTCCCACTCGTCGAGCAGGCTGGAGTCGACCTGGCGGACCAATTCACCGAGCCACTCCTCGAGATCGCGCAGCGCGTCGGTCTTGGCCTCCTCCGGTACCGTGCGCCGCAGCGCCTGGTAGGCGTCGGCCAGGTAGCGCAGCACCAGCCCCTCCGAGCGCGCCAGGCCGTAGTGGCCGACGTACTCGGTGAAGGTCATCGCCCGCTCGGCGAGATCCCGGGCCACCGACTTGGGCGACAGGCGGTGATCGGCCACCCACGGGTGGCCCTGCCGGTAGGTCTCGAACGCGGCCTCGAGCAGCTCCGCCAGCGGCATCGGGTAGCTGACGTCCTCGAGCAGGCGCATCCGCTCCTCGTATTCGATGCCCTCGGCCTTCATCGCCGCCACGGCCTCGCCCTTGGCCTTGGACAATTGCGCACCCAGGACCTGCCGCGGATCGTCCAGGGTGGCTTCCAGGATCGAGAGCACCTCCAACGGGTAGTCCGGCGAGTCCGGGTCCAGCAGTTCGATCGCGGCCAGTGCGAACGGCGAGAGCGCCTGGTTGAGCGCGAAGTCGAGTTGCAGGTCCCCGGTCAGCCGCACGGTGCGGCCCTCGGCGTCGGGGACCGGCAACCGCTCGATGACACCGGCAGCGAGCAACGCGCGGTAGATCGCGATCGCTTGGCGGATGTGCCGGCGCTGCGCGGGGCGGTCCTCGTGGTTGCCGGTGAGCAGGTGGCCCATCGCGGCGAACGCGTCGCCGGGCCGGGCGGCCACGTTGAGCAGCATCGCGTGGCTGACCGCGAAGCTGGAGCTCAACGGCTCCGGCTCGGCCGCGACCAGGCGCTCGAAGGTCCGGTCACTCCAGGACACCGATCCCTCAGGGGGCTTCTTGCGGACGATCTTGCGACGCTTGCGGGGATCGTCGCCCGCCTTGGCCACCGCCTTGGCGTTGTCCACGACGTGCTCGGGGGCCTGCACGACGACGGTGCCGGCGGTGTCGTAACCGGCCCGGCCGGCCCGGCCGGAGATCTGATGGAACTCCCGGGCGGTGAGGTGACGGGTGCGCGTCCCGTCGTATTTGGCCAGCGCGGTGAGCAGTACCGTCCGGATCGGCACGTTGATCCCCACACCGAGCGTGTCGGTACCGCAGATGATCTTGAGTAGGCCGGACTGGGCGAGCCGTTCCACGAGGCGGCGATACCGGGGCAGCATCCCGGCGTGGTGCACCCCGATCCCGTGGCGTACCAGCCGGGACAGCGTCCGCCCGAAACCGGCGGTGAACCGGAATCCGCCGATCAGCTCGGCTATCGCGTCCTTCTCCGCGCGGCTGCAGACGTTGATGCTGGTCAGCGCCTGGGCCTGCTCGGCGGCCGAGGCCTGGGTGAAGTGCACCACATAGACCGGCGCCGAGTTGGTTGCCAGCAGTTCTTCCAGCGTCTCGTGCAGTGGTGTGGTCGCGTACCGGAAATGCAGCGGGACCGGCCGCTGCGCGGATCGGACCACCGCGGTGGGCCGGCCGGTGCGCCGGGTCAGGTCCTGCTCGAAGAAGTCGACATCGCCCAGCGTCGCGGACATCAGCAGGAATTGGGCTCGCGGTAGTTCGAGCAGCGGCACCTGCCAGGCCCAGCCGCGATCCGGGTCGGCGTAGAAGTGGAACTCATCCATCACGACCACGCCGACGTCGGTGCCCGGCCCGCTGCGCAGCGCCATGTTGGCCAGCACCTCAGCGGTGCAGCACAGGATGGGCGCGGCGGCGTTGACGCTGGAGTCACCGGTGGCCATCCCCACCTGATCGGCACCGAAGACCTCGCACAAGGCGAAGAACTTCTCCGATACCAGCGCCTTGATCGGCGCGGTGTAGATGCTGCGGGTGCGTTGCGCCAGTGCGGTGGCGTGGGCTCCGGTCGCGACGAGGCTCTTACCGGATCCGGTCGGCGTGGCCAAAATCACATTCGAGCCCGAGACGATCTCGATCAGGGCTTCCTCCTGGGCCGGGTACAGGGTCAAGCCCTGCCCCGACACCCAGGCCGCGAAGGTATCGAACAGGTCATCGGGCCCGGAACCGCCGGGCAGCGCCTCGGTGAGCGTCATAATGACCACGATGGTGCCCGGAATCCCCTCAGCGGGGTGAGCCGGGCCCTGCCGGGCTGGCGCGCCGGTCCCACTGTCGGGCGGTAACCTGACTCCCGGTCGGGGGACGCTGGGTACCCATGAACGCTGTGTGCCATGCGGGGGAAAGCAGAGGGAGTGACCGCATATCGACACGGGTCAGCTGATCGCCGGCCACTACCGGGTGCTGGAGCGGATCGGCAGCGGCGGCATGGGTGTCGTCTGGCAGGCCATGGACGAGCGGCTGCAGCGGTTGGTCGCGGTCAAGCAGCTGCTGCTGGCGCCGGAACTGAGCCCCAGAGCCACTGACGAGGCGCGGGCTCGGGCGCTACGCGAGGCCCGCATCGCCGCGCGACTGCAGCACCCGAACGCCATCGTCGTCTACGACGTGGCCGAGCACGAGGGTGAGCCCTGCCTCGTGATGGAATACCTGCCCTCGCGCAGCCTCGCCGCGGTTCTCGGCGAGCGGTTCTGCCTCCCAGCACCTGAGGTCGCCTCGATCGGCAGGCAGATCGCCTCGGCACTCGCTGCCGCACACGCCGCGCAGATCGTGCACCGCGATGTCAAGCCCGGGAACATCCTGATCGCCGACGACGGCACCGCCAAGATCACCGACTTCGGTGTCTCGCGCGCGGTGGGCGACATCACGGTGACCCAGACCGGAATGATGGCCGGCACCCCGGCCTACCTCGCCCCTGAGGTGGCCCGTGGGCAGCTGCCGACCCCGGCCTCGGACGTGTTCTCGTTGGGCGCCACGCTCTACGCGGCGCTGGAAGGGCGCGGTCCTTTCGGGGACAGCGACAACCCGCTGGCGTTGTTGCATGCGGTGGCGAACGGGCAGCTGACCCCACCCCGGCACGGCGGCCGGCTCGCCGCGGTGCTGATGACGCTGCTGGCCACCGACCCCGCGGCGCGCCCCGACATGCACCGCGCCAGCCTGGAGCTGACCGCGGTACCGACCAGCCGGCCGGTTCCCGGCCAGGGTCGGGTGCCCGGCTCACCCGCCGCGCTGCCGCCCACCCGGGTGACCCGGCGCTCACCAGCCGGCCTCCCTGACGGCCGTGATGTCCTTGACGGCCGTGATGACGGACCCAGGGAGACCGGACGCGCTGCGGTGGGGATCACCCCGCCGAGCTCGCGGCAGCAACGCGGCAGGGCCGCCGTGCTGATCGGAGTGGTTCTCGCCCTGGTCGCCCTCGCTGGGGGAGGGGTGCTGCTGTCGCGAGAGTCATCGGGAGAGCAGGCCGCGCGCTCGGGTGGGACGGGACTCGCCTCGGCACCGGCGGTGGTGCCGGCTGCTCCTGCGGCACCACGGATGCCGCAGCCGCAGGTGGAGCGGGTCGACCACGCGCAGTCGATCGCGTGGCGCGACGCTGGGCAGCTCGTGATCGACTATTACAACGGCCTGGACGATGTGTCCTCGGCGTGGCCGCGGCTCTCACCCACCGCGCAAGCGACATTCGGCACTGAGTCGGACTTCCAGGTGTACTGGGCCCAGTACTCGTCGATCAGCGCTCGCAACGCCTTCGGGGTCACCGACAACCCCGACGGCTCGGTACGAGTACCCGTCGACGTCACGTACAACAAGGACGGCAGCGCTCAGGTCGTCAAGCGAGTGCTCCGGGTGACCCGGCTGGACGGTCAGCTGCTCATCGACTCGAATCCTCGGTGAGGTCCTCACCCGCCCGGCTGGGACGCCGGCAGACGTAGGTCATCGCCGGCGGGAGGTGCCGCCACATGGTGCGGGTGGGTAGCACCTCGCTGAAGACCTGTCCCAGCTCGTGGCGAAACCGGCGGGCGGCGGGTGTCCAGTAGCCCAGGCTGTAGGCGGCGGCGGTGAACACTCCGTCGGTCCGCAGGGCAGCGGCGAAGATCGCCAGGAACTCCCGCTGCTGCCGGGGCCCGAACAGGGTCCATGGCAACACCGAGACGATCACGTCGGCGCAGTCCACGCCGTGGTCGGCGAGGATGACCGGAAGCGTGGCGGCGTCCGCGGTGACCACCTGGACGCCCAGGTTGCGGGACCGTAATCGCTCGGCGAGCTCCGGGTCCTTCTCGACCGCGATCACCATCGTGCCCTCGGTCACCTGCTGGGCGATTGCGGCGGTGACCGCTCCGGAACCGGCACCGACCTCTACTACGACGGTGGGCTGCCCGCCGGGGCCTGCTGCGGGTATCACCGCGGCCAGCTGCCGAGCCAGCTCCGGTCCGGAGGGAAGTAACGTCCCGACGTCGCGGGGAGATCTCATCGCTGCGGCGAGGAAGGCGCCTCGACCCCCGCCGAGGGCGCGTGGCATGGGATCCTGCGAATGCGAGGTGGACTGCGAGGCCATGGGTCACAGTGCACACCACCCGGTGCGCCGCCGCACCACCAACTCGCGGGTGCTTAGGTCACGAGTCGAAAAAATGACCATGATGATGATCACGGAGGATGTCGATGGCTCCGCTGGCGCATGACCGTTACCTCGACGCGGTGACTGCCCAATCAGCGCTGTTCGTCGAGGCGCTGGCCGGAGCCGACCTCGCGACCCGGGTACCGAGCTGCCCGGACTGGACCCTGCACGAGCTCACCCAGCATGTCGGGCAGGTGCATCGATGGGTCACCGGGATCGTCACGCGACGCGCCAGCACCCCGCCTGATTTCGACGCGCCGCGGGCGGTGGCGCCGGAGCAGGGCGACGAGTTGTGTGCCTGGTTTCGCAAGGGTGCCGGCGATCTCGTAGCGGCGATCAGCGCGGCCGGCCCGCACACACCCGTCTGGGCCTGGGGCGACGACCAGAGTGTCGGGTTCTGGGCCCGCCGCATGACGCACGAGACGGCCGTGCACCGGGCTGACGCCGAGCTGACGCTGGGTCGGGAGTTCGTGCTGGAGCCCGATCTCGCCGCCGATGCGATCTCCGAGTGGCTGGGCCTGCTCGGCTTGCCGCAGGCGGTCCGGTTCCGACCTGAGCTCGCCGAGTTGCGTGGCGAGGGACAGATCCTGCACCTGCATTCCACCGACCCAGGGCTGGGGGAGGCGGGGGAGTGGATCGTGCGCCGCACCCCCTCCGGTCCGCTGTGGGAGCATGGCCACGCCAAGGGTGACGTCGCGGTCCGGGGTGCGGTGCTGGACCTGCTGCTGCTCCTGCTGCGCCGCGTCCCGCGCGATGCGTCGCCGGTCACCGTACTCGGCGACGCCGGCGTGCTGGACCACTGGCTGGCCCACACCCGGTTCTGAGCATCCGGTTCGGCGCACCCGGTTCGGGGCCTGCGCACCTGCCCCGGCTACCCTCCCGCGACGTGGGCTTCGCGCGATACGACCTCGTCGTCGTCGGTTCCGGTTTCTTCGGTCTCACGGTGGCCGAGCGTGCCGCTAGCCAGTTGAACAAACGGGTGCTGGTGGTGGAGCGGCGCGATCACCTCGGCGGCAACGCCTACTCCGAGGAGGAACCGGAGACCGGGATCGAGGTGCATCGCTACGGCGCGCATCTGTTCCATACGTCGAACAAGCGGGTGTGGGAATACGTGAACCGCTTCACCGGGTTCACCGGCTACCAGCACCGGGTTTTCACGATCCACCGGGGCCAGGTCTACCCGTTCCCGATGGGACTGGGGATGATCTCTCAGTTCTTCGGTCACTACTTCACACCCCACGAGGCTCGCGCGCTCATCGCCGAGCAGGCCGCCGAGATCGACGGTGGGCGCGCCACGAACCTCGAAGAGAAAGCGATCTCCCTTATCGGCCGGCCGCTCTACGAGGCATTCGTCCGCGATTACACCGCCAAACAATGGCAGACCGACCCCACGGAGCTGCCGGCCTCGACCATCACCCGGCTGCCGGTGCGCTACAACTTCGACAACCGGTACTTCAACGATACCTTCGAGGGTCTTCCGGTCGGCGGCTACACCGCCTGGCTCACTGCGATGGCCACGCACCCGAACATCGACGTGCTGCTGAGCACCGACTACTTCGAGCTGCGTGAGGATCTGCCGGAACGCATCCCTGTCGTTTACACCGGTCCGCTGGACCGGTACTTCGACTATTCCGAGGGTTGGCTCGGCTGGCGCACCCTGGACTTCGAGCAGGAAGTTCTGCGTGATTGCGGTGACTATCAAGGCACCCCGGTCATGAACTACGCCGATGCCGACGTCGCGTTCACCCGGATCCTGGAGTTCCGGCATTTTCACCCGGAGCGGGACCACTACCCGGCCGGCAAGACCGTCATCGTGCGGGAGTTCTCCCGGTTCGCCGGAAAGGAAGACGAGCCGTATTACCCGATCAACACTCCTGACGATCGGGTCAAACTGGGGCGCTACCGCGAGCTCGCCAAAGCCGAGACCGGGCAGCGGAATGTCCTGTTCGGGGGCCGCCTGGGCACCTACAAGTACCTGGACATGCATATGGCCATCGGCTCTGCGCTGACGATGTTCGACAACAAGATCGCCCCGTTCTTCACGCACAGTCGAGCGCTCGAGGGCGCCCTCGACGACTAGCTCGGCGCAGCACGGCCGTCCGGGGAACCCGGACATCGTACGGTGTCGATGAGGTGATGCGCGGTGTCCACCAGGCGGCCGAGGAGTCCCGTGCGGGATCCGGCCGACCGGCTGCTCACCGTGCCCAACATGCTCAGCCTGCTCCGGCTGGCCGGTGTCCCGCTGTTCCTGTGGTTGTTGCTCGGCCCGCAGCACGATCTGCTCGCGATGCTCGTGCTGGCGGTCTCGGGCCTCACCGACTGGCTGGATGGCAAGCTCGCCCGCTTGCTCAACCAGTCCAGCAGGCTGGGTGCGTTGCTCGATCCCGCGGTCGATCGTCTGTACACCCTGAGCACCCTGCTCGCTTTCGCCGCCCGGGAGATCCTGCCGTGGTGGGTGGTCGCGGTGCTGATCGGCCGGGATCTGGTGCTGGCCTCGACGCTGCCCGTGCTGCGCCATTACGGTTACGGCCCGCTGCCGGTGCACTACGTGGGCAAGGCGGCAACCCTGTGCCTGCTTTACGCCTTCCCGCTGTTGCTGCTCGCCCACGATGTGCATGGTGGGGTGGGGGCGGTGGCCGCAGCGTTCGCGGTGGCGTTCCTGGGCTGGGGTGGCGCGCTGTACATCTGGTCGGGAGTGCTGTACCTGCTGCTGGCGGTACGCGCGGTGCGCGGTGTGGATCACCGATGATGGCTGCCGGCGCACCCGGTCCCCCGACCTCCGAGTCGGCGACGTCTGCCGTGGCAGGGTAGGTTGTGGTCCGATCAAAGGAGACCACCCGCGAAGGAGAGCCCAGCGTGAGCACGACCGACGGGCCCGGGGTACCACCAGAGCGGGGCCCGGAGCAGACCTCGACGTTCCGGGCCGATTTCCTCTCCGAAATCGAGGGCATCGAGGCACCGGCGCCTCCCGTCGCCGGTATCGATGCGTTGCCTGCGGGCTCGGCGCTGCTGGTGGTCCGGCGTGGTCCCAACGCCGGTTCCCGGTTCCTGCTCGACCGCTCCACTACGAGCGCGGGCCGGCACCCGGACAGCGACATCTTCCTCGACGACGTCACGGTGTCCCGGCGGCACGCCGAGTTCCGTCGCGAGGGCGGCGAGTTCGTGGTGGTGGACGTGGGCAGTCTCAACGGTACCTACGTCAATCGGGAGCCGGTGGACACCGCGATGCTGGCCAACGGTGACGAGGTGCAGATCGGCAAGTTCCGGCTGGTGTTCCTGACCGGTCCGCGCGCCGGGAGCCGAGGGGATGACCAGGGGTCGCGGTGAGCGCTCCAGGTCGTTCAGAGCGTCCCGGGGCCAGCATCGGCTCGGTGCTCACCCAGTTGCGGGTGGACTTCCCGGACGTCACCATTTCCAAGATCAGGTTTCTGGAGTCCGAGGGGCTGGTCCAGCCAGAACGCACGGCCGCTGGTTACCGCCAGTTCTCCGCGACGGATGTGGAACGGCTGCGCTACGTGCTTGCCGCCCAGCGCGACCATTACCTTCCGCTGCGGGTCATCAAGGAGTATCTGGACGCGCTGGACGGGGGCGAACCCGTCCGAGACCCGCAACGGCTTCCCGGGCGACGCTCCGACAGACTCGGTGCCCGGCGCTGGGCAGCGCCACCGCGCCAGCTCATCGCTGCCCGTCCCGACTTGGCGGCAGAATCCGAGGGGTCCGAGCTCCCAACGGTGCCCGAGGCCGCCGATACGGCGCGGATGACTCAAGAGGAACTGCTCGGCGCGGCCGGTATCAGCAGGGCGGTGCTGATCCAACTCCAGCAGTTCGGGCTGGTGAGGCCTGGTACAGCCGGCTTCTACGACACCGATGCAGTGCTGGTGGCCAGGACCGCGCAGGCCATGACGGATTTCGGTTTGGAGCCCCGGCACCTGCGTGCCTTCCGTTCCTCGGCGGAGCGGGAGGTAGGCCTGCTGGCGCAGATCGTTACTCCGGTGAGCCGGCAGCGTGATCCCGATGCGCGGGCCCGCGCCGACGAGGTGGTGCGGGAGCTGGCCGTGCTGTCCCTGCGGCTGCACGCGCTGTTGGTGAAGATCGGGTTGCGTGGCGTCATCGGCAGCTGAGCCCGGCTTCGGGCTACGGCGGAGTCCAGGACCAGGATGCCGGGGGAATTTGGGCTGTCGCAGGACTCGGCAGCGGGACGGTGCCCCGTGTAGCGTCTTAAGGGGTAGCGATGGTGGAGAGCGACTGGGCTGGCGGGTACTCAGGCCGTTGCCCGAATCCACCGCCGAGCACGACGATCCTCGAGGCACCATGGACCATGGGTGCGGTGGGAGGGAGGCGCAACGCGATGAGCGAGATGCGTGTCGTCGGGGTCCGGGTGGAGTTGCCCCAGAACCAGCCGATCCTGTTGCTGCGAGAAACCGAGGGTGACCGCTACCTGCCGATCTGGATCGGCTCGGGGGAGGCGACTGCCATCGCACTGGAGCAGCAGGGTGTGCAACCCCCCCGGCCGATGACTCACGACCTGCTCCGAGACGTGATCCGGGCACTAGGTGGGAAGTTGAAACAAGTGCGGATCACCGAGCTGCAGGAAGGCACCTTCTTCGCCGAGTTGGTCTTCGACGGCAACGTCCGGGTCTCAGCCCGGCCGAGTGACTCGGTCGCCCTGGCGTTGCGGGTCGGCGTGCCGATTCACGCCGAGGAGTCGGTGCTCTCGGAGGCCGGCCTGGTCATCCCGGATGAGCAGGAGAACGAGGTGGAGCGGTTCCGCGAGTTCCTCGACTCGGTCTCCCCGGAGGACTTCCGCGGAGCGGATACCTGATCACCTGATCGGCCTCGATCTCAGGTTGAGGGTGAGACATCGCCGCGCGTCGTATTGACCGGTCACCCCGGTGGCGCCTACCGTCGACCCTCATAGCGAGTCGCGCCGGTGTGATTCGCCCCGAACAGCCGGAAACACTGCCGCGGGTCCTGCCTGATGGGTCACCGGCACCCGGCTTGGGAGGCATGGGTGGTCGACGGAGCGCGCGGCGCGGCGGACACTCCGGCGGATGACCTCACGTGGGCAGGAGCCGGCGATTCAGCCGATCAAGGCACCCTGTTCTCCGACTCCGACCTTGCTGACCCGCATGGAGTCACCGATCATCTGCTCGGCTATCGCGGTCCCGCGGCATGCCAGATCGCCGGGATCACCTACCGCCAGCTCGATTACTGGGCACGGACCAACCTGGTGTCGCCCTCGATCCGGGGAGCCTCCGGTTCGGGCAGCCAGCGGTTGTACTCCTTCAAGGACATCCTGGTCCTCAAAGTGGTCAAACGGCTGCTGGATACCGGGGTCTCGCTGCAGAACATTCGTGTCGCCGTCGAGCATCTGCGGCGCCGCGGAGTGCACGATCTCGCTCGCATCACGCTGTTCAGCGACGGCACCACGGTCTACGAGTGCACCTCCCCCGAGGAGGTGGTGGACTTGTTGCAGGGTGGGCAGGGCGTGTTCGGCATCGCCGTCAGTGGGGCGATGAAGGAGCTCGCCGGAACGATCAGCCAATTCCCCCCGGAGCGTGCTGACGGTGGCCACGTCGAGACGGCTCCGGAGGACGAGCTGACCAAGCGACGGCGGGCCCGCCGGATCAGTTGATGTGCAGTAGATCACGGGTGTAGCGCGTCACAGTGGTGTGTCGGTGGCGCCGGATTTGTCACCGGCGGCGGGTAGGCTGATCGGGTAGTCGCCAATAACCGCGCGGGAGTGTTCTCGGCCATAGCTGTCCGGGCGCCGAAGGAGCAAGTCCCTCCCCGGAATCTCTCAGGCGAGCAGGACCGCGTGGATCAGAATGCCTCGGGAAAGCGGTCGTCGCGATGAGCACTGCTGGCTGGCGCTCCCTGGCCGAGCTGGAACACGGCACGCCCTTCGCCGACCGGCACATCGGGCCGCGCCCTGCCGAGCTGGCCCGGATACTGGACGTCATCGGCGTCGAGTCGCTGGAGGAGCTCGCGCAGCTGGTCTTGCCACCCGCCCTCGCTGATCCGGGCGCCGTCCCGGACCTGCCGGCTCCGGCCACCGAGGAGCAGGCCCTGGGCGAGCTGCGGGAACGGGCCGCCCGGTGCCACCCGAAGGTTCCGATGATCGGCCTGGGGTATCACGGCACGGTGACCCCGCCGGTGATCCGCCGCTCGGTACTGGAGAACCCGGCCTGGTACACCGCCTACACGCCCTACCAGCCAGAGATCGCCCAGGGCCGGCTGGAGGCGCTGTTCAACTTCCAGACGATGATCTGCGATCTGACCGGTCTGCCGGTGGCCAACGCCTCGCTGCTCGACGAGGCCACCGCCGCCGCCGAGGCGATGACCCTGCTGCGCCGAGCGAGCCGAACCACCTCATCGCGTTTCCTGGTCGACGCGGACACCTTGCCGCAGACGGTGGCGGTGCTGGCCACCCGCGCCGAGCCGCTGGGTATCGAGCTGGACATCGCCGACCTCTCCGGCGGCCTCCCACCCGGCGAATTCTTCGGCGTGTCGCTGTCTTACCCGGGCGTGTCGGGCGCAGTGCGCGATCATGCGGCGCTGATCGAGCAGGTGCACCTGCGCGGTGCCGCGGTGGCTGTCGCGGCCGATCCGCTGGCGTTGACCCTGCTGGTACCGCCGGGTGAGCTCGGCGCCGACGTGGTGATCGGATCCACCCAGCGTTTCGGTGTGCCGCTGGGATTCGGCGGGCCGCACGCCGCCTACCTGGCCGTCCGTCACGGCCTGGAGCGCCAGTTGCCCGGCCGGCTGGTGGGGATGTCCCGCGATGCGGACGCCGCGCCGGCGTTGCGCCTGGCGCTGCAGACCCGAGAGCAGCACATCCGCCGAGAGAAGGCCACCAGCAACATCTGCACCGCGCAGGTACTGCTGGCCGTGATGGCCTCGATGTACGCGGTCTACCACGGACCCCAGGGGCTGCGCGACATCGCCTACCGGGCGCACCGGATGGCCGCGGTGCTCGCCGCCGGGTTACGCGGCGGCGGCGTCGAGGTGGCACCGGAAGCGTTCTTCGACACGGTGCTGGCCAGAGTGCCAGGTCGAGCCGCTGAGGTCGTCCGGGCCGCGCGGGCGGCCGGCGTGGATCTGCGGCTAGCCGATGCCGATCACGTGGGGATCAGTTGCGCGGAGACCACCACCCGGGAGCACCTGCGGGTGGTGTGGGAGGCGTTCGGTGTGGCGGGAGTCGATCCGGACATTCTCGACCGGGAGATCCCGGACGCCATACCGGCCGCGCTGCGGCGGAGCACGGCGTTCCTCACCGACCCGGTCTTCTCCGCCTACCACAGCGAGACGGCGCTGCTGCGTTACCTGCGCACCCTGGCCGACAAGGACATGGCGCTGGACCGCAGCATGATCCCGTTGGGTTCCTGCACGATGAAGCTCAACGCCACCGCGGAGATGGAGCCGATCAGCTGGCCCCAGTTCGCGCAGCTGCACCCGTTCGCGCCGTCACCCGACGCACAGGGCCTGCTGGAGGTGGTCGATGACCTGGAGCGCTGGCTGGCCGCGCTCACCGGTTACGAGGCGGTCAGCGTGGCGCCCAACGCGGGTAGCCAGGGCGAGCTCGCGGGCCTGCTGGCGATCCGCGCCTACCACCACAGCCGCGGTGCGGCCGGTCGCGACGTCTGCCTCATCCCGTCCAGTGCGCACGGCACCAACGCGGCCTCGGCGGTGCTGGCCGGGCTGCGGGTGGTGGTCCTCGAGTGTGACCGCAACGGCGACATCGACCTCGACGATCTCCGCGCGAAGATCGCCGAGCACGGCACCGAGCTGGCCGCCATCATGATCACCTATCCGTCCACGCACGGGGTGTACGAGCAGGGTGTGTCCGAGGTGTGCGCGCTGGTGCACGAGGCCGGCGGGCAGGTCTACGTCGATGGGGCCAACCTCAACGCGCTGCTCGGCCTGGCCCGGCCAGGACACTTCGGCGCTGACGTCAGCCACTTCAACCTGCACAAGACGTTCTGCATCCCGCATGGTGGCGGCGGACCGGGAGTGGGGCCGGTGGGTGTGCGGGCGCACCTCGCGCCGTTCCTACCCGGTCACCCTGCGACGGCACCTGAGGCCGTGGTCGGCCCGGTAGCGGCGGCACCGTGGGGCAGCGCCTCGATCCTGCCGATCGCCTGGGCCTACATCCGGATGATGGGTGGCGAGGGACTGCGGCGCGCCACCCTCACCGCGGTGGCCGCCGCGAACTATGTCGCGCGACGCCTCACGCCGTACTTCCCGGTGCTCTACGCCGGCGCCACCGGGCTGGTCGCCCACGAGTGCATCCTCGATCTCCGGGCGATCACCAAGGCCGCCGGCGTCACGGTGGAGGACGTCGCCAAGCGGCTGATCGACTACGGGCTGCATGCCCCGACCATGTCGTTCCCCGTCGCCGGCACCTTGATGGTCGAGCCCACCGAGAGTGAGAGCCTCGCCGAGCTGGACCGCTTCTGCGACGCGATGATCGCGATCCGGGACGAGATCGACCGGGTCGCCGAGGGGGAGTGGCCGGCTGAGGACAACCCGCTGCGCTGCGCACCGCACACCGCGAGCTGCCTGACCGACAAATGGGACCACCCCTACAGCCGGGAGCTCGCCGTCTACCCGATGGGTCGAGCGGTCGCCAAGGTGTGGCCGCCGGTGCGGCGGATCGACCAGGCCCACGGGGACCGGCACCTGGTGTGCTCGTGCTCGGCACTGGGTTCGTCGACACTGGGCGCGGCCGGGACACTCAGCACCTGAGACCGGGATCGACGTTGTGGTGCGGTCACGGCGTGACCGCTCACGCGGCCGGTGTGGCCCGCCGTGCCGCTGCCCGCAAACTGTCACTCTATGTAGTTGAACACGGGAGTGGAGATTCGGGGAGGGAGGCGGCCACCGCGAGTCAGGCTCCCGGATTTCCGGGGTCTGCCGGGGTACCCGGCCGGGTGTGGACGCGGGTCCCTGTCAGCTGTGCGGGCTGGTCAGGTCAGGTCGGGGAGGCAGGGGCCAGGGAGGCGACAGGGAGAGTTCCCTGTCATCCACGGTACATCCACGACGAACTCCCTGCCCCCATTCGCCACACTCAGTCACCATCGAACGTGCTGGTTTCCGGCGCGTGGCAGCATCAGCAGGGGGCGTAGCCGCCGCCGGGGGCAAGGGGCTCTACCGCATCCGTTATCCGACCCCGCTACCTAGGTTGTCCGTGCACCCGGCGGGTAGCGGGAGGCCGCTACCTCGGTAGACTCCCCGGGTAACGGGCCCTGACCAGCTCGGTAGCGGGGGGTAGACCCCCACCCCACACACCAGACACCCCCCGTTTCCCGTGGTCACTCTCGGCTCCACCTGTCCGGGTACATCTGACTCGCTGGACTGCCAGAGCAGTCGGCGTCGATTGCTTTGGTTGCCAGGTCGGCTCTCAGCTCACCACATCGTGGGTTTGTCTGTACTTCGCGTGTTCCACAGGCACGTAGTGACCATCCACATCCTTGACTTGAGAATACGTTGCTGCGGGCGAGAACTGTCCACAGCCGGTGACGCGAATTTCCGGGTTTATCCACAGTCAGCGACTTGTTGTGCACGTAGCGCTCCCCAACCAAGCTTGGCTACGGTGCACTTCCATTCACACTGTCCGTCGTATGGGCACTTTGCTACCTTGTGAGGCTGCCTCGTGCTCCCCTTAAGGCAAGCTACGGTGGCTGATCACCTTCGGTGTTATGTTACAGATGGAGGGAGGGTGGCGTCAGCCGCTGTGACGTTGCGCAACAGTTCGTCTTGCTGCCGTAATCTTTGAGTCCTACATCTGAGTAGAAGGTCCTCGGTGAGCCATGACTCGAAACGTGCTGTCTCCTGATTTGACCGTCCGCGACCTGAACGACTGGGCGAAGATGCAGTTGGGACGCTTGCGTCTTGCGCTGGGAAGCGATGCCCGTAGCCAGCCTGCCTTTGTGCTTGCGCAGGCAGCGAAGCTCGCTGAGGAAGTCGGTGAGCTTCAGGCCGAAGTCCTTGGCCAGGCCGGCTACCAGCGAGCTAGTAAGAATCAGTGCTTTACTGCTGAGTCCATGTCGCGCGAACTCGCCGACGTGATGATTTGCGTCGCTATCCTGGCTGGCTCGTATGATATTGATCTCGGCAAGGCCCTCGCGTCAAAGATCGAAGCGATAAACGCACGTCACGACGGCAACGCCTAGCGTAGCAGCCTCTCGAAGTGCTTGGACCGTGCGCGTGCGTTGTCGCTGTGTCTGGTCGCTCTGCAGCCGATGTCTTGGTTTGTTGCGTCGCCCTACCATCGGTCCCGCTCTTTTCGTGGTGGTGGAACCGGCCGGGTCACGGGGAGTCGAAGTCGGGGGGAACAACGCCTCAACCGGCGACCCGGCCGGAATCGTGAGGGAATCAGCTCAGCCGTTGAGTGGTCATCGCCCGCTGGGGTTGGCGGTGAGTGCCTGGATCGCCCGCATGCGTTTCAGCAGCTCAGCAACCAGGGTGTCGTTCTCGGCGTTGCAACCCTTATCTGCGTTGGTCAGGAACAACTCGGCCAGCGCCTCCCCAGGGGTCAGAGGAGGCACAGCGGGAGAGCGCGTCGCGGCTAGGTCATTGGTGGTGTTGGTCACGGTTGACGAGAGTGAACGCCATCAAGCTCGTGGTGTTCCGCGGTGGGAACATCATCCGGGATCACCCGACTGGGCTACGCCGGGCAGCCCAGCCCGGTATGCCATTCTCCGCAGCGTTCGCCCAGCCGGGGAGTCGCGGGGCGTACGGCTGCGCAGCTCGCCGAGTACCTCACGGGTGATCGGGTCTCGGAGCACGGAATGCGGGGAGATCGCTTCGGCGCGGCGCAACGCCATCGCCGCGTCCTCGTGGCGCCCCCGCAACCGGGCCAACGCTTGACCGTAGGTGACCCAGTAGTCAGCCTGCCGCGACCGGAGTAGGTGAGTCTCTGGTCGCAAACCCTCCGCGACCCGGACCGACAACTCGTGGTCCCCGGTCTCCAGCAGCGCGCGCATCCGCCACTGCCCGACATCCTGCGGACCGAACCCCAACCCGTAGGCGTTGACCTCCCCGGTACGCGCCGCCAGCTCAGCGGCGTACTCCAAGGACGCGTTGACGTCACCGGGCCGGGAGTCCACCGCCGCCAGGAATGAGCGGCACAACGCGAGCGTGCCTTCCAGCTGCATCCCCTCCGGTGTGCGCGTCGGCACACTCACCGAGTCCAGCTCGGCCCGTGCGAGATCGACCGCTCCCGCCGTCACCATCACATACAGCCCGCCATAGACGGCCAAGCCTCTCGCCTCGGGTGTGTCGCGCTGCTCGGCAGCGCGCAAGGCCAGCTCAGCGGCCATCTCGCGCAGCTCGATCGCGCCCGGGCCGACGACGCGCAGCCACCCAACGGTGGCATTGGAATGCAGCAACACCGCTAAGTCGAGCAGCTCGGCGACATCCCGGCCCGCCGCGATCGAGGTGTGCAGGTCCCGGATCAACGACGGCAACGCAGCACCGACCTCGCCACTGCGATCACAGCGACGATACGCCTCCACCGTCGCCATGACCCGGGCCCGCAGCGCCTCCACCGGCAAGACCTGGCCGCCGGGCCGACTGCGCCTGGCTGCCATCAGCGCCAGGAACACCGCATTGATGGCGGAATCGGTCTCCCCATTGGCCGGTGCCGGCACCGGCAGCCGCATCAACTCGCTCGGGGCGATCTGGAGCGCGTCGGCCAGCGCGACGATCTCCGAAAGGCTGTCCAGGGCACGTTCCCCGTGCTCGATCCGCCACAGCTGCGTCGTACTCATCCCGGCCAGCCCGGCAACCACCCGCAGCGACTTGCCCCGCGACTTGCGGATCTGGTACAGGCGCCGGCCGATCGTGCGCGCGTCGCCAACGTCCACCAGAGCACCTCTCCTTGCCGGGCCCCCTGCTGATGCCCCCGCCGCGGAGCTACCCCCGGGCGCGAACCTCGGCAAGGAGGTAACCGCCAGGCTAGTAGCCACCCTCCCAGACGGCTCACAGGCCTCCATCCCGAGGCCGTGGCTCGGCGGCTCACCCACTTGAGGCGCGTGCTGGGTTTAGCTCGTTACCGAGGTGCCGTTGAAGCAAGCCGCAGGCGATCGAGGAGTTCACCGCGCGGAGCCTGTCCCGCAGTGCGCCCCGGATCATAAGGCAATAAACTGGTGCGTGGGCATGACCGTCTTCCTCGCGCTGGCCGATGTGCTCGACAACCCGGATGACCGCGCTGTGCTCGAACGGACGTTCTCGACAGTCGTGGTCGCGACCGCCCGCGAATACGCAGTCACCGAACTGACGGCGCTCGGCGACGCCGTTGACGCAGCCATCGTCGGGGTCCAAGGAACGCATCGACGCTGACGTCGTGGCGGCCTTGCCCAGGCTCAGGGTGATGGCTGGCTGAGTGCCGGCACGGATCACCTCGACCTGGTAGCACTCGCCGACCATGGTGTGCGAGTGGTCACGACTCCCGGCGTCAACGCGGTGTCGCTTGCTGAGCACGCACTGATGATGATCCTCGCGCTCGCCAAGCATGCGCTCCCTGCGCACGCCGCGGTAGTAGCCGGCCAGGACCGTGTCGGGATGATCGACTCTCCGGTCGAGGTACACGGACGCCGCGCCGGGGTGCTCGGTGCTGGCGCAACGGGGCGCGCGCTGATCCCGTTGCTGCGCGCGCTCGGCATGGAGGTGACGGTGTGGACGCGCCGTCCAGATCGTCACCCGGACCTGCCCACCGCCGGGCTTGAGGAGATCTTCGAGGAGTGCAGCATTGTCAGTGTCCACTTGCCGCTCACCCCGCACACCCGCGGGATGGTCGATGCCAAGCTGCTACGCCTGCTGCCACCCGGTGCACTGGTGGTCAACGTGGCCCGCAAAGAGATCATCGACTCGGACGGGTTGCAGCTGGTGGCGGCAGAGCAGCCGGATCTACGGTTCGCCGTGGACGACTTCGGGCTGGCTGACGACGGTACGGTGGCAGTTGTGGGCGACCGCGGACTGTAGAGCCCGCACGTCGCAGGCATCACCGTCGAAGCGTTGGCGGCGATGCAGGACGTGGTCGTCCGTGGTGTGGTGCAGGCTGTGAATGGTCCGTACCGAGCCGGGTTTGCTGAGTGAGAGCGGTAACGCTACCGGCTTTCAACCATCCCTAGAGCTATCCCTGTTCGACTGTCATCATGAGATCCGCCACGAGGGCCGGAATCAGGACGGCGATCAGGATGTGTCCGGGACTCCCTACAGTCGCCCTTCTCGCATTGTCAGGGTGGGAGTGTTCATCAGCGATGCTGCCCATGCGCTGATCCCAGTACCGGCGCCCGGACCTGGCAGGTCTGACTCAGGTCAGACCCGTCCACCATGCCGCGATATCGGCGCGGGCCCACCGGGGCTGGGACAACTTCAAGCGATCACTGATGCGCCGGCGCTGGCTCCGCATTGGATGAATCGAGCGTGTTGCCCCACGGTGCTCTCGTTGTGGGCACCTGAGGCTAACCGGCGCGGGATTGTCCGGCCTCAATGGGGTCCGGCCACGAGGGCCGGAATCAGAGGGCTTAGGCGGCAGGGCGGTCAATCTCGAGTCAACTGTGCGGGTTGAGTCGACTCCGGGGATGTGACGTTGCCGGGCCCCGTGAACTCGACACCAGCGACCTTCTAAGGCGAAAAAACGTCGATAGCGTCGAGTTCATGGACAGCGCCCACGGGCAAGCCAACAAGGGAATACGCCGTCGGGATGGGGCGAAGCCCGGCTATGGTTCGGGCTGCGTGGCGTGAGGGCTGGGATGTTCCGCCTCAATGGGGTCCGGCCACGAGGGCCGGAATCAGATGCAAGCCGGGGCCGAAGTCACCACGTTAGAGCGCTGTCTCAATGGGGTCCGGCCACGAGGGCCGGAATCAGGATCTGGCGGGGCAGCGCCCGGTCCGCCAGATCCCGTCTCAATGGGGTCCGGCCACGAGGGCCGGAATCAGGACGTGGATTATCACTTGATCGAGGTCGAGACGTGCGGTCTCAATGGGGTCCGGCCACGAGGGCCGGAATCAGGCCTGGGACGCTCTACAACCTACGGTTTTGGTACTACGTCTCAATGGGGTCTGGCCACGAGGGCCGGAATCAGCGTTGCCGCGATGTGGCGCACCCACGAACTGACTGAGTCTCAATGGGGTCCGGCCACGAGGGCCGGAATCAGTCGGGGGTGGGGTTCACTGCGTCTCCTACTGGGTTCGTGTCTCAATGGGGTCCGGCCACGAGGGCCGGAATCAGATGCGACTTGGGGCTCTCTTTTTCGGCACCTGGGATGTCTCAATGGGGTCCGGCCACGAGGGCCGGAATCAGCGCGGCCGCGGCGAGCAGCTTGGCGTAGCGCATCTCTGTCTCAATGGGGTCCGGCCACGAGGGCCGGAATCAGCTCGGTTTCCGTGAGGGTCGTTTACGCGACGTCAGCGGGTCTCAATGGGGTCCGGCCACGAGGGCCGGAATCAGGAGCGAGACCTACTATCGGATGCACTGGACAGACTGCCGTCTCAATGGGGTCCGGCCACGAGGGCCGGAATCAGCTCTAGTCCATACGCCTCCGGCGCTGTCCATCACGGGTCTCAATGGGGTCCGGCCACGAGGGCCGGAATCAGATCATCGGTGAGCGAGAGACCGACTGTTGGGCCGACTCGTCTCAATGGGGTCCGGCCACGAGGGCCGGAATCAGGTCGTGGTCGACGTGGACACAACAGGTCTATACCCGTCTCAATGGGGTCCGGCCACGAGGGCCGGAATCAGCGGCTTCGAACCGCTGAAAGTCATGAACAACGCGAATCGGAGTCTCAATGGGGTCCGGCCACGAGGGCCGGAATCAGCGGAGACGGTGACCGGATCGGCCGGCTCACCGCGACCGGTCTCAATGGGGTCCGGCCACGAGGGCCGGAATCAGGACAACGGTGAGGTGGTTCTGGTCGTGTCGATCGGCGCGTCTCAATGGGGTCCGGCCACGAGGGCCGGAATCAGGGCTCGCCCGAAAACGGGCCCGTGACCTGGGAGTATAGCGGCCCTCGCGAGAGGTGGCGCCAGGCCCCTGCGACACGCCGTGCGCCCCGAGGCGAAACGGCGGCAAAAGGGGTGCTGACCTGCATGCGAGCGGTCCAGGCGTGTCGTGGTGGTACCGGACCGCTCGCAGATCTTCACACGATCTGTGAGCCGGCACCGGGGATAACCCGGGGTGCGGACCGCGGCGGGCGCGTGCAGACGACCGAGATCGATCTGGACGACGCTGTCCTCATGCAGGTTCATCGTCTCCGTCACCGCCGACTTCAGCTCCGCGAGCTCGGTCACCGTGAGGTCACACGCGAACACCAAGTACTGCAAAGCACTCGCCATGGTCCTCCATCAAGGTGCAGATCCGCCGCAACCGCTTCGCGTCGGCGATGTCAGAGTTCGTCGAGACATCGTGCATTCTCTCGATTCGCGAGGCGCAAGGCGGTGTTGTGTGATCAGTTCAAACGCGATAGTGCTGGAACGGAAGACTCATGACATCTGTGAAGAGGGCGCATGCTCAGGCCAGCGGTGCCATCAGGGTCACCAGCCGGCCGCCGCAGTGAGGTGCAGCGGGTTGACACCGGCGTGCATGGTTGCGTCGTCGGCGAGGGTCACGGCGGATGGGTTGCCGAAGTGGAAGGTGGACAGGTCCTCCTCAACCCGCTCCACCCGGTGGCCACGGCGTTCCAGTGCAGCGGCGATGTCGGCGGGCAACCTGCCGTCGAGTAGCACGGTGTCCCCGTCCACGTCCAACCTGGGCGTGGCGACCGCATCCTGAGCGCCAAGGCCGTGGTCGAGGACGTAAGCGACGACCTGCACGACAGCGGCGGAGATCCGTCGGCCGCCGGACGCACCGACCACCAGTACCGGTCGGCCCGTGCTATCCACCACGATCAGCGGGCTCATGTTGGAGTGGGGCCGGTGGCCGGGCGCCACCGAGTTCGGGTAGCCGGGCACGGGTACGAATGCGAACATCGCGTTATTCATCAGCATCCCGGCCGGCGTGGTGACCATCGAGCCATACGCTGCGAGGATCGTCTCGGTGAGGCTGACCACCATGCCTTCGGAGTCCACCGCGCACACGTGGGCTGTCTGTTCCTGGCCGACATCGGTGACGGTGGCACCCTGTGCCCACCAGGCATCCCGCCAGCTGTCGTCACGCCGCTGCGGGTCGATACTCGCGACGATCTCCCCGGTCAGGTCGGAATGGTCAGCCCACAGCGCGGGCCGCCGGTCCCCGGCGTGCAGTTCCTCGATCCGGCGGCACCGGCGAATCGCCTCCGCGACCAGATGCAGCCGGGTAGGTGCGAGGGGAGAATGCTCTGTCAGGTCGAGCTGGTCGAGAACCGCGAACAGCAGCTCGTACACACCGCCGTGACCAGGCCCGAGGACCGTGTGTGCGCGATATGCGACGGTGTGTGGCGCGGCGGGTCGTGGCCGGTAGCCGGCGAGGTCGGCTGCGGTGATCAGGCCGCTATGCCGGGACATCTCGTTGGTGAGCGCGGGTCCGGCAGCGCCATCCAGGTAGGCGGCGAACCCGTCGTCGGCGAGAGAGATTACCGGCGCCAACACCTCCGCCCAGGGCAGCCGGCCGAGCGCCTGATGTGCCGTGACCAGGCCGGGTACGGTGCCAGGAACGGCGACCGCGCGGTGGCCGATCTCATTGGCCCTGCCCGGCACTCCGGCCCAGCCGAGTAGCCCGCGAACGGCGCTGGCGGCACCGTAGAGGTCGGCACTGGCGGCCGCGGGTGCCTCGCTGCGGTAGTCCAGCGTGTACGACCGTCCATCGGGCCGCACCGCCGTGAGTACACCGCCACCGCCGATGGTGGTGGCGAACGGCTGCACGACACCGGTCGCGAGGATGGCGGCGGCAGCGTCCAGTGCATTGCCACCTCGGCGCAGCACGTCGACTCCCGCCTCGGCGGCGAGCGGGTGCCGGGCGGTCACCAGACCGTTGCGGACGTGCACGGGAGTCTTGGCATGCATCCATCTGCTACGCAGCACGGTCACACATGATGATGAGTCCGGAGAATGCCCAGCGAGGTCGTGTTCGGGCCATGTAATGGGCAATTCCGGTCACGAGACGTGGGTGGCGTCGCGGACGGTGCCGACGTACTCCTCGACCAGATCCTCCAGCGCGACGACTCCGGCGGTGCTCCCGTCGGCGTCCAGGACGCGGGCGAGGTGGCTGCGGGAGCGTCGTAGTAGCGCCAGCGCCTCGTCGAGCTTGGCGCTGGCCGGCACCTCGGGCAGCGGGCGGGCGCTGCTCGGCGGCACCGGCGTGTCCGCTGGCCTCCCGAGCAGCTGCAGCACGTCCTTCACGTGCAGGTAGCCGACCAGCTGGCCGTTGGTGCGCAGCGGGAAGCGGGAGAAACCGGTCTGCGCCACGGCGCGCTCGATGTCGCCCAGGGTGGGCTCGGCGGGCACCGTGGTCAGCCGGGACATCGGCACCAGCACGTCGGCGACGGTCCGCTCCCTCGTGGACAGGGTCTGTGTCAGCCGGCGGTGCTCCTGGCTGTCGAGCAGTCCCTCCCGGCTGGAGTCGGCGATCAGATTGGCCAACTCGTCAGGACTGTAGGCGCTGTCCAGACCCTCACGCGGTTGCACACCGAACAGGCGCAGCACCAGCCGCGCGGCCTGGCTGAACAATGCGATGAGCGGTCTGGTCACTCGCATGAACGCGACCAGCGGCGGCACCATCCACAGGGCGGTGCGCTCGGGACCTGCGATAGCGATGTTCTTGGGCACCATCTCGCCGAGCAGGATGTGGGCCACCGTGATGATGCCCAACGCGAGTACGAAGGCACCGGTGTGCAGGACCGCATCGGGTACCCCGAGCGGACCGATCAGCCGCTCCAGCTGGTGGGCGACGACGGGCTCACCGAGCGAGCCCAGACCCAGCGAGCAGATGGTGATACCGAGCTGTGCCGCGGCCAGCATCAGCGGTAACCTCTCGCCGGCCCGGATCACTGTGCGAGCCCGCGTCACGCCCCGCGCGGCCATCGCCTCCAACCGATCTCGCCGGGCACTGATCAAGGCGAACTCGGCGCCGACGAAGAAGGCGTTACCGGCCAGCAGGAACAGCGAGACGATCAGCGCGGCGCCACTCACGGGGTCACCTGCTCCGCGACCGAGGTCGAGGTGAGCCGGAGATCGGCGATGCGCCGGCGTTCCATCCGCGCCACGGTCAGCCGCCACCCGTCGAGCTCGATTTCGTCACCGACCTCGGGAATACGGCCCAGCCGTTCCAGCACCAGCCCGGCGACGGTCTCGTAGTCGCCTTCGGGCATCACGAACCCGACCGCGTCGGCCACCTCGTCTGCCCGCAGCAACCCGGAGATCAGCCAGCTCTGCTCGTCCAGCGGCTGGACCTGGGAGACCTCCAGCCGATCGTGCTCGTCGCGGACGTCACCGACGATCTCCTCCACCAGGTCTTCCAGGGTGACGATGCCCGCGGTACCGCCGTACTCGTCGACCACGATCGCGACCTGGAGGCCCTGGCCGCGCAGCGCGTCGAGCAACGCATCACCGTCCAGCGAGCTCGGCACGGTAGGGACCGGGCTGGCCAGCGTGCCGACCCGGACCATCGCGCGCTCCCCGGCCGGCACCGCGAACGCCTGCTTGACGTGCACCACGCCAGGCACATCGTCGAGGTCACTGCCGTACACCGGGAACCGGGAGAATCCTGTTCTTCGCGCAGCGTCCACCAGGGCGAGGACCGGCTCGTCCACCCGTAGCGCTTCCACCTGGACCCGGGGGGTCATCAGCTCCTCGGCGGTGCGCTCGCCGAAGCGCAGTGAGCGATCAAGCAGGGTGGCGGTCCCCTCGTCCAGCGTGCCGTGCTGGGCGCTGCTGCGGACCAACGAACCGAGCTCCTGTGGTGAGCGGGCGGAGCGCAGATCCTCGACTGGCTCCATACCCAGCCGGCGGACGATCCAGTTCGCTGTCCCGTTCAGAGAGGAGATCAGCCACCGGAACGCCATGGAGAACGCATTGACTACCCCGGAGACCTGCCGGGCGGTCTGCAACGGCCGCGAGATGGCCAGATTCTGCGGGATGAGCTCGCCGAACACCATCGACAACGTGGTGGCCAGTGCCAACCCCACCCCGAGGGACACCCCGCTCACCGCACTCAGCGGTAGCCCGATGGCCTGCACCCCGGGCCGGATCAACTCGCCGATGGCCGGCTGGGCGATGTACCCGGTGAGCAGAGTGGTGAGGGTGATCCCCACCTGGGCGCCGGAGAGCTGGAAGGACAGCGTGCGGTGAGCGTGCTGCACCTGGCGTGCCCGGCGATCACCCAGCTGCTGTACGTGCGCGTCGACGGTGCTGCGTTCCAACGCGGTGAGGGAGAACTCACCCGCGACGAAGACGAAGGTGCCCGCGGTCAGCGCGGCCAACCCGATGAGGCCACCGAAGAGCTCCCAGATGCTGCGCAGGACATCCATCATGTCGTCCACCGACGCGGTGAGTGAGGGTAGCCGGGCCCGGAGCCCGGCCACCTACTACAACCAGGCGTCGATGCTGCAGGCACCGAGTTCGTCACCCTCCTCGCGGGCTAGGTTGTGGTCGATTCTACGGGCGCGCCGTGACCCCGGGCTAGAACAGGCTTCCTTGCACTGTTCCGAGCATTTGCGCACGGACCAGGGGAATCGGGGGGCCTCCGAACGAGAGGAAGCGGTCGTGGAAGGCGCGCCAGGCGACCCGTCCGCCGCGGCTCGCCGTCCAGTCCGCGCGAAGTTTGCGGATCATCAGCTTGCCCATCGTGTAATTCAGATAAGCCGGATCATAAGTACCGCGGGCCGCCTGCTGGCGGGCGTTGCCCGGATCCTGGTAGGCCTGTTCGCGGAACATCGTCTCGCAGTCGGCCATGCTCATGCCCTGGGTGTGCATCCCGATCGCGCACACAAAACGCACGTTGCGCAGCAGCGTCTCGCTGAGCTGACCGATGTGCGTCTCCGGTGCGCCGTTACCGAGTCCCGCTTCCCACATCATCTCCTCGGTGTAATGTGCCCACCCTTCCGCGTAGGCGTAGCCCACGAACAACCGGCCGAACTCCGACGGCGAGCGGTTCGCATGCAAGAACTGCACGAAATGCCCTGGCCAGACCTCATGGGCTGAGGTGAACAGCAGCATCGACTTTCCTGGTGTGTAGGCGTCCTGGTCGGCCTTGGACCAGGTGGGATCAGGCGGCGCGATGTAGTACACCGAAGGCATGCCCTTGTCGTAGGGACCAGGGATGTCGATGTAGGCGAAGTTCGAGCGCTGGTAGGGCGGCGCTTGTTCGACCAGCGCTTGCTCGGTACCCGGAATGCTGACGAGATCGTGATCGACGACGAACTGGCGCAGCACGCCGAGCTGATCCCGGGCGCCTTCCACCGATCCGCCGGTGGGTTTGTCCTCGTTCACCTTGGCGACGCAGGCTTCGACCGTCGCACCCGGCAGGTAATCAGCGCAGGCCTGCTTGATCGCGGTGAGGTTGCGCGCGAGATCGGCCCGGCCGACGCTCTCCAACTCGGCGAGCGGCGTGGTGACACCCTCGGTCATGCGCAGCATGTCGGCGAACTTCGCCGGGCCGAGCGCGAAATCCTCAGTAGCCTGCTGGGCGCCGCTCTGGATCCATTCTGCAAGGTCCTGCATCGCTTGCGCCGCCGGCTCGATCGTGCTCGCCAGCTCCGCTTGCAGCGCCGAGTCCTTCACCTCGGCGAAAATCTTTGGTACGTCTTTTCGGTAGAAATCAGGAAATCCGCCGAAGCCGTCGACGCCATACTTGATGAAGCTCTTCGGCATCGGTGTCCGCAGGTTCGCGCGAACCTGGGTCGCCGCCGCGGGCACCGCCCGCGCGTAGCTGATGAACGCCTTGAGCCGCGTTTCGACCGGAGCGTAGGGGCGCGTGAGATACACGCTGGGATCGAGAGCGCCCAGGTAGAATCCTGGGTTCGTGAACGGCTGTTCCGCGTTTTCCAGCCAGAATAAATCGGAGTCGATCTGCGACAGCAGGTACTGTCGCTCGAAGCGCTGCTCGGCACTCAGTGTTTTCTCGTCGAACAGCTCGGCCTGGGTGCGCTGCCCGTGCAGCCATTGCGCCTCTGCACGGATTCCTGCCGTGCTCCAGTCCGGCAGCCGGCCGTCGTACTCGTGCCGTCCTTGCTGGACGGCAAACGTCGGTTCCCGTGCGAAGTAACCATTTTCGAACTCACGGAGGTGCTTCGTCCACTCGGCGCTGGCAGTGGCTTGCCCGGGACTGCCCGGCGGCGGTGCCGGAGTGGTTGCGCAGCCACCGGTGAGGACGGCAAGTAGCACGGCGATGACACGGGCACCGCGTCGCACCGCAACAGGCTGGGCCATCGCGTCCCCCATCCGATGAGCTCCGGGCGCCACCAGGCTGGCAGCCGCCACTGGGCCGATCTTGTTGTGAGCAACATAGGGCACTGTGGTCTTCGGCCGCCACCGCGAATAGGGCGTTCACCGGCTGCTCGCTCTGGTGGCGGACTCGGCGACCTGGCCAGCGAGCTGATGGCACGGCTAAGTGCCCGCGTCGCGGAGCCGGCGAGCGAGCGGTTCCCGACCCACCGGCTGCACCAACTGATCCGGCGGCGGCACCGACGGGATCGACCGTACCTGTGGTGCCTCCCCGGTGAGGGTGATGGGCTGCCCGTAGTGGTTCAGCTCCAGTTCCTCTCCCTCGAGTAGCCGGTACTCCGCTGTCCCGCGGGTGATCTGCACGCGTAACCGCTGCCCACGCCAGCGCAACCGGAAGGTGATCCTGGTCAACGCCTCGGGCAGACTTGGCGCGAAGGCCAGGCCGCCGTCGTCGAGGTGGCGCAGCCCGCCGAACCCGGCCACCAGCGCCGACCAGGCACCGGCCAGCGCCGCGATGTGCAGGCCGTGGTCGGTGTTGTGGGCCAGATCGGTCAGGTCGACCAGCGCGGTCTCGCACAGGTAGTCGTAGGCCAGGTCGAGGTGCCCGGTCTCGGCCGCCAGCACCGCCTGGGTGGCCGCGGACAGCGACGAGTCGCGGACGGTGATCCGCTCGTAGTAGGCGAAGTTGCGGGCCTTCTGCTCGGCGGTGAACGCCTCCGGGCACAGCTGCATGGCCAGTACCAGGTCGGCCTGTTTCACCACCTGCTTGCGGTACAGGTCGAAGTAGGGGAAATGCAGCAGCAGCGGGTACTGCTCCGGTGCGGTGCCGGCGAAGTCCCACAGCGCGTGCTCGGTGAAGCCCTCCGCTTGCGGGTGCACACCCAGTTTCTCGTCGTAGGGAATGACCATGTCGGCTGACGCGTCGCGCCACGACGCGGCCTCCTCAGCGTCGACGCCCAAGGCGGCCGCCTGCTTCACGTGCCGCCCGACGGCATCAGCCGCGGCCCGCAGGTTCCGCTGCGCCATCAGGTTGGTGTAGACGTTGTTGTCGGCCACCGCGCTGTACTCATCCGGCCCGGTCACGCCGTCGATGCGGAAGTGGCCCTGCAGGTCGTGGTGGCCCAGCGAGCGCCACATCCGCGCGGTCTGCACCAGCAGCTCCAGCGCGACATCGCGCTCGAAGTCGGTGTCGCCCGTCGCGGTCACCTGCCGGATCGCCGCGTCGGCGATGTCTGCGTTGATGTGGAAGGCGGCGGTGCCGGCCGGCCAGTACCCCGAGCATTCCTGACCGCGGATGGTGCGCCACGGGAACGCCGCGCCGGCCAGGCCGAGCTGTCGTGCGCGCTCGAGAGCCAGCGGGAGGGTCTGCTGCCGCCAGCGCAGGACGTCGGCAGCGGCATCGGGCACCGTGTGGCTGAGCATCGGCAGCACGAAGGTCTCGGTGTCCCAGAAGGTGTGGCCGTCATATCCCGGGCCGGTGAGACCCTTGGCCGCGATGCCCCGCTTCTCGGCCCTCGCCCCGGCCTGCAGGACGTGGAACGACGCGAATCGGACCGCCTGCTGCAGCTGCGCGTTGCCCTCGACCTCCACGTCGGCCGTGGCCCAGAAGTCGTCGAGGTAACGGCGCTGTTCGGTGGTCAACCCAGTCCAGCCGGTGTACCGGGCCGCCGCCAGCGCGGCCCGGACCTGATCGTTGAGCGCCGGGAACGACCGTTGCGAGGACCATCCGTAGGCCAGGTACTTCACGATCCGAAGCCGTTGACCGGGTTCCAGCCGGCAGATCACCGTCGTCCGCGCGACGTGCTCGGTTGCCGAGGAGTGGAATTCCGTGCGGGAGGGCCCCGTGACCTCGTGGTCCATCGCCGCGGCCATGCGCAGCCCGGAGTGGCGGGTGCTGTGCATCAGCGTGGCGCCGGTGTCGTTGCACCGGAATTGCTCGGCGACCAGCGGCTCGGACAGCGCCGCAGCCACCCTCGGGTCGTCGGCGGCGGCAGGCAGTTGCTCGTTGGCGAACAGCTCGGACTGCAGGACCAGCAGCACCGGGTCGTCGACCGGCTCGACGTCGTAGTTGATCGCGACCACAGCCCGTTGGACCAGCGACACCAGTCGCTGCGAGGTCACCCGTACCGCTTTACCAGCGGGGGACACCCACTCCATCCGCCGGTTGAGCGTGCCGGCCCGCAGGTCCAGCGTGCGTTCGTGGGAGCGCAACTCGCCGTAGCGCACGTCCAACGGCTCGTCGTCGACCAGCAGCCGGATCAGCTTGCCGTTGGTCACGTTGATGATCGTCTGGCCGGACTCGGGGTAGCCGTACCCGCCCTCGGCGTAGGGCAGCGGCCGCAGCTCGTAGAAGGAGTTGAGGTAGCTGCCAGGCAGCGCGTGCGGATCGCCCTCGTCGAGGTTGCCGCGCAGCCCGATGTGTCCGTTGGCCAGGGCGAACACCGACTCTGTCTGGCCCAGAGCGGCGAGGTCCAGCCCGCATTCGCGCACCGTCCACGGCTCGACGGCAAACCGCTGCTGCTCGATCATGACCACCATCCGTTGAGTTCTGCCCTGATCGACATCGAAGGCGGAATCGTAGCGGATGCCTCACTTCACAATGATCAGGTAGAGACCATAGCCGACCACCAGGGCGCAGGCGAGGAAACAGAGTGTTCCCAGGGGCCGACTCCAGGGTGGTCGAGCCGACTTTCCGGCGGACCCGCCCGGTGTCGCCGGCGGTTCGGTCGCGGGTGCGGCGAGCGCGCTGATCCCCAAGGCGAACAGGACGATGACCCCGACCCCCGTTCCGAACGAGACGAGAAACACCATACCGAGGGCACCCCAGTCGATCTGCACGCTCACTGCGGTAGCTCCTCAGGTGGTCGCGGCGGCGGTCGGTGACGCGCCTACCGGCACCTCGTTGACGTTGTACGCGCCGACCGGCTCGCGCCGGGACAGGGCATAGATCCCGCCGGCGACGGCCAGTCCGGCCACCGCGACGACCACCGTTCCGGTCGTCCCCGTCTGGGCGACCCGGCCGGCCAGGGCGCCGATGATGGCCGCGGCCGGCAGGGTCAACACCCACGCGATCACCATCTGACCGGCCAGGCTCCAGCGCACCTGCGCCAGCCGGCGACCCGCGCCGGCGCCGACGATGGCGCCCGAGCACACCTGAGTGGTCGACAGCGGGAACCCGAGCTGGGAGGAGACCAGGATGACCCCGGTACTGCTGGTCTCGGCGGCGAATCCCTGTGGCGTCTCGATCTCGGTGATCCGCTTGCCCAGTGTCCTGATGATCCGCCAACCGCCCAGGTAGGTGCCCAAGGCGATGGCCAGGCCGGCGGACAGGACCACCCAGAACGGCGGTGCCGAGCCGGGCGCCAGCGTGCCGGCGGTGACCAGCGTCAACGTGATGACGCCCATCGTCTTCTGCGCGTCGTTGGTGCCGTGCGCCAGCGAGACCATCGAGGCCGAGACCACCTGGCCGGCCTTGAAGCCGGTGCCCACCGCGCCTCGGTCGGATCGCGCGGTGATCCGGTAGGCGAGGTAGGTGCCGACCAGCGCCACCACGCCGGCGACGATCGGGGCCAGCACCGCGGGGACCAGGATCTTGGACACCACCGTGCCGAAATTCACCGCGCCGGTGCCTGCGGCAACCCAGGTGGCTCCGATCAGGCCGCCGAACAGTGCGTGCGACGAGCTGGAGGGCAGCCCCATGAACCAGGTCAGCAGGTTCCACACGATAGCCCCGATCAGCCCACCGAAGATCACCGCAGGGGTGATCTTGGTGTCGTCGACCAGGCCGTTGGAGATCGTCTGGGCGACCGCCACCGAGAGGAACGCGCCGATGAGGTTCAGCACACCCGAGATGGCCACCGCAACCTTGGGTTTCAGAGCTCCGGTCGCAATCGAGGTCGCCATCGCATTGGCGGTGTCGTGGAAGCCGTTGGTGAAGTCGAACACGAGGGCCGTGATGATCACGACCAGGACGATGACGTCCATGTCGCCCTTCGTCGTCGAGGCGGCCGAGCACGTCGAGCGTCGCAGACCAAGCGGAACACCTGGTGAACGTCACATGTCCAGTCGGTGGGTGCTGCCTACGGGGCGAGGGCGATCGTGGTGAGTACCAGCCCGTCGGCGCACAACCAGCGACCGTCCAGCCGGGTCAGCTCTGCGCCGGCGATGGTCGGCCCAGCCACCAACAGGCGGACGGAGAAGGTGCCGGCAGCGGTGGTCTCGCCGGGGTTGACCGTTGCGGGCTTGATCGCGACAGGGTTGATCGTGACCGCGGCGTCCTCGAATCCCAGCCAGCGATGGGTCAGCGGGAACCACGCCTTATACACCGTCTCCTTGGCGCAGAACAGGATGCGGTCCCAGCAGGCCGCCCCGGCCGCCAGCCGGGACAGGTGGTCCCGCTCCTCGCCGAGGCTGATCACATCCAGGACCCCCGCGGGCAACGGCTCATGCGGCTCGGCATCGATGCCCAGCGCCCGCAGCCGGTTGCTGCGCGCGACGGCCGCAGCCCGATAACCGCCGCAGTGGGTCATACTGCCGACGACGCCTGCCGGCCACTGCGGCTCGCCGCGCTCGCCAGGCACCACCGCCACCGGGGGTAGGCCGAGCTGGCTCAGCGCGCGCCGGGCGCAGTGGCGAACCGTGCGGAACTCACGGCGCCGCTTGTCCACCGCGCGGCTGATCACCTCCGCCTCTTCCGGGTACAGCACCGCGTCGGGTGGGTCGTCGAAGGCCTCCGCGCTGGCCACCCCGGCGGGCAGGATCTTCTCGATCAACTAGACCGGATCCACATGTCGATATCGGCGAGAAGCTGGGTCGTTACCTCTGCAGGCGCGGCAGAGGCCCACAGATCTCGCATGTCGGAAGTGTGCCATCCAGCTCAGACTCCTCGCGCGCCCGGCGTCTCCCGTAACGCCAGCCGCGCGGCCTGCCAGCCCCCCATGCCGTGTACCCCCGCACCGGGCGGGGTGCTCGCTGAGCAGAGATATACCCCCGGCAGCGGCGTCCGCCAGGGGTGGGGGGAGAGCACCGGCCGGGCGATGAACTGGCGTAGGTCGGCTGACCCGCCGGCGATGTCGCCGCCCACCTTGTTGGCGTTGTGGGCCTCCAATGCTGCTGGGCCGGTGGCGCGCCGGGCCAGCACGCGATCCCGGAAGCCCGGCGCGAACCGCTCGATTTGGGCCTCGATCGCGGTGGTCATGTCGATTTCCGAGCCGTGGGGTACGTGGCAGTACGCCCACAGGGTGTGCGCGCCGGCCGGTGCCCGGGTCGGATCCGCGACGCAGGGCTGCACGAGCAGCACGAACGGGCGCTGGGGATGCCGGCCGTGCGCGACGTCGTGCTCACCGGCGGCGATCTCCTCGAGCGTGCCGCCTAGGTGCACCGTCGCGGCACCGGCCACCGTGGGGTCGCGCCAGGGCACCGGACCGTCCAGCGCCCAGTCGAGCTTGAACACTCCGGGCCCGTAGCGGAATCGCTCCAGGCGGCGGCGGTACCAGCCCGGTAACCGGTCGCCGGCGATGGTGAGGAGCTGGCGCGGGGTGACGTCGAGCAGGATCGAGCCAGCCGGTGGGAGATCGGCCAGCGAGCGGACCGGGGTGCCGGTCGCCACCTCACCGCCGTGCCGGCGTAACCGGGCGACCAGCGCGTCGGCCAGGCGCTGCGACCCGCCTTCCACCACCGGCCACCCCACGTGGTGCGCGAGTGCGGCGAGCAGCAACCCGTATCCGGCGGTGATGGGGGAGTGCAGGTCGAGGATGGAGTGGGCGGCCATCCCGGCGAAGGCCGCCCGGGCCCGGGTGCCGCGGAAGATGGCCCGCGCCGCCCGGGTCGCCGGCCAGACGCCGATGGCGCCGTAACGGGCCAGCGCCAATGGAGCCCGCGGCGGCAGCTCCAGCGGCGCCAGCAACGAGTCGACCAACCGGTTCCCGGCGGAGGCGGCGGCACCGACGGTGGCCCGCCAGCGCCGGCCGTCGGCGCCGAGCCCGGCCACGGTGGCGGCGAGGTCACGATGCACCAGGACGGCGTCGTGGTCATCGAGCGGGTGCGCGGCAGCCACCGGCGGGTGTGCCCAGCGCACTCCGTCGTCCTCTAGCCGAAGCGCGCGGAACGCCGCTGACGCGAGCGCCAGCGGGAGCACGCTCGCGCAGATATCGTGCCGGAAGCCGGGGAGGGTCAGCTCCTCAGTGCGCAGCCCGCCACCGATCGTCTCTGCGGCCTCCACCAGCAGCGTCCGGCGCCCCGCCGCGGCCATGGTCACGGCCGCCACCAGACCGTTCGGCCCGGACCCGACCACGACCGCGTCGAAACCATCAGCGCTCACGAGGTACCCATCAACGCCTCATCATCCCCTAGGTCGATCATGTGGCTAACAGGGCGCTACGGTGCCACTGACCACAGACCGAGGGAGAGCGGTGATCGTCGTGGAGCCCATCGACCCCACACTGTTCAAGGGTGACGACCTGCGCCCTGCCCTGGCCCGCCACGACATCGGCGCGTTGTACCGGGCCCTCAACGACGCCGGGGTGAGTCAGCGGCAGATCGCCCAGCGGACCGGGCAATCCCAGTCCGAGGTCTCCGAGATCCTTTCCGGACGCCGGGTCATAGTTTACGACGTGCTGGCGCGTATCGCCGAAAGCCTCGGTGTCCCCCGCGAACAAATGGGGATGTCTTGGTGGGCACCCGATGGCACCTGGCACGGCCCGGATGACGCCTACGCTGAGGAAGTCACGGTCGCCAACCTCGGGATTGAGATGATCTCACGTCGGTTACTGGGTGCCGGCACCCTGGCCGTATTCGGCCAGACGGTGTTCGGTGAATCCGGCGGTCTGCCCGCGCCGGTACCCAGCCAGATGCCACTGCCCGGCCACCTCGGCGCCTCAGACGTGGCCGCACTTCGGGACCTGACCACCCAACTCCGAGCCCATGCACGGCTGCACGGCGGCCACGCACACGTCATCAGCGCAGCGGCTTGTCACTACGAGCTGTTGATGACCGTGGACGCTGCCGACGCGGTACACGCCTCGCTGGGTTGCGCCCTGGCTGAGTTGCACAACACTGCAGGGTGGGCGTGCTACGACTCCGGGCAGCACGAAATGGCACTCAGGCACTTCGGTCGCGCCTTGGCGCTAGCGCGGGAAGCTGGCGACGGCTACCGAGTGATCAACGTGTTGTGGCATGCCGGGGCCGTGCCCAACGAAAGCGGTCAGCCCGGCCATGCGCTCAAGCTGTTCGAGCTCGCGCAGATCGGGCTGGCGGAAGTGAGAGACGACCCTCGCGCGCCGTTGCTTGCGGCGTATCTGCACGTCGAGTCCGCGTGCTCGCTCGTCCAGATGGGCCGAACGGATCTCGCTCGCTCGGCGCTGGCCGCAGGCCGCGGAAGCTGGGAGCCGCCCAACGACTTCGAACGGGCTAACATGAACTGGCTCACCGCTGTGGTCGGGGTCGAACTCCGCCAGCTGGACGCCGCTGAGTCCTTCGCCAGCGCCGCAGTGCGTGCCTGGGAGGGAGTCCCCGACCGCAGGCAAGCTGTCCTCGCGGAGATCACCCTAGCCACCGTTCACGTGCGAGTCGGTGAGCCGCGCGGATTGGAACTGGCCCATGGCGCCATCACCAGTGTCAGCAAACTCAGCTCAGTCCGCGCCCGGCAGCGGCTCCTACCGCTAGCCGCCGCGCTGGACACTCGGGCCAGCAGTGACGCTCGCGATCTGGCCCAGATGATCCGGCAGCTCGCCACCACCGTGCTGTGAGCCGTCCATTAGGAGGGATGGTGCCTTCGACCAGCACCCAAGGGTTCGGGTTGTGCAACATAAGGCCCACTCGTCCGAGGTATCGGTAGCTCCTCCAACCTGCATGACCTTGGATTTTGCGACGGGAAGGGGCTACCAATCGGGCCGCGCGAACTGTGGCACAACACGAACACCGCGCGCTGTCGGCCACCAGCAGCGATCAACACACCCATCGCGGCATGAGCGGACGTAGCCGGTCCTGTCCGCGCTGAGATATCTTGCTGTTCCGGCTCGGTGGAACCGATCCGTTGTTACCGTGGTATGTGACCAGCGAATCTTCTGCGGTGACACGGCGTCGTCGCGAGCAGCTCCGTGACTTTCTGCGCACCCGGCGGGCGCGGCTTATGCCCGGCGACGTCGGTATGGCGGCGGTGGGCAGGCGCCGGACACCGGGTCTGCGGCGTGAGGAGGTCGCCATGCTGGCTGGGGTCGGCGTGTCCTGGTACACCTGGCTGGAGCAGGGTCGCGATATCAACGTCTCGGCCGAGGTGCTCGACGCGATCGGCGGGGCGCTGCGCCTGACCGAGCCCGAGCGTGCGCACCTGTATCTGCTGACCGGTCTCAACCCGCCACGGGCCGGCGGGGTGCACGGTGCCGAGGTCACTCCCGAGCTGCGGCACCTGCTCGACGCGTGGACGCCGCGGCCGGCGGTACTGCGGGACCGGTACTGGAATCTGCTCGCGATCAACGACGCGACGCGGACGGTGTTCGGCTACGGCGACACCGACCACAACTGCCTGATCTCGTTTTTCACCAATGCCCGATATCGCAGCATGCACCTCCCCTGGGCGTTGGTCGCACCGGCTGTTGTCGCCGCCTTCCGTGCCGACGCGGCACATTTTCCCGACGACCCGGAGTTCGGCCGGGTGGTCGATGATCTCAGCGCCGTGAGCTCCGAGTTCGCCGAGCTGTGGGCACGTCACGAGGTGGGCGCCCCTATCCAGGCGGTGAAAGCGGTGCACCACCCCGAAGCCGGTGACCTGTTCTTCGACACGACGACCCTGGCAGTGCTCGACCGTCCGGACTGGTATCTGGTGCTGTACAACCCGCGGCCCGGCACCGGAACCGGAGATCGGCTCGAACGACTGCTGGGCATCCGGCTCGCCGCCCCGGCCTGATCACCTGAGGAACGTGGTGGTGCCGCTCCCAGGTTCCGTGCGCACTGTTTGTCTCGCGCGCCGGTCGGCATGCTAAGTCCTATGACGCACACCCTTTCCCGATTCGACGACAAGATCGCACTCATCACCGGCGGCTCGAGCGGCATGGGACTGGCCACCGCACGACGGTTGCTTGCCGAGGGCGCACGGGTGGTCATCACCGGCCGCGACAAGACCCGGCTGGACGCCGCGGTCGAAGATCTGAACAGCGGGGACCGCGTCCTTGCGATGCGCAGCGACGCGGCGATCCTCGCCGATCTCGATGCGCTGAGGGCCGCGATCCGGGACCGGTACGGGCGGCTGGATGTGGTCTTCGCCAACGCAGGCGTCGCTTCGTTCCAGCCGAACGGTGACATCACCGAGGCCGAGTTCGACCGCGTCGTGGACATCAACTTCAAAGGAGTGTTCTTCACCATCCAGAAGACCCTCCCGCTGCTGTCCGACCATGCGGCAATCGTGATCAACGCGTCGTGGACACTGCACCGCGGCCTGCCCGGCGCCTCCCTCTACGCGGCAACCAAAGCAGCGGTGCACAACCTGGCGCACACCCTCGCGGCCGAACTGGCACCCAAGGGAATACGGGTCAACTCCGTGAGCCCCGGCTACATCGACACCGCGATGTTCCACGACAACATCTCCGCCGAGGCACAAGCCACCGTCGTCACCGAGGTGGCCGCCGGTCGTATCGGTACCCCCGAGGACGTCGCCGACGCCGTCGCCTTCCTCGCTTCCGGTGAAGCGTCCTACATCAACGGACAAGACCTGATCATCGACGGCGGCCTAGTCGCCGCCATCCCCGGGCCAATGGGGTAGCCACAGACCGCGGCAGAACCGCCTCAGGTCAAGGCACCCATCGAGGAATGAACCGCTCGAAACGTCTGCACATGACGAACCCGGAGACGGCGGCGCCGCACAGGCGACGTGGATGACCGCCTCGATTGGCGGGATCTCAACTAGGCGCGGGGGTCGAACTCATCATTCTTAATGCCGCCGATGAACGCTGCCCAGCTGGGCTGGGCGAAAGCGAGAGCGGGGCCGTCTGGGTGGTGGCTATGCCGCACCGCTACCCGGCCGGTGGCGTCGGGCGGGGCACCCGCCTCGACACAACTCCCACCGCCGTTGGTGCTGTAGCTGCTGATCCGCCAGGCTATGTCGGCCCGAGCATCTGGGCCGAGGACCTGGCCCGCGTGGGTCATGGCAGATCCTCTCCGATAGCGCGGATGAGCTGGGCGGACTCCGCCGGCCCGAGTGCGCTGTCCAAGAGACGATCGTACACCCGGACGAACCGCTCGGAATCCGGTGGCTCAACGTAGACCGCACCGCCCACTGTCTCGGCGTAACCAACCTCCAAGTCGGGCTCGGCGATGGTGAATACGAGGAAGCCGCCACTGGGGCTGGCATGCGCGCCGATGCTCGCCGGAAGCACCCGGAGATCCACTTGTGGCAGGTCCGCAGTGGCGAGCAGGTGGTCGAGTTGACCGCGCAGCACGCCCGGCCCACCGATCTCGCGGCGCAATACGAACTCGTCGATGATTGCCGTAAAGCGAGGCGGTGTCTCCCGTTGCAGTACGGCTCGGCGGTCCATCCGCAGCTGTAGCCACCGGGTGATCTGCGCGGGCTCGGCTTCCCATTCCGTAGTGGTGATCACGGCTTCGGCGTACTCCCGGGTCTGCAGCAGCCCAGGTAGAACGACGCAGTCGAAGGACCGGATCGTGGTCGCGCGGGACTCCAGCCAGACGTAGTCGACGAACTGACGCTCGACGTCGGGTTCGTAGCCGTCCCACCAGCCCTTCTGCCACACATCCTCGGACAGTCGGAGCAGGCCGTCGCGCTTGCGGCGCTCATGCACGCCGTACAGATCGAGTAGCGCCATCAGATCCGGGCGGCGGATCGGGTACTCGCCGGACTCGAACCGGCTCACCGTGGCGGCGTTGCGCTGCAAGAACTCGCCGGCCCGCGCCAGCGTCATCCCGCTGGCATCGCGCAGTTCGCGCAGGCTCTGGCCCAGCCACTGGGCCCGCAGGGTGGGCTTCTGCTTGGGAGGCATCCTGCTATCCTGCACCACCTGGCAAGCCGTGTCATGCAATATTGTGTGATCTGCCATACTGTGTCATGCTGTACATCCACGATCGTCGTGCGCTGGGCATGGCGGCTGAACGAAAAGGAGCCGACTCGATGAGAAGCTGTTCGGGGGTCGAGTTCTCCGCCTGGGTCAAGATCGGCGACAACACCACCATCAACTACCATGTGTTCGATGACGGGCTGGTGGAGTTCCACGTCGGAGGTCAGGACGGGTTCGACCTGGTCGTCACCGAAGCCGGCCTGGGCAACCTCATGAACTGCGTGCAGGAGGCGCTTGACGCGGCCCGCCGCGTGATCGCCCGCGACGAGGAGAGCTGTTGACTCCGGAGCATGCGATCCGCAACATCCGCAAGCCATGGTCAGGGACATTGTGGCGGGGCGCCGCGGTCGGGGCCGATCTCATTCCATTCGCCTGGTGTCGCGCCCCGTGTGATGACCTCGCACAGTCGCCGCTGCGCCTCGGACTCCCGCACGGTCCACAGGAAGATGACGCCGTCAGCTCCGGCGCTCGCCACGGTTGTGCCGTCGGGACTGAACGCCACGTTATTAACGGTCCGGGTGTGCCGATCGAGGTTTGCCACTACGGTTCGGCCTGCTACGTCAATGAGCCGAACAGTGTTGTCGTTACTTGCAGTGACTATGGTTGTGCCATCCGGGCTGAAAGTGATGTCGCGCACAATGGAGCTAAGGCCGGGAACAGATCCTAAAGGTTTCCAGGTGGAGGTGTTCCACAGCTGCATTACGCCGTCGATACTGCTGGAAGCGAGCAGCCGACCATCTGGGCTGTAAGCGAGGGCGATCACCGCAGCGGAGTGTGCTGCCAGATCTCGGCGCACTGTGCGATCTGCCCTGTCCCACAGCCGGATCCGGCCATCACCAAGGCCTCCCGCAATGGTTGCACCACCCGGTGCGAAGTCCAGCGACCATACGTCCTGATTATCCGCGGGCAGCCGGCCGATTTCCCGCCCAGTGGGCGCATCCCAGATCACCGGCTCGCCGGGGGGACTTGGCTGGCCGAGTGTGGGCACTCGGATACCGTTAGTGGCAATTATCGCGCCATCTGGACTAAATTCCGGTTCTTGGAACGGAGTCGTATCCGATGTGGTGAGCACTGCTTGTTGAACCCCGGTAGCTGGATTCCACAGTCGTAAGGTGCTATCTTCGCCTGTGGATGCAAAAATCGTGCCGTCTGGACGGTAGGCAACACCCCTGACCGACTCGGTATGCCCATTGAACTGATGCAATAGTTCGCTCCGCTTGACGTCCCAGAGCCGGACCGTGTTGTCGGCGCTGCCAGAAACGAGCGTCCGCCCGGACGGATCGAACGTCACGTCCGACACGGAGCCGATGTGACGGAATCTAGTCCGCTGAAACCGCCACAGCTGCACCGTACCAAAGTGGCCCGCGGTCACGAATCGATGTCCGGTACGGTCGAAAGCCACGTCCCACTCGGCGTGGACGGGGCTGGCCAGCGGACCTTGCGTACCGGTGGCCAGGTCGATAGCCGTGATATTCCCAGAGGGCCCACCGACAACCAGCCAGGTGCCGTCTGGATTGAATGCCATGCCAGACGGTGAGCCCCCGCCGCTGGGATCATAGATATATTTGGTTTGCCGCGTATCGATGTTCCATATCCGCATCGTCCCATCAATGCTCGAGCTGGCCAGGAGACGACCGTCCGGGCTGATGGCGACATGAGTGATCCGCTCAGTGTGGCCCGGTAGCTGCGCGAGCTCGCGATTGGTGCGCAGATCCCACAACCGCACTACTTTGTCATCCCCCGCCGTGGCCAGCAGCCGCCCATCCGGGCTGAAGGAGATACTGAACACGAAACCTTGATGACCGGTGAGCGTCGCCCGCTGAGTGCGGCTTGCGACGTCCCAGAGCTCCACGCTGCGATCTGGAGCACCGACGGCCAGTACCATCCCGTCAGGGCTCAGCGCGATTGCGCCTCCAACAGCAGGAAACACCGCGAGTTGTTGCCGCGTAGCCACATCCCACAACCGCAGTCCATCTGCGGCGATGACATTGGTCATGAGAGTCTTGCCATCGGGGCTGAACACCACGTCGGTCACCGACGGGGGTTTCTTATCCCCTTCCTGCCGAGTTGCGGCGGGAAGTTTCGCCAATTCCTGGCCGGAGGTGCTATCCCATAACCGGACGATCCCATCCGTATCGCCACCCGCAGCGACCAGGGAGCCGTCCGGACTGAACGCGGCACTGACTACCGAGCCGCGGTGTCCGCGCAGATCGCCGTCGTAGCTATCCATCTGGGTATTGAGCAGGCTGCTGCGGGTCTCCACGTTCTGCCCGGTCTGCCAGGCCTTCAGCGCCAGTAGCATCGCGCGTCGCGGGTTGTTGGCGCGGAGGATGTTCGCTTCAGCCGCAAGCTGGCGAGAGAGCGCGACCTGACGTGCCACCTCGGTGGTGCGTCGACCGTCCTCAGCATTACGTTGCGCAACGACGGCGATCCCGGCGGCGGCCAGGGCGAGAACGAGCAGCACCGACAGGATGGTGGTGGCGCGCCTGCGCAGGTAGCGGTCACGGCGGATGCTGGCGTACAGGAACGCGCGAGCCGTCGGGCTGAGGTCGACGCGGTCGGTGACCAGCGCCCGATGCCGGCGCGGCAACCACCGGGCGAGTCCGCGTATCGGCAGCGCGTCGGCGGGCACGCCTGCCGCGGACCGGTGGCCAGCGTCGATCCGGGCGCCGGTGTCGGCGATGGCGGCGGCCAGTTGGCCGCGTTCCCACAGCCGGTCGCTCGGGCGTGTGTCACCGCGCCATTCGGCAGCGGCCTGCTCGATCGCGCGACGGGCACGCAGTGCCGACTCAGCGGCGGCGATCGCCTGGGCCAGCGGGGACCAGGTGGACAGGAACGCCTCGTGGGCGACACCCACCACCACACTGCCGTTCTCGGTGTCGATGATCAGCAACTGGCGAGCGACGAAGGCGTCCCACTCGGCGGGCAGGGGATCCGCCAGCTCGTCACGGATGGCCCGCCACCGGGTGGGGCGGCCCTGTTCGTCGACGGTCACCAGCCGCAGCAGCCCGGCGATCACCTCCTCGGGGCTGCGGCCACCGGCTTTCACTGCGGCGACCAGCGCTTCGTCGGCCCGGCTGATCAGCGCGCCCCGCACCCCACCGAGCTGCTCGTAACGCCCGCGTGACAACCGCCCTCCCGAGCTGATGCCGTCGGCGAGCTGGGCCAGCGTGAACGCCAGCAGCGGCAACGCCTCCCCGCTGTCGGTGTCGGCGACCAGCTGAGTCACCAGGTCGGCGTCCACGCCGATGCCCGCCAGCTGGGCCGGTCCTTCGATCACCGCGCGCAGCGCATCCCGGTGCAGTGGCCGCAAGGTAATGGTGCGTGGCGGCGGTAGCACGGCCAGTTCGGTGTCAGCGAGCAGCTCGTCGAGGAACTCCGACCGCAGCGTTCCCACTACTTGCACGGGACCGGCCAGGACCGAGCCCAGCAACTCGGCGAACCGGGCTCGCTGCGCCGGCCCGGTCTGGGTGAGCAACTCCTCGAACTGGTCCACCACGATCAGCAGCTGCCGCCGTCGCCGCCCTGGGACCGCCAGCAACAGCTCGTCTACCAGCTCCACCACGCCGGTGTCATTCAGCCGGTTGCGCACCTGGGCCACTGTCCAGCCCACACCGACCTCTCGCGCCGTGGCCACCAGCTCTCGGGCAAGGGCGACCACCGGATCGGCTCCTGGCACTATCGGCGGCAGCGTCCACCACTGCGGCTCCCGCGCCATCACCGGCACCAGCCCCGCCCGGACCAGCGACGACTTGCCGCATCCCGACGGGCCCACGACCAGCAGCACGGCGCCCTCGGCGCGCTCCGACGGGGACCGCAGCCGTTCTGCGAGCCTGTCCACGTCACCGGCACGACCGAAGAACACTCGATGCTCGTCGGTCTCGAACGGGCGCAGTCCCGGGAACGGAGCACGATCGTCCGGCCAGCTCGACGCGCCGGCCGCGTCCACCCGGCGCAACGCCTCGGCCAGGGCCTCACGGGCCGCGACCGGATCATGCGTCAAGTCAGCCAGTTGGATGGATGTCAACAAAGGGTAAGTCACCCCCGGCTCGGCCAGCACCGGCAGCAACCGGCTGCCCCTCGTCCGAGCCGCCCCGATCTCGGCTGCACACCACTGCGACGTCGTGTATGCCGAAGTGATCAGGCAGACGACGGCTTCTGCCCACCGCAGCCGCTCGTGCAGCCGCTGCTCCCACTGCTCGCCGATGGCGATACCGTCGCGCGGATGCTGGTCCAGGAACACCTCGTGGCCGTCATCGATCAGCCACTGATACACCTCACCAGCCAGCGCGGAGTCCTCCCTCGCGTGGCTGACGAATACTTTGACCACGGCGCCTCATCCCGATATTCACCGCAACGGGTGGTGATATCGCTCGGTGTGCTTCCAGCGTAATTACTCTTAGTCATTAAGGTCAAAGGAGTCAACCCTTTGTGACGCGGGCAGGAACTGCACCACCATCAGGTAGACCGCGAACGCTTGGAGGGTTTGGGCCATACCCCGCCTGCCCTGCCCTGGCCCCGTCGGGCCGGGCCGCGGTTGCTGGCCGCCCCGCAACCGCACTGCACCCGGGTGCCGCGTCGTCGCGTCATCGTCAGATCAGCGGACTAGGGTGCGCACATGTCTGATCCTGTCCCTACTGCGTTCGTACCCCGGTTGGACAAGAGTGGGCCGGCTGTCTGGATGGCTCTCGACGGGGAGCATCGCGCCGCGTTCGAGGCCGAGTTCCGAGTCGTGCTCGCTGAAGTCGCCGAGACGTTCGATGTTGACCGCCTTACCCAGGTGGTGCACCGTTGGTGGCCTCGTGCGGTACTCGACGCGCACCCCGACCCGATCGCTGAGCACATAGGACAGCGCATCAGGGATGGCGACCAGTCGGTGCTCACCAAGACAACGACCGAGCTGCGCGCAGAGATGGCCCACCAGGACCGATGCGCTACGAGGTGATCTTCGCCTCCTATGCGGAGGAACTCCGTGAGAGCCTGCCGCCGGAAGGGAAGCAGGCGCTGGAGGTCAAAATCCGGCGCCTTGCGCAGGATCCCACTGAGGACGCGACCTACAGCCTGAAGACCGATCGGTGGACCAGTTACTTCGGAGACTGGGGCGTGATCGAATATATTGTCCACTCAGCTGTCGTGCGGGTGGTTGTGCTTCGTGTTACCTGGACAGATGGCTGACGACCGGCAAGTACGAGGATACGACGACCTCGCCGCCCTCGAGGAGACCCTGGAGATCCTCAGCGACGTCGATGCCATGGCAGACATCCGGGAAGCGCATAACGAAGTCGCTCGCGGCGAGGTGATCGAAGGGGTCGACGCGGTGCGGGCGCTACGTCCCCGACGATGATCGAGCCCTACCGGCTCGTGGTGACGTCAGTGCTGGCTGGGCCACTGTGGACAAAGAGAACTGGCTCGAAGGATCCCCGAGTTCACGTGACGGCGAGCATGATGATCTCGGTCGGGATTGCCTGCCCGGTGGCGCGGCGTTCGAGGAGGGTCACTCCGGCGGCGATCTCGCGGAAGGTATCACCGAGGTGGTTCGCCCCGCGCGTGTCGGCTTCGGCGGCCAGGCAGAGCGCCGCGAGCCGGATGGCGGTGGCGGTGTCTGCGGTAAGCGGTTGTTGCCGGGTGAATATCGGCAGCGAGATTTCCCGGAGATTTATCGCGACCTGATAAGCCCAGGATAATGATTCGGCTCTATCCAACGACCCATGGAGATTCACGAGATCCTGTTGTCCGCTGTTGACCTTATCCGCCAGGGTATCCGGGGACACGATGTAGCGGGCTTTGACGATGCCCGTCTCGTTGGCGAACTCTTGTGCGAACTCGGCAGGCAATTGTGACGAGGTCAGCTCGTGCCCGTGAAGGGCGCGAGTAAGGGCATGCGCCAGCGCACTCCCCATGACACGGGCGCGAAAGTCTTCGAGGGCGAGGGCGAGGGCGAGGGCGAGGTCGAGGTCGAGGTCGAGGGCGCGGTCGAGGGCGAGGGCGAGTGCGAGGTCGAGGTCGAGGGCGAGTGCGCGGTCGCGGGCGAGTGCGCGGGCGAGGTCGAGGTCGAGGGCGAGTGCGCGGGCGAGGTCGAGGGCGAGGGCGTGGTCGAGGGCGCGGGCGAGGGCACGAGCGCGGGCGGGGGCGAGGTCGAGGTCGAGGGCGTGGTCGAGGGCGTGGTCGAGGGCGTGGGCGTGGGCGTGGGCGTGGGCGTGGGCGTGGTCGCGGGCGAGGTCGCGGTGGAGGTCAAGGGCGTAGGTGAAAACATGGATGGTGATGAACGATCGGAGTAGCAGTAGTCGGGTGAGTGTCGTGGTTGAGCGTTTGATGTCGACTTTGACATCGCTGACGAGCATCGCTGCGTCGATCAGGTGGGGGTGGTCCGCACCGGCTGGAGTCCACAGTTCGGATTGGCCGTGCTCGTTGTCGGGTTCCAGCCAGACGCTATGAGGTGGTACTCCGGATTTCGGTGCCGCGAATACGCGACTGAGCGCAGAGTCTGTGATCTCCGCGAGATTCGGCAGGCGGTAGACCGTGTCACTACCGGTTATGTTGTTGACCCAGTGTACGAAATCCTTGGCATCACTTCCGCTTACCCCAGTGATAGGCTGATCGGTTCCGGATTCGCTGTGGATGCGATGCTCGGGTACGAGCCCCTGGGTGTCCTGCGAGTAGAGCTCGTAGAGGCCGGTGGTGATGGGGCGGGCGCAGACGCGGCCGCCGTTGCCGGTCCGGATGAGCCGGCGAAGGTGGCGGGTGAGCAGAACCCCGGCCATCAGGCGGCGCCGGTCGGGATCGGTGCCGGAGGCGAACGCGGTGTCGAGAAGGCGATCGAGGCGATCGCGGAGTTCCGGTGCCAGTTCGCTGCCCTGTTCCGCGCAATCGAAAGCGAGCGACAACGCGGTCACGCTGGTGGTGACCAGGCACGCTTGCACGATCGGGTCGGCATCCGAGCGGGCGGTGTAGAGCAGGGTCGTCTCTCGCCACCAGACGTCGTCGATCGCATCCACCAGCACGTCGACGAGTCCCTTGTCGCGGATGTGGCTGGCGGCGAGGTACTCCTGGAAGGTCAGGTGGGCGAAGGAGTACAGGCCGCTTTCGCGTTCGACCAGCAGCCCATTGGATGCGGTGTCGGCGAGGAATTCCTCGGCGGTCAGCTCTCGAGACATGCGGCGCAGGGCAGGACGGATCTCGGCGAGGACCTCGGCGCGGGGCAGATCCCGCAGCTGCCGTCGCATCATCGCGAACGCGAGCCTGCGCAGCAGGGTTTCCTTCTTCTCCCCTTCCGGTGTGATCGGGAGTTTTTTGGCCTCCTGCCGCCGCCAGAGCATCACCTGGCAGATCTCGCCGTACAGGTCGACCCGGCTGCCGGGAAGCGCACCGCGGTAACGATGCACAGTAGCGATCATGGTGAGCAGCAGCGGGTTGACCGTCAGCTCGTAGAGCGCGGGAGCGTTGTTCAACCGCTGGAGCAGATCGTCCGCCGCCTCCTCGGCCCGTCGCCGCACGTCGTCGTCCATGACGCCGGTGCTGTGCCGCTCGACCGCGAGGTACCAGCCCCGGAGGAAACGGGTCACCTGCGCGTCGGTGAAGCTGCGAACCTCCAGTACGGCCGCGCCGTCGATACGCGCCGTCCGGTAGCCCTGCGGCCGTGAGGTGATCACATAGTCGTTGTTCGGATACTGCCTGATCTGCCGCTCGACCCAGCCGGCCACGCCCCTGCGGTCCTCTTGGCGAGCCACCTCATCCAGCCCGTCGAGCAGCACCAGGCAGGCACCCTCGTTGAGCTGCTGCTCGAACCAGCCTTCGGGTTCGTGGGGGCTGTAGCGGCCGAGGGTGCCACGCACCAGCGTCGGGAGCGCGACATCCGGAGCCGAGATGATCGCGCTGACATGATCGCGCAGGTACAGCAGGATCGGTACCGCGCGCCGCTGAGTGCGGTGGTCGCGGCAGACCCGCTGGGCGGTGTGGCGCAACAAGGTGGTCTTCCCGCTGCCGGGAACACCGATGACCGCCAAGACCACCGGCTGCGGGCGATCGAGGAAATCCCGGAGCGAACGGCGATCGGTGATCTCCGCGGGCAGCGTCGCCAGCAGCCCCCCGGACGCCTGATTCGGCTCCCGGGAGGTGAGACTCACGTCGACGAAGACCTCGTCCAGCTGGGGAGTGTAGAAACCGACGGTCGCCAGTCCCTTGAGGTCGATGAAGCGCAGGCTGCCCAGCACGAATTCGCGGTACTGCTTGTCGAATTGCGCAATCAGCTGTTCCAACTCCCGGTCAACGCGGTCGACGATCCGAGGCTCCCAGCGTTTCCGCAACTCTGCGGTGATCTTCCCGGCGAACAGCCACACCGCGACCACGCTTTCATAAAATACGACAAGCACCGCCGTGAGCACCGGATGAGCCATCACGGCGTCCCACCAGACCACCGCGGCGGCCGGTGGGGCGGCCAGCGCCAGCCACCCTGCGCCGCGCGCCGTCACCGTGCCCATACCCGCCATCGACCACGGCCCTTCGCCCACCCCGACCGCTGAAAGTACTGATGACAGTATGGCCGCCGAGCTCGCTGTGGCGCGCCCTGCATGGGAGGCAGCAGCTGGAGCAGCCCGTAGCCAGCCCTCCAGGCGCGGGGAACCTGGTGGTCTGCTGCACGTCAGATATAGCACCTAAGCCCGGTTTCCGGCCTGCTGGAGGTCATCGTGGGCGCTATCCCCAGGCGAATCTTCGCTAGCCTCCTGCTCAGCTCCGCGCTGGTCGTCGCCGGGATCATCCCAGCGCAGTCGGCGGCACAGCCGGCTCCGGATATCCCTGTGCTCACCGGTATCCGGACCGGGGTGCACCCGAGCCTCGACCGGATCGTGCTGGACCTCTCCGGGCCGCAACCGCAGGTCAGCTCCCGGTTCGTCGACGAGCTGATCCAGGACGGGTCCGGTGACGTCGAGTGGCTCACCGGCGCGGCCTTCGCCGAGGTGCACGCGACGCCCACCCAAGCGCACGATAGCGCCGGTCAACCCACCTACCGGGATCGCGCAAGTTCCGAACCCGCAATCTGGCCAACGTCATGGCAGTCGCGATCACCGGCGACTTCGAAGGCGTGCTCTCGATCGGGGTCGGGATGCGCAAGCAGACCTGGGTCAAGGCGTTCACCCTGACCGGGCCGACTCGCGTGGTGATCGACGTCGGCCGCTGAGGTTAGCCTTGCTGGAGTGCGGATCCTGCTGCTGTCCACTGCCGACACCGACCTGCTGGCCGCCCGGGTCTGCGGCGCCGACTACCGGCTGGCCAACCCGGCCCGGACCGAGCCCACCGAGCTGCCCGCGCTGCTCGAGGGGATCGACGTGGTGGTGCTCCGGTTGCTCGGCGGGCGGCGGGCCTGGGAACCAGGGCTGGCAGAGCTGTCGCGGGCCGGGCTGCCGATGGTGTGTCTGGGCGGTGAAGCGAGCCCGGATGCGGAGCTGATGGCGGCCTCCACGGTGCCGGCCGGAGTCGCGGCGGAGGCGCTGCGGTACCTGGTCGCCGGTGGACCGGAGAACCTGGGTCAGCTGGCCCGGTTCCTGTCCGACACGGTGCTGCTCACCGGGGAGGGTTTCGAGCCACCCGCCCCCACCCCGGAGTACGGCGTGCACGAGACCACGACACACCGTGCACTGGAGCCCGCCACGCCAGGGGAGGCGGGGCGGCCCACTGTGGGCATCGTGTTCTACCGGGCGCATGCGCTGGCTGGTAACACCAGTTTTGTCGACGTGCTGGCTGAGGCCCTCTGCGCGGCCGGGGCGAACGCGCTGCCGGTGTTTTGCGGCTCGCTTCGCGGTCTGGGCAGCGCGCAGGCCGATGGGCTGCGCGCGCTGCTAAGCCGCTGCGACGCGGTGGTGACCACGGTGCTCGCGGCCGGTGGCAGCGTCGGAGCCCACGAGGCCGACTGGGACGTGGGTGCGCTGGCCGCGCTGGACGTCCCGGTCCTGCAGGGCCTGTGCCTGACCACGTCCCGGGCGAGCTGGCAGGCGAGCGACGCGGCGCTGTCCCCGATGGATGCCGCCATGCAGGTCGCCATCCCCGAGTTCGACGGGCGGACGGTGTCAGTGCCGTTCTCTTTCAAAGAGATGGGGCCCGACGGGATCCCGATCTACGTCGCCGATCCCGAGCGAGCCGCCCGGGTCGCCGGCATCGCCGTCGCGCTGGCCCGGTTACGGCAAGTGCCGACCGACGGAAAGCGGCTGGGGATCGTACTGTCCGCCTACCCGACCAAGCATGCCCGCATCGGCAACGCGGTCGGGCTGGACACCCCGGCCTCGGCCGTGGTGCTGCTGCGGGCTCTCGCGCAGGCCGGCTATGACCTCGGCGGGCTCGACGTCGAGGCGCTGGACGGCGACACCCTGATCCACCAGCTGATCGCCGCCGGCGGGCACGACGTCGAATGGCTGACCGAGGAGCAGATGGCGGGCGCGACTATCCAGGTGCCCGCCGCGCAGTACGCCGACTGGTTCGCCGAGCTGCCGATCCCGTTTCAGGATTCGGTGGTGCGAGCCTGGGGCGCGCCTCCCGGGCAGCTGTACGTGTCGGACAACAAGATCTACGTCGGCTCGTTGCGGTTCGGCAACGTGGTGCTGCTCATCCAGCCACCGCGCGGGTTCGGGGAGAACCCGGTGGCGATCTACCACGATCCCGAGCTGGCGCCCTCGCACCAGTACCTGGCCGCCTACCGCTGGCTGGAGCACACCTTCGGCGCGCACGCCCTCATCCACCTGGGCAAGCACGGCAACCTGGAGTGGCTGCCCGGCAAGGGTTTGGGACTGGCCGCGGCCGACGCCCCGGATGCGGTGCTGGGGAACCTGCCGCTGGTGTACCCGTTCATCGTCAACGACCCCGGTGAGGGCACCCAGGCCAAGCGCCGCGCGCACGCCACCATCGTCGATCACCTGATTCCGCCGATGGCCCGCGCCGACACCTACGGTGACTTGGCCCGCCTGGAGCAGCTGCTCGACGAGTACGCCACCGTGGCCGCGTTGGACCCGGACAAGCTGCCCACCCTGCGCGGGCAGATCTGGACGATGATCCAGAGCGCGCAGTTGCACCACGATCTCGGCGCCGACGCGCCACCGGGTGAGGACGACTTCGACGAGTTCGTGCTGCACCTCGACGGTTACCTGTGCGAGATCAAAGACGTGCAGATCCGCGATGGGCTGCACGTGTTGGGCCGGGCTCCCGAGGGCGAGGAGCTGATCAACGACGTGCTCGCGGTGCTGCGCGCCCGCCAGGTGTTCGGGTCCGGGGACCCGCTGCCGGGGTTGCGCGCCGCGATCGCGGAGTGGATCGGGTTCGATGAGCAGGCGCTGCTCGCCGAGCCGGGTGCCTCCGTCAAAGCACCGTCCGCGTGGTCCCCGGACACCGGCGCAATCCGGGCCAGTGACGTCATCGACCAGGTGGAGGCCGCCGCGGCCACGCTGCTGCGTTTCCTCGCCGAGCCCGGCCCGGGCCGCACCCCCTGGTCGGCCGATCTCGCCCAACACGCCGTGCTCGAATGCCTCGGCGACGTGGCTGGCGACGCGGTCCGCGACAGCAACGCGGTCGAGGCCGTGCTGCGGTTCGGCTGCACCGAGCTGGTGCCCCGGCTGGCCGGCACCCCCGCTGAGATCACCAACGTGATACGCGCCTTGGACGGCCGGTTCATCGAGCCCGGACCTTCCGGCTCGCCCACCCGCGGGCTGATCTCGGTGCTGCCCACTGGGCGCAACTTCTACTCGGTGGATCCCAAGTCGATCCCCACCCGCAACGCGTTCGACGTCGGCACCGCGCTGGCGGATTCGTTACTCCAACGCCACCGCGCCGAGGTCGGGACCTGGCCCGACTCGGTGGGTCTCACTGTCTGGGGCACCTCGGCGATGCGTACCCAGGGCGACGACATCGGCGAGGTGCTCGCGCTGCTCGGCGTCCGCCCGACCTGGGACGACGCCTCCCGTCGCGTCACCGGCATCGAGGTGGTGCCACTCGCCGAGCTGGGCCGCCCCCGCATCGACGTCGTGCTGCGCATCTCCGGCTTCTTCCGGGACGCCTTCCCACATGTGATCGCCCTGATCGACGATGCGATCAGCACCGTCGCGCGGCTGGAAGAGCCGGCTGAGGACAACTATGTCGCCGCGCATTACCGCGCTGACCTCGCCGCGCACGGCGACGACCGGCGCGCCCGCACCCGGATCTTCGGGTCCAAGCCCGGCGCGTACGGCGCGGGCCTGCTGCCGCTGATCGACAGCCGGGAGTGGCGCACCGACGCCGACCTCGCCGAGGTCTACGCCACCTGGGGTGGTTACGCCTACGGGCGCGGGCTCGACGGGGCTGCGGCGCGCTCCGATATGGAACATGCGTTCCGGCGCATCACGGTGGCCGCCAAGAACGTCGACACCCGCGAGCACGACATCGCCGACTCCGACGACTACTTCCAGTACCACGGTGGGATGGTTGCCATGGTGCGTTCTTTGACCGGGCAGAATCCGGCGGCGTATGTGGGTGACTCCGCGGTGCCGCACGCGGTGAAGACCCGAACCCTGGCCGAGGAGACCCGCCGGGTGTTCCGCTCCCGGGTGGTCAACCCGCGCTGGATCGCCGCCATGCAGCGGCACGGCTACAAGGGCGCCTTCGAGCTGGCCGCCACTGTCGACTACCTGTTCGGCTTCGACGCTACCGCAGGCGTGGTGGACGACTGGATGTATCACCAGCTCGCCGAGTCCTACGTTTTCGACCCCGGTGTGCAGCAGTTCCTCAGAAAATCCAACCCGTGGGCGCTGCGCGGCATGACCGAACGGCTGCTCGAGGCCGCGGACCGGGGCCTCTGGGCCCATCCGGACCCAGCGGACCTCGACGCGCTCCGAGCGGTCTACCTCGATCTGGAGGGTGACCTCGAGGGCTCGTAAGCGCGGGTCGAGTATTTCAGTGCCCGGTGGCGCTGAAATGCATGAGGTCCACCGGGTCTGTCCATCGCCCACCCCATGTCCAGCCGGCCGACTCGAAGGCGGTCACCGCCGGACCGCCGCGCAGCGCCATTCCCGGCCGCTTCCAGCCTCGGTCGAGATAGGTCGAAGCCAGTTCTGGTATCACCAGGTCACCTTTGATGTAAGGGTTGATGAACGGGTTGAGGTCGATGGCCAAACCGTAGGCGTGCGCCGACAATTTCTTCTGATCACGGGTATCGCGGCAGACGAACGCCGAGGTGTTGTTGCCGTCCCCGGTGGGCAGCAGGCCCAACTCGGCTGCGGCCGTCACTCGCATCTCCTCGATAGGGAAACCCGCCGCGTAGAGCCGCTTGAACACGCCTACCACGGTCTTCGCGACGTCAGCATTGACCAGCATCTCGCCGGTGTGTGCGCGGGTGTCGAAGCCCCGGAAGGACATCGTGAGGTAGCGCAGCTGGCCGGGGCTGACCGGGCAGTTCGGTTGCCAGGTGCTGCGGGCCAGCACTTCGGGGGGTACCGGGCTGATCGTCGACTCGAACGATTCCGACTTGGGCGGGGGCAGCCGATCGACGGTAGGTAGCCGCCGGTTCACCAGCACTGGCGGGGTGGATCGCACTACCCCGAACCCGTCCGGACGCCGTGGTAACGGCACGGCGCCAACGATCCAGGGAAGCTCCGGGATGGACACCGCAGGCATGGGCGCTGGGGGACTGGACGCTGGGGGATCGGGCGCTGGGGGATCGGGCGCTGGGGGACTGGGCGGCGGTGCAGCGGTGGGCGACCCGGTCGGTGCCTGTGTGGCCGCCGCGGGATCTTGCTGGAGGGCAGAGGTCGGCTGGAAGGCGGTGCCACAAGCCGCCAGTAAGGCACCTGCAAGCAGCCAGAGCAGGTGCCGTCGTGAGATCAAGATGAACCGCACCGCGCTCAGCGGCGCCCGGTCGCGGTGAAATACATGAAATCCACCGGATCCGACCACCGTCCGCCCCATTTCCAGCCCACCGATTCGAACACGGTCACCGCAGGACCACCCTCCATCGCCATGCCCGAACGCACCCAGTCCCGGTTGAGGTAGGCCGCGGCCAGCTCAGGTAACACCAGGTCTTCCTTGACGGAAGGGTTGTTGAACGGGTTGAGGGCGATGGCCATCCCGTAGGCACGGGCCGACCACTGCTTCTGACCACGGGTCGGGCGGCAGACGAGGGCCTCGGTGTTGTTGCCGTCCCCGGTGGGTGGCAAGTTCAGCTCGGCCTCCGGGGTGATCCGCATCTCCTCGATCGGGAAACCCGCCGCGAACAGCCGTTTGAACGCACCCACCACGGTCTGCGCGACATCGGCGTGCACCAGCATCTCACCGGTATGCGCGCGGGCGTCGAAGCCCCGGAAGGACATGGTGAGGTAGCGCAGCTGCTCCGGTGGCACCGGGCAGATCGGTTTCCAGGTGCTCCGGGCCAGCACCTCCGGGGGCACCGGGCCGATCGCGGACTGGAACGAGGTCGAGGTCGGTGGGGGCAGCCGATCGATAGTGGGTATCCGCCGGTCCAGCAGCGCGGGGGGCGTGGATCGCACCACCCCGAACCCGTCCTTGCGGCGGGGCAGCGGCATGGCTCCCACGATCCAGGGAGTCACCTGACGGGGCAGGGTCTTCACCGGTGTTACCGGGGGACGCGAGGTTGCTGCGGGGACCTGCCGCGCAGCGGGGGGATCCTGCTGGTAGGCAGCGCCGAGACCTACCAGGAGGGCACCCGTGAGCACCCCGATCAGGTACCTCCTCAGGCTGAGCCGCTCAGGTCGGTGCTGCACCGCGCCACGATGCCAGACCATCTGGTAGGCAGGAGCGGTGGACCACACCGTGTTGCACCGGAGTCTCGCCGCCGACTTGTCTACCGCGATGATCTACGCCTTGCTGCGGCTGCGAGTCGAGGTGTTCGTGGTCGAGCAGGCCTGCCCCTACCAGGAGCTCGATGGTCATGATCTGGATCGGACGACTCGGCACTACTGGCTTGCGCCTCCTGGTGCGATCGAGCAGCCGCAGGCCACGCTGCGGTTGTTGGAGCCCACCGACGGTCAGTTCCGGATCGGCCGGGTCTGCGCTGCCCAGCAGGCTCGGCGCCGAGGTGAGGTGCGGCGGCTACTGGAGGCGGTAATGGCCGAGGTGGGCGCTGCGCCCTGCGTGCTCGATGCCCAGCGGGACTGCGTGGAACTCTACCGCGGTTTCGGTTTCGTGGTGGACGGGGAGGAGTTCACCGAGAGCGGTGTCCCGCACGTGCCGATGCGTCGTGACGCAGCGGCACGGATCCGCTGACGATGGGCATGGCCCGCTACCCGTTCTCCGCGATCGTCGGGCACCACGATCTCCGGCTGGCGTTGCTGCTGACCGCCGTGCATCCGGGGATCGGTGGGGTGCTGGTCCGCGGGGAGAAGGGCACCGCGAAGTCCACCGTGGTCCGGGCGTTGGCCGCGTTGCTCCCCGAGGTGAGCGCGGTACCGGGCTGCCGCTTCGGCTGCGACCCGGTGGCCCCGGATCTCCGCTGCCCTGACGGCCCGCACGACGGGGCGGCGGATGGCCACCTCCGCCCGGCCCGGCTGATCGAGCTGCCGGTGGGCGCCACCGAAGATCGTCTGGTGGGCTCGTTGGACCTGCATCGGGCGCTCACCGAGGGGGTCTCGGCCTACCAGCCCGGGCTGCTCGCCTCGGCGCACCGCGGCGTGCTCTACGTCGACGAGGTCAACCTGCTGGCCGACCACCTCGTCGACGTCCTGCTCGATGCCGCCGCGATGGGCCGCGCGTACGTCGAGCGCGACGGGGTGTCCATCTCCCACGCCTCGTCGTTCCTGCTGGTCGGCACGATGAACCCGGAAGAGGGGGAGCTGCGTCCGCAACTACTGGACCGTTTCGGGCTCACCGTCGAGGTGGCCGCATCCCGTGATGTCGAGACGCGGGCCGAGGTGATCCGCCGTCGGCTGCGTTACGAGGCGGACCCGGCTGCTTTCGCAGCCGACTGGGGTGCGCACGACGTTGCGCTCGCCCAGAGGATCACGGTGGCCCGGTCGCTGCTGCCACGGGTGACGCTCCCGGACGGCGAGTTGCGCCGGATCGCCGCGGTGTGCGCCGCGTTCGAGGTCGACGGGATGCGCGCCGATCTGGTTTTGGCCCGCACCGCTTTGGCGCACGCTGCCTGGCGGGGCGCTGACGTGGTGGCCGAGGACGACATCCGGGTCGCCGCCACGCTGGCCTTGCCGCACCGTCGCCGCCGTGACCCCTTCGACCAACCAGGCCTGGACCCCAACCACCTAGAAGCCGCCCTCCACACCCCCGACCCCCCACCAGACCCTCCACCCAACGCCGCCCCCACCCCCCCCGAGATGGAGACATATCGGGATCCTGTGACCGCCCAGAACCCCGATATGTCTCCATCTCGGGTTGATTCGACCCCTCAAGACCCCGACATGGAGACATGTCGGGGTCTTGAGACTGGGGCGGCGTTTCGGGTGCGGGTGCTGGCGGTGCCTGGGGTGGGAGCGGGGGCGCCGGGGCGGAGGTCGGTCGCCAGGATCAGTACCGGGCGCACGATCCGGGCGGCCACCGCCGAGGGCAGCGGGCTGCACCTGCTGGGCACGCTGACCGCGGCCGCCCCGCACCAGCGTGACCGTGGGCGCCGCGGCCCGGGGCTGGTGGTGCACCGGGCCGACATCCGCAGTGCCGTGCGCGAAGGGCGGGAGGCCAATCTGGTGCTGTTCGCCCTGGATGCGTCCGGCTCGATGGCGGCCCGGGCTCGGATGTCCGCGGTGAGCGGAGCGGTGCTGTCCCTGCTGCTGGATGCCTACCAGCGCCGGGACAAGGTCGGCTTGGTCAGCTTCCGGGGCGCTGACGCGCAGGTGGTGCTGCCACCGACCTCGGCGGTGGACACCGCCGCTGCGCGGTTGCGCGCGTTACCCACCGGCGGGCGCACCCCGCTGGCCGCGGGGTTGCTGTGCTCGGCGCGGGTGCTGGCCGCGGAGCGGTTGCGTGATCCTGCCCGGCGGGCGCTGCTGGTCGTGCTCACCGACGGCCGGGCCACCCACGGCGGGATGGACACCGCGCTGGCTGCGGCGGGGCTGCTGCGTCGCGACGGGGTGGCCTCGATCGTGGTGGACTGCGAATACGGGCCGGTCCGGCTCGGCCTGCCCGACCGGCTCGCGGTGGCGATGGGCGCTGCGTGTGTGCGACTGGAGGAGCTCTCCGCCGACGCGGTGGCGGGGGTGGTCCGCGCCGCCAGATCGGTTGCCTAGCTGGAGGTCACCGTTTCAAGGAGGTCACCATGCCCCAAGGTGTGCCGCTCACCGTCCCTGACGACGGGTTGTCCACCCGACAGCGGCGCAACCGGCCGCTGCTGATCGTGCACACCGGGGTGATGAAGGGCAAGTCCACGGCGGCGTTCGGCCTGGCGTTGCGGGGCTGGAGCGCGGGCTGGTCGACCGGGGTGTTCCAGTTCGTCAAGTCCGCGAAGTGGAAGGTGGGGGAGGAGTCCGCGTTCCGGGCGCTGCACGAGGTACACCAGCGCACCGGGCAGGGCGGTCCGGTCGAGTGGCACAAGATGGGCGAGGGCTGGTCTTGGATCCGCAAGTCCGGGACACCGGCCGATCACGCCGCTGCCGCGGCGCAGGGCTGGGCGGAGATCGCCCGCCGGTTGGCCGGGCAGGTTCACGATCTGTACGTCCTCGACGAATTCAGCTACCCGCTGCACTGGGGCTGGGTGGACACCGCCGAGGTGATAGCCGTCCTGGCGGCCCGGCCCGGCAGGCAGCACGTGGTGATCACTGGACGGAGCGTCCCGCCCGCGCTGCTCGACGCCGCCGACCTGGTGGTGGAGATGACCAAGATCAAGCACCCGATGGACGCCGGGCAGAAGGGTCAGCGCGGCATTGAGTGGTGAGCATGGACGGGCACGGTGCAGCTTCCGGTGGCTCAGCGCCAGCAGTGTCGTTCCCGGCGCTACGGGATGTAGTTGAGCAGGTAAACGCCGGCTCCACCGACGGTACAGAGCATGGTGCCGCCGGGATGCCAGGCAATCCCGACTACGGGGCTAGCCAATCGGAGGGCGCAGTGGCATCGGCCGCTAGCGACCTGCCACAGGCGCACTGTTTGGTCGTTGCTGGTGGTGGCGAGCAGGGCGCCGTCGGGGGAGAACGCGCAGCCCCACACTCCACCGATGTGACCGGTCGAAGTGGCTAGCTGAGCCAGGTCGGGCTGGTCAGGCAGCGGCCAGGCGGGCTCCAGCCGTGGCCGGGACAGCACGGCCCGATAGCTGTCGAGAGCGACTTGCAGCGCGGGTATGCCGTGCAATCGGCTGGCCAGGGTCGCCCCGAGAGCGGCCGGTGGATCGATGGGACCGAGTAGGGGCGCAGCATGGCGCAGCACTTGCCGCAATATGGCAACAATGGGTGTGTCGACCAGCTCCAGATCGGCCTCGACGGCCACCACCGATCCGAATCGCCGGGTCTTGGCCTCCACCCACCGCAGATCACAGACCAGATCGGCCAGGGCGTCGTCGTGACCCGCCTGGTGCAGGTGGTAGGGCAGGTAACGCCATAGGTAGCCGGCGTGTGCCGGCAGCAGCCACCACGGCGCGCCCGTGTCCTCGAAGGCGGGCAGGAGGTCAACCGCAGCAGCAGTCAGCCGCCGGTGTACCTGCGCGTGTTCTGGGACTCTTCGGCAAGTCTGCAGGTAGGCGCGCATCACGTCGTGCAGCACCAGGCGCGAGTCTGGTGGGTCCAGCCGGTGGTCGGCGACCAGACCCAGCCCGACCAACTCCTCGCACAGTGCATCGACCTGGCAGCTGGGCCAGAGCAGCCTCAGCACATCCAGCGGAATGTCGACGTCTTCGGGGAAGATCGCCAAGTCAAGGTAGCGCTGCCGATCGGCCAGGTCCACCAAGGCCAGGCTCGCGGCAATGGTGGCCGCCACCGCCTGGTGACGGTCCGCCGGCCGGGTTGGGTCGAACGCCACCGGCCCGTCGGCGACCAGCCGGTCTGCGATCTCGACTACTGTGCGCTCTAGCCGTTGCCCCCGGGCCATCCGGCGCCGCAGCGCACCATTGATCAGGTTCAGCAGCACCGGCCACCGTCCCGCCAGACCCACCAGCCGATCCGCCAAGTCCGCCGGCAGTCCCGATACCCCGTTTATGACCAGCTGGCGGGCCTGGTCGCTGGACATCGCGTCCACCCGGATCCGCGGTCCGTCAACGGGCAGCAGGTCGGGGATGCGGGTGGTGACCAGTCGCGTGCAGCACCGACCGCCGACGCGAAAGGGCCGCAGCTGCGGCTCCTCCCACACATCATCGACGACCAGCAACACCGGCGCACACTCATCCAGTAACCGGCCCAGCTCAGCTCCGGCGGCGTCCGGGTCCGAGATCGCCGCAGTGTAGGCCGCCGGGCCGGTTCACCATCGCCGCAGATGTTTCAGGACGAGCAACTGAACCGGCCGTTCAAGGGTCACCCCAAATTTGGCCGTTCGTCGCTTGGTTTCGACCGTTTATCGCACAGAATAGCCGCGTTCGATCAAATGTTCGATTTCTGTCGGTGGTGGGTGTGAGACTCGGGGCGTGACCGTAGCCGTCTGCGAGCCCGTGCAGGTGATCTCGAGTTGTCTCGAGGACCTGCGCGGTGGCGTGAGCGGCCTGGACGACAAGGACGTGCTCCGCGCGCTACGGCAGATCGAGGAGCTCACCCGCACAGCACAGTCGGTGATGCTGGGCCTGGTCGCCGAGGTCGAGACGCGGGGGATCGCGGGCCGTGAAGGGTTCGGCAGCACGCCGCGGATGCTCTCGGCGATGCTGCGGCTCTCCGCCACCGAGGCACGAACCCGGGTCGAGCAGGCGGCCATGGTGGGCCCCCGCCGAGCGATGACCGGGCAGCCGTTGGAGCCCAGGTTGCCCGCGACTGCGGCAGCGCTGGCCGCTGGTCAGATCGGTGCCGGGCAGCTGAAGGTGATCACCGACACGATGGCCGCGCTGCCCGCCTCCGTCCCCGAGCCCGCCCGCGAGCGGGTCGAGGCGGACCTGGCCGGTTACGCCCGTGACTTCGACCCCCGCCGTTTGCGCATCATCGCCCACCGGATGCTGGCCATCCTGGACCCCGATGGACCTGAGCCCCGCGAGGATCCCACCCCGGCCACTCCCACCCGCGGCGAGCTATGGTTCCGGGACCGCCGCGACGGGCGCCTGGGGTTGGAAGGGTGGTTGGATCCCGAGCACGGCAGCATGGTCCGCGCCCTGATCGAGCAACTCGCCGCCCACCGCCCCACCAGCGACGACGGCGTGCCCGACACCAGGACGGCCCCGCAGCGCCAGGCCGATGCACTCATCGAACTGTGCCAGCGCGCCCGGACTGCTGAAGACTTTCCCACCACGGCGGGCGAACCCCCGCACCTGACCGTCACCATCGACTGGGACGCCCTGCGTACCGCGCTGGGCAGCGCCACCTTGGACTATGGACAACTCATCAGCGCCGTCGATGCCCGCCGACTGGCCTGTGATTGCAAGCTGATCCCGGTAGTGCTGGGCGGTGACTCCGAGCCGCTGGACGTCGGCCGGGCCATGCGCACCGTCCCTCTGGGCATTCGTCGTGCCCTCGTCGCCAGGGACGGCGGATGCAGCTTTCCCGGGTGTGATCGGCCACCCGGACTCTGCGCGGCACACCACTGCCGGCATTGGATCGACGGCGGCGCGACCTCGGTGGCGAACTGTTGCCTCCTCTGCCCGGCGCACCACCAACAAGTGCACCTGCAAGGCTGGGACATCACCATCGGAGGCGGATACGTCGAATTCCGGCCGCCCGCCATCATCGACCCCGATCGCAGACCCCTCACCAACCCACTCCGCCGTTGAGCCAGGGTGGTCCTCATGGCCTCGCATCGCCACTCACGGGTGGTCATCGCCGCGCCCACCTCGGGCGCCGGCAAGACCACCGTCGCCACCGGGTTGATGGCCGCGCTGCGGCGGTGGGGCACCACCGTGGCGGGGTTCAAGGTCGGCCCGGACTACATCGACCCGGGCTACCACGCGCTGGCCACCGGGTGTCCCGGCCGCAATCTCGACCCGGTGCTGGTCGGAGAGCACCGCATCGCACCGCTGGCCGCGTACGGGGCCGCTGGGGCGCAGCTCGTGGTCGTCGAGGGCGTGATGGGCTTGTTCGACGGCCGCATCGGGACGGCTGGCGACGGCTCGACAGCGCAGGTCGCCGCGCTGCTGGGCGCCCCGGTGCTGCTGGTTGTCGACGTGCGCGGCCAGGGGCGCAGTCTGGCGGCGCTACTGCACGGCTTCCGGTCCTTCGACCCCCGTGTCAGGATCGCTGGGGTGGTGCTCAACCGGGTTGGCTCAGCGCGCCACGAGCTCCTCTGCCGGGAGGCCTGCACCGAGGTCGGCCTGCCAGTACTCGGGGCGCTGGCCCGGGACGACGCGCTGGCGGTGCCGTCGAGGCACTTGGGGTTGGTCACCGCCGCTGAGCACGCCGCAGCGGCGCGGGTGGTGGCGTGCTGGGCCGATGCGGTATCCGCGCAGATCGACTTGGCGGCGGTGACGGCGCACGCCGCGCCGGCGCAGGCAGTGGCGCGCTGGGATCCGGCTGCTGAGGTCGTCGCGGTGGCGGGGAAGCCGGTGGTCGCGGTGGCTGCCGGACCGGCGTTCACCTTCGGCTACCCCGAGCATGCCGAACTGCTCACCGCAGCCGGGGCCACCGTCGCACCCTTCGATCCCTTGTCCGACGAGTCCCTGCCCCCGGGAACGGCAGGCCTGGTGCTGCCCGGCGGGTTCCCGGAGTGCCATGCCGAGGCGCTGTCGGCCAACACCGCACTGCGCGCCGAGGTCGCCGCGCTGGCCCACAGCGGGGCGCCGGTGCACGCCGAGTGCGGTGGCTTGCTGTATCTGTGCCGCTCGGTGGATGGCACACCGATGTGCGGGGTGCTCGACGCCGAGGCGACGATGACCGACCGGCTCACGCTGGGTTACCGCGACGCGGTGGCGTTGCGCGACTCGGTGCTGCACCCGGCGGGCGCCCGGGTCAGCGGTCATGAGTTCCACCGCACCACCGTCACGCCCCGCGCCGGGACACCTGCCTGGGCGTGGACGGGCGCGGAACCCGAGGGGTTCGTCCAGGGCGGCGTGCACGCATCGTTCCTGCACACCCACCCGGCCGCGCATCCAGCGGCGGTGGCACGCTTCGTGTCGAGCTGCAGGAAGGGCGGGCAGTGACGGTGGAGCTGGTCGGCATCGGAGTGGGTCCGGGAGACCCGGACCTGCTGACCCTCGCCGCGGTCCGCGAGCTGTCCGCCGCCGGCCGGGTGTTCGTGCCCGTAATGGATCTCGATACCGCGGGCCGGGCCGAGGCCGTGGTGCGGGCGCACCTGACGCACGACCGGCTGGAGCGGCTGGTCTTCGCCCTCAACGACGACCTCGCCGCCTCGCAGCGCCGCCGTCACGCCTGCTGGGACACCGCAGCGACCCGGGTGGCGGCGTACCTGCGAGAGCAGGCCGGGAACGCGGCCTTTGCCACCCTCGGCGACCCGGCGGTGTACTCCACCTTCAGCTACCTCGCGCAGACCGTTCGTGAGCTGCTGCCCGGCGTGCGCATCCGCACCATCCCCGGCATCACCGCCATGCAGGCCACCGCGAGCGCGGCCGGCCTGACCCTGGTCGAGGGATCCGAGCCGCTCACCTTGCTCCCGCTCTCCCGTGACCTCGCAGCGCTCGACCAGGCGCTGGCGGGCGGCGGGACAGTGATCGCCTACAAAGGCGGCAGCCGGTTGGCGCAGCTGCGCGAGCGGGTCGCCGCGGCCGGTGCGCTGGAGCGGGCATGGTGCGCCGAGCACCTCGGCACCTCCGATGAGCGCATCACCCGGTTGGCGGACACCCACACCGCCGCCTACCTGTCGACGCTGGTGGTGCTGCCGGTCCGCAACGGGCGGGGAGCGCAACTGTGACGGGCCCGCCGTTGCGCGAGCCGGACCTGCCGCGCACCGCGACGATGCGGCCGCACGCGCTGCGCACCGGGTTCAGCACCGGTGCCTGCTCGGCGGCCGCGGCCAAGGCCGCAGTGGCCGCACTGGGCGGCACCCTGTTACAGAGCGTGAGCATTCCATTCCCCTCCGGCGACCGGCACGAGTTCACGGTCCACTCACTGCGACGCCAAAGGGACACCGCCACCGCCGTGGTGGTCAAGGACGCGGGCGATGACCCCGACGTCACGCACGGCGCGCACCTGACTGTCACTGCCGCCTGGCGCGACGACGGCGAGGTCGTGCTGCACGGTGGCGAGGGAGTGGGAGTGGTGACCCGCCCCGGGCTCGGGCTGCCGGTCGGGCAGCCCGCGATCAACCCGGTACCCCGGCAGATGGTCACCGACGCGGTGTGGGAGGCATCCGGTGGTCGCGGCGTCGATGTGACGATCAGCGTTCCCGGCGGTGAGCGGATGGCGCGCAAGACCACCAACCGCCGGCTGGGCATCGAGGGCGGGATCTCCATCCTGGGCACCACCGGGATCGTGCGACCGTTCTCCACCGCCTCCTGGCGGGCCTCGGTCGAACAGGCGGTCGCGGTGATGGCCGCCCAGCACATCGCCACGCTGGTGCTGGCCACCGGGGGGCGCACCGAGCGGGGCGCGATGCGGCTACTGCCGCACCTGCCGGAGGTGGCGTTCGTGGAGGTCGGCGACTTCACCGGGGCGGCCCTGCGCAAAGCGGTCGAGCACGGCCTGGTCGAGGTGGTGTTCGTCGGCATGATCGGGAAGCTGACCAAGCTGGCCTCCGGGATCCTGATGACCCACTACACCCGGTCCAAGGTGGACACCGGCTTGCTGGCCGAGATCACCGCCGCGCACGGCGGAGTACCCGCGGACATCGCGGAGATCCGGCAGGCTCCCACAGCCCGGCGGGCCTATGAGATCTGGGAATCCGGCGGCTTGCTGCGAGCCTGCGGGGACGATGTCTGCGCCCGGGTCGCCGACACGCTGCACCGCTTCAGCGCCGAGGCTGGCGCGGCGCTGACCGCGAAGGTGGCGATGGTCGACTTCACCGGCTTGCGTGTGGTGGCCGCAACCGAGCCGGACTGGGTGCGATGACCGTCACGGTGATCGGCTTGGACGGCACCGCGCTGCCGCCCGGCGCGGCCCAGACACTGGCCGGTGCCAAGGTCGTCGTCGGCGCGCCACACCAGCTGGCTGCCGTGGCGGTGCCACTGAGCGCGGCTGTGCTCGGTCCCGGTGCGCTGGACGAGTTGCCCACCGGGTCCCCAGTCGTCGTGCTGGCCAGCGGTGATCCGGGGTTCTTCGGCATCGTCCGAGCGCTGCGCACCCGCGGAGTGCGACCGGTGGTGCTGCCGGCCCGATCCAGCGTGGCGCGGGCGTTCGCGCTGCTGGGCCGGTCCTGGGACGACGTCACCGTCGTCTCGGCGCACGGCAGATCCCTGCGCAGCGCGCTCAACGTGTGCCGGGCGCACCCGGCGGTCGCGGTGCTGACGGGGCCGGAGGCGGGGGTTGTGGAGATCGCCGCCGGACTGGTCGGCTGGCGCCGCAGCGTGCTGGTCGCGGAGAACCTCGGCGGTCCCACCGAACGGGTGCGCCGCTTCGAGGGTGGGCAGGTCAGCGATCCGCATCTGGTGTTGTGCCTGGCTGATGAGGACGCGGTGCCTGCCCGGAGCTGGATCGCCGGCGGCGAGCCGGTGCCGCCCGCCGCTGGCTGGGCGCTGCCGGAGGCGGAGTTCTCGCACCGCGCCGGGATAATCACCAAATCGGAGGTCCGGGCGCTGGCGTTGGCCCGGCTGGCCCCGGGTCCAGGCCGGTTGGTCTGGGACATCGGCGCAGGGTCGGGCTCGGTCGGGGTGGAGTGTGCCCGGCTCGGGGCTGCCGTTGTGGCCGTCGAACGGGATCCCGGGCAGTGTGCCCGGCTGGTGGCCAACGCGCACGCACACGGTGTGGACATCCGGCTGGTCGAAGGGCAGGCACCGGGCGTACTGGGTGGGCTGCCCGAACCCGACGCGGTGTTCGTCGGTGGGGGAGGGCCGGATGTGGTACGAGCCGCGGCGCAGGCCTCGCCTCGCGTCGTTGTCGCGCTGGCCGCACTGGATCGGGTTGCGCCCTGCCGTGCCGCGCTGCGGGAGGCGGGCCACCAGGTCGAGGGGATCCAGCTAGCGGCATCCCGGTTCGCGGAGTTGCCCGACGGGTCGGTGCGGCTGGCCGCGACGAACCCGGTGCTGCTGCTGTGGGGCGTGCGGTGACCGACCTGGTGGTCGGCCTCGGATCGTCCCGCGGGGTGCGCGCGGCAGCGGTGTGGTCGGCACTGCGCCGGGCAGTGCCGGATCTGACGGCCATCGCCGCGTTCGGCACCGTCGACCGGCGCAGCGACGAGCCCGGGCTGCTCGCCGTGATCCGGGTCCACGGCGCGCCACTACGCTGCTACCCAGCGACCGAGCTCGACGCGGTCGAGGTGCCGCATCCCAGTGCAGCGGTTCGCGGTCACGTCGGCACCCGTAGCGTCGCCGAGGCCGCTGCCCTGCTCGCCGCCCGCGACCTCGGCGGTGGCTCGCTGATCGTGTCCAAGCTGCGCGGAGAGCACGTCACCGTCGCGGTCGTCGCGCTGCACCCGCTCTCGATCAGCTCGGCATGCACCGCCTGCGGAGCCTGCCTGCGCACCTGCCCCGAGCACGCATTGCGCCCCGCGCCGCAGCGCCCGGCCGTTATCGCGGCGCGCTGCACCTCCTGCGGCGAGTGCGTGGAGGTCTGCCCCACCGACGCCATCACCCTGCGCGACGAGCGAGGCCGACGACCCCCTCCTGGTCGGCGCCGGATCGGCGACCACAGCATCTACCAGCGTCCGTGAGGGTCTCGGGTGGGCGCCAGCGTGTATCACGCGGTGGGGGAGCGTTCTCTCGTAGGTAGCATCGGCCCCGACAGGAGGAGTTCTGTGGTGAATCGTTTTGAACGTGTGATCCAGATTCTCGACGAGTCGATCGGCGGCCCCGATGTCGGCATCGCCGCTCACGGTACATTCTGGCGCGGACTGACGCGCGAACAGTTCATCGTCAAGAAGGTGTTCAATCGCGATATCGTCGTCGTCGGGGATGGGGCTGCTTCGAATCTCGTCAAGTCGCTCAAGGGTGAAGCTCCGTTCGGTGATGACTTGGAAAATCCGCCGCCAGGCGCCAGTATGCCTCGAATGCCTTTCGGTTTCGATCCGGTCTCCGCGGAGAATATCGATTTCATCGAGCAATGGATCGACGACGGATGCCCCGAAGATACGCTGCCCTCGACCGCGACCCTGACTTGGCGACCGACCACCGCCCCGATCGCCACACGATACGACGACATCTGGTTCGTCACTCCCCGACTGGGCTGGGCCGTGAACAGCAACGGCCAGATCCTCCGTACGGCCGACGAGGGAGCCACCTGGGAAGAGCAATTCCACGTCACCAGCGAGAACGGGAACGTCTGGCTCCGCTGCGTCGGTTTCGCCACCGAGTCCCGGGGCTGGGTAGGCAGCACAACGGCAGCACAACGCCTGTTCGAGACCAGTGATGGCGGCACCACCTGGACCCCTGTGACCAACCTGCCGGCGCAGGCGCCTTCGGCGGTCTGTGGGTTGTCCGTGGTGAATGAGTCCGTCGTGTATGCGTCGGGCACGAATTTCCCTTTTCCCCGGGTCAACCGTCCGCCCCGCATGATGAAGACCGTTGATGGCGGTCTCACGTGGAGCGCCTGGGACATGACTGCGCACGCATCACTGCTCGTGGACACCTACTTCACCAGCCCGGACTGTGGCTGGGTGGTGGGAGGGAAAGTCCACCCCGTCGTTGCTGGTCAGCCGCAGTGCGACAAGCGGCCGGATCGAGCGGACATCAAACCGGTGGTGCTGTACACCGAAGACGGCGGGCAGACCTGGGTTAATCGGGTCGCCGACATCGAGGACGAGTTCCCCCTGGGTGAGTGGGGCTGGAAGATCTTCTTCCTCACCGATCAGGTGGGCTTCGTATCCCTGGAGAACTTCTGCGAAGGTGCCATCCTCAAGACCACAGACGGTGGGCAGACCTGGAAACGACTCCCGATCAACGACGCGCAGAAAAACGCCAACCTCGAAGGATTAGGGTTCGCGGACGAGGACCACGGGTGGGTCGGCGGATGGGGATCAGCTGATTTCCTCAAGGGATCCAGCAGCCAGACCACTGATGGCGGAAAGACCTGGACCGACATCGACTGGGGCGAGCCCAACACGGGAGAGTTCATCAACCGGTTCCGATTCTTCGGCGATCCCGTCACGCTCGGTTACGCATCGGGTAATACGGTGTACCGATACTCCGCGGCGCCGCTGCCGGTCTCTCGTCACGTGACTGCGGTGCCGGAGACGCGTTTGTTGGACAGCGCCGAGCCTACGGAGAGCTCCCGCCCGGTACGCATCCCCCTCGTCGTCCCCGCTGAGGCCTCCCGCCTGGGCATCAACGTCTGGGATCGCTTCGGTGACCATGTCCGGCAGCTCACCGATGAATCGGAACCAGCACCTGGCAGCCGAACCGTCGAGTGGGACGTCACCGACAACGCCGGCACGCCTCTCGAACCGGGGTACTACATCGTGCGCGTGACGGCAGATGACCACTCGGAAAGCAGAATCATAATGATCACCGACTGACCCATCTCTCACTGACTTGTGCCACCTCCTTAGTGCTGGGGCTCGGGCGGCGGGGAATGGGTGCATCGGTCGATCTCGGTGGCGGCGAAGACGATCGCGTCGTCATCGGTCATGGCCGCGCCGCGGGCCAGGCAGCGTCGATGTTCCTGCTTACCCTGGCGGGCTTCCAGGGTCGCCGCCGTGCTCGTCAGCCGGTCAGCGTCGGCTCCGAACAATGGTGGCGCGGTACCGCTGGTGCTGAGCGCGCCGAAGAGCACTGCCGCGGGTTCGTCGGCGCCCAAGCGGGCGAGCAGCGCAATCACATTGCGCAGTGTGATCCACTGCTGGGTCCAGTTGCCGGCACGTTGCCAGTGGTCGATGACCTGGCCGAAGAGCGCGAGTGCGGCATGCGGGTCGCCATGGCGGGCCCGCAGCGAAGCCGCGGAGACCAGCGCGACGCCTTCCAGGAACCGGTGCCGGGTAGCTCGTGCAGTGGCTAGCGCCGCATCGACTGCGATGATCGCTTCGTGCGGATCGCTGTCGGCCAGGGCTTCACCGAGGGCGTAGTCGGACCACGCGATGACGTGGGGACTGTGGGTGGCCGCCGCCACCGACCGCGCCGCGCGGGCGGCCGCGGCCGCGCCAACGTCCTCAGACCGGTACGCCAGTGGAAGCGCAGTGTTGACCACGGCGAAGGCGTAGCTGTAGGTGTCCCCGGCGGCCTGGGCCAGGCGGGCGAGCTCCTGGTAGCACTGCACGGCGGCGTCCAGTCGGCCTTCGAACAACGCGACATCACCCAGGACGTACTGGGCGTACCGGCCGATCGAGTTCTGATCTCCGCATGCGGCGAGCGAGCGGTGGGCGAATTCGGTGGCACCGGCGAGGTCGCCCCGTTTGCTGGCACCCCAACCGGCCACCGCGAGCACCAAGGGAAGCAGTGGATGCGACGGCCCAGCCACCGCGGCCGAACGTTGCGCCCACCGCCCAACCTCAGAAGACAACCCCGCCTCGACGTACCAGTACAGCGCCGCCGCCAGCCGCATTGCCAGGTCGGGCTCATGCTGGACCGACCAGTTGTGGGCGGCCCGCAAGTCGTCAAAGTGGCGGTCGATCGCTTTGCTCCACGTACCCGGATCCGGCCCGGTCAGGCCGGCGAACGCGGCCTCGGCCAGTTCGACGTGGTAGCGGGCGTGGTCCAGCCGGGTTGACGTGGCCCAGCCCAGCGTCTCGAGCCGCTCCCGCCCGAAATGCCGCAAGGTGTCCAACATGGTGTATCGCGTCGGCGGGTCATCGGTCTGCGCACCCAGCATCGAGCGGTCCACCAGCCCGCCGACGATCTCGGCGACCTCCTCGGCGTCCAGCTCTGCGCCTGCCACCCGCTGCGCGGCGACAATGGTGAACGACCCGGCGAACACACTCAGCCGGTCGAAAACCCCCTGCTGCGGCCCGTCGAGCAGCTGGTACGACCAGTCCACGACGGTCCGCAGTGTGCGGTGGCGCTGCTCTCGGATCCGCCCGGCGGTCCGGACGAATGCCAGCCGGCGGTCGAGGCGGGTGACGATGTCCCGCGCGGACAGCGAGCGCACCTTGGGAGCCACCAGCTCCAGAGCGAGCGGGAGGCCATCGAGCCGGCGGCAGACCTCGGTGACGTCCACTTTGTTCGCCTCGGTCAATCCGAATGACGGTGACGCGGCGGTGGCGCGCGCGACGAACAGCGTGACCGCGTCCCGGGTCTCCAGCGGCGCGAGCGGCAGCACGTGCTCGCCGTCGGCGTCCAGCGGTTCCCGGCTGGTGGCCAGGATCCGTACCCGGGGGCAGCCGCGCAGCAGCGCCTCAGCCAGCTCTGCGGCCGCGACAGCCACGTGCTCGCAGTTGTCCAGCACGATCAGTAGTTTTTTGGCGCGCAGGTAGTCCACCAGCGCAGGTGTGACCGTGGCCGCCTGCCGCTGCGTGACAGCAAGTACGCCGGCCAGTGCGGTGGCCACGGCGTCGGCACCGACCGGCGCCAGCTCGCAGAGCCAGACGCCGTCGGGGAAACCGCCCGCGAGTGCGGCGGCGACATGCAACGCCAGCCGGGTCTTGCCTACCCCACCGACCCCGGTCAGCGTGACGAGTCGAGCCCGCTCGATCTCCTCGATGGCCTGTTTCGCGTCCTCGGTCCGTCCGATGAGCTCGGTGAGCTGGTGCGGAAGATTGGTCGCCGGGCGCGCCTGCCAGTCCTGGCCGATTGCTCGATCATGGCGAAGGATGGCGGCCTCGAGGTCATGAAGTTCCGGCGGAGGGTCGAGGCCGAGTTCCTCGGCCAGCAGGTTGCGATAGTTGCGGAAGGTCTCCAGCGCCTCCGCGGAGCGTCCCGCCCGGTGCAGGGCGAGCATCAGCTGACCGCGGGGCCGGTGGCCCAGTGGCTGCGCGGCCAGCAACGGTTCAAGCAGGCTGATCGCCTCGCTGAGCCGGCTCAGGGCCAACGCCGCGTCCACCCGGTCCGCCGCGGCGCCCAGCCTCAGCTCCTCCAGCCGCGCGGCCTCGGCTTGGGCGAATTCCTCCTCGGCGAACTCGGCGTACGCGGGTCCCCGCCACAGCGCCAGCGCCTCGTCCAGCAGCGTGGCAGCGGCCTGCGGTGCGGCCCTGAGCCGTTCCCGAGCTTGCTCGGCGAGCTGGGTGAACCGGGCGCAGTCCAGCTCGCCGTCGGCCACTTCGAGCAGATAGCCCGGTGCCCGGGTGACGATCCTGACGGCGGCCTCGCAGCCTGCGGACCGGATGACTGATCGCAGCCGAGACACCAGGTTGTGCACCGCGCTCGTCGGATCGGCCGGCGACTGCCCGTCCCACAGCACGTCGGCGAGCCGGTCGACCGAGACGACGCTGCCCGCCCTGACCACGAGCAGGGCGAGCAACCGCCGGATCCTGGGTGAGGACCGTAGCGGGAGTTCCTCGCCCGACCCGGCGAGTTCCACAGTGCCCAGGACCCGAATGTGCATCGCGCAGCCGGTCACGCCGCCAATCGGTAGAAGCGCCAGAAGTCGTTCGCGATCGGCAGCTCCTCGACGCGCGAGAAGCCCGCCTCACCAGCCCACTGTCGCACTGTCGTGGCGCGCAGCACAGTGCCGTTCGCTACCACAGTGCCGTTCGCTACCACAGTGCCGTTCGCGACCACCGGCGAGGTGGCCCGGGTCGCGGGCAAGCAATGCAGCACGCTCCAGCCGTACATGAAGCGTTCCACCTCATCACCGGGCGCGGTGAAGCCATCGGCGACCCGTTCGTCAGCCACCAGCAGCGGCGCGCCGGCGGCCAGCGCGGAGCGCACCCGTCGCAGCGCACCAACCGGATCGCCCATGTCGTGCAGCGCCTCGAACAGCATGGCCAGCTGGTAGCCACCGCTATCCGCCGTCTCGGCGGCGTCCCTCACCTCGAAGTGGACCCGGTCCGCCACGCCACACTCCGCCGCGTTGCGCCGTGCCTGCCCGATCGAGGCGGTGTCGAGGTCGATGCCGGTGACGCTCACGTTCGGGTATCCGCGCGCGAGTGAGATCGCTGACCAGCCGGTACCGCACGCGATGTCCAGCACCCGCACCGCTTCGCCTCTCATCAGGCGGGCATGCACGTCGGGCAGGGCAGGTAGCCACTCGGTGGCAAGATCATTGGCGAACATCGGCCGGTTGAAGCCACCGATGCAGTCCCGGATCTCCGCTCCGTATCGCTCGTAGGCCACCCCGTCCCCGGTGCGATAGGCGCCGGCCACGGCGTCCAGTGTCTTCGCCAGTCCGAGCAGCCCGGACGGGATTGCCGCTGCGTAGCCCGGGCTCTCCGGATCGAGCAGCGCCTCAGCGTGTCCCGCGGGCAAGGTGTAGCCCCGCTCAGCGGGATCGTCGCTCGCCTCGGCCATCTCCAGCACGCCGGCCACCGCCTGCTGCTCCAGCCACTCTCGAGCGTAACGCTCATCGATGCCGGCCTGTGCCGCGAGCGCGGCAGCGGTGGTGGCGGGTGCATCGCGCAGCACCGCATAGAGCCCGAGCTTGCTGCCGAGCTCAACCGAGAGCAGCTCCATCCCGCCGAGCAGCCCGGCGAACAGCCGCTCCCCAAGCGCGTCGCGCTGCGCGGTCCCGTGGGCTGCCGGGGATTGGGCTGGGTGCGTCGTCGGGTTCATCATCCACCTCCGGGTCAACTGGGGTCGTGCCGTGAGCGTGCCGCAGCCACCTCTCACGCCACTCCCTGATCGCTCTCACCGGCAGGGCTTGCTCGATCTCGAACGGTGGGCGCATCAGGACCCCAGCGGGTTGAAGCCCGCGGGAAGCTCCAGCCGGTGCGCGGCCATGAACCCGGTGTCGGCGAGCACCTCCCGGGTGGGCCCGTCGGCCACGATCTGCCCGTGGTCGATGACCAGCGCGCGCGGGCACAGCTCCAGCGCGTAGGGCAGATCATGGGTGACCAGCAGCGTCGTCATGCCCAGGCGTTTGATCAGGTCGGCGAGTTCGCGCCGCGCCGCCGGGTCGAGGTTGGCGGTGGGCTCGTCGAGCACCAGCACTTGCGGGTGCATGGCCAGCACCGTGGCCACCGCGGCGCGGCGCCGCTCACCCAACGACAGCCGGTGCGGTGGGCGCTCGGCGGCATCTGCCAGGCCGACGTAGGACAGCGCTTCAGTGACTCGGGCGCTCAACTCCTGTCCGGACAGCCCCAGATGCGCCGGGCCGAAGGCGACATCGCGCCCCACCGTGGGGGTGAACAGCTGATCGTCGGGATCCTGGAAGACCACCCCGACCCGCTGGCGAACCTCCGCCAATGTGCGCCGCTCGACCGGCACCCCGCCGATGGACACCGACCCGGCCGAGGGGGTGAGTACCCCGTTGAGCTGCAGCACCAGCGACGTCTTACCGGCACCGTTCGGGCCGAGCAGGGCGACCCGCTCACCGGGTTCGACTCGCATCGAGATGCCGGACAGGGCTTGGCGGCCATCCGGGTAGGCGAAGTCCAGTTTTCGCACCTCGATCGCGGCGGGCCCGTCGGCCGGCTGGGTGCTGAGGAACCGCCCCCGTCGGATCGGCGATACCGGGGTGGGTGCGCGGGTGGCCCGGCGGGCCCGCCGCGAACCGGCCGCTGGGCCCGCACCATGGGGGGACAGCGAAATCGGGGTGCCGACCTTGGACTCGTAGCCGGGCAGCTGCACCCGGTAGGCGCACAGGTCGCAGTTCATCCGTACCTCGCCGGTGCGCGCCTCCCGGTAGCGCTCCAGCACCAGGTGGGCCAGCCGGGGGTCGGGACCCAGATGGCCGGCGCCGCGGACCTCGACCTCGGGGTGGTCCTGGGCCCAGCTCGCTGCCTCGGCATAGATCCGGTTCAGCAGCACGCCGGGAAACAGGAAGAACGGGGCCACTACGGCGGTCCCGGCACCGAGCAGCCGCAGCCGTTCCAAGGTCGCGGTGATGGAGGGGGCGGTGACGGAGACGAAGCCGGGCTCGACGGTGCCCAGCCCCCGCCCATCAGCGAGCAACCGGCTGACCTTCCATAGGTCCGCGCAGGCATCCGGATCGCTGGACCCGCGACCGATCAGCGCCACACCCAGCTTCTCCTCCTCGGCGTCACCGGCCGCCGCGCGGATCCGGTCGGTGGCGACCTCCAGGACGTGCGGCTCGATGCCCAGGTCGCGGGCCAGACCGAAGTGCACCTGCGGGTGCCGGGCGCGGGCGCGGGCCAGCGCTGCGGGGCCGTCGTTCTTCAGGTGCCCGGCGGCGAGCAGCACCAGCGGCACGCTGACGATCTCAGTGGCGCCGCGGGCGACCAGCTCGTCGATGGCGTCATCGACGCTCGGCCCGGCCAGCTCGATGAAGCCGAACCCGGTCAGCATCTCGCCCGCGGCGGCCCGGATCGCGGCGGCCAGTGTCCAGAACTCGTCCACCCCGTCGGTGTCCCGGCTGCCGTGCCCCACCACCAGCATCGCCGGCGTGGCGGCCCGACCCGCTGGCCGGCTCTCGCTCATGCCAGGATCAGCCCCAGCGCGGCGAGGGCCGGCACGGCCAGCGCCCCGGCCCACGCGGCCCGCGGCGCCGGGGCACCGGTCAGCGCGTCGGGCAGGACCCCGGTGTACCCGCGGGAGGCCATCGCCAGGTACACCCGTTCACCGCGCTCGAAGCAGCGGATGATGAGCGCGCCGAGCACGGTCGTCACGGTGCGGACCTGCCAGAGCCAGCGCGGGTTCCCGCCCCGGCACAACGCGGCGGTCCGCATCCTGGCCAGCTCGGCCATCAGCACGTCGAGGTAGCGCACCATGAACGACGCGACCGCGGTGAACACCCGCGGCACCCGTAACCGCTCCAGCCCGGTGATGATCTCGGGAAGTGGTGTGGTCGCGGCCAGGATCCCGGTGGCGAGCAGCCCGAACGTCGCCTTGAGCGTGATCGTCGCCGCGGCGTGCAGTCCAGGTACCGACAGCGTGATCCCGAGCACCGCCAGCTGCGGTGGCCCGCCGAGCACCGGCAGCGCCAGCACGAACAGCACGAACGGTACCTCCACCAGCAGCCGGCGCGCCATGATCAACGGCGGTAGCCGGGCCAGCACGGCGACCGCGATGAGCAGCACCAGATACCACAGGTAGGGTCGGTAGGCGCCTGCCGGTGTGCCCGCGACCGTCAGCACGAACAGCACGGTGGCGGCCACCTTGCACTGCGGGGCAAGCCGGTGTACCAGGGTGTCGGCGCCGACCAGCAGGCTCTCGTGAGTCGCGCTCACGGTGCGACCTGGACGAGGTCGGCGCGCAACGCGAGCAGTCCCCGCACCACCAGCGCTGTCACTACCGCTTCGAGACCGGCGATCACCGTGTACACGCCGATGGTCGACACCGCGACCCGGCGCCACGGCACCCCGGCGGCACCGCCCACCGTGTACTCGGCGGTGAACAGCACCGCCGCGAGCAGGACCGACACCGCGGCCGCGACCCCGGCGGCCACCGCGGTGCCGCTCGAGCCACGCGGCAGCACCCTGCGCAGCCCGAGCAGCACCGGGTACCCGACCGCGGCCGGGACCAGGGCCAGGTTGACCACGTTGACACCCATGGTGGACAGCCCGCCGTCGCCGGCGAACAACGCCTGCACCACGGTGACCACGGTGATCACCACCGCTCCGAGCCACGGACCGAGCAGCGCCACGGCCAGCGTGCCGCCCAGCAGGTGCCCACTGGTGCCCACCGCGACCGGGATGATCGGCACCTCCAGGACCAGGAAGAACGCTGCGGCCAGCCCGGCCAGCGGCAGCCGGCGCTCGGTGAGGTCGAGCCGCGCGCAGCGCACGCACACCCCCAACCCGGCCAGCGCCACCGCAGCGCCTGCGGCCGCGACCGCGGGGGAGACGAAGCCGTCAGGGATGTGCACAGCTCACCCCGCCCGCGGTGACGTCCAGCGCCGCGACGTCACCGATCACCACGGTCAGCGGCGCGGGTAACCGGGCCATTGGGGGAGATGCCAGGGTGCCGCGGACGGTGCGCTGCCGCGGCCGGGTGGCTGCGCTGATCGCCGCGACCGGAGTGTCGGGGGCCATCCCGGCCGCACGTAGCGCAGCGAGCACCTGGCGCAGCGCCGCGCGGCCCGTCAGCAGCACCACAGTGCCACCCAGGCGAGCCACCGCTCCCCAGTCCAGTTCCTCGACGCCGTCGTTGCCAGCGATCACGGTGAGCGTGCGGGCGCGTTGCCGGACCATCACCGGGATCCCGGCTGCGGCCGGCGCGGCCACCGCGGCGGACACCCCGGGAACCACGTCGACGTCCACCCCGGCCTGGGCCAGCGCCACCGCCTCCTCACCGCCGCGGGACACCACGAACGGGTCACCGGCCTTGAGCCGCACCACGCAGGCCCCGGTCCGGCCCAGCTCGATGAGCAGCGCGTTGATCTCGTGCTGGGGTGGGGCCGGGGTAGCGCCCTGCTTGCCGACGCAGTGCCGGGTGGCGCTCGGGGCGAGTGCGAGGATCTCGGCCATCGAAGCACGGTCGTACACCACGTGCTGGGCCACGGCCAGCAGCGCCCCGCCGCGGCGGGTGATCAGCTGTGGATCGCCGGGTCCCGCCCCCACCAGGTGAACGGTCATCACGCCGCCTCCGCGGGACCAAGTGCGTCGGCGGTCACGGTGGCGCACCGAGCGACCGGGCGGTCACCAGCCAGTCACCGAGCCTGCTGGTGCTCGCCCCGCCGACGATGACGATTGTGTGCATCCCGGCCTTGGCCGGGTCCAGCGTGGCCAGCGTGGTCAGCTCCACCTGCTCACCCTCCCGCCCCGCGTCGGTGACCAGCCCGACCGGGGTGGCACCGGGCCGGTACTCGGCCAGCACCTCCTGGGCCCGGCCCAGCTGCCACGATCGGCCACGGGAACGCGGGTTGTACAGCGCGAGCACCAGATCCGCCGCCGCCACCGCGCGCAGCCGCGCTTCCACCGCCTCCCATGGAGCGAGCACATCGGACAGTGTGAGGCAGGCGAAGTCGCGGGCCAGCGGTGCTCCGAGCAGCGCGCCGGCCGCGAGGGCCGCGGTGATGCCGGGCACCACCCGCACCGCCGGGCGCTGCGCCGCCGGGAGCGCGGCCGCGGTGGTCAGCGCCAACGAAGCCATCCCGTAGACCCCGGCGTCACCGGAGGAGACCAGTACCACCCGCGCGCCGCCGGCCGCCGCGCGGACCGCGTCCTCGGCGCGTTGCTGCTCGGCGCCGATGTCGCTGGGGATCACCCGCTGGCTCGGGCCGGTGAGGTCCGCGCAGGCGCTCAGGTAGGCCCGGTACCCCAGGACGAGCTGGGCGTCCCGGACGGCCTCCTCAGCGGCCCGGGTGCGGTGCGCCGGATCGCCCGGTCCCAGCCCGACGATCGTGAGCATGCCTGTCACGGTAGCGCCACGATCGCCGCGTACCTCCACCTGGGGCGATCATGGACCCGGTGAAGGTCGATGAGCTGATCGGGACGCTTACGCGAGCCAGAGTCGATCGCTCACAACCTGCGCTTTTCGGGGGGGATCGGCCGCCCCGAGGTGCTGCCGGGTGTCGAGCGGCGGCGGCAGCCGTGCGAGTAGGCCGGGTCGTAGAGCAGGCTGCGGGCCCCGGCGCCGGACAGCGCGGGTCCTACCAGGACGAGCGCGGCGGTGCGGATACCCGATGCCGCCAACGTCTCGGCCAGGCCGTCCACGGTGGTGATGAGCACTGTCTGGTCCGGCCGGCTGGCCTTCGCGACGATGATGGCGGGGGTTTGCGGTGGGTAGCCTGCCAGCAGCTCCTCGCGCAGGACGCCGGGCCGGGCCGCGGACAGGTAGATGGCCATCGTGGTGCCGTGGCGGGCGAAGCCGGCGACACTCTCCCCAGCAGGCATCGACGCGGCGGTCCGGCCGCCGCCGAGCCGGGTCAGCACGGCGCTCTGGGCCACGCCCGGCACGGTGAGCTCGATCCCGGCCGCGGCCGCGGCCGCAGCGAGCGAGCCGACCCCGGGCACGATCTCGAAGGCCCGGTCGTGGCGCGCGCACCAGGCGAGCTGCTCGGTCAGCGCGGAGTACAGCGAGATGTCCCCGGAATGCAGCCGCACGATCGCGGCGTACGGGTGGGCGGCGAACACCGCGAGCACATCCTCCAGCGTCATCCCCGCCGAGTCGTGCACCTCGACACCGTCGCGGCAGTGCTCCAGAACCGCGGCTGGCACCAGCGAGGATGCCCAGACCACCAGGTCAGCAGCGGCGAGCCGGTGCGCGCCCCGCAGGGTGAGCAGGTCAGGTGCGCCGGGTCCAGCGCCCACGAACGAGATCAGCCCGGTGCTCACGGTCACCGCCTGGACAGGGTGAGGCAGGCGATCCGCGCTCGCGCCTTTCCGGCCTGGTCCGGATCGGTCGTGCCCGGTGTCCCGTCGCTCACCACCATCGACCCGGGCACCCGGTCGGTCAGGGTGAACGGGAGCGCGATGCGCGAGGTACCGGTTCCGGCGGCGTCCGTGCGCACCTGCAGCGAGATCTCGCCCTCGGGCTCGGCGAGCTCGGGGTCACTCGATGTCGTAGGGGCCCTCGGTGCCGGATCGGGGCTGAAATGAAAGCGCGTTCCGGCCGTGTTCGCGTTGGTGCCACACGCCTTGGTGTGAGCGGACACCGCGTAGCTCCGGTTGGGTACCAGTCCGAGAACTGTGAGCTCCGCCGTGGACCCTTCCGATGTGGGGATGATGGTGGCCGTCATGGCGGCCCCGATCGGCGCCAGGCGGGGGTCGTAGGTGATGGCTTTCGAGGTGGAGTTCGGCATTGTGAGCGTGCCGCTGCCGAACAGCACCTCGGTTCTGGCGCTTTCGTACCAGGCAAGGGTCATCGGGGTGCTGAGTCCGAGGTACGGGTCGCCGATCGGTGTGAGGGCCAGGACGGTGCCGACCCCGATGAGCGTGGACCATCGCCGGGCTGTGTGAGATCGGTCGCTCAACGGCGTTGCCTCATAGGGATATCGTGCCACTCCGTGTCCGTCTAGCGGGATACGAATACTTACCGTCTACGTACCGTCGGGGTCACTTTCCATAGCGAGGACGAAGTTCTGTACGTAGCGCAGCGCCAATTCCTGGCGATCGGTGGGATGGGGCGCCCAGGTGAGTGCGTCCCCGGCGAGGTTCAGTAGCTGATCCTCGTCGAGTCTGGAGACGATCAGGTGAGCCAGCTCTTCCCCGTCGAGGTCCGGGCGCAGGCGCCGGGCGAGCACATACTGGGTGGCAAGCTCGTCGTCGTGATCGTTGACGTCCATCCGCCACGTCCGTTCAGTCCGCCGTTCTCGCTTCCGACACCTATTGTGTCGGCAAGCGCTGCAGTATGCGAAGGAGCGCAGAGGACCGCCGGAGGAGACGTCATGGCGCGGGCTGCGCATCCGATCGAGGTGGAGTCCTACCGGATCCTCCGGTCCCAGGTGGACACCGCGGACCTCCCGCCGGGCACTCGCGCCGTGACCGAGCGGGTGATCCACGCCAGTGCGGACCTCGACTACGCCACCGACCTAGTCTGCGACGAGCGGGCCCTGGTCGGCGGGCACCGTGCGCTGGCCGCCGGAGCGCTCCTGGTGGTCGACGCGCGGATGCTCGCCGCCGGCATCACCTCCCGGGACTGCGTGGTCGCGCTCAACCTGGCGCCAGGGTCGGGGCCGGGACTGACGCGCTCCGCGGCGGGGATCCGGGCGGCCGCTGCGGAGTACCCCGCGGGCGCGGTGTGGGTGATCGGCAACGCACCGACGGCGCTGCGCGAACTGATCCGGTTGGCCGCCGCCGGCCTGGTGTGTCCGGCGCTGGTGATCGGGCTGCCGGTGGGGTTCGTCGACGCTGCCGCCGCGAAGGCGGCGCTGCGGGACTCGGGTCTTCCTGCGCTGTCCAACCGCAGCGCCAAGGGCGGCACCGCGGTCGCCGCCGCGGCGGTCAACGCGCTGCTGCGCTGGCAGCCGGTGTCGTGAAGCCCTACCTGGTCGGGCTGGACCTGACCGGTCGCCGGGTAGTCGTGGTCGGCGCCGGCACCGTCGCGCAGCGGCGGCTACCGCGCCTGATCGCCGCCGGTGCCGACGTGTTGCTCGTCGCCCCGGAGGCCACCCCCGCCGTGGAGGCGATGGCCGGCGCGGGTGAGCTGTGCTGGGAGGTCCGCGGCTACGCCGACGGTGACCTCGACGCTGCCTGGTACGTCCTGGCCTGCACCTCCTCGCCCGCGGTCAACGCCGAAGTGGCCGCCGAGGCGCAGCGGCGACGGGTGTTCTGCGTGCGGGCCGACGATGCGACCGGCGGCAGCGCCGTCACCGCAGCCGCCGCCGAGCACGACGGGTTGCTCATCGGTGTACTGGCCGGACGCCGCCCACGCCGCTCCGCTGCCGTCCGGGACGCCCTGCTCGAGGCGCTGCGCACCGGAATGGTGGATGACGCCCCGGATGCCGAGGACCGTGTTGCCACACCTGGCGTGGCACTGGTCGGCGCGGGACCCGGCGACCCCGATCTGATCACCGTGCGCGGGCGGCGGCTGCTGGCGCGAGCCGATGTGGTGCTGGCCGACCGGCTCGCGCCTCGCGAGCTGCTCGACGAGCTCGGCGCGCACGTCACGGTGATCGACGCTGCGAAGGTGCCCTACGGCCGGGCGATGGCCCAGGAGCAGATCAACGCGCAGCTGATCGAGCACGCCAAGGCCGGCCGGTTCGTGGTGCGCCTCAAGGGCGGGGACCCCTACGTCTTCGGGCGTGGCTTCGAGGAGGTGCTGGCCTGCGCCGACGCCGGAGTGCCGGTGACTGTGGTCCCCGGCGTCACCAGTGCGATCTCGGTACCGGCGGCGGCCGGGATCCCGGTGACGCATCGCGGCGTGACCCATGAGTTCGTCGTGGTGTCCGGGCATGTGGCCCCGGACGATCCCACCTCCCTGGTGGATTGGCCGGCGCTGGGACGGTTGCGGGGCACCCTGGTGCTGCTCATGGCGGCGGAGCGGATCGGGGTCTTCGCCGATGCTCTGATCACCCACGGCCGGCCGCCGGACACGGCGGTCGCGGTGATCGCCAACGGCACTCTGCGCGGCCAGCGGGTGGTGCACGCCACCCTGCGCGACGCGGCCGGCAAGGTCGCTGCGGCCGGGATCCGCCCACCCGCCATCGTGGTGATCGGGTCGGTGGTGGCGCTGCGCGCTCCGTGAGTGACTAACAGTGCGTCCTGGCCCGCTCAGCGGGACGCCTTGCCCGAACTGCGCCTCGATCAGCCGGAGGATGCTCAACGGTTCGGTCAGGGCCTCAATCGCCTCACGGACGCTCAGGCGGGGGCAATACCGCGCGCAAGTGATCAGCAACCGGCTCGAACAGGTGGGGCAACATCGCTTCGGCTGAGGCCCAGGGGTACCAGCCGACCTCGGAGTGCTCGTCTGGGTCCCCTACTCTCACCTCGGTGCCGTTGACCGGGTCGGCAGCGATGTAGACCATGTGCCGCCCGGTTTTGGGGTGAGTTCGTTCCCCGATCTGGTCGCGGGCGATGACAGCGAGACCGGTCTCTTCGAGGGTTTCTCGCACGGCGGCGTCGGCGTAGACCTCGCCCGCCTCTTGAGCGCCGCTGGGAAAGGTCCACTCGGGTTTGCCGTCACGACGTCGGGCGAGCAGCACACCTCGCGGACTGGTGACGATGGCGGCCACGATGGTCGGCTGCTCAGGCATGGGCTGCTCCTAGCGCGTCGAGGATCGGGGGATAGACGTGCTTAATCGGGATGAAATCGGTCAGGCGTTCGATAGGCGCCCAGGTGACCGCAGTGTTCTCCACCTGGTCACGGTTCTGCGGCTCACCAGCGAGGTGGTCACACAGGTAGTAGGCGCACAGCGCCCCAGTCATCGGGTGGATGCGGGTCCCCAGCGCGCTGCGTACGACGCAGTGCACGCCGGTTTCGGTGAGGGTCTCGGTGACGGCGACATGCGCTGGGTCGCGGCCAGGCTTGACCACGCCGGTCGGCCATCCCCAGAACACGCCCTCGGTGTTGTCGCGACGGCACACAAGCAGTACTTGTTCCGTACGGACCACGACCGCAAGCGAGACGGACAGCAGTTGCACGCTGCTGGCCCCGTCGTGCGCGGCCGGGTCGAGGTGGCTGTAGTCCTCCCCACCGAGCAGCACGCCAGCACTACAGCGGTAGAGGAAGGCGAGTTTGTTGAGTGAGTCCCGGCCTGGTTGCCGCCCGCCCGTCTCCCAGTAGCTGATCTGCTTGTGACTCTTCGGCCGCTCAGGGTCGGGCCAGAGCTCATTCCACCGGTCGGCGACCTGTTGTTGCGTGAGACCGTGCGCCAGGCGGCCGGCGGCGAGCGGGCTGATGCCGTACTGACGACTCCAGGTAGCGATGATCTTCCCATAGGTGGCCCCGTCCGCATGCAGGCGTGCGGCCTCATCGGCATAGCTGCGTGCGCTGCGCATCGGGTGACCACCCCCAGACAGTCGGAGACTAGCCCTTTTCCCCGTTTCGCGGGCGTACGTCACTGCCAGGTTTGCTCGCCTATGTGGGTCTCACTGCAGCGACAGTGCCCATAGTCTCTTTAGGCAAGGCGCTGGTCGTCCTGTTGCCCCCACCTGACCGGGACGTCCAGCGTCACCCATCATCCGAGGAATCGTCCCGCCGTGGTCTCACGATAAAACGATCTGCCAGGTCGGGACTCGATGCAGAGAAACTGTGGGAGCAGTGCGGTGACTGATGAAGGAATATACCCGGCCGACCACGCGATTTTCCAGAGCAGGTCGCCACGGGTCACCGCCTGCGGCACCAGATACGGACACGGCCTGTGCACCATTCTGTGGATCAAGGTGAAGGACAGTGAATGGATGCTGCTGCCGCACGGGGTACCGAGTCTGGCAGTTCACCTGTCCACAGAAGAACTGACCACGATGCTGGACGGCCTCCGGGAGAAACTATGATCGACACTACGACTCCGACCGTCCCCGTGAAACACGGGACCCGCACCAGGTCAGGCTTTGGTGGTCCTCCACCTACATCGATATGAATCGCGAGCTCTAGGGACCGACGCCGACCTGGACGGTTTACGGTAACTCGATAGGGTGCGCGTAGAACTGGAATAGGCAGAGAAGGAGTGCGTCAATATGCCTGTTACTGGCGCCACGAATCCCATGACGCTCCAGCAAGTTGCTTGCCTGAGCCGACTTGATCCTGGCCTGTTGGAACGGCTGCGTCATGAGGCGTTGACGGTGCCGTCCGAGTGGGTCGCTGAGTATGGACAGTTTCAGTCTGGGGGGTGGTGGACGCTGTCGCTACTCAACGATAGTGGTGTCCCTACCGATGTGACGATCAAGGACTGCGATCCGGTTGAGACGACGCTGTTGCAACGGATGCCTGTCACGCGGAAATTCTTGTCTTCGTTGGGTTTGCGCTACATGTGGGCGCGTCTGGCGAGACTTGGGCCCAATTCATTTCTGTGGGAGCACCGTGACTACGCCGAGCTCAGCGTGTCCGAACGCCACCGCCTGCACGTTCCCTTGGTGACCAACAGCTCCGCAGCGTTGGTGACCGGGGGTGTCAAGGTCCAGTTGCGTGCCGGTTATCTCTGGCGGCTCACGCCGACCCATGTTCACGGTGCGTGCAACTTGTTCGGACCGGATCGACTCCACCTGATTCTGGATTGCTACGCCGATGAGGGCATGACGTGGAGAACCTCCAACGAGCAGCTCAACGAGACTGGAATGGTGGTGCTGCCGGCCGCGACGAAGTCGCAGCTTGATAAGCATCTCGCCACCGCGCGTGGTTTGGCCAGCCTGGGTTACGAGCGTTGCGCGGAGAAGCATTTATTGCGCCTGTTCTATGAGTACACGTTGCCTGAAGGTTGTGTGTACGACCTGATCGCGTCCCTGTACGACTTGCTGGATCGTGCGACCGAGGCCGAGTCCTGGCGAGAGAACAAGACCGTCCTACTTGGTCTGTCCCGACCATCCGTAGTCCACGAAGGAGAGTTGCCGTGAGTCACGCTGTGTTGGACGAACTGGCCAAGGCTAACCGACCCGATCAGTTTGGACTGCTCGAACGGGCTGCGGATTTGTTCACTATCAGCCCTGCCGTCACGCATCTGCTGGTACGGGGCTCGCTGGCGTCCGGAACCGCCGACCGGCTGTCCGATGTCGACTTCGTCATCGGCGTCGAGGATGGCTTGCTTCCTGAGTTCGTCCCGGTTCTCGATGCGTTGGTGTCCGCTGAACTGGGCGGGATTCTGCCGGGATGGCGCGACATGATTGTGGGCGACATGGGCGGTCTCGGATACGTCTATCTGGTCGGTTGGGCCGGTCACCTTCAGCAGGTGGACCTGTATCTGGTGCCCGCCAGCCGGGTCACCGGGGTGCGTGAGCACACCGTGGCGCATCCGATTTTCGTTCGGGATCCAGACGCTAGCTACCTACCCGACCCACGCGTGGCATCGTTCATCACTCGGGCTTCGGTGCAGTCTCGGTCCTGTGCCGAGTTGCTGATCGAGACGCTCGTGGTTGGTTACCTGATACGCAAGCGGATCACCCGAGGTCAGGAGTTCATCGCCTACTCCGAGGCGTACCTGTTCAACCAAGCGACCAAGAACCTGATCAAGGCCGCGTTGGCTCCGACGTCCCGCTACCACGGTTGGTACCAGCTTCGGGAGGAGATCGGTTTGACGCCGATCGGTAAACAGTGTCTGCGGGATCTCCATGCGCTGATCTCGGCTCCCGCGATCCCCTCCGCCGAGATGCTGGCCGAGGCCCTGGACCGTGTGATCGCGATCGCCGAGCGGGCGGCACCAGAGGCCGTGGACTCCTTGCGGCCCGCTATCGACGCCTACCGCTGCTACCTGGAACTGACATGATCCACAACTCGCCGGACGTGGTTCGGTTGACCGCGACATTCCTCGGCGGGGTCGTGCCAGCCTCGGAGCAAGAAGCGCAGCTCGCTTACCACATCGGCGTGGCCTTCGGTGCGGCTGGCCTGGTCTTGCAGCACGGCGGCTACAACGGGTTGATGGAGCAGGTCGCCCGGGGAGCTGCCGCGAAAGGCGCCACGGTGGTGGCGGTGACCTTGACCGATGTCGATTGGGGTGAGTTCAACCCCTACGTTACCGATGTCGTCCGTTTGCCGACGATGGGCGAGCGGCTGCACCGGTTTCTCGATGAGACCGATCTCGTGGTCGCGATGGGAGGTGGTATCGGGACGCTCCACGAACTCACCGCAGCGCTCTGGTATGCAGGCAACATCCGCGCTGTTCCGGTCTGGCTTACCGGCAAGACCGCACGCCGTTTGGGGACTTTCCTCCGGACTGAACGGTGGGTGTTCGAGTCTCCGACAAGACCGCTCGGATTCCTCCGTGAGATCTCGGACTTGACCACCTTCGAGCGGGAACTGTCCATCTTGCTTCGGGATCGGGTTGGGTTGGCGACTCCCGATCCGGGAGTCGCATGGGGTCCACGGTGACGATCCCCGCCAGCTTGATCGCCCGCATTCAGGTCACGGCGTGCAAGCGGGGCGCATTCCAGCTACCGAGCGGCCAGGTGATTGAGGAGTATTTCGATGAGTACCTCATGGCCGCCGATCCCACGTTGCTGCGTGATGTGGCCGCGGAGATGGCCCGATACGTCCCGGTCGGTACCGAGATGCTCATGGGTATGGAATTGGGTGGCATCCCCTTGGCGGTGGCCCTGTCAGCGGCCGCCGGGGTTCCCGCTGGATTTCTGCGCCGCGACCGCAAATCCTATGGCACCCGCCGTCAGATAGAGGGAAATCCTGTACCAGGGAAGGACGTCGTGCTCGTCGATGATGTGGTTCGCTCCGGCTCTCAGATGCTTCGAGCGGCATCGGTTCTCCGGCAGGCAGGCGCCAGCGTCACGACGGCGATCTGCGTCCTCAATCGTGGCATTGACGGGCAGGCTCGACTCGCGGAAAACCGGATCATCCTGCGGTCCTTGCTCACGCCCGAAGCGTTCGGCACCGAATCACCAGTCCGGCGCGCGGGCTAACCAGCGGTACGACGACGGGAGCCGGTGTCGTGAGTGACGACTACGCGGTGCTATTCGACCTTGACGGGGTCATCATCGACACCCGCGCAGCGACCTGTGAGGCGCTCACGGTTCTGGCGACCGCCGCATTCGATCGTCCGGTGGATTCCACCGTCCTTGACCAGTGCGCAGCGCTCGCGCCGGTGGACGCCCTGATCGCACTCGGTGTCCAGGACGCATGCCGGATCTCGGAATCATCACCGCCCAGGCACGCCGAAGGCTGCCATTCCTACTGCCGCCCGTGGCCGCCGATCTTGTCGATGTTGTGGTCGCGCACGAGGACGCGGCACCAAAACCGGCACCGGATGGCGTCCTCTGCGCGCTCGCCCGGCTCGGTGTCAGCGCGGCGCGGGGGCTGTTCATCGGCGACACGGCGAACGACATAGCTGCCGGTCGCTCGGCTGGTGTCCGCGTTGTTGGCGCGGGGTGGGGATTCGTCGGGCCCGACACGTTACGGCGAGCCGGGGCTGATGTGGTTCTCACCGAGCCAGACCAAGTGGGCGTCGGCTTGCTGACCCACTTCGACGGCCGGCGGGCACCCGGTCCTGTCACTCACTGACGGTTTGGTGGACTTTCCGCACGATCTCCTGGAGCGCATCGGGGATGGCCAGTGAATCCGTGCCGCCGCCCTGGGCGATGTCAGGTTTGCCGCCACCCCCGCCCTTGAGAATCTTGGAAGCTACCCGCACCAGGTCACCGGCCTTGAGCCCGCGATTCCGGGCCATGTCACCGATGGCTGCCACGATGATCGGCTTGTCATGGGACAGGCTGGTGATGGCCACGACGGCGGTCCGGTCACCGATCCTGCTCCGCACGTCGAGCACGAGTGTGCGCAGTTCATCGGTGGTAGTCGGCTCGGGCAGATGCCGGACCACCACGGCGAGGCCGTTGATGTCCTGGGCTGTGGCCGCGAGCTGGCCTGCCCATTGCCGGATCTGCCCGGCGCGGAGCTGTTCGATCTCTTTCTCCGCGTCGCGCAGCCGCCCCAGCAGTCCGGCGACCCGGCCCGGAAGCTCCTCGGGCCGAACCTTGAGCGTGTCGGTGAGCTGCGATATGAGGACGTGCTCACGGGCCAGGAACCGGAAGGCGTCGGTTCCGACGAGGGCTTCCACTCGGCGAACACCCGCGCCGATCGAGGACTCGCCGAGCAACTTGACCAAACCAAGTCTCGACGAACGGTCGACATGGGTGCCGCCACACAATTCGCGGGACCAGTCGCCCACTGAGACGACCCGGACCTGGTCCCCGTATTTCTCGCCGAACATCGCGATGGCGCCCACCTCACGAGCCTGCTTGATGCCCATGACCTCAGCACTCACCGCGAGATCCCGCGCGAGCACCTCATTGACCTGCTGCTCCACATCGGCCAGCACGGATTCAGGCACCGCGCCCAGCGCGCTGAAGTCGAACCGGAACCGGCCCGGCGAGTTCTCCGACCCGGCCTGTGCGGCGGTCTCGCCCAGGGCATCCCGGATCGCCTTGTGTACCAGGTGGGTGGCCGTGTGGGAACGGGAGATCGCCTGCCGGCGCTGGACGTCGATCTCAGTGAGCGCCTCCGAGCCGAGCCGAACTTCGCCGTGGGCGACGGTGCCCCGATGCACGATCAGGCCTTGGATCGGGGTCTGGACGTCGGTCACCTCGATCAACGCCCCGTCGCTCGTGCGGATCACGCCCTGATCCGCCAGCTGGCCCCCGCCTTCGGCGTAGAAACAGGTGCGGTCGAGCACCACCTCCACCGTGTCACCGGCACCGACCTCCTCAACGGGTGCGCCGGAAACCAGCAGACCGCGCACCGCGCCGTCGGTAGTAATTTCCTCATAGCCACGGAAAAGTGAGCCGCCGGCGCTGTCCAGGATCTGCCGGTAGGCCGACACGTCGACGTGACCGGTCTTCTTGGCTCGCGCGTCTTGCTTGGCGCGGTTGCGCTGCTCAGTCATCAACCGGCGGAAACCGTCCTCATCCACCGACAGGCCCTGCTCGGCAGCCATCTCCAAAGTCAGATCAATCGGGAATCCGTAGGTGTCATGCAACTGGAACGCCTTTGCACCTGATAGCACCGTGCTACCCGCGCCGCGGGCCTGACCGGTTGCGAGATCGAAGATGACGGTTCCGGACTTCAGGGTCTGCAAGAACGACGCCTCTTCCGCGACAGCGGTGGCATCTATACGCCCAGCGCCGCTGGTCAGCTCCGGGTAGGTCGGGCTCATCACCGCGATAGTTCGGGCCACCAAGTCGTGCACGATCGGCTCTCGCGAGCCCAGCAGGCGCATCATGCGCACCGCGCGGCGCAGGATGCGCCGCAGAATGTAGCCGCGACCCTCGTTGGAAGGGATCACGCCGTCAGCGATCAGCATCACGCTGGCCAAGATGTGGTCGGTCACCACCCGAAGGGCGACATCGTCCTTGGTGTTCTTTCCGTAGCGGGCGCCGCTCAATTCGGCTGCCAGATCGAGAACCTGGCGGTTGGTGCCGATGTCGAAGATCGTATCGACTCCCTGGAGCAGGGCCGCCACCCGCTCCAGACCAAGACCGGTATCGATGTTCTTGGCGGGCAGATCACCGACGATCGGATAGCCCTCCTTGGCCGGTCCCGCGCCGCGGATGTTTTGCATGAACACCAGGTTCCAGATCTCCAAGTAGCGCTCACCATCAACGAGGGGACCACCCTCGCGCCCAAACCGCGGGCCACGGTCGAAACAGATCTCCGAACTCGGTCCGCACGGACCGGGCACACCCATCGACCAGAAGTTGTCCACCATGCCCAACCGCTGAATGCGCTCGGCCGGAACCCCGATCACGGTCCGCCAGATGCGCTCGGCCTCGTCGTCATCGGTGTAGACCGTGACCCACAACTTGGACTCCGGCAGTCCCAGACCACCTTCGGTAACAGAGCGGGTCAACAGCTCCCAGGCATAGGGAATCGCCTTTTCCTTGAAATAATCCCCGAAGGAGAAATTACCGATCATCTGGAAAAAGGACGCATGCCGGGCAGTCTTGCCGACCTCCTCGATGTCGACAGTCCGCACGCACTTCTGCACGCTGGTCGCCCGGGAGAAGGGCGGGGGGACCTCACCGAGGAAATAGCTCTTGAACGGCGCCATGCCTGCGTTGATCAGCAGCAGCGTCGGGTCATCAGCGATCAGCGATGCCGACGGGACAACCGTGTGCTCCCGCTCCTCGAAGAAACGGAGCGCACGGCTACTGATCTCTGCCGACTGCATGGGTCACCTTCCAGAAAAGGGTCAGTCATCGGAACACCAACCACACCCGCACCGAGCTGGCTGCGTCCCTGGTCCGCCGTGGTTCACACATGGTAAGCGGAGCGACCCAGCCGATTCCGATCGGTAGACCACCCCTTGATGGTCTGGATAGGCGATGTCGCAGGTCCCGGACATCCTTGCCTCAGGGGCAGGCGTCCCAGACCAGCCCGAGGCAGGCCAGGCCGCGAAAGACCAGGCTCGGGACGTGCGCGAAAGACTGCTCCGGAGCCAGGCGCAGGCCGGGTAGTCGTCGGCCGAGGGTCTCGATGGCGATCCGGGCCTCCAGCCTGGCCAGCGGCGCGCCGAGGCAGAAGTGGATGCCATGCCCGAAGGCCAGGTGCGAGGTGCGCCTGGCCCGGTCCGGGTGGAACTGCTCCGCGTCGGTGAAATAAGTCTCGTCGTGATTGGCCGAGCCGTACAGCAAAAACAACCGAGCGCCCGCGGCCAGAGCCACGCCACCGACAGTGACCTCCCGGGTGGTGGTGCGAACCATGCCCAAAACAGGGGCGTCGATGCGTAACCCCTCTTCCACAGCTGCCGCGGTCAGATTGGGGTCGCGCTGCAGTGCCTGCCGCTGCTCGGGATGGGTCAGGAGCAGCCGCATAGTGTTGCCGATCAGCTTCGCGGTGCTCTCATGCCCAGCAATGATCAGACCTGGGATCAGGGAGCTGACCTCCTCGGTGCTCAGCGGTGGGATACCCTCCTGCCGAGCCCGGAGCAGATGACTGATCAGGTCCTCGCGAGGGGCCTGCGCGCGTTCAGTGACCAGATCGCGGGTGTAACGCTGGAAGGCTAACTTGCCCTGTGCGTAGGCTACTTGCTGTTCCAGTGGCAACGTTGCTGAGGCGAAGTTCAGAGCAATGGACTCCTGGGTCCACCGGCGCATGGTGGGCATGTCGTGCGCCGGTACCCCGAGCATGCCCAGGATGACTGTTAGCGGCAGCGGGTAGGCGAACTGGCTGATCAAATCCACTTGCCCATCGGCGGCGAAGGTGTCGACGAGGTTGTTGGCGACCTCCCGGATAACTGGTTCCAGTGCGGCGAGCCGGCGGGGGGTGAACCCCTGGCGGATGAGGAGGCGCAGCCGGGTGTGTGCCGGTGGGTCGGTGTTGAGCAGGCGCCGGTCCGGTAAATAGTCGGCTAGAACTTCCTGGACCTCGGTGGGTGTCTCGGGGGGACGTGGGAGGGTGTCGGTGGAGGAGAAGGTGCCCGGGTCGGCCAGGATCGCGGTGATGTCGGTGTATCGGGTGATGAACCACATACCGAAGGTGGGGCTGAAAAATACTGGCTCTTCAGTTCGGGCGCGAGCGTAGAACGGGTACGGGTCGGCCAACTGCTCTCCGATTAGGGGCGTGAACTCCACGCCGAGATGAGGGCATCCGCCGGTGGTGGCCACAACGGCCCGCTGCTCAGCCGGAACCTCATCACGAGACTGTGCGCTTGCCATACGATCTCCATTAGCTCAGCCGCCGAAGCGCTGGCTGGTAACACTCTGCCCCCGAGCGGACGTTCTTTTGTCCGGTTTTCCGCTACGGTCCGAGAATTTTGCCAGCGAAACGGACAGATGATGGAGTATAACGACCCGATCGTGGTGTCCATTCACGGGTCCGGTTGAGCTGGGCAGAGAGTCGATCTTGGTGTGACGGGACGTCCTTGATCGGTGACGGCGTGTCGGGATCAGGGCTCGGGGCTGGCGCCGGCCGTGACGCCGAACCGGACCAAGACACTGCCGCCGCCGGTGGCCGCTGGGAAGCGGCGGGTGCCGTGAAGGGTCGGGCCCTGAGCGGGAGAGCACCACCGTCCCGGGATAAAGAGGGCGTCCACGATCGAGTCGGCTCAATCCGCTATCGGGCCAGCGCCGTGCTGTACCTGCTACTCCTGGCGCATCCAATCGATCGGCGAGGTCGCTGCCGCGCCTACCGAGGCTCCGGTGCAACCATCTGGCTGCGACGCCGGGCCTGCCGAATCCATCTCAGCGCCCTCGACTGGCCGCTACGCCACCCCTATGCAGCGTTGCTCTCACAACTCATCCACGAACTCGGGACGATCACCACACCGTCAACTGCCGGTAACCCACCCGACCGATCCAGCCCGACTGTGACGGCCGGCACTACTAGTGATCACCGGAGGCATCCATCAGGTGTCCTCCTGCCTTCATCATCCAAGAATTCTCCCTAGACAACACGTGCGGCTCCGGCGTCGGCGATCTGCTGGGGCAACCCGCGGGCAGTGAACCAGTCGGTGACGATGCGCACATCGCGGGCCAGGAACGCGGGTCCCTGGGGGTTGGCGACGATGTCCACCACTTGAGGCAGGTCGATGAGAACCAGCCGTCCGCGGTGCACCAGCAGGTTGAACGGGGACAGATCGCCGTGCGCCAGGCCCTCGCCGGTCAGGATCAGTAAGGCGTCGATGAGCTGGTCCCACAGTGCGCGCAGCTGCGCTGGTTGGGGTCGCAGCTGTGCCAGCCGGGGAGCTGCCTGCCCGTCCGGCTCATCGAGGTACTCCAGCAGTAGCTCGGTGCTATCGAGCTGGACCGGGTAGGGCACCGGAGCGCCCAGCCGCCAGAGCCGGCACAGCGCGGTGAACTCGGCGGCCGCCCACTGCCCGGCCAGCAGGTCACGGCCGAACGCGGTGCGCCGCGCCATTGCCCGCATCTCCCGGGAGCGGCGCACCCGGCGGCCCTCGAGATAGGCGGCGTCGCGGTGGAACATCCGGTGCTCGGCGCTGCGGTAGCGCTTGGCGGCGAGCTGGCAGCTCCGGGCGGTGCCGGGCACGGCGCGCTGCACCAGATGGACGTCGGCCTCCTTGCCGGTCTTGAGCACTCCGAGTTCGGTGTCCACCGCGGCGAGCTCGGTGACCAGCCAGTCCGGATGCGGTGCCGGGCCGTGCTGGGCGATGTCCCAGGTGGACCAACGGTCACCGGTAGCCGGGCCGTCGTCACGTGGTAACGGATCGGGGGCGCGCCGGCGTGCTACGACCGGGCCTTCATCGTGATCGTCGAGCTCGTCGTCGAAGCGGCGGCGCCGGCGGCGGGCGGGGGTGTCGTCAAAGCGGCTGCGCCGCACGGGCAGCCGATCGTGCTGTGGCACGGGAGGATCTCCTCGGGGGTGGCGCCCCCGGGGAATCAGCCGGAAGCGCGATGGTCGTGGACGCGCTGCACACCGAGAACAGTCATGTCCGGCCACCTCCTCCTCCGCTGCACCACCGTCGACGGCCACCCTGCCGGGCACCGTTTGAGATCAGGTGCAGCATGGCCACCATCCCGATGCCTGGCAACCGATTTTCGGCTCTGCGCGGTGCACCCACTCGGGCGCGGGTAGCACTGCTGCGCCTCCAGGTATGGACGTGACCGCTGCGGTCGGTGAGGATGGGTGCGTGGACGATGAGGAGGATCTCCCCGCCGGTTCGATCGACCCGCCAGGCGGTTCCGGTGTCCGGATTCGCGGTGTCAACGGCTGGACGATCATCGTGCGGACCGACTCGGCGACCCGGCTCGTCAGCCTGGACACCGAGGATCCCGAGGGCAGGTTGGTCGGAAACCGGATTCTGGGCACCGACGACTGCCAGCGGCTCGTCGATGCGCTGCATGTGGCATTGGAACAGAACCGGGCGTCCGGCGGACCCGTGATGATCGACATCTCGCAGGTGATCGGGCGGGACTGAGCTGGTCGTGGTGCTCAGGATACGCTGCGAGTTCCGTAGATCCGTCCGTCCGAGGAGTCCTCCAAGCATGATCACCAGGTTGTCGACGCTGTTCCTGCGCACCCTGCGCGAGGACCCGGCGGACGCCGAGGTGCCCAGCCACCGGCTGCTGGTGCGCGCCGGCTACGTCCGCCGCGTCGCTCCCGGGATCTACTCGTGGCTGCCGCTGGGCCTGCGGGTGCTGCGCAACATCGAGGCCGTGGTGCGCCAGGAGATGGACGCGATCGGCGCCCAGGAGATTCAGTTCCCCGCGCTGCTGCCCAGGGAGCCCTACCAGGTCACCGGCCGCTGGACCGAGTACGGCCCGAACCTGTTCCGGCTACATGACCGCAAGGGTGGCGACTACCTGCTCGGCCCCACCCACGAGGAGCTGTTCACCCTCACCGTCAAGGGCGAGTTCAGCTCCTACAAGGACTACCCGGTAATCCTCTACCAGGTGCAGACCAAGTACCGGGACGAAGAACGTCCCCGCGCCGGGATCCTGCGCGGTCGCGAGTTCCTGATGAAGGACTCGTACTCCTTCGACCTGTCCGGCGACGGGTTGGCGCGGTCCTACCAACTGCACCGGGATGCCTACATCAAGATCTTCGACCGGCTCGGGCTGCGCTACGTGATCGTGTCCGCGATGTCCGGCGCGATGGGTGGCTCGGCCAGCGAGGAGTTCCTCGCCGAAGCCGAGACCGGCGAGGACACCTTCGTCCACAGCACCGAGTCCGGGTACGCGGCCAACGTGGAGGCGGTGACCACGCCGGCGCCACCCGAGCTGCCCATCGACGGCCTGCCGCCCGCCCAGGTGCTGCATACCCCGGGCACCCCGACCATCGACACGCTGGTTGACCACCTCAACGGGGCTGGGCTGGGACGCACCTTCGATGCCGCGGATACTTTGAAGAACGTCATGGTCAAGACCCGGCAACCCGGCGCGCGAGACTGGAAACTGCTCGGCGTCGGTGTCCCCGGCGACCGCGAGGTCGACATGAAACGGCTGGAGGCGTCGGTGTACCCGGCCGAGGTGGCGCTGCTCGACGACGCCGACTTCGCGGCGCACCCGTTCCTGGCCAAGGGCTACATCGGCCCCGGGGCGCTGGCGGCGAACGGCGTGCGTTATCTCGTCGACCCGCGGATTGTCCGGGGTACGGTTTGGGCGACTGGCGCTGATCGTCCTGACCACCACGTCGTCGACCTGGTCTGCGGGCGGGATTTCATCCCAGACGGGACCATCGAGGCGGCGCAGGTCCGCCCCGGCGATCCGTCACCCGACGGTGTGGGCACCCTGGTCGCCGCCAGGGGCATCGAGATCGGCCACATCTTCCAGCTCGGCCGCAAATTCGCCGACGCTTTCGGCTTGGATGCGCTGGGGCCCGACGGCAAGCCCATCCGGATCACCATGGGGTGCTATGGGATCGGCGTTTCCCGCCTGGTCGGGGCCATCGCCGAGCAGAGCCACGATCAACACGGGCTGGTCTGGCCCCGCGAGGTCGCGCCAGCCGATGTGCACCTCGTGATGGCGGGCAAGGATGCCGCGGTGCGGGCCGCCGGCGAGCAGTTGGCCGCCGAGCTGGACGCCTCCGGTCTACGGGTGATCCTGGATGACCGCGCGGCCACCCCGGGGGTGAAGTTCGCCGACGCCGAACTGCTCGGGGTACCGACCATCCTGGTGGTGGGGCGTGGTCTCGTTTCCGGTGTTGTGGAGGTCAAGGACCGGCCCACCGGGGAACGCACCGAGGTGCCGGTGGACGGCGTGGTGGCACATCTGCTGGAACTCTGCCGCAAGTAGATATCAGCCGGCCAGGAAGCTCAACCGGACGGTCCGGACCGGGTTGTCGATGTTGGTGTCCACCAGGCAGATCGACTGCCAGGTGCCCAGTGCGAGTTGCCCGTCGAGCACCGGGACGCTGGCGTAGGGCGCCAGCAGCGCGGGCAGCAGGTGATCCCTGCCGTGGCCGGGGGAGCCGTGGCGGTGGCGCCACCGGTCGTCGGCGGGCAGCAGCTTGCGCAGCGCGGCGAGCAGGTCGGTGTCGCTGCCCGCGCCGGTCTCGATCACCGCGAGGCCGGCGGTCGCGTGCGGCACCCACACATGCAGCAGGCCATCACCCGCCGCGACGCGGGCGAGAAAGGCATGGCAGTCCTTGGTGAGGTCATGGACCCGCTCCCGCCCACCGGTCTGAATGCTGATCTGCTCGGAGTGCATGGCAGTCCTACCTCACGGCGCCCCGGGAAAGGGCACTGTCATCGGGATGGTGCCGGCGGCTGCCCGCCAGCGGGTGGCCCGCACGGCCGACGCGACCAGCGCCTCCAGCGCGGCACTGCGCAGATCCGGATCAGCCGGGCTGCGCTCCACCACCGAGCGCCACGCCGCGGCGGCGTCAGTCTCTGCGGTGATGACCAGTCGCAGCGCCGAGGCGGCGTCGGTGACCGGCTCCGGGGTGAGGTACCCTGGCTCGGACTGCACGGGCGGCGCTCCCGCACCGATCAGCATCACCTCAGTGGTGTCCCGACAAGCCTGATGCGCGGTCGCGGCCTCCTCGATCCGCCCGGCCAACGCACCCGACACAAACGCCCCCGCCGCCGCATAGACCCACACCGCCGCATGCTCAGCCCCCAACGCCCCCTGCAACGCCTCCACCGCCCCTCCCCGCCCGTCCCGATATGGAGACATATCGGGCTTCGGAGCCCCCTGCGGACCCCGATATGTCTTCATATCGGGGAGTAGGGGGTTGGGGGGTACGGGGTTGCGGAGCGCGGCGTGGGTTGCGCAGCAGGCTGCGACGGAGGCCAGGAGGGCGGCGCGGTAGCCGGGGAGGCTCAGCGTGAGCGCGGCGGCCTCCTCCTGTGCCGCGTGGATCGCGCGGCTCAGCGCCGCGCGGATGGCCGTCGGGTCAGGATCGGCAGGCGGCGAGGCCGGTGGGGGCGTCGCCGGCGGAGAGGCGACCGGTGGGGAGGTATCGGGTGGAGTCGGCCCGGGCCGGACCCGGCGCAGTTCGGCGCGTAGTGTCGTCGCATGCGCCATCCGGTCGGCGGCGAGCGCCCTGGCTGCGGTGGCCAATCCCGCGTCGGCATCCGCCAGCAGCTGCGCCGCCGCGATCGCCTGGGCCGCGTCGGCCTCGGCACGCCAAGCGGGGGACTCCAGCGGATCGGGTCCCTCGGGGACGGGCGCCGATGCCGTGCACCCGGGCAGCGTCGCCGAGCTGGCCAACAGCAGCGTTGCCCCAGCGGCCAGCAGGCGACGACGACTGGGGCGGGACTGCGGCACGGTCAGCAATCTTGTCAGGCCCTCCTTTGGCTGTGGACCTAGCGTCGTGATCCACTTAGCGCGGGTCAGTACCGCGACGCGATACCCTAGGTGATCCCGATCGGGGCGCGCCGAACCGGCGACCCGCATCGTCACCATCGTCCACAGGCAACACGTCGGAGTCAGGAGGCCACGGTGAGCGCGCAGCACGCCAATCCCGACTTCCCCAACAACTCTTCTGACTTCACAGTCGAGTCGGCAGTACGCGATGCGGTGGCGGGTACCGGGTTCGAGCTGGAGAATCTGGAGGAGGTGCGCGCAGGTCAGCGCCGGTTGCTTCGGGTGATCATCGACTCGGACGCCGGCGTTGGGCTGGACGACATCGCCACCGTGAGCCGTGCGGTATCGCTGGCCCTGGATCAGCGCGATGAGCTGATCGTGGGCCCCTACCACCTCGAGGTGACCTCGCCCGGGGTGGACCGGCCGCTCACCCAGCCGCGGCACTGGCGGCGCAACCGGCTCCGGCTGGTCCGCACCGCGCTGGTAGCAGGTGGTGAGCTGGTCGGCCGGATCGGTGACTGCGACGACGAGGGCGTCACACTCCTGGCGTCAGGAGCCCTTCGCCGAGTGCGGTACACGGAACTGAGTCGCGCGGTGGTGGAAGTGGAGTTCCGCCAGCCACCCGCCGACGAGCTCGCCGCACTCGACGGCGCAGGACGGCATGATTGGGAGGAACGGTGAACGTCGACATCGCCGCGCTGCGTGCCATCGAGCGGGATAAGGACGTCTCTTTCGAGACGGTGCTCGAGGCCATCGAGACGGCGCTGCTCACCGCGTACAAGCACACCGACGGCCATCAACCGAACGCGCGTATCGACATCGATCGTAAGACCGGCCTGGTCCGCGTGCTGGCGCAGGAGCTCGACGCCGCGGGCGAGATTGTCCGGGAGTGGGACGACACCCCAGAGGGATTCGGCCGGATCGCGGCCACCACGGCCCGCCAGGTCATCCTGCAACGGCTTCGCGACGCCGAGCACGAGCGCACCTTCGGTGAGTTCTCAGCCAAGGAGGGTGAGATCGTGGCCGGTGTCGTGCAACGCGATGCCAGGGCGAATGCCCGTGGTGTGGTCGTGGTCAAGATCGGCGAGACCGAGGGCATGATCCCGCCGGTGGAGCAGGCTCCGCGGGAGACCTACCTGCACGGCGAGCGGATCAAGTGTTACGTGGTGGGTGTTTCCCGAGGACTGCGCGGACCGCAGATCACCCTGTCCCGGACGCACCCCAACCTGGTCCGCCGGCTGTTCGCCCTGGAGGTCCCCGAGATCGCCGACGGCACTGTGGAGATCCCGGCGGTGGCCAGGGAGGCGGGGCACCGCTCGAAGATCGCTGTCCGCTCGACCATCGCGGGGGTCAATGCCAAGGGTGCCTGTATCGGACCGATGGGCCAGCGGGTCCGCAACGTGATGAGCGAGCTGGGTGGCGAGAAGATCGACATCATCGATCACTCCGATGATCCCGCGACGTTCGTGGGCAACGCGCTGTCCCCGTCAAAGGTCGTCTCGGTGCAGGTGATCGACGCGAGGGCCAAGACGGCCCGGGTCGTCGTCCCCGATTTCCAGCTGTCACTGGCGATCGGAAAAGAAGGACAGAACGCCAGACTCGCTGCCCGGCTGACCGGATGGAAGATCGACATTCGCAGTGATGCGGACCCGATGGCGTCCCCACCGGCCCGGGCCCCACGCGCCGAGCTACCGGTGACCAATGCCGGTTCTCCGCCCGCGGCGCCGACGCGCTAGAATCATGAAGGCCCGCCGTCGGGGGACGGTCTACGCCTGCCTGGACGAGGTTCGGGGCCGCTGTGAGCGGCCCACCGATCCTGTTCGGACCTGCGTGGGTTGCCGGACCAGGACGGCGGCTTCCGGATTGCTGCGTGTGGTGGCGGTGGATGGGGCCCTGGTCCCGGACCCGCGGCGTCGGCATCCCGGCCGGGGCGCATGGGTGCATCCCGATGGCGGGTGTCTGCGTCTGGCCGAACGGCGCCGGGCCTTTCCACGGGCACTGCGCTACGTGGGGGAGCTCGACACCGCTGCGGTCCACGACTTTCTCACGTCAGCACTTCGGTGACAGCATGAGGTCCTCGGCTCGCCGAGGACGTACCCGCCCGGGACCGCCCCGGTGCGTGGTCGAGGCAGAGAGCAGGGCGATTCCGAAATGTACCCGCAGTCATGAAGCTCTGACAGCGATGGACATGCACTAGTAACGGGGTCGAGCGGGATTGCCGCCGGCTCCAGCAGTGAGGAGAGCAGTGGCAGGCAAGGCCCGCGTGCACGAGCTCGCAAAGGAGCTCGGTGTCACCAGTAAAGACGTACTCAAAAAGCTCGCCGATCTCGGCGAGTACGTGAAGTCTGCCTCCTCAACGGTGGAGGCACCGGTCGCTCGTAAACTGCGCGACTCGTTTCCCACTGGGGCAGGCAAGGCGTCCAGCGCCAATGGCGCGGCGGCTGGTGGTCGCGTGAGCAGTGGTGGTGGCTTCCCTGCTGCCGGTGCGGCGAAGCCTGGTCCCGCGCCCACTCGCCGGCCGTCCTCCGCGCCTGAGGGTGCTCCTTCCGGAGGTTCGTCGCTCGGCGTTCCACAGCGCCCCACGCCGGTGGAGCGCCGGACCGGTCCGGTCGTCCGGCCAGCGGGAGGGGAGCCACCATCCCGGCTACCCGCGACCGACGAGCCGGTGACACCGCCCCGTCCGGCGGCCGAGCATCGGGTGGCGCCATCAAGTCCTCCCACCGAGCAGCGCCCGGGCCCACGGCTGGAGGAGGGTGGCGGTGTCTCCGGCGCCAGTCCGGGGGCTTCCCGCCCCCGGTTACCAAAGCCGGGTCCACGCTCGCCGCGGGTGGGTAACAACCCCTTCGGCGTCGGTGGTGCTGCGCCGCCGCGTTCACCGGGCCAGCGACCCGGTCCGCCGGCCGCCCCATCCGGGCCGAGCAACATGCCGCCACGACCTGGCGGGAGTGGCCGGCCGAGTTCTGGCCGCACCGGTTCGACCGGCAGTAGCGGACCACGGCCCAACCCCGGCATGATGCCGCCACGGCCCCCGGGCCCCGGGTCGGCAGGTGGCCGGCCCGGACGCCCCGGCGCCGGTGAGGGTAGCCGCGGTGGTCCCGGTGGTGGGCGCGGTGGTCCCGGTGGTGGGCCCGCTGGCCGTGGTGGCGGTGGCGGTGGTGGTGGTTTCCGCGGTGGTGGCGGTGCTCCCGGAGGTCCAGCCGGTGCCGGCGCTCCCGCTGGCGGCGGTTTCCGGGGAGGACCGGCGCGTCCCGGTGCCGGCGGTCGTGGTCGCGGTGGTGCGGCCGGTGCCTTCGGAAGGCCCGGCGGCCCGGCCCGCAAGGGCCGCAAGTCCAAGCGGCAGAAGCGCCAGGAATTCGACAATATGCAGGCGCCCTCGGTCGGTGGTGTCCGGTTGCCGCGCGGCACCGGCGAGACCGTCCGGCTGCGTCGGGGTTCCTCGCTCACCGACTTCGCCGAGAAGATCGACGCCAACCCGGCCGCGCTGGTGCAGGCGTTGTTCCATCTCGGTGAGATGGTGACGGCCACCCAGTCCGTCTCCGACGACGTGCTGGAGTTGCTCGGCCAGGAGATGAACTACCGGATCCAGGTCGTCAGCCCCGAGGACGAGGACCGGGAGTTGCTGGAGTCCTTCGATCTGTCCTACGGCGAGGACTCCGGTGGTGAGGAGGACCTCGCGTCCCGGCCGCCGGTGGTCACCGTGATGGGCCACGTCGACCACGGCAAGACCCGCCTGTTGGACACCATCCGGCAGGCCAACGTGATGGGTGGCGAGGCCGGGGGGATCACCCAGCACATCGGTGCCTACCAGGTCGCTACCGAACTGGAGGACGTGGAGCGGCTGATCACCTTCATCGACACCCCGGGTCACGAGGCGTTCACCGCTATGCGAGCCCGCGGAGCACGCTCCACCGACATCGCGGTGCTGGTGGTGGCCGCCGACGACGGCGTCATGCCGCAGACGGTGGAGGCGATCAACCACGCGAAAGCGGCGGCGGTGCCGGTGGTGGTCGCCGTGAACAAGATCGACAAGGAGAACGCGGACCCGACCCGGATCCGCGGCCAGCTCACCGAGTACGGGTTGGTGCCCGAGGAGTACGGCGGCGACACCATGTTCGTCGACATCTCCGCCAAGGAAGGCACCAACATCGACTCGCTGCTCGAGGCGATCCTGCTCACTGCCGACGCCTCGTTGGACCTGCGGGCCAACCCGGAGATGGAGGCCCAAGGGGTCGCGATCGAGGCGCATCTGGACCGCGGTCGCGGTCCGGTGGCCACTGTGCTGGTGCAGCGGGGCACGCTGCGGGTCGGCGACTCGGTGGTCGCCGGTGACGCCTACGGCCGGGTCCGCCGGATGGTCGACGAGCACGGCGAGGACATCATCGAGGCGCTTCCCTCGCGGCCGGTGCAGGTCCACGGATTCACCTCGGTACCCGGTGCGGGCGACAACTTCCTCGTGGTTGACGAGGACCGCATCGCTCGCCAGATCGCCGATCGCAGGCGTACTCGGGAGCGCAACGCCGATCTCGCCACCCGGCGTCGCCGGGTCAGCCTGGAGGATCTGGACGCGGCACTCAAGGAGACCAGTGAGCTCAACCTGATCCTCAAGGGCGACAACTCCGGCACCGTCGAGGCGCTGGAAGACGCCCTGCTGAAGATCGATGTGGGCGAGGAGGTGGAGCTGCGGGTCATCTCCCGTGGCGTCGGCGGCATCACCGAGAGCGACATCAACCTCGCCATCGCGGACAACACCATCGTGCTCGGGTTCAACGTCCGGGCCGACGGTAAGGCCACTGCACTGGCCAACCGCGAGGGTGTGGAGATCCGCTACTACTCGGTGATCTACCAGGCGATCGACGAGATCGAGCAGGCCCTCAAAGGCATGCTCAAACCGATCTACGAGGAGGTGTCGCTGGGCCGAGCCGAAGTCCGCGAAGTGTTCCGGTCCTCCAAGGTCGGTACCATCGCCGGGTGCATGGTCACCTCAGGGGAGATCAAGCGCAACGCCAAGGCCCGCCTGCTTCGGGACAACGTGGTCGTCCGCGAGGACTTCACCGTCTCGTCACTGCGGCGGTTCAAGGATGACGCCTCGTCGGTTCGCGAAGGCTTCGAATGCGGCCTTACCCTCTCGTCGTACCACGACCTCCGGGCGGGTGACGAGATCGAGACATACGAGCTGCGCGAGAAGCCCCGTACCTGACCCGTTGTCGGGGTTGGTGGACCTCCCAAGTCCACCAACCCCGACAACGGTGGTCTTCCAGAGTTACCTACCCCGGTGATGGCGGTCCTCAACAGCTACCAACCCACGGTGGTGTGCGGTGTACGTCGGTACGGTGGAATTGGACGTCCTGTTCGGCGACGTGCACTCCCTGAAGCAGAAGCGTTCCCTGCTCCGCCCGGTGATCGCGGAGCTTCGGCGACGCTTCGATGTCGCGGCTGCCGAGGCCGGGCATCTGGAGCTGCACCGGCGATCCGTGATCGGAGTGGCTATCGTGGCGACGGATGGCGGCCACGCGCGAGAAGTGCTCGACGCCTGCGAGCGGCTGGTAGCCGGACGACCCGAGCTGGAGCTGCTGGCCGCCCGCCACCGGATGCTGGGGCCCGACGATGACTAGCCTAGACCGCTGAGGAGAATGCTGCGATGGCCGACCCCGCACGGGCCCGCCGGCTCGCCAAACGGATCGCCCAGATCGTCGCCTCCGGCCTCGAGCATGAGGTCAAGGATCCCCGGCTGACGATGGTGACGATCACCGACGCAAAGGTCACCGCGGACCTTCGGGACGCGACCGTCTACTACACGGTGCTCGGTGAGACCGTCGACGCCGCACCGGACACCGCCGGGGCGGCCGCGGCGCTGGCGAGCGCCACCGGTGTGTTGCGATCCCTGGTCGGCCGCGCGACCGGTGTGCGCTTCACCCCGACCTTGACCTTCCGCTGCGATGAGCTGCCGGACGGCGTGCGTCGCATCGACGAGTTGCTGGCCCAGGCGCATGACGCCGATGCCGAGGTCGCCCGCATCGCGGCTGCCGCCTCGCCGGCCGGTGAGCCCGATCCGTACCGGAGTCGTGAGTGAGTAACAGTCGCAAACCTGGGAGAGTGTCATGGGTATCGCTCCAGATCTTTCGGTGGCCTCGACCGGCTACCAGCCGGTGCTCTCGGCGCTCATCGAGCAAAGGGTCGGCCCGCAGGCCGTCGAGATCGACCGTTCCGGAGCTTTCCCGCGGGACGCGGTGCAGGCACTCGGTGACGCCGGATTTCTCGGCTTGATCAGTGCACCCCAGGTCGGGGGTGGCGGCGAGCCGCTCGCGGCGGCGGCACACGTCATCGAGGCACTGGCTACCAGGTGCGCCTCGACGGCGCTGGTGGTCTTGATGCACTACTCGGCCGTCCCCGTCATCGAAGCTCACGGAGGGCAGGACATCCGTCGCGCGATCGCCCGCGGCGATCACCTGAGCAGTCTGGCGTTCGCCGAGGCCGGTTCCCGGAGCCACTTCTGGGCACCGCTGGGCACGGCGCAGGCCGGAGAGGGGGACACCGTCCAACTCGATGCCCGCAAGAGCTGGGTGACCTCGGCCGGCCACGCCCACAGCTACGTATGGTCGAGCCGGCCGCTGGCCGGTGACGGCGCCATGACCCTGTGGCTGGTACCCAGCAACGCAGCCGGGTTGCGGGTGGCCGGCAAGTTCGACGGGCTGGGCATGCGGGGCAACGCCTCCAGCCCGGTAGCCGCGGCCGGTGTGGTCGTGCCTGCCGATGCCAGGCTCGGAGACGACGGAGCGGGGCTGGATATCGCGCTGACCACTGCGCTGCCGAACTTCCTGGTGCTCAGCGCGGCGCTCTCGCTGGGCATCATGGAGGCGTTGGTCGCCGAAGCCGGCGCGCATCTCGCTCGCAGCCGGCTGCAGCATCTGGACCAGACGCTGGCTCAACAACCGGTCTCCCGGGAGGCATTCGCCCGGCTACGCATTCGCACCGACGGCGTCCGGGCGTTCTTGCTCGACACGCTGGCAGCGCTGAGCACCGGGCGCGATGACGCGAGGCTGCGGGTGCTGGAGGTGAAGGTGGTCGCGGCCGAAGCGGCCGCCGAGGTCGCCGACGGGGTGTTGCGGCTGTGCGGTGGCACCGCGTTTCGCAAGGAGCTCAGCGTGGAGCGGCTGTTCCGGGACGCGCTCGCAGCCCGGGTAATGGCGCCCACCAGCGACACCCTGCACGATTTCATCGGCCGGAGCTGCCTGGGGTTGCCGATGTTCGACCCAGCGGGCAGATGAGCACAGCGCTGGCCCTCGGCGGCTTGGTGGTGGTGGACAAGCCGGCCGGGATGACCTCGCACGACGTCGTCTCCCGGCTGCGCCGCATGTTGCGCACCCGGCGGATCGGGCACGCCGGCACCCTGGACCCGATGGCCACCGGGGTGCTCGTGTGCGGTGTGCAGCGCGCCACCAAGCTGCTCGGGCACCTCCCGCTGGAACCCAAGGTTTACCTGGCAACCGTGCGACTCGGCGTGTCCACCAGCACCGACGACGTCGAAGGTGAGCCCACCGGCGGTGCCGATGCATCCGCGGTGGACGAGCAGGCGATCCGCGGGGGCATCGGGAGCCTGCAGGGCGCCCTCGAACAGGTACCCAGCGCGGTGAGCGCGGTCAAGATCGATGGTAAGCGGGCCTACGCGCTGGTCCGCGCCGGTGAGCGGGTACTACTGCACGCCCGTCCGGTGACCGTGTCCCGGTTCGAGCTGATCACGCTGCGCCGCGGCGAGGCCGTGACCGACCTCGACGTCGAAGTGGAGTGCAGTGGCGGCACCTACGTCCGGGCACTGGCCAGGGATCTCGGCGCCAGCCTTGGAGTCGGCGGGCACCTCACCGCGCTGCGCCGGACCCGGGTGGGGCCTTTCGGCCTCGATGTCGCCCGCACCCTCGATGAACTGGCGAGCGCACCACAACTCTGGGCCGGGCTGGACGAGGTGGTGACGGACACCTTCCCGCACCGCGATGTGGACGCCCGGCAGGCCCGGGTGCTGGCTCATGGTGGGTCGCTGCCGGCCCTCGGGCTGGCCGGCACGCACGCCGCCATCGACTCCGACGGTGGTGCCGTCGCGCTGCTCGCCGAGCGTGACGGGCAGGCCCGCCCGATCCTGGTGCTGCGCCCTGCCGGTGAGTGACCGGTTAGCCTCATCGTCCGTGCAGCGCTGGCGCGGACTCGAGGCCATCCCGAACGGATGGGGTCGCAGCGTCGTCACCATCGGCGTCTTCGACGGGTTGCACCGCGGCCATGCCCAGCTGGTCGCCCACGCGGTGCGGCGTGGTCAGGAGCTGGGTGTGCCGAGCGTGCTGATGACTTTCGACCCGCATCCTTCCGAGGTGGTCCGCCCCGGCAGCCACCCGGCACAGCTCACCACCTTGCGCCGGCGAGCGGAGCTGGTCGAGCAGTTCGGCGTCGAGGTGTTCTTCGTACTGCCCTTCACCGTCGAGCTCTCCCGGATTCCCCCCGACGAGTTCGTCCACGCGGTGCTCGTCGAGCGCCTGCACGTGGCCGACGTCGTGGTGGGCGACAACTTCACCTTCGGGCATAAGGCGGCCGGGAACATCGAGCTGCTGCGGACGTTGGGCAGGCGATTCGGTTTCACCGCCGAGGGCGTGGGCCTGCTGTCCCAAGGCGAGCTGACATTCTCGTCCACCTATATCCGCTCCTGCGTCGACGCAGGTGACGTGGCGGCCGCGGCCCTCGCGCTGGGCCGTTCGCACCGGCTGGAGGGAATCGTGATCCGTGGGGATCAGCGGGGCCGCAGCCTGGGATACCCGACGGCTAACCTGTCCACCCCGCGGCACGCCGCGATCCCCGCCGACGGGGTGTACGCCTGCCGGTTCGTGCACCGGGGCCGGGAGCTGGCAGCAGCGGTCTCCGTCGGCACGAACCCGACGTTCTCCGGTCGGGAGCGCCGGGTGGAGGCGTTCGTTCTGGATCTGGACGAGGACTTCTACGGTGAGCGGGTGGCGCTGGATTTCGTCGAGCGGCTGCGCGGCATGAGCCGCTTCGACACCCCCGAGCAACTGGTGGCCCAGATCGACGACGACGTGGCACGGACCCGCACGGTGTTCGATCAGCAGCGGTGATGTGCCGATCGGGTGAGCCGATCGCAACCCCGAGTGCCCGCTCCTGCTGGCAGGATGCCAGTACGGGCAGGGAAGGGGAGTCCGGTGGACGAGCAGCTCGCTGTCGCGCGCAACGTCGCACTGCAGCGGGAGTGGTACGGGGAGCCGCTCGGCGATCGGGTGCGGCGACTCGTGGTTGCCTTCGATGTCTCGCAAGCTCAGCTGGCCGAGGTCCTCGGGCTGAGTGCACCGATGCTCAGCCAGCTGATGAGCGGTCGCCGGGCCAAGATCGGCAATCCCGCGGTGCTGGCCCGGATGGTGCTGCTGGAGCGACGGGTGCTCACCCCGGAAGTCGCCTCCGGTGACCCAACGGCTGTCCGGGCCGCGTTGGAGCAGGTCCGCGACTCACGACCCACCCTCGGCCGGCCCACCGGCAGCCGGGAGAGTCTGCCGGTCACCGACCACAGTGAGCTCGTTCTCGTCAAGGCGCTGCGCGCGTTGGCGCCGCCGGCCGAGCTGGCCGGGGCGGCCCACCTGCTGCGGCAGGAGTGCCCGTGGCTCGCCCGGGTGTTGCGGCGGGCGGCCGAGGGCGACCAGGAAGTCGGGTCCGAGCTCGACGAGGCGCTGGGATAGGTTCGGTGCCCGAGGGTGGGCCCGGACGCCGACACCTCAGCTGGTAACCTCAGCGAGGATCCGGCTGCGGTCCGTGGCGGTCGGCTGAATCGGTACCTACCGCGTGACTCGCGGTCCGCACGGTACGAGATGACAGGAGAAGATCAACCCGTGGCGCTGTCCACCGCACGAAAAACTGAGATCCTCGCTGAATACGGGCTGCGTGGGGGGGACACCGGGTCTCCTGAGGCGCAGGTGGCCCTGTTGACCAAGCGGATCATGGACCTTACCGAGCACCTCAAGCAGCACAAGCACGATCATCACTCCCGGCGCGGCCTGCTCCTCATGGTCGGTCGCCGCCGCAACTTGCTGAACTACCTCGCAAAGGTCGACATCGTGCGCTACCGGTCCCTGATCGAGCGCCTCGGCCTGCGCCGCTGAACCGAACCGGCTGAATCCCCACCTCAGCCCGACACACAACCACACATCGCTGCACGAGCCGCCTCGTCACCATCGTCAGGACCGTCGTCCGCCGGTCCTCGGTAGTGGCTCCCGAGAGCAAGTGTCACGCTCCGGGCGCTTCGATCGAAGACCGGCCTGTCGTCCTTCAACGTCACGTCGATGGTGCCACCTCCGGCCTGTGCCGCGAGGAGGAGAACGATGACCAACCCGACAGTGACCCATTCCCCCAGCGCTGCCACCAACCCCGTGCATGAGGCCGCCGCGGTGCTGGACAACGGTAGTTTCGGTACCCGGACCGTGCGGTTCGAGACCGGCCGGTTGGCCCGGCAGTCCGCCGGAGCCGTGGTCGCCTACCTCGACGACGACACGATGCTGCTCTCGGCCACCACGGCGTCCAAGCAGCCCAAGGACCAGTTCGACTTCTTCCCGCTGACGGTCGACGTCGAGGAGCGGATGTATGCGGCGGGGCGCATTCCCGGCTCCTTCTTCCGCCGCGAGGGCCGCCCGTCCACGGACGCGATCCTCACCTGCCGGCTGATCGACCGTCCACTGCGTCCGTGCTTCGTCGACGGGCTGCGCAACGAGGTGCAGGTCGTCGTCACGGTGTTCAGCCTCAACCCGGCGGACCCCTACGACGTACTTGCGATCAACGCCGCGTCCGCGTCCACGCAGCTGTCCGGACTGCCGTTCGACGGTCCCGTCGGGGCTACCCGGATGGCTCTGGTGCCAGACGGCGATGTCAGCGGCGGAGGTAGCCGCTGGATCGCTTTCCCGACCTATGAGCAACTCGGCACAGCGGTGTTCGACATGGTCGTCGCCGGCCGGGTGGTCGGCGACGGTGACGTGGCGATCATGATGGTCGAAGCCGAGGCCACTGAGACCGCCATCGAACAGATCGCCGACGGCGCCCAGGCTCCCACCGAGGAGGTGGTGGCCGCAGGCCTCGAGGCCGCCAAGCCGTTCATCCGCGCCCTGTGCGACGCTCAGCGGGAGCTCGCCGACACGGCGGGTAGCGCGGAGCTGGAGTTCCCCACGTTTCCTGCCTACCAGCCCGACGTCCTCGATGCCGTCCGCGACGCGGTGGCCGATGAGCTGGCAGTCGTCCTGGCTGTAGCTGCCAAGCAGGACCGGGAGAGCAGGCTCGACGAGCTCAAGGCCAGTGCTCTGGAGCAGCTCGGTGAGCGCTTCGAGGGTCGCGAGAAGGAAATCGGCGCCGCGTTCCGGGCCGTGACCAAATCAGCTGTGCGGGAGCGCATCCTGCGCGAGAAGGTACGCATCGACGGTCGCGGCATCACCGACATCCGGCCGCTCTCCGCCGAGGTCGAGATGATCCCCCGGGCGCACGGCTCGGCGCTGTTCGAGCGTGGCGAGACCCAGATCCTCGGTGTCACCACGCTGAACATGCTGCGTATGGAGCAGTCGATCGACTCGCTGTCCCCGGAGTCCACCAAGCGCTACCTGCATCACTACAACTTCCCGCCGTACTCCACCGGCGAGACCGGCCGGGTGGGCTCACCCAAGCGGCGCGAGATCGGTCACGGTGCGCTGGCCGAGCGGGCGCTGATGCCGGTACTGCCCAGCCGCGAGGAGTTCCCCTACGCGATCCGCCAGGTCTCCGAGGCACTGGGTTCCAACGGCTCCACCTCGATGGGTTCGGTCTGCGCGTCCACGATGTCGCTGTTCAACGCCGGGGTGCCGCTCAAGGCACCGGTGGCCGGCATCGCGATGGGTCTGGTCTCGGGCGAGGTCGACGGCCAGCAGGCCTTTGTCGCGCTCACCGACATCCTGGGAGCCGAGGACGCCTTCGGCGACATGGACTTCAAGGTTGCCGGCACCAGCGCGTTCGTGACCGCGTTGCAGCTCGACACCAAGTTGACCGGGATCCCGTCGGACGTGCTGGCCGGGGCGCTGTCCCAGGCCCGCGACGCCCGGCTGACCATCCTCGAGGTGATGGCACAGGCGATCAGCGGACCGGACGAGATGAGCCCGTACGCACCGCGGGTCACCGCTATCAAGATCCCGGTCGACAAGATCGGCGAGGTGATCGGTCCCAAGGGCAAGATGATCAATTCGATCACCGACGAGACCGGGGCGGACATCTCCATCGAGGACGACGGCACGATCTACGTCGGCGCCAACGACGGCCCGTCCGCCGAAGCCGCCATCGACCGGATCAACGCGATCGCCAACCCGCAGCTGCCCAAGGTGGGGGAGCGGTTCCTGGGCACCGTGGTGAAGACCGCAGCCTTCGGTGCCTTCGTCTCGCTGGTACCCGGCAAGGATGGTCTGGTGCACATCTCCAAGCTGGGTAATGGCAAGCGCATCGGCAAGGTCGAGGACGTGGTGAAGGTCGGCGACAAGCTGCGCGTCGAGGTCGCCGACATCGACAACCGTGGCAAGATCAGCCTGGTGCCGGTACGCGACGACGACACTGCGGTCGCAGCCGAGCCCGCCACGGACCCGGCCGAGGTTCCGGCCGGCACGTGAGCGCACGGCAGTGCTTTCCGGCAAGCTCCGCGGAAACACGCGAAGGTGCAATGCTCCAGCGCAGCGTGTTGCCCTCCGGGCTGCGCGTGCTCACCGAGCAGCTGCCCGGCTCGCGTTCGGCCGCGGTGGGAATGTGGGTGGCGGTGGGCTCGCGGGACGAGCCTGCCGCCCTCGCCGGAGCGGCGCACTACCTGGAGCACCTGCTGTTCAAGGGCACCGCGCGACGCTCCGCGGCGGCGATCGCCGAGGAGATCGATGCGGTGGGCGGTGAGCTCAACGCGTTCACCACCAAGGAACACACCTGCTATCACGCGCACGTGCTCGCCGACGACCTGGCCCTGGCCGTCGACCTGATCTGCGACGTGCTGGGTGACGCTCTGCTCGACCCCTCGCACGTCGAGCTGGAACGGGGCGTGGTGCTCGACGAGATCGCGATGCGCGACGACGACCCGGAAGAGGCGCTGCACGACGAGTTCTGCGCGGCCTTGTTCGGCTCGCATCCTCTGGGCCGCCCGGTACTGGGCACCGAGAAGTCGGTCACCGAGCTGAGCCGCGCGGCGCTGCACGAGTTCTACCGATCGCGTTACACGCCGCAGCGGATGGTGTTGACAGTGACCGGCAACGTCTCGCACAGCGCGGTGCTGACCGCGGTGGCCGGCAGTCTCGGACACCACCTGACCGGTTGCGCGCAACCCGTGCCGCCGCGTCGTGGGCGGGCCGTCATCACCGACCGGTGTGCGTTGGCGTTGTGCCCCGACTCGTCCGAGCAGGCCCATCTCATGCTGGGGGTCCCGGCGCTGGACCGGCATGATGAGCGGCGCTGCGTGCTGGAAGTGCTCAACGCCGCGTTGGGCGGCGGGATGAGCTCGCGGCTGTTCCAGCAGGTCCGGGAGCAGCGTGGGCTGGCCTATTCGGTGTACTCCGCGCTGGATTGCTACGCCGACACCGGCAGCCTGTCGATCTACGCCGGCTGTGCTCCGGGTCGGCTGGGTGAGGTGAGCGCGGTGATCGGTGACGTGCTGGCCGAGCTGGCTCGGGACGGCCTGACCGCTGCCGAGTTGGCTCGCGCCCAGGGGCAGCTGCGTGGCGGGCTCGTGCTGGGCTTGGAGGATGCCCCGTCCTGGATGACCCGTATCGGTATTGCGGAACTCGATCATGGCGGGCACCCCGGCGTCGAGGATGAACTGCGGCGGATCGCCGCGGTGACCGCGGCGCAGGTCGGGGAGCTCTCCCGCGAGCTGCTGAGTTTGCCGATCACCGCCGCCGTGGTGGGTCCCTACCAGGATGGGGATGAGCTGCCCGACGAGATAGCGGAGTTGATCGCATGACTCCGGCTGAACAGGCCGCCAGGGATCGCTGGGAGGAGAACCCGATCCGGGTCGGGGTGCTCGGGGCGCGCGGCCGGGTGGGTACCGAGGTGTGCAAGGCCGTGGACGCGGCGGCGGACATGGAGCTCGTCGCGATGGTCGACGCGGGAGACTGGATGTTCAATGTCGCTGACGCGGGCGCTGAGGTGGTCGTCGACTTCACGCATCCCGACGTGGTGATGGACAACGTCCGTTTCTGCGTCGACCAGGGTATCCACGCCGTCGTAGGCACCACCGGATTCACCGAAGCCCGGCTGAGCCAGGTGCGTGAATGGCTTGCACCCAAGCCCGATCTCGGGGTGCTGATCGCCCCTAACTTCGCCATCGGTGCAATCTTGTTGATGCGTTTCGCGGCGACGGCCGCTCGATTCTACGAATCGGTGGAGATCATCGAGCTGCACCATCCGGGCAAGGCCGACGCGCCCTCCGGCACCGCGGCACGCACCGCCTCACTCGTCGCGGCCGCTCGCGCCCAGGCCGGGATGCCTGCGCCCCCGGACGCCACCAGCCGCGCCATGCCCGGAGCTCGGGGCGCCGACATCGATGGGGTTCGGGTGCACTCGGTGCGGTTGACCGGACTCGTCGCCCACCAGGAGGTGCTGCTGGGCACCGTCGGTGAGACCCTGACGATCCGCCATGACACGCTGGACCGCTCGTCGTTCATGCCCGGCGTGCTGCTCGGCGTCCGCGCCGTCCTCGACCACCCCGGCCTCACCGTGGGTCTGGAACCCCTGCTCGACCTGTAGGTCGCGCCGTCCCCTGAGTGAAACCGTCATTCGGCTCCGGCTGACGGAGGCTCGCCGGTCAGTGCGAGGTCGAGAGAGCCGGTGAGGCGAACCTCGCGTAACGGGCGGCCGGCTGCATCGAGGGTCCGGATGGTGCCGTCGGGATTCCAGCCTGCACGGCGGTAGAAGTTCAGCGAGGCCGGGTCCTCGGCGGGTACCCAAACGATCCCGCGGGTGGCGCCGGCCTCGCGGAGTGCTGTGGCGACCGAACCGAGCAGCCGCCCGCCGTGGCCGCGGCGCCCCCACCTCGGTTCCACCAGCAGCGTGCTCACCAGCACGGTGCGCGCTGCGTCGCAGGGCAGCGTGCCATCGGCGGCGGCCACTTCGTCCTCGGGTGCCGGACCGGCTACGACGAACCCGACCGGATCGGCACCCTCGGTGGCGATCAGCACCGTGGCACCACCCTCGATGGTGTCGGCCCAGGCCTGCTGCACCTGCGGCGTCGCCAGCACGTCGAGGACCCCGGCCGGCAGCAGCTCGGAGTAGGCGGCTCGCCAGGTCACTGCATGCAGTCCCGCCAGCATCCCCGCATCCTCCCCAGTCGCCACCCTGACCCCTGCCACCGCCATGCCCGCACGGTAAGCGCTACCCGACATGGCGACATATACGGGGTCATCTGTGGGTCTCTCACCCTGATATGTCGCCATGTCGGGGTCGGGGTGGCGGGAATGTCAGGGGTGGGTGGCAGCATCGGGCGCTGTGCAGAGCATGGGACTGGACGTGGCGCGGCGGACCGCACTGGCGGCACAGGGTTTTGCCGATCCCAGGCCGGCCGGATCGGTGACCCGGCGGCATCTGCTGCGGGTACTGGACCGGATCCGGCTGATTCAGCTGGACTCGGTCACGGTGCTGGTTCGGGCGCACTACCTGCCGGTGTTCAGCCGGTTGGGTCCCTACCCGAGGGAGCTGCTCGACGGCGCCGCATGGGAGCATCCGGTGCGCCGGGCTCGCCCGCTGGTGGAGTACTGGGCGCATGAGGCGAGCCTGGTGCCGGTGCAGGACTGGCCGTTGTTGCGCTCGGGGGCCAAGCAGCCGGGCTGGTGGCAGGGGTACGCGGAGCTGGCGACCCGAGCGCCGGCACTGGTCCGTGCTGTGCTCGATGCGGTCGCCGCGCACGGCCCGATCGGCGCGGGCGCGCTGGATCGGGAGCTGGGTGGAGTGGCCCGCACAGTGCCGGGATCGTGGTGGGATCGCAGCGACACCAAACGGATCTGCGAGTGGCTCTTCGGGATGGGTGAGCTCACGACCGGCACGCGGCGGGGTTTCCAGCGGCTCTACGAACTGCCCGAGCGGGTGCTGCCGGCGGAAGTGCTCAGCAGGCGGGTTGGTGCCGAGGACGGCGCCCGCGAGCTGGTCGCCAGGGCCGGCGCCGCGCTGGGCGTGGCCACCGAGCCGGACCTGCGTGATTATTACCGGCTACGGCCGCAGCGCTGCCGGCAGGCGGTCGTGGAGCTGGTCGAGGCCGGAGTGCTGGAACCGGTGATGGTCCAGGGTTGGCGAGCCCCGGCCTACCGACACCGTGACGTCCGCACCCCGCGGCGGATCACCGGCGCCGCCCTGCTGTGCCCGTTCGACCCGTTGATCTGGGATCGGACGCGCACCGAGCGGCTGTTCGGCTTCCGCTACCGGATCGAGATCTATGTCCCGGAGCACCTGCGTATCCACGGCTATTACGTGTTCCCCTTCCTGCTGGATGGGCAGCTGGTCGCCCGGGTGGACCTCAAGGCCGACCGCGCTGCCGGTGTACTGCGGGTCCCGGGTGCCTTCGCCGAGCCGGGGATCACCGATATCCCGCGGGTGGTCGCTGAGCTGGCCAGGGCGCTACGGGAGATGGCCGAATGGCTCCAGCTCGATCGTATCGTCCCTGGTGAGCGTGGTGACCTGGTCTCAGCTCTGGCTGCGGTGACTGGTCGCGGCCCGGTCAGGACGACGGTGCCGCGGTGACCAGCGCGTCCCCCGATCCGGTGCGGGCCCGCACCCGCAGCGCGACATCGCCTTCGGTAGGTGGTCCGCCGACGGGTAGGTCGCTGCGCGCGTGCCCCGAGCCGGAGCTGACGTCGAGCTCGGCGAGGACACCGGTGTGGATCCCGACCCGCAACTGCCCTGAACCGGTGACGAGCTCAAGACCACCGGCGCTCGCGTCGACCACAGTGAGGTCGCCGCTGCCGGTTCGGGCGCTCACGTCACGCTTGACGGCGCCGAGCCGGACATCGCCGGAACCGGTCTGCACGGTGCCCGCGCCGGCGGCGCCTTCGACGCTGGCCACGTCGACCTGCCCCGAGCCGGTACGCACCCGCAGCCGGCCCAGTACCGTGCCCAGCTGTACGTCCCCAGAACCGGTGCGGACCTCAACGTCGCCAGTGCACCGGTGCGCCCAGATCTGCCCGGAGCCGGTGGCGGCGTCCAGCCCGGCGCTCACGCCGATGACACCGACGTCCGCCGAGCCGCTGCGCGCGGTGATCGAGGAGCCCGATGGGGCACTCACCTGGACGATCAGTGGCACGGTGCGCAGCGAGAACTCCCGCGGGCTGCGTACGGTCAGTCGCTGTTCGGTGAAGTCGATCATCGTGCGACGTACCGCTTCGACTGCCAGCTCGCCCGGTTGGCTCCCGCCGGTGTGCTCGCCCAGCCAGCTCAGCAGGCCGTTGATCCCCACATTCCACAGTGGCGCGCCGGTCAGGTCGGGACGGATCTGCACGCTGACCTCGCCGCGGCCGGCAGTGGATTCCCGCAAGTTGATGTCCAGTCGGCCGGTGCCGAGCTCGACCCAGATGTGGATCGGTCCGGGGCATTCGAAGTCCTGCTGCCGGATCACCGGGGTGTCGGTGTCGTCGTGTTCCACGGTCTCTCCTCAAGCCTTGCGAGGTCGTTCAGCCCTGCACCCAGCCCTGGACCCGGTTGCGGCGGTCCCCGGGAGCCCCTCGCGGGCTGTTCCACGGCTCACCGCGCAGTGCACCGGCCACGGCCTGCGAGACCCAGGTGTTCAGCGACACACCCTGCTCGGCGGCGGCCCGCTCAGCCTGGGTTTTGAGCTGGTCGATCAGTCTCAGCGTCATCCGCCTGATGTCGCCACCGGCGTCACCGAACGGGCTTGCACCGGGCTCGGTCGGCGGCGAGCCATCGCCGCCCGGCCACGCTCCGGTGGTCCACGCCCCGGCATTGCTGTGTCCGGCGGCGCTGTGTCCAGCGGCCCCGTGTCCAGCGGAATGGGCACCATCGTCGGACGGCGAGCTCACCGCGACCCGCACGTCACGGCCGTCGAGGCGCACCTCCACGACGCGATCCTCCAGCGCGGCGGTCACCTCTGCAGCGAGGTCGGACAGCGCATTCATGATGGCCAGACGGGCAGCCGGCTCCACTGCAACGCTCAGCATCGCGGCGGTATGCCGAGTCTGCTCGTCGCCCGCGGACGCGGCGGCTGTGAGGTCATCTCGCAGCTGACTGACATACGGCATGAGATCCATGACATCCACTATGACGTCACAGTTGACGTCAGTCAAGACGTCATTGGTGTCGCAGTAGGCTGCCTCCGCGGAAGCCGGTCAGCGTTGTAGAGAGGAGTGGTGCACCGTGAGCCAACCTGACGGAGTTGCCGCCGAAGTGAGCGCCGCCGTGAGTGGCGACGGCATCGGCGGCACCGGTGTGGGCACCGTGCCGTTGCGCGTGCAGCTCGTCGCCAAGACGGAGTTCTTCCCGCCCGCAGATGTTCCGTGGTCCACCGACACCGACGGCGGGCAGGCGCTCGCTGAGTTCGCTGGCCGAGCCTGCTACCAGTCCTGGCGCAAGCCGAATCCGGCGACCGCCACCAACGCCGGCTATCTGAGACATATCCTCGAGGTCGGTCACCTCTCGGTGCTCGAGCACGGCACAGTCAGCTTCTACCTCACGGGCGTGTCGCGATCGCTGAGCCACGAGCTTATCCGGCACCGGCACTTCTCCTACTCGCAGCTGTCTCAGCGTTATGTGCCCGAGCGGACCGCCGCCATGGTCGAGCCTGATGTGATTGCCGGCGACCCCGAGCTACATCAGCGCTTCCACGCCGCGGTGCGCGCCAGCCAGCAGGCCTACAACGAGCTGCTCGCCGGCTTGGAGCAGCACTTCGCGGATGAGCCGAACGCCACGTTGCGCCGCAAGCAGGCTCGCCAGGCAGCTCGATCGGTGCTGCCCAACGCCACCGAGACCCGCATCGTGGTGACCGGCAACTATCGGGCCTGGCGGCACTTCATCGCGATGCGGGCGACCGAGCACGCTGACGTGGAGATCCGCGCGCTGGCCGTGGAGTGCTTGCGCCAGCTGCACAAGGCGGCACCCAACGTGTTCAGTGACTTCGAGATCGGCGCCTTGCCCGACGGTACCGAGATCGCCTCTAGCCCGTTCGTGTCCGAGGGCTGAGTGGCCTGACTGTCGTCGATCCTGGCACCGACCGGTAGCGTCCCCCCACATGGACACGCCGACGTCTGCGTCCGGCCAGCCCTTCGGTCGGGTGCTCACCGCCATGGTCACCCCGTTCACCGCTACCGGTGAACGGGATCTGGATATCGCGCAGAAGCTCGCTCACCAGCTGGTGGAGCGGGGCTGCGACGGGTTGGTCGTCAACGGGACCACCGGCGAGTCACCGACCACCACCGACGCCGAGAAGGCGGATCTGGTGCGGGCGGTGGTGCAGGCGGTCGGTGACCGGGCCGCCGTGGTGGCCGGCGCCGGAACCTACGACACCGCGCACAGCGTCACGCTGGCCAGGCAGGCGGCGCAGGCCGGCGCGCACGGCCTGTTGGTGGTGACCCCGTACTACTCCCGCCCGCCGCAGGCCGGTCTGGTCGCGCACTTCACCACCGTCGCGGATGCCACCGACCTGCCGGTCATGCTCTATGACATCCCGCCGCGTGCAGCGGTGCCGATCGCGACCGAGACCCTTTACCGGTTGGCCGAGCATCCTCGGATCGTCGCGGTCAAGGACGCCAAGGGTGACCTCGGGGCCGGCGCAGAGATCATCGCCAACACCGACCTGGCCTACTACTGTGGAGATGATGTGCTCAACCTGCCATGGTTGGCGATAGGTGCGGTGGGATTCGTCAGCGTCATCGGCCATGTCGTGGCCGACCGGCTGCGATCCATGATCACTGTCTTCGACGGAGGCGATGTGGGCGCCGCGCGCGAGATCCACGTGTCCACCCTCGGCCTGATCCGTGCCTTCGAGATGGCGGGCGGGGTGGCTTTCAGCAAGGCGGCCCTGCGGCTGATCGGGCTCGATGCCGGTGAACCCCGGCTGCCGCAAGTCGCCGCCGATCCGAGCCAGGTCAGCGTGATCGCCGCGGCCCTGGCTGAGGCCGGGGCGCGCGCGTGAGCGCGGTCCCTACCGGCACCCCGTTGCCCGTGCCGGGCGTGCCCACCACAGCTCCACCGCCGCTGCCCGAGGGCGGCCTGCGCACGGTAGCTCTCGGTGGCGTCGGTGAGATCGGCCGCAACATGACCGTCTTCGAGTACGCCGCGCGGTTGCTCGTGGTGGATTGCGGAGTGCTGTTTCCTGAGGATGACGCACCCGGGGTCGATCTGATCCTGCCCGATTTCCGGGCGATCGAGCATCGGCTGGACGACATCGAGGCGCTGGTGCTCACCCATGGGCACGAAGACCACATCGGCGCCGTGCCGTTCCTGCTCAGATTGCGTCCCGACCTGCCGGTGGTGGGCTCGGAGTTCACCCTCGCTCTGGTCGCCGAGAAGTGCCGGGAACATCATCAGAAACCGCAGCTGGTGGAGGTCGTCGCGGGCTCCCGGCACGGGTGCGGGCAGTTCGACTGCGAGTTCTTCGCAGTGAATCACTCCATTCCCGACGCGCTGGCCGTGGCCATCCGCACCCCGGCTGGTCTGGTGCTGCACACCGGTGACGTCAAGCTGGATCAGCTACCGCTGGATGGGCGGCTGACCGATCTTGCCGGGTTCTCCCGGCTCGGCGACGAGGGGGTGGACCTGCTCCTGATCGATTCCACCAACGCCGAGGTGCCCGGTTTCGTCAGCCCGGAGCGGGACATCGGCCCTGTGCTGGACTCGGTGATCGGCAAGGCCACCCAGCGGGTCATCGTGGCCTGCTTCGCCAGCCACGTGCACCGGGTGCAGCAGGTGCTCGATGTCGCCGTGGCGAACGGACGCAACGTGGCCCTGGTGGGCAGGTCGATGGTGCGCAACATGGGTGTCGCGGTCGATCTCGGGTTGCTGCGGGTGCCACCGGGTCTGCTGGTGGACCTCGACGAGGCACTGGCCATGCCCGAGCACCGGGTGCTGTTCGTCTCCACCGGCTCGCAGGGTGAACCGCTCTCGGCCCTGTCCCGGATGGCGCGCGGTGAGCACCGGCAGATCCGGATCCGGTCCGGGGACACCGTCGTGCTGGCCTCCTCGCTCATCCCGGGCAACGAGACCGCGGTGTTCCGCGTGGTCAACGGGTTGACTCGGTTGGGCGCCGTGGTGGTGCACCAGGGCACCGCCAAGGTGCACGTGTCCGGGCACGCGCCAGCCGGGGAGCTGCTATTCCTCTACAACGCGATCCGCCCCTCCAACGTCATGCCGGTGCACGGCGAATGGCGCCACCTGCGGGCCAACGCCGCCTTGGCGGTCCGCACCGGGGTGGCGCCGGAGCGGGTGGTGATCGCCGAGGACGGTGTGGTCGTCGACTTGGTGGACGGCCGGGCGGAGATCACCGGCCGGGTCGAGGTGGGGCAGGTCTACGTGGACGGGCTTTCGGTGGGGGATGTCGGGGAGTCCACGCTGTCCGACCGACTCGTCCTCGGGGAGGGTGGGTTCATCGCGATCACCGTGGTGGTCGCATCGGCGACCGGCCGGGCGGTGGCTCCGCCGACGATCTCGGGCCGGGGGTTCTCCGACGACCCCAAAGCGCTCGATGGCGTGGTGCCCTTGGTGGAGATGGAACTGGCGCGTACCGAAGCGGAAGGGATCACCGACCCGCACCGGATCGCTCAGGCGGTACGGCGAGTCGTAGGTCGCTGGGTCTCCGACACTTACCGCCGCCGTCCCATGATCGTCCCTACCGTCCTACCCGTCGGCTGAGCAGTTGGCAGCCCTTCAAGCACCGCCCAACCCCGTTGCAGCTGCTCTTTTCGGTAAAATCGCAGGCTGGCTCAGCGGTCGAGGACGTGTCGTAGCGCGGTTTCCATCGACTGCGCGGGGTTGTCGTGCTCGGTGGAGCGCCAGGCGATGGACCGGTCGGGGCGGATGAGGACCGCGTCGGAGTCGGTGACGTGGTACCGGTGCGCCCAGGTGCCGGTGGGATCGGCCAAGCCGTCCGCGCCGATCTGGTGCACCGCCAGCTGCATACCGAGCCGGTGGGCGACCTCGTCGGCGGCCGGACGCCAACGCTGCCCACGGCTACCCGTGAGGAGCACGAAGGAACTCCCGAAGAGATCAATCGTGGAGATCGGCATACCATCACGAACCAGGGGCACGTGCGGTGCGCGGGATCCGGGACAGCCGGTGGGGGCGCTGGGATCCTCGAGAAGAGACCCGTCGTCGCCGGGCTCGCTGACGATTGCACCGGAAGGATAACGGTAGCCGAGGAACAGAGCTGCCGGGTCGACCGGTGCGGCCTCGCTGCCGTCGGCGAGGTGGGGTGCCATCCTGTGCACGAGGTTGGCGTACTGCTGTTCCACCAGCAGTTCCGCAATGGGTCGGCGTTCGGCGTCATGGCTGGCCAGGAGCCCAGGGCCAGCCGCACCCTTGACTACCATGGCAAGCTTCCACGCCAGGTAGAAACCGTCCATGAGGGCCATGTTGCCGCCTTGCCCACCGGTGGGCGGCATGACGTGGGCGGCATCGCCGATGAGGTGAACCCGGCCGGCGCTGAACCGATCCGCGACGCGGGCGGCGAACTCGGTCTCGTCGGAGTGCAGGATCCGCACCGGTAGATCCGGGATACCAATGGCGGTGCGGATCTGCTCGGTAGCCCGTTCACTAGTGAAGTCGCCAGGTTTTTCGCCACGATCCGGGTGGTACTCGGCGGCGAGGGCGTAGCGGCCCGGGTGGTCGGTGGTGACGAGCGCCCCGTTGCCGCCGTGCAGCGCCGGGTTCTGCAGGTAGTAGAGGGTCACCGTGGTCTCGTCGATGAGATGTCCGAGCTCGGCCTCGAAAAGCCACATCATGTAGTGGTTGAGTGACCCCCTTCCGTGCGTACCGATGCCCAGGGCGGTGCGGATGGGGCTGCGGTGCCCGTCTGCTGCGATCAGGTAGTCGGCGCGGACGGTCTGGACCTGCCCGGTGATGGTGTCGCGCAGCGTTGCGGTGACCCCCTCGGCATCCTGAGTGAGGCCCTCCATGCGGGTGGAGAACCGGATCTGTGCGCCCAGCTCGGTGGCCCGGTCGGCGAGAATCAGTTCCATCCGCTCCTGGCTGGCCATCGCGGAGCCGCCGGGCGAGAGGTGGGACAGGTCCAGGGCGTCCTCGACGATCGTGTGCAGGGTCCGCCCGACGACGCTTTCGGCGATGGTGATGTGCAGCCGCGAGTCCCCGGACGGACCGGCCGCGATGGCCGCCTCGGCGATCCCGGCGATCCGTAGGGCCTCCATGGTCTGCGGCGTCTGGCCCCGCGCCTTCGGGTGGATCGATGTGGTGCGATGTCGCTCCGCGAGGACGGAGGCGACGCCGTGGTAGGCGAGGAACAGAGCCGCCGACATGCCGGCCAGGCCGCCGCCCACGACCAGCACCGGAACACGGTCAATTGACATGATCACTCCTTGATGGAACAGTGTTCGCTAAACGAACAATATTCGAACAAGGAACGGTGTTCGTGTCAAGTGTGATGTTCGACGGAGGCAGTCGATGGTCGTTCCCACCCCGCCCTGGCAGCGTCCGCCGCGCTCTGCCCCGGATCGCCAACCGCTCAGTCAGCAGCGCATCGTTGACGAGGCGCTGACTCTCCTCGCCAGGGAAGGGCTCGACGCGGTGAGCATGCGGCGGGTCGCGCAAGCGCTCAAGACCGGGCCGGCGTCGCTCTACGCGCACCTGCGCAACAAAGAGGAGCTCTACCAGCTCATGCTGGACCGGCTCATCGGGGAGGTCGCCGTGCCGGTGCCCGATCCGCAACGCTGGCGCGACCAGCTCAAGGAGCTTGTCCGCTCGATGATCGGGGTCATGATCGACCATCCGGGCAGCGCCCAGCTGGCTATCGCTACCATGGTTCCGACCGGACCCAACGCGCTGCGCATCACCGAGGGCATGCTGGCCATCCTGCGCTCGGGCGGACTGTCCGACCGGGTGACGGCGTTGGCTGGTGACCTCATCGCCACCTACACCTCCGCGCTGGCCCTGGAAGCCAGTACCTGGGCCGCTGCTGCCGCACTCGATCCCAATGCGGTCGAGCAGCGGGTCCGCCAGGTCCGCGACTACTTCGCCGCGCTGCCTCCGGACGTTTTCCCGCATACCGTCGCGCTGGCCGGGCCACTCACCGAGGGAGGTGCCGAAGAACGCTTCGAATTCGGGCTCGAGGTACTCGTCGCTGGCTTGGAACGGATCTCGGAGCAGACCTGAGTGGCCCGCACCGAGACGTCGACCCGCTGAGCCAAGCGGGTTGGCGGGCCTTGGCACGAGAGCCGGCGTCGGCGTGTCGTGGCCGCTGCTGCCACGTTGCACGCAACCATGGTGGGTAAGTGGCGGTGATCGGCGCGCCATCGTGACCTCCGTGCCAGTTGAGGCCGGGGTGGTGCTTGCGAAAGGGGCAGGCGGGCTAGCGTGTGGAAGATGGCAGGGCAGACGCCTGCGAAGGCCAAGGCTGGACGGTCCCGCAACTCAGGGAGTAGGCCAGTCCCGCGTTCCAAGCCCCGGCCGCCGGCGCGTCGGTCAACACCCAGGCCGCGGGGCAGGAATGCTGGCCGGGGGCTGGCCGGCGCGTGGTCACTGCTGGCTCGCGGCGTCGGCGGAGTGGCCCGGACGCTGGGTCGGACCCGTGAGCTCGAGCCGGAACACCGCCGGGACGGTGTCGCGCTCGGGTTGATCGCGCTGGCGGTGATCGCTGCCGCCGCGGTCTGGTGGACCGCTGGGGGACCGGTCGGCGCCGGCCTCCAGCAGGCATTGAGCGCCCTGATCGGTAGTGCGTCGGTAGGGCTACCGGTGGTGCTCGCCGGGGTCGGGGTGGCCCTGATGCGCACCGAGCCTGACGCGGCGGCACGGCCCCGACGCACCGTCGGCACGTTGCTGCTGACAGTGGGGACACTCGGTCTGTGGCACCTCGCGGCGGGCTCACCCGCCGACGCAGTGGGACGGTCCCGCGCCGCCGGTGCGGTGGGGTTCGTGGTCGCTGATCCGTTGGTCGATGGGTTCACCGTCTGGGTGGCGGCTCCTCTGCTGGCTCTGCTGGCCGGCTACGGGCTGTTGGTGTTGACCGGAACCCCGGTTCGGGAGGTGCCCGAGCGGATCCGCCGGCTGCGCGGCGCATCCCAGCCGGAGCAAGACCCCGACACCGATGCCGCAGGCACCGACCCCCCGATCACCGAGGCCGATCCCGCTGCCGCCCGCCTGCGCCGCCCGGCGCGGCGCAGGCAGGCCACCCAGACAGACCAGGTAGACCCGATCGGTGCTGAGAGGGACGCCCCCGCTGCGTCACCGACTCCGCAGGCGGTGCAGCCCAAATCGGAGAGCAAAACCAGCTCTACGATGTCCGTGCACCGGGTCGTCGAGGGTGACTACCAGCTCCCACCACCTGATCTGCTGGTCAAGGGCGACCCGCCCAAGGCCCGCAGTAGGGCCAACGATGCGATGATCGAGGCGATCACCGGCGTTCTCGAGCAATTCTCGGTGGATGCCCAGGTCACTGGCTTTGCCAGGGGTCCGACAGTCACCCGGTACGAGGTGGAGGTGGGGCCGGGGGTCAAGGTCGAGAAGATCACCCAGCTGACCCGGAATATCGCTTACGCGGTGGCCACCGACAACGTACGGTTGCTGGCCCCGATCCCCGGCAAGTCAGCGGTGGGCATCGAGGTGCCCAACAGTGACCGGGAGATGGTGCGCCTGGGTGACGTGCTGCGCTCGCCCACCTCGCACCAGGATCAGCACCCGATGGTGATCGGGTTGGGCAAAGACATCGAGGGCAATTTCGTCACCGCGAACCTGACCAAGATGCCGCACCTGCTGGTCGCCGGCTCCACCGGCTCGGGGAAGTCCAGCTTCGTCAACTCGATGCTCGTCTCGCTGCTCGCCCGGGCCACTCCGGACGAGGTCAGGATGATCCTCATCGACCCGAAGATGGTCGAGCTCACCCCCTACGAGGGCATCCCGCACCTGATCACTCCTATCATCACCCAGCCGAAGAAGGCCGCCGCGGCGCTGGCCTGGCTGGTGGAGGAGATGGAGCAGCGCTACCAGGACATGCAGGCGGGCAAGGTGCGCCATGTCGATGACTTCAACCGCAAGGTGCTCAGCGGGGAGATTGTCGCGCCGCCGGGATCGCAGCGCGAGTACCGTCCCTACCCGTACATCATGGCGATCGTCGACGAGCTGGCTGATCTGATGATGACCGCGCCGCGTGACGTCGAGGACGCCGTGGTCCGCATCACCCAGAAGGCGCGGGCCGCGGGGATCCATCTCGTACTGGCTACCCAGCGACCCAGTGTCGACGTGGTCACCGGGTTGATCAAGACCAATGTGCCGTCCCGGTTGGCTTTCGCCACCTCCTCGCTCACCGACAGCCGGGTGATCCTGGACCAGCCCGGTGCGGAGAAGCTGATCGGCATGGGCGACGGGCTCTACCTGCCGATGGGCGCGTCCAAGCCGGTCCGCATCCAGGGCGCCTACGTCGCGGACGCCGAGATCGCCGCGGTCGTCGGCTACGCCAAGGAGCAGGCCACCCCGGATTACACCGACGGGGTCACCGCCGCCAAACCCGGTGAGCAGAAGGAGATCGACCCGGACATCGGCGACGATCTCGATGTGCTGCTGCAGGCCGCCGAGCTCGTGGTGACCTCGCAGTTCGGTTCGACGTCGATGCTGCAGCGCAAGCTGCGGGTCGGCTTCGCCAAGGCCGGGCGGCTGATGGATCTGTTGGAGAGCCGGGGCGTGGTCGGCCCCTCGGAGGGGTCCAAGGCCCGGGAGGTCCTGGCCAAGCCCGATGAGCTCGACGGTCTGCTCTACTCGATCCGCGGTGGCGACCCCGCAGAGCTCGACCCCGCATAAGTCGATCCAGCGCTACAGCTCCAGGAGCATGCGGGTGTTGCCCAACGTGTTGGGCTTGACGTAGGGCAGGTCGAGGAACTCGGCGACGCCCTCGTCGTGCGAGCGGCGCATCTGTTCGTAGGCCTCCGTGGTCACCGGAGTCCCGTCGATCTTCTGGAACCCGTTGCGGGAGAAGAAGTGCTCCTCGAAGGTCAGCACGAACAGCCGGCGCAACCCCAGCACGCGGCCCTGCGCCACCAGCCGCGTGACCAGTGCTTGCCCGACCCCCTGGCCGACGACGTCCGGGTGCACCGCCAAGGTGCGGATCTCCGCCAGGTCCTCCCAGAGCACGTGCAGCGCACCGCACCCCACCAGCACGCCATCCCGCTCGGCCACCCAGAACTCCTGGACGTCCTCGTAGAGCGTCACCAGCTGCTTGGCCAGCAGAACCGCTCCGGCGTAGCGGTCCACCAAGTCCTTGACCCGGCGGACGTCTCCGACTTTGGCTCGACGCACGGTGAGGAGAGGGGGCATGCTGCACAACCTACCGATGGTGTTGAATACCGCAATCAACGAAAGTTGTCTGCGTAGCCGTTACCACGGACAGCGACTTGCAGGGTACTCAGCCTCCCGGGTAGTGAGCTAAGGCAGATCGCGTGCGGCCGGATAAGCGCTGAACACGGCGATCTGTTCGCGAAGATCACTCGCCAAGGTGACATTGTCGAACGCTTCACCGGCAAGTGTCCGATCAATTTGCGCCATGCGCTTGATGATACTCGGTACGCGATGCTCGCTGGGCAGTTGCAGTACCGCCTGGGCATGGACACTCGCCGCATCCAGGTCATGGAGCGCGAGCTGCGCGGCGACAATACTGAGTTGGGCTGTGGCAACGTTTGCCGCCGAGTTCCCTCCCCCGGGAGTATCATACAATTCTAGTGCTTTCTGGGCTTCTGAGATGGCCAGTCGGGCATTGACATCGTCACCAAACGATAGTCTCACGTCACTGGCGTAGGCCGCGGCTATGCCAGGTGCGAAATAGAAATGGCCGGCGGCACGGGTGCCTTCTGTGGCATGCTCCTGGGCATTGAGGGCGACTCCCAGAGCCCGGTCAGTCTCGCGTTGATCCTGGACGGCGGCGAGCGCTCGCGCTTCTTCGTTCGCCAGCCGCAGGAGGTCGTTGCCCTGACCGGCGTGGCGCTGGCCGCTGTGCGCCAGATCAGCGGCATTTCGGTAGTCCCCGCGCCAATACGCAACCTTGGATTGCACCCAGCGGATATATGCGTGCAGCGTCTGGTCGCCCGCGAGGTCGGCGCACAGCAGCGCCGTGCGGGCATGGCTATCTGCGGCATATGGCTGGCCTAGATCGAAGCTGGCGTGCGCCAGCAGGGCGCTGAGCTGGCTGGCCACCCGATAGAGATCGGGCAAATGCGTTGGTCGAGGATGCCGGTCAATCATGTCGAAGACATCCCGGCGCAGCCCTGCCAACGGTTGGAAAATAGCGTATACGGGACGCCGTCGATATTCGACAGCCAGCATCTTCACGTCTGCATCGAGCTGCTCGAGCACTTCTGGGGTGGCGGTGACGCCGGCTCGGCGAACAAACCGGGCCGACTCCTCAGCGGCCATCGCGATCTCCTCTGATAAGGACACAGAAAGCGTCCCTGTTTCCTGACGAACTTCTTGTTCCGTGATGATCTGCACGAGGGTTGCGGTTTTCCCCACCGGCGCTAGGACCTCGGTGCCGCCATCCGGTGGGCCGAGTAGTTTCTTGAAGCCATGGCCCCAGAGTTGCTGTGCTATCCGCCTGGACGCCGGGCGGGCGTTGTCCACCTTTCCGGCCATCCACCGGCTGAGTTGCCGGACTGACAGCGTTGCCCCCCGCTCATCGCTGTGCCGGGCGCACCGCTCGAAGTCCGCGCAGATCTCTTCCAGAGTGCGGTCACCCTGCTGGACCAGCCGCTCCAGCAACGTGCGCGGCTCCGAGCGTTCCATGGATCAGCACCTCCGGGCAGTTGGGCGCAAATCTTGTTCAGCGTCACCTGTCTCACCACACAGTAGGCGCCCGGAGTGCGGGTGACCCAGCGGGCGGCAGGCCGGTTCCCCCTCGATCGGCTATCGCCGTGACGACCGGTCAACGTCTGACTGATGACCTGTCAGTGGCCTGTCCCGTTCCTGGCCCTGACCTACCGGTCGGTGCGGACGACGACGGTCTCCGGCTCGCCGATGTCAGATATGGCCTGATGCATGCGCTGCGACGGACGGAGTGCCTTGACTCGGGCGGGTGCGACCGGGGCGCGACCCGTCCAGCGGGGTTTGGAAGCTGGTGCTCAAGATGATGGGAGATGGCCAGATACCCTGAGCCGGTGCCGGACCCGTCGAAGTCTCCTCGCGCTGTGCTGGTCACGTTGGGGTGCGCCCGCAATGAGGTCGACTCCGAGGAACTGGCGGGCCGGCTGACCGAGGACGGCTGGGAGCTGGTGGACGCCGACCAGGGTGAGGCCGACGTGGTGGTGGTCAACACCTGCGGTTTCGTTGCCGCGGCGAAGAAGGACTCCATCGACACCCTGCTCGCTGCCGCCGATACCGGCGCCAAGGTGGTCGCGGTGGGGTGCCTGGCCGAGCGCTACGGCGCCGAGTTGGCGCAGAGCCTGCCCGAGGCTGACGCGGTACTGGGCTTCGACGCCTACCCGGAGCTGGGCGCTCAGCTGCGGGATGTGCTGGCCGGCCGGGCGGTGCCTGCGCACCAGCCGGTGGATCGCCGGACCCTGCTCCCGATCACTCCGGCCGCTCGGCCCGCCGCCCTTGCCGCTGGACCCGCGCTGCCCGGCCACGGTTGGGGTCCCCGCGTCCCGCGACGGCGGCTGGAGCACTCCCCGGTCGCCCCATTGAAGATCGCATCGGGATGCGATCGGCGCTGCGCGTTCTGCGCCATCCCCACTTTCCGCGGTGCGTTCGTCTCCCGCCCGGTCGACGAGCTGCTGGCCGAAGCTGCCTGGCTGGCCGGGACGGGAGTGCGGGAGCTGATCCTGGTCAGTGAGAACTCCACCTCCTACGGCAAGGACCTGGGTCGCCCGGGTGCCCTGGAGGCGCTGCTGCGCGGGCTGGTGGGCATCCCCGGAATCCTGCGTACCCGCGTTTCCTACCTGCAGCCGGCTGAGACCCGGCCCGCACTGGTGAGCGTCATCGCCGGCACACCGGGGGTGGCGGCCTACTTCGACCTTTCCTTCCAGCACGCCAGCGAGCCGGTGCTGCGGCGGATGCGCCGGTTCGGCTCGCGTGAGAGCTTCCTGGCACTGCTGGACCAGATCCGCCGGCAGGCGCCTGCAGCGGGAGTGCGCAGCAACGTGATCGTGGGTTTCCCTGGGGAGACCGAGTCCGACCTCGTGGAGCTGGAACGGTTTCTCATCGAGGCACGGCTGGACGCTGTGGGGGTGTTCGGCTACTCGGACGAGGACGGCACCGAGGCTGCCGGGCTGTCTGGGCAGCACGATGAGGACACCGTGGCCGCACGGGTCTCCCGGATCAACGAGCTGGTGGAGCAGCTCACCGCGCAACGCGCCGAGGAGCGGGTCGGGGAGACCGTCGAGGTACTGGTCGACGATCCGGCAGGGGCACCGTCCGGGGTCGGCTGCACCGGGCGCGCCGAGCACCAGGGCCCCGAGGTGGACGGTGAGTGCGTGCTCACCGGCGCGGGAGCGGACTCGTTCGCGCTCGGCGATCTGGTGCGTTGCCGGGTGATCGCCGCCGAGGGCGTCGATCTGGTCGTCGAGCCGGTGGAACTGATCGCTCCGGCCGGTGGCGGGCGGTGAGCCCGCCCCAGCCACCGACCGGGATCCCGCTGTGGAACCCGGCCAATGCGCTGACCATGTCACGGCTGGTGCTGGTGCCGGTGTTCGTGGCCGTCCTGTTCGTCCGGGACGGCCACGACCCGGCGTGGCGGGTGACCGCAGCGGTGATCCTGGGCATCGCCTCGCTCACCGACCGGTTCGACGGCGATCTGGCGCGCCGCCGCGGGCAGGTCACCGACTTCGGCACGATCGCCGACCCGATCGCCGACAAGGCGCTCATCGGTTCCGCACTGGTGGGGTTGAGCCTGCTGGGTGAGCTGTCCTGGTGGATCACCGTGCTGATCGCGGTCCGGGAGCTGGTGGTGACCGCGCTGCGATTATGGGTACTACGGTACGGGGTGATCCCGGCCAGCCGCGGCGGGAAGGTCAAGGCCTTCGCGCAGGCCGTGGCGATCGTGCTCTACGTGTTACCTCTTCCGTTGGCCGCATACCCGGTGCGTTGGGTGGTCATGGGCATCGCGGTGGCGTTGACTGTCGCCACCGGCGTCGACTACGTCGTGCGGGCGCTGCGATTGCGTGCCACCGGCCGCGGCGCCGTCGCGCTACCGTAGGGGGTGCAGGCGCCCGTGCTGACCGGTGGCGCCGTTCGCCCACGGCGGACGGCCTGCCTGCCTGCTGGTGAGTACGGTAGAGGGCAAGCACGCTGGTTCGGCAGTGCACTTCGGACGACACCCTGGAGGAAACGCAATGACGCTGCTGCGGGAGGCCATCGGCGAGCGGTTGCGCCGGACGCGGACCTCGCAGCACCGCACGCTGCGCGAGGTGTCCCGGGTGGCCAGGGTGAGCCTGGGTTATCTCTCCGAGGTCGAGCGGGGTCGCAAGGAACCCTCCAGCGAGCTCCTCGCCTCGATCTGTCATGCCCTCGACCTGCCGCTGGACGAGCTGTTGCGGCGGGTGGCCGATGATCTCGGTCCGGTGTACCTTCCCGAGGTGCCGGACACCCTTGCCGCCGAGCTGGTCGCGGCCTGAGCTGGTCGGGGGTCAGGGCTGACCCCCGATTCTCCCCGGGGGCGGTGGAAGCGCTGCCGGGTACCTGACACCATGGAGCTAGCACGCGGCTCCGCTGGTGTGGGCTTGGGCTTGTTCAGGTCAGCCTGACCGGTGGGTCCCTGGTCGGGCGCGTGAACCTGGGCCCGATTGGTCACGAAGAGAGGCAGCGCAGGAGATGGCCAACCCGTTTGTGAAGGCCTGGAAGTACCTGATGGCGTCGTTCTCGTCCAAGATCGACGAGTACGCCGATCCCAAGGTGCAGATCCAGCAGGCCATCGAGGAGGCGCAGCGGCAGCACCAGGCACTGTCCCAGCAGGCCGCCGCCGTCATCGGTAACCAGCGCCAGCTGGAGGTCAAGCTCAGCCGCCAGCTCGGCGAGATCGAGAAGCTGCAATCGTCAGCGCGGCAGGCCCTGGTCCTTGCCGATGAGGCTCGCGGTCGGGGTGATCAGGCGAAGGCACAGCAGTACGAGCAGGCCGCGGAGTCCTTCGCCACCCAACTGGTGACCGCAGAGCAGTCCGTGGAGGACCTGAAGACGTTGCATGATCAGTCCTTGCAGGCTGCGGGTCAGGCCAAGCAGGCGGTCGAGCGCAATGCGATGGTGCTGCAGGGCAAGATCTCGGAACGGACCAAGCTGCTCTCCCAACTGGAGCAGGCGAAGATGCAGGAGCAGGTGTCCGCCTCGCTGCAGTCGATGACCGAGCTGGCTGCGCCGGGCAACGCCCCCTCGCTCGACGAGGTGAGGGACAAGATCGAACGCCGATACGCCAATGCACTCGGATCCGCGGAGCTGGCCCAGAACTCGGTGCAGGGCCGCATGCTGGAGGTGCAGCAGTCCACCCTCGACATGGCCGGCCGTTCCCGGTTGGAGCAGATCCGCGCCTCGATTCACGGGGCGCCGATCGCCGGTGAGGTCACTGCTGGCGAGTCGACGTCACAACCCGCCTCTCCGAAGCAGGTGCTGCCTCCGCAGGGTCAGTCTCAGTCCGGCCAGGGCTGATCGCGACACGCCGAACCCATGTTCGATGATAGCCGCGGTGATGGGGCGTAGCGCGGATCTCCCGCGGCACGCGGCGGCCGGCCGTCCGGGTCATGTTGATGGCCACCGGGTTGATGACGACCGTGGTGTGGACAGCGGTTGTCCCGTGCTGCATGTCGATATGGATGCCTTCTACGCCTCGGTCGAGGTTCGGGAACGTCCCGAGCTAGCCGGTCGGCCCGTGGTGGTGGCGGGGGGCAGCAACCCGGCCGGAGACCGCGGTGTGGTGCTGTCGGCGAGTTATCAGGCCCGCGCATTCGGGGTCCGCTCGGCGATGCCGGTAGCCCACGCACGCCGGCTGTGCCCACAGGCGGAGTTCGTGCCGCCGCATTTCGCCCGATATGCGGAAGTCTCGCGGGGAGTGATGGCGCTGTTCCGCGAGGTCACTCCGCTGGTCGAACCGCTGAGCCTGGATGAGGCCTTCCTGGATGTCGGCGGGTCGGTGCGCAGGCTGGGAATGAGCCCAGCCGGGATCGGGGAGTGGATCCGCGGGCAGGTCTACGACGCGCACCGGGTGACCTGTTCGGTCGGGGTGGCGCCGAGCAAGTTCCTCGCCAAGCTCGCCTCCGGGTTGTCCAAGCCGGACGGGCTGCTCGTGGTACCCGCCGAGGACGTCCTGGAGTTCCTGCATCCACTGCCGGTGTCCGCGTTGTGGGGCGTGGGCCGGCGTACCGCAGCGTTGCTGCGCCGATTGGGGTGCGCCACGGTGGGCGACGTGGCGGGAACACCACTGCCCGCGTTGCGGCGTGCCCTGGGCGCGGCCAGCGCCCAACACCTGCACGAGCTCGCCAACGGCCGGGACGACCGGAGCGTGGTGCCCGACCTGCCGGAGAAGTCGGTGGGAGCAGAGGAGACCTTCGCCCACGATGTGGCTGATCGGGTGGTGTTGCGGCGTGAGCTGTTGCGGCTGGTCGAACGAGCCACGGCGGCGTTACGTGGCCGCGGCCTCCGTGGGCGCACCGTCGCGCTGAAGATCCGCTACCCCGACTTCACCACCATCAGCCGTTCCCGGACCCTGGCCGATCCGACCGATTCCGCGCACGCGGTATACGCCGTGGTCACAGAGCTGTTGGATACCCACCTGGCCTGGGGGCGACCGGTCCGGCTGCTGGGGGTACGGGTGGAACAGCTGATCCGTGGGGTGGTGGGCGAGCAGCTGACCCTGGACGCCGGCAGTGTCACGGCGCACTGGCCGGATGCTGAACGGGCCGCGGACGCCGCACGGTCCCGGTTTGGCGGTACCGCGGTGCGGCCTGCCACCCTCCTCGACACTCCCGAGTAGTCCGATCGTGGAGAATCCCGGCTCTTCCCTGAAACGGGTAACGAGATCGGCTAGTCCATACCGCCGCAGGCTCGTATCCTCGATGGTAGGAGCCCACGGTGGCTGTCTCGTGGCTACAGGTACCGTCGGGGTCGCTTACCATGTCAACAACCCCATATTCATGACCCCATATCCACGACGGAGTGCCGGAGGAGGAGCGATGCCACTCTCCGAGCACGAGCAGCGTCTGCTCGACCAGATCGAGCGCGCGCTCTATGCAGAGGACCCCAAGTTCGCGTCGAACGTCCGGGGTGCCCGGATGCGCAGCCTGTCCTACCGCCGGCGAATCCAAGGGATCGCGCTGTTCGTGTTGGGCCTGCTGCTTCTTGTCGCTGGTGTCGTGCTCCCGTACCGCCTGGTCGGAGTGCCGATCATCAGCGTTGTCGGTTTCTTGGTGATGTTCGCCGGTGCCATCGTCGCGATCTTCTCTCGCCGACCCGCGACCGACGGTCGGCGTGCGGGATCGGTGGACCGCTCGGGTCCCGGCCAGGGTCGCAGCACTCTCGCGCAGCGGATGGAACAGCGGTTCCGGCGCCGCTTCGAGGAGCACTAGCTGGCCTGTCGCGGCCCCATTCGGGGTCGCTGTAGGACCGAGCGGGGTAGTACGCGGGCCGTCCGGGTCAGGGGTGCCGACCGCGCCATGCTGGCAAGCACAGCGTCCATTGCGGTACGAAGCTCCCGGTCGGTGTCTCGTGGCTCGCGGCCGTCTGGTCGGGAAACACCGGGCGGTGAGACACCGGGTCGAGAGACACCCGCGTACCAGGATCGCTCCACCGCGCCGACCAGGATGCGCAGCCCGGCGCGTCCAGGCTCGTCCAGGCCATGCTCGCCGACCAACCGCTGCGCCCTCGCCCGTACGGTCTCGCTGACCGGGGGCACTATCCCGCGGTCAGCGGAGGAGGCCAGCACCTCTTCCCACGCAGCGGCGATTGCGGGCGGGCCCCCGACGCTCACCAGGTGCAGCCGCCGCCGGCGGCGAGCCTCACGTACCCCCATCGGGGTGAGCCCTGCCAGCACGCTGAGCCCCAGCAGCCCGGTGATGGTCAACCCGATCCTGAGCCCGCTCCCGGCGCCGGAATCGGCGTCGCCGGTGTCGGGCCGCCGCGGCGCCGCCCCGGCGAGCGTGTCCGGCGCTGGGGCGGGAACGCCGGCCGGGGGCGGCACAGCTGGTAGCGCCACGCCGCTGGGTGGGGTCGGCCCAGCGGTGACATACGTTGGCGGCACCGCGCGCCCCTCGGACAACGGAGTCGGGTCGAATGGCAGCCAGCCAACGCCCGGGAACCAGGCCTCCACCCAGGCGTGGGCGTCCTCAGTGGTGATCAGCCGGGAGCTGCCGGTCACGGTGCCGGGCGTGAACCCGACCGCTACCCGGGCTGGCACGCGCAGGGTTCGCAACATGATCGCCATCGCCGAGGCGAACTGCTCGCAGTAGCCCCGGTGGCCGGTGAACAGGAAATCCACCAGCGCATCCCCGCTGTCACCCGGGATGGTCTGCAGGTCGTAGCTGAACCCATTGCGAGGCGTAGTGAACCATTGGTTGAGGGCGACCGTGGCATCGAATGCCGTGCGGGTGCCTGCGGTGATCTCGGCAGCCAGCCCGACCACCCGCTGGTCCACCTCACCGGTGTCGAGGTAGCGCGGATCGACGGTGGCGAAGGGCGCGCCGCCGGCGGGACCGGTTGCACGCAGCAGAGCGGGATCAGCGTGGGGCAGCACCCCCAGCTCCGTGTAGGGCTCCGCGCGCTGGCGGTGCTCGGAGAAGACGGTGATGGCCTCCGGGTCGTAGCGCCAGTCCGGGCTGATACCGTCCAGTGCCAGCGGGTAACCGAATGACGGCAGCCAGTTGTCCGCATAGTTGATCGGTTCGATCTGGATCTTGAACGTCGATCCGGATAGCGGAGTGGCTACCCCTGGCGGCAGCGGCAGCCGCTCGGTTTGCTCGTCGCCCGCTGGTATCGCGGGATCCAACGGACCCTGCTGCCAGCCCACTTTGGTGGTGAACCGGCTCAGCGTCAGAGCCCGCAGGTAGGCTCGTTGCCCCAGCCCCCGGACCCGTAACAGTGGTACCGATTCCTCCGCGGACAACTGGCCGCGCAGCGAGGTGAAGGGGTTCAGCCCGATACCGTCGATCGGCACCGTGGTGTGGTTCGCTGCGCTGGGTGAGCGGCCGGCGCCCACCGCCGTCACCGTCGTGCCGATGACGATAGCCATCACCAGCGCGCCGACGGTCACCGCTATCGCGGCCGGCGCGGCCGCGATGTGCTGGCCAGGGCCGATCCGGCCAGAATCGACAGACCCAGAATCGACAGACCCAGAATCGACAGATCCAGCGTCGACAGGTTCGCCCCAGGTGGCCTGCCGGCACTGGGTGTCGACGGCGACCAGCAGCGCGAAACTCACCGCACCCAGGACGAAACTCCACCAGGGCAACATGCGGTCCGATGCTGCCGCAGGCACGGTGACCACGCACAACAGCACCAGACCGGTGGAGGCGGGCGCGGCGACCGACACGGCCAAGGTGTCCACCACCACGGCGACCAGCCCGATGACGACCACCACCAGGCACAGCAGTTCGGCGCTCTCCGGCACCGGCGGTACGCCGATCCTGATCTGCTGGGCCGCGCTGGTCAGCACCGTGCCCAGTTGGGAGATGGCGGCTGATCCGGGCAGCACGAGCAGCCAGCCACCGGTGGTGAACACCGCTGTGATCAGCCCCATCAACGCGGCAAGCTGGCCTGCTGCGGTCACCACCGGCGGCATCCGCAGCCAGCGACTCAGCACTCCGGTGGCGACCACCACCGTGATGCTCAACACCAGGTAGCTCCACCAACGCGGTCCGGCGAGCACAACGGTCAGCGAGGTTGCGGTGAACGCGACGGCGAGGCCGGCGAGGCCGGCCGGCAGCGTACGGGCGGCCCACCCGGTCACGGTGCCACCCACGGTGCGTGGTGTGTCATGCACAACTGGCTCCACACCGAGGACGGCGAGTGCTCCGGGCCCGCCACTGCGACCGACCAGCCCGCCGCGACGAGCAGCCGGGCAGCTTTCGCCGGGTCGGGAGCGATCTTGCCGTCGCCCTCGGTGGCCCACGCCGCAACGTCGAGCAGCACCGCGTAGCCGCGCGTGGCGCGCAGGTGTTTGGTCAGGAGCTGCTCGAGGGCCGCCGGCCCGACTGCTCCGAGAATCGCGACCACCTCTCGGCGGCTGGCCGCCTCCGGGATGGCGGCCAGATCGCGTTGGTCTGTGGAGCACAGTGCAGCGAGCGCATCGAGTGCGGTGTCGGTGGTCTGCCCGGCGCCGGCCCGCACCACGCCGTCCGCGGTGACCAGCCGTACCTGCGGACCGCGCTGCCGCAGGTGCACGTACACGCTGGCGGCCAGCGACAGCGCGTACTCCAGGCTTGCGGTGGGGCCGGCACCGCGGTGCGCGATAGCGCGGTGGTCCAGCAGCACGGTGACTTCGCTGCGCTCGGACCACTCCTCGACCCGGACCATCAGATCGTCGCGCCGGGCGCTCGTGCGCCAGTGCACCCTGCGCAGGTCGTCGCCTTGCTGGTAGCTGCGCACTACAACGGCGTCCTGACCCTGGCCGGCGCCCGCCGGCCCGCCGCCTGCCGCGCCGGCGCCCAGTTCGCTTCCGGCGGGGAGACCGGTCAGCGGTACCACCTCGGGGAGCACCACCAGCGGGCTGTTCCCAGTGAGGGTGCGCCGGTACTCGGCGAGGCCGAATGGATCGGTGACCCGTGCGGTCAGGGGCCCGATCGAGTACACCCTGCGCTCGGTAGGGCGCAGCGGGTAGATCAGCTGCACCTCGCGGTGCTGCAGTGGCCGTGCCAACACCACCCGGCGGGGGCCGCCCAGCGCCTGAGGTGCCGCGTCCTCGAGCAGCAGCCTGCCGCCGCACCGACCGGTGACGTGCAGCGTCAGGTGTACCTGGCAATCGCCGCCGACCGAGGTTCGGGACGGCACCAACTCCCGGCTCGCCCGCAGTCCGATCTGGGTCCGGCCGACGACCACGCTGGCGAGCAGCGGAAGCATCAGGGCGAACGTGGCCACCCGCAGCAGGTCCCGTTCGTTGACCAGCACCGCGCACAGGGCCGCCGCTGCTCCGGCGGCGAGCAGGCACCGGCCGCGAGTGGTCAGGCTGCCGAGCCGGCGCAGCACTTAGTGCCTCTGGGGTGAGCGAGGCCAGAACGCGGCAACGCGGTCACCGTTGCCAGCAGCGCCCAGGCCGTCGAGTCCGACCTTCGGCGCCTGCTTGGGTGCCTGCGGTACCGGCACCCGCTCCAGCACCTCGCGTACGAGGTCCTCCGGCGACCTCCGGTCGATCTGCGCCGGCGCGCTGAGCACCAGCCGGTGGGACAGCACCGGCTGGGCCAGTGCCTGTACGTCGTCGGGTAACACGTAATCCCGGCCGGCCAGGGCGGCCCGCGCCCGGCTGGTGCGGATCAGCTGCAGGGTGGCTCGGGGTGAGGCGCCCAGCCGAAGCTCGGGCAACGTCCGGGTGGCGCCGACCACCTCGACGACGTAGCGTCGCAGGTCGGTCGACACGTGGATCAGGCGGACCGCCTCGCAGAGGGTTTGCACCTCGGCTGCGGTGGACACCGGCTCCAGCGTGGCGAACGGGTCGCTACCGGCGTGCTCGTCGACCATCGCGAGCTCCGCGGCGGGGTCGGGGTAGCCCAGTGAGATCCGGGCGGTGAACCGGTCCCGCTGGGCTTCGGGCAACGGGTAGGTCCCTTCCATCTCCACCGGGTTCTGGGTCGCGATCACCATGAACGGGCCATCCAGTGGGTAGCTGTGCCCGTCGACGGTGACCTGGCGTTCCTCCATGCACTCCAGCAGCGCGGACTGGGTCTTGGGGGAGGCCCGGTTGATCTCGTCGCCGACCACCACGTTGGCGAAGACCGGCCCGGTCCGGAAGTCGAAGTCGCCGGTGCTGCGATTGAAGACGGACACTCCGGTGATGTCGCTGGGCAGCAGGTCGGGGGTGAACTGGATCCGGGTGACCGTGCCGTCGATGGACCGGGCCAATGCCTTGGCCAGCGATGTCTTGCCCACTCCCGGCACGTCCTCGACCAGTAGATGACCTTCGGCGAGCAAGGTGATCAACGCGGTGCGCACCGCGTCGGGCTTACCGACCAGGACGCGCTCGACGTTGCCCATGATCCGGAGTGCAATGGCGTGTACGTCCACGAGCGGCGGAGGATCCGGGTCGTTCATAACTCGATCCTGACGTGCAGATCTCGCGCGCTCACGCGACCTCCTGGCCGTGTTTCCGGGTCGCTGGGGTACGAGGTCGGTGGAACGCCAGCGCTGGGGCAAGTCTGTCAAACCGGGTCGCAACGTCCATCCGGCGGGCGGGTCTTCCCTCCCGCATCAGCACAGATTTTCTTGCTGGAGCCCGAGTCCAGCCTCCTCCACTTCTCCCCACCGGGCGCCTCAACGGGCTCGCGTCGCGGCTTCCGCACCCCCCTGATCGTCGCATTCGGGCCGTTCTGCGCGGTTTGCCTCGGGTTGGTCGCCCCACCTCCCTGCACCACTCGGGAGCTGGCCTCATCACCTGGAGAGGAGCTGGATGGTGGGTGTGTGCGCGTTGACAGTGGCAGAAAGTGGGGTAGGGTGGGTCACCGTGGAGCCCGGGGAGCGCTCCACGGCCGGTCCGCTGGAGGCGGGGAGGTGGGGTGGGCGTGTTCCTGGGCACGCACACACCCCGGCTGGACGACAAGGGCCGGTTGACGTTGCCGGCGAAGTTCCGCGACGCACTCGCAGGGGGGTTGATGGTCACCAAGGGACAGGATCACTGCCTCTATGTGTTCCCGCGGGCCGAGTTCGAGCAGATGGCCCGCAAGGTGGCGCAGGCGCCGTTCACGAATGAGGCGGTGCGGGCCTACCAGCGTTACCTGTTCGCCGGCACCGACGAGCAACGCCCGGACGGGCAGGGTCGTATCTCGATCGCCGCGGAGCTGCGGCGCTACGCCGGTCTGAGCAAGGACTGCGCGGTGATCGGGGCGATCAACCGTTTGGAGATCTGGGACAGCGCGGCATGGCAGCGCTACCTGGAAGAGCATGAAGAGTCCTACGCCCAGGCACAAGATGAGGTGCTGCCTGGCGTGATGTGACCCGATGACGCGAGGCCTCCGTCCGGAGACGCATCCGCGGTGTTGAACAACGCACCGCAGAGCCCTGACGCACCTTCCCCGGCGCCAGGATCTGGCACCGGGCGGAGACCTGACGCCACCGGGGTAACCCGCCCGATATGGAGACATATCGGGGAGGGGAGGGGGTGGGTGTGAACGGAGGGAGGCTGCTGGTGGCTGATCACCCATCCGGGTCTGCCCAGCATGCGCCTGTCCTGCTGGCCCGCTGCCTGGAGCTGCTCGGACCCGCGTTGGCGGATCGGTCGGCCGTGGTGGTCGACGCGACCGCGGGTCTCGGTGGGCACTCCGCCGCACTGCTCGAGGCCCATCCAGACCTCACCCTGATCGGAATCGACCGGGACCCGCAAGCGCTCACGGTGGCCGGCGATCGGCTGCGGGCCCATTCCGGGCGTACTCATCTGGTGCACGCGGTCTATGACCAGCTGCCCGAGATACTGCACCGCCTCGGCATCCCGGACGTCGATGGCGTGCTGTTCGACCTGGGCGTGTCCTCGTTGCAGCTCGACACCGCCGAGCGTGGCTTCTCCTACGCCCGCGATGCCGTCCTGGACATGCGAATGGATCCCAGCGCGGGACTCACCGCGGCCGATGTGCTCAACTCCTATCCGGAGAGCGATCTTCGCCGGGTGCTCCGGGACTACGGCGAGGAGCGCTTCGCCGGCCGGATCGCCGCCGCGATCGTGGCGCAGCGGGCGCGGCGCCTCCTCGAGACCACCTCGGATCTGGTCGAGATCGTCTATCAGAGTGTCCCAGCGGCCACCCGGCGCCACGGTGGCCATCCCGCCAAGCGGACTTTCCAGGCATTGCGGATCGAGGTCAACGGCGAGCTGAACGCGCTGCGCTCAGCGGTGCCCGCCGCGCTGGACGCGCTCTCGGACGGCGGTCGGCTGGTGGCGATGTCTTACCACTCCTTGGAGGACCGGATCGTCAAACGGGCGCTGTCTGCACTGATGACCTCTCGCACTCCGGTCGGCCTGCCCGTCGAGCTGCCGGGTCACGGACCCCAGCTACGCGCTTTGACCCGTGGTGCCGAGCGTGCCGGCCCTGCCGAGACCGCGGCCAATCCACGAGCGGCGTCGGTGCGGCTACGGGCCGCGCAGCGCATCGCGCCGTCCGGATCCAGCTGTTCGGAGTCGACCTCGTGACCGCTCCTGCCCGCACTTCGACCCCGGCCCGGGGCAGGACCGCCGCATCCGGCCGCCGCCGGGATGCGATGCCTACCCGTGGCCGGGATTCCGGGCCGCCGCCCAGGCGTTCCCCGGCCGTCGCGCGGGCCTACGCTCGCCGTGCGCAGCGCGCCGGGGCACACCGTGCCGGTCCGGACAGCGTGAAAGCGGGCCGTGCACCCTTTGTGCTGTTGGTGATGGTTCTGCTGGGGGCGGCGCTGGTGGCGACGCTGGGGTTGTCCACGGCGGCTACCGCGGACTCCTACCAGCTGCAGAGCGCCCGCAAGGATGCCAGGAACCTGACCGAACGCTCGGAAAGCCTTGGCCGGCAAGTGGCCACCCTGGAGACCGCACCGGAGCTGGCTCGCCGGGCCCGGAAGCTCGGTATGGTGCCGGCCGGGGACGTGGCCCGGCTGGTCGTCCGACCGGATGGCGGCGTTGTCCTAGTCGGCCAGCCTCGGCGCGCCACCGCACCTGCCCCGCCGCCGGCCGTGACACCGGCCCCGCCAGAAGCTGTGGTAACTGCCCCGCCGCCCGTCGCGCCTGCCCCAGCACCGGTGCCCACCCCGCCGGATCGCACCTGATGGGCCGTATCCCATGAGCAGAGTCAGGGCCGGGCGGCCCACCAGACCGGCCCGCCACCGCCGACCCGGCTCGTCGGCCGGTCTGCCGGGCCGGTTGCGGCTCGGCCGGATGGTTCTCGTGCTCGCGCTGGTCGCCGCCGGACTCAAACTGGTCCTGGTGCAGGGGCTACAGTCGAGTGCACTGGCGGCGCAGGCCGCGAGCCAGCGCACCACGGTACAGACATTGCCCGCGCAGCGCGGCACGATCACTGACCGCAACGGCACTCCGCTGGCATTCAGCGTGGCGGCCCAGGCTTTGTACGCTCAGCCGAATCGGATCACTGCCGAGCAGCGGGCGGTCCGGGCCGACCCGGAGCTGCACAAGCAGGCGATGGCCCGCCGGGTTGTCGAGGTGCTCGGACCGGCGGTCTTCGAGCACCAGATCCTGGATCAACTGCGCAGCGACCGCACCACGGTGCTCCTGGCGCCGCTGGTGACTCCGGCCCAGGCCAGAGCGATACAGCAGGATTTCCCGGAGATCAGCGCGGAGCACCGGGAGATCCGGCAGTACCCCGGTGGTGAGCTCGCCGCCAACGTCCTGGGGGTGGCGAACTGGCGGGCCGACGAGCGCAAGGTGCGCGGGCTGGTCGGGCTGGAGAACTCCGACGACACCCTGCTGGCCGGCCGGGACGGTCGCCGGGTGGTGGACACCGCAGAAGGTTCGGACGCGGTCATCCCGGGCAGCGAGCGCGGCGAACGGCCGCCGGTACCCGGTTCGAGCCTGGAGCTCACCCTGGACTCCGATCTGCAATTCACCGTGGCCCAGATGCTCGGCGAGTTCGCCCGCAAACATCACGCCAAACGGGCCAGCGTGGTGGTGCTCGACGCGCGCACCGCCGAGGTCTACGCGATGGCCAACGACGTGACGTTCGACCCCAACAACCTCGCGGCGGCGACCCCTGAGCTGTTGGGTAACCCGGCCGTCTCGACTCCCTTCGAACCAGGTTCAGTCAACAAGGTCATCACCGCGGCGGCCGCAATCGAGGGCGGCATCGTCAGGCCGGACACCCCACTTCAGGTCCCCGGCGAATTGCGGATCGCGGACCGGACCGTCCGGGACGCGTGGTCCCACGGCAGGGTGAATCTCACCTTCACCGGAGTGCTGGCACGCTCGTCCAACGTCGGCACGCTGCTCACCGCCCAACGGGTGGGCGAGGACCGCTTCGTGGACATGCTCAACCGGATGGGTCTGGGCCAGCGCACCAACGTGGGCTTGCCAGGTGAGAGCGCAGGCAAGGTGCCACCCCGGGATCAATGGTCGGGCAGCACCTTCGCCAACCTGCCCATCGGGCAAGGCCTGTCGATGACCGTGTTGCAGATGGCCGGTATGTACCAGGCGATCGCCAACGACGGCGTGCGCATCCCACCGCGCATCGTCAGCGCTGAGATCGCCCCGGACGGCACCCGGGCCGCGACGCCGCGTCCGGCTGGTATCCGGGTGGTCAGCCCGCAGACCGCGCATACCGTGCGGGACATGCTGCGCGCGGTCGTACAGGACGCCCCGGGCCAGCGCGGCACTAGCCCGGAGGCGGCGTTGGAGGGATACCAGATCGCGGGCAAGACCGGTACCGCACAGCAGGTCAACCCCGCCTGTGGCTGCTACAGCACCTCGAACCACTGGATCAACTTCGCCGGGATCCTGCCTGCTGATGCGCCACGCTTCGTGATCGGCATCATGCTAGACGACCCGACTGTCAGCAACGCCGCGCCGCTGTTCCACGAGATCGCCTCCTACCTCGCCGGGCGCTACCAGATCCCGCTCTCGCCCGAGCCCGGCCCACCCACCACCCTCACACTGCCGTGAAGCCCTGACTGGCGGGTCCGCTCCTGATCTCGAATCGCCGCGCCGGTAGCCTTCCTCACCGCTGGGCTTCAGCTCCATGCGCACCCGACTTCGGATCGTGACTGCTCCTGTGACTCGCTCGTTGGCCGAGACGCCGCTGCGGCCCTCGCGTACCGCGCCGACCCCGCTGACCGTGCTTGCTGCACTGGCCGGGCTCACCGCCCTCGACTCACCGGACCAGACCGTCGCCGCGGATCGAACTCTGGTCACAGGTGTCACGCTGCGGGCCCAGCAGGTGCTGCCGGGTGACCTGTTCGTAGCGCTGCCCAGCCTGACCTCGGGGCGTCGGCATGGCGCTGATTTCGCCGGTAACGCCCTGAGGGTGGGCGCCGTCGCGATGCTCACCGACCCCGTCGGTGCCCGCCGCGCGGTATCCGCCGGCGCAAGCCTTCCGATGCTGGTGCACCCGGACCCCCGATCGGTCGTGGGCGTGGTGTCCGCCCACATCTACGGTGCCCCCGCAACCCGGCTCGCGGTGCTCGGGATCACCGGCACCGCCGGCAAGACCACCACGGCCTACCTGCTGGAGGCGGGGCTGCGCGCGGCGGGTGCGCGGACCGGCCTGCTCGGCACCGTGCAACTCCGGATCGGGGCGCAGCGCCGCCCCAGCAACAAGACCACGCCGGAAGCCCCGGACCTGCAAGCCCTCCTGGCGTTGATGGTTGAGCGTGGCGTCACCCACGTGCCTATCGAGGTCTCCAGCCATTCGCTGGCGCTGGGCCGGGTGACCGGTACCGCCTTCGCCGTCGGTGCCTTCACCAACTTGTCCCAGGATCACCTGGATTTTCACGCCGATCTCGAAGACTACTTCGCAGCCAAGGCACTGCTTTTCGACGGCCGGGCCGCGGCCGAGGTGGTGTGCGTGGACGACGTCTGGGGCCGCCGGCTGGTCACCAGCGCCACCAGCACCGTCTCATTGGGTGGCGAGTCACTGGGCGGCGAGGCCACCTGGCGCGCCGCGGACATCGCTGCCCGGCCCGAGGGCAGCCAGACCTTCCGCGCGGTGGGCCCCGGCGGGCTGAGCGTGCCGATGGCGGTAAGCCTGCCCGGTGAGTTCAACGTGACCAACGCGCTGCTCGCGCTGGCCGTCGGCCATGCCCAGGGGGCTGATCCGGTGCTGCTCGCCCGAGGTATCGGCACTGCCGAGGTGCCCGGCCGGATGCAGCGGGTGAGCCGCGGCCAGGATTTCCTCGCCCTGGTCGACTACGCGCACAAGCCCGCCGCGGTGGCCGCCTTGCTCGACGCGGTGCGCGACCAGGTTCCCGGGCGATTGCTGGTCGTGCTGGGCTGCGGGGGAGATCGGGATCGGGCCAAGCGGCCACTGATGGGTGCCGAAGCGGCTCGCCGGGCCGATCTGCTGGTGGTCACCGACGACAACCCGCGGACCGAGGATCCCGCCGCGATCCGCGCCGCTATGCTCGTGGGCGCCCAGGTCGGTCCCGCTGATGTCGTGGAGATCCCCGATCGGGCCGCGGCGATCGCCTACGCCCTCGCCCGAGCCGGTAGTGGCGACGCTGTCATCGTCGCCGGCAAGGGTCACGAGACCGGGCAGGAGGTGCACGGCGTCAAGCACCCCTTCGCGGACGTCGACGTGCTCGCCGACCTGCTCGATGCGCGCCTTGGGGCGGGCCCGTGATTGAGCTCACTCTGGCCGAGGTGGCCAACCCCGAGTCGGTTGCCACTGGCTCGGTTGGCACTGGCCCGATCGGCACCGGCGGGGGGAGCGGTCGGTGAGTACCATCCTGGTTGCCTCCGGGGTCGCGTTGCTCGCCTCGATCCTGTTCACGCCCTACCTCATCCGGCTGTTCACCCGGCAGGGTCTCGGGCAGGAGATCCGGCAGGAGGGACCGCAGAATCACCAGAGCAAGCGGGGCACGCCCACCATGGGCGGGGTGGCCATCCTGCTGGCGACCTGGAGCGGTTACCTGGTCGCTCACGTCACCGTCACCCGGCATGGCATCACCGCATCTGCCCTGCTCGTGCTCCTGCTCACCACGGTGCTGGGTGTGGTCGGCTTCCTGGACGACCTGATCAAGATCCGCCGGCAGCGCAACCTGGGCCTGAGCAAGACCGCCAAGCTGGTCGGGCAGCTGGTCGCGGCGGTGCTGTTCGGCATCCTGGCGATGGGTTTCCGGGACGGCGATGGCATCGCCCCGGGCTCGATCCACCTGTCCTTCGTCCGCGACGTGGCCGTGGTGTCCTTCGGGGTCGTGGGTTTCGTGATCTTCAGCTACCTGCTGGTGTCCGCCTGGTCGAACGCGGTGAACCTGGCCGATGGCTTGGATGGGTTGGCGGCGGGCGCGGCGGCGATGGTGCTGGGCACCTACGTGATCGTCTCGTTCTGGCAGCACACCCAGGACTGCACCATCCAACCGGTGCCCGGCTGCTACACCGTGCGGGACCCGCTCGACGTCGCCGTGGTGGCCGCGTCCGCAGTCGGTGGGTGCATCGGGTTCCTCTGGTGGAACGCGCCACCAGCGAAGATCTTCATGGGGGACACCGGGGCGCTGGCGATTGGCGGCTTGCTGGCGGGGTTGTCTGTGGTTACCCGAACCGAGCTGCTGCTGGTCGTGATCGGTGGGCTGTTCGTGGTCGAGGCACTGTCAGTGGTGATCCAGGTCGCGGTGTTCCGGACCACCCGGCGCCGGCCGTTCCGGATGGCGCCGTTTCACCACCATTTCGAGCTCGCGGGATGGCCCGAGACAACCGTGATCATCCGATTCTGGCTGCTCGCGGCCATCTGTTGTGCGCTGGGAGCCGGAGTGTTCTACAGCGAATGGTTGACGGCAGCCGGGGGGTGAGGTGGGTGCGGGGCGTCGGCGACGTCTTTCCTGGCGAGCGCCTCGCGGGCCTCGCCGGCTCCCGGGTGCTGGTCACCGGGGCGCGAGTCACCGGGGTGTCAGCGGCTCGGTTGCTGGCCGAGCTGGGTGCCGAGGTCACCGTCACCGATTCCGCACCCGGCCGGCTCCAGGACCTGGCGGCGACCCCGTTGCAGGGCGCCTTCCGGTTGGTCGCCGGGCTGGCCGCTCCCCCTCCGGGCACCGATCTGGTGGTGACCAGCCCGGGCCTGCGGCCGGACGCTCCGGTGCTGGTGGCCGCGCAACGGGCCGGCGTGCCGGTGATCGGGGACGCGACGCTGGCTCGCTGGGTCGACTGTGCTCGGCCGGCGCAAACCCGGCCGGGGCCGGGTCAGGCCCCGGCCGAGTGGCTGGTGGTCACCGGCACCAACGGCAAGACCACCACGGTGGGGATGCTCGAGGCGATCCTGCGCTCCGCCGGAGTCGACGCCCTCGCGTGTGGCAACATCGGGCTCCCGGTGCTCGATGCGGTGCGCACCGGTCACCGGGTGCTCGCTGTGGAGCTGTCCTCGTTCCAGCTGTACTGGTCGCCGGAGTTGTGGGCCCGGGCCGCCGTGGTGCTCAACGTAGCGGCGGACCACCTGGACTGGCACGGCAGCCTGGCCGGCTATGCCGCAGCCAAGGGCAGCGTGTACGCCGAGGGCACCACAGCGGTGTGCAACGCCGACGACGAGTGGTCGACGCGGCTGGCTGCTGGTCACGGGGGTGTCGAGTTCACCACCGGTGAGCCGCGCGAGGGCCAGCTTGGTCTGGTGGGGGAGCAGCTGGTGGATCGCGCCTTCAGCGGTGCCCCCGGGGGCACCGTTCTCGCCGACCTCGCCGACGTCCGTCCGCTGGGCCGGCACAACCTGTCCAACGCGCTGGCCGCCGCGGCGCTGGCTCGCTGCATCGGGGTCGAGGCACCCGCCATCGGCCAGGGGCTGCGAGCCTTCGCTCCGGCAGAGCACCGCGGTACGCCGGTCGGTGAGCACTCCGGGGTCTGCTACCTCGATAACTCCAAGGCCACCAACCCGCATGCGGCGCGCGCCGCACTGCTGTCGCAGCACCGGGTGGTGTGGGTGGCCGGTGGACTGCTCAAGGGCGTCGAGGTGGATCAGCTCGTCATCGACACTCGGGATCGGCTCGTCGGTGCGGTGTTGCTCGGCGCGGATCGCGCGGTGATCGCCGCGGCACTGGCGCGACACGCACCCGACATCCCGGTGCGGATGGTCGATTCGGGAGACGATGGCGCCATGATTGACGTGGTAGCCGCAGCCGCTGAGCTCGCCTGCCCGGGTGATGTCGTGCTCCTTGCGCCGGCGGCGGCGTCACTGGACATGTTCACCGACTACGCCCATCGTGGCCAGGCCTTCGCTGCCGCCGTCGCCGCGCTGGGTGCGCTGCGGTGAGGAGTTCGACCCGGCCGGCGGCTTCTCACGCCGCGGCCGCTCGGGAGGCCCTCAGTGCCTGGCTGGCCCGCCCACTCACCTCGCTGCACCTGGTCTTGGGCGTTTTCGGCCTGTTGACCCTGTTCGGTCTGGTGATGGTGCTCTCGGCGTCCAACGTGGAGTCCTACATCAGGGACGGCTCGTCCTACGCGGTGTTCCTCCAGCAGCTGACGTTCTGCGGACTCGGGCTGGTGCTGTTCTGGCTGGGCATGCAGATGCCGGTGCGGATGCTGCGCGGCACCAGCGGGTTGTTCCTGCTGGTGTGTCTGGTGCTGTTGGGCCTGGTGCTCAGCCCGCTGGGTGCCGAGATCAACGGTGCGCAGAAATGGTTACGGCTTGGCTCGCTGTCCCTGCAGCCCTCCGAGCCCGTGAAGCTCGCGCTGGCCCTGTGGGGGGCGCATGTATTGGTCACCAAACGCGCGCTACTGCACCAGTGGCGGCACCTGCTGGTTCCGCTGGTTCCGATGGCCGTCGTGATCTTCGCGCTGGTGATGCTGCAGCCCGATCTCGGTACCACGATCACCCTGGCCGTCGTGTTGCTCGCGCTGCTGTGGTTCAGCGGGGCACCGGGTGAGCTTTTCGGCGCGATCATGATCTCCGCCGCCGCCGGGGCGGTCGCCTTGGCCGGCACCGCCGGCTACCGATCGGCCCGGATCGAGTCCTTCCTGCACCCGGGTGCCGACCCGCAAGGAGCGGCTTACCAGGCCCGCCAAGCGATGTTCTCACTGGCTGACGGCGGTTGGTGGGGAGTCGGGCTCGGGCAGGGCAGCGCAAAATGGGACTACCTGCCCAATGCGCACAACGACTTCATCTTCGCCATCATCGGTGAGGAACTGGGCCTGCTGGGTTGCCTGGTGGTGCTGCTGCTCTTCGGCACCCTGGCTTACGTGGGGATCCGGATCGCCGCGCGCAACACCGACCCGTGGATCAAGCTGGTATCCGCCACCGTGACCACCTGGCTGGTCGGTCAGGCCGCGATCAACATCGGATATGTGATCGGCTTGCTGCCCGTCACCGGGATCCCGTTGCCGCTGATCTCCTCAGGCGGTACCTCCATTGCATTGACCATGCTGGTCTTCGGGTTGCTGGCGAACTTCGCCCGGCATGAGCCGCAGGCGGTGGCCGTGTTGCGTCAGGAGCCGAACCATCCCCCAGCGCACGGTGGCCTGGCCCGGCTGCTGCGGTTGCGCCCCCCGGTGCCCTACGCCCGCCCGTTGCGGCCGATCCCCTCCAGCCGCAGTAGCCGGGACCCGCGATGAGTCCAGCACTTCCCGCGCTGCCGCCGCAGCTGACCCGCACACACCTGATCGGGATCGGCGGTGCGGGGATGAGCGGGGTGGCCCGGATCGTGCTGGCTCGCGGTGGCGCGGTGTCCGGTTCGGACGCGAAGGACTCCCCGGCGTTGCGGGCGCTGCGATCGTTGGGTGCCCAGGTGGCCGTCGGCCACGCCGCGGCCAACCTCGACCAGCTCGCCGCCGACCCCACCGTGATCATCAGCACCAAAGCGGTGCACCAGGCCGATCCGCACAACCCGGAGCTCCTCGAGGGTGCCCGGCGCGGCATCCCGGTGATCCACCGCTCGGCGGCGCTGGCGGCCCTGATGGCTGGCTACCGGGTGGCCTGCGTCACCGGGACCGCTGGCAAGACCACCACCACCTCCATGCTCACCGTCGCGCTGCGGCACTGCGGCACCGACCCGTCATTCCTCATCGGTGGCGACCTCACCGTCACCGGATCCGGTGCGCATCACGGCAGTGGCGAGATCTTCGTGGCCGAGGCCGATGAGAGTGACGGCAGCTTCCTGGCCTACGCACCCGATGTCGCGGTCGTCACCAACGTCGAGGCCGACCACCTGGATCACCACGGCACCGTCGAGGCTTACACCGCTGGCTTCGACGCGTTCGTGGCCCGGCTGCGACCCGGCGGGATGCTGATCGCCAATGCTGACGATCCCGGCTCGGCGGCGCTGGCCGAGCGGGCCGGACAGCGCGGGATACGGGTGCGCCGCTATGGCAGGGCGGCGACCGGCGTCGAGGATATCCAGTTACTGGCCTATACCCCCGATGGTCCGCGCGGTGCCGCCACCGTGGCACTGATCGGACCAGGGGGAATGGCACAACGGGTGCGGCTCGATGTTGCGCTGCCCGGTGAGCACATGGCTTACAACGCCGTCGCGGCTTTGCTGGCCGGGCTGGCATTGGGCCTTCCGCTGCCCGGACTGCTGGCGGGGCTGGCCTGTTTCGGCGGGGTCCGTCGGCGGTTCGAGCTCACGGGGTCGGCGGGCGGCGCGCGGGTCTATGACGACTACGCCCACCACCCGACGAAGGTGGCCGCCGCGCTGCGTGGCGCGCGTCAGGTGATCGGGCAGGGGCGGCTGGTGGTGGCCTTCCAGCCACACCTCTATTCCCGGACGCGGGACTTCGCCGTGGAGTTCGGCATCGCGCTGGCGTTGGCCGATGTGGTGCTGCTGCTCGAGATCTACGGCGCCAGGGAAGAGCCGATACCCGGTGTCACCGCGGCGTTGATCGCGCAGGCGGTGCCCCTGCCCGCCGGTTGCGTGCATTACGAGCCATGCTGGGCCGAGGTGCCCGTGCGCCTCGCCGAGCTGGTCCGGCCCGGCGATGTGGTGATCACCATGGGAGCCGGCGACGTGACGGCTCTCGGGCCGGAGCTGATCGCCGAGCTGGAGCGTCGCCGGCCGGGTACGACACGCTCTGACACCCTGCCCGCGGGATCCCAGTGAGGTCCCGTGACGTCGGCGCCCCCGGCGCTCGCCGCCGATCCCGGCGGGGTACCCCCCAGCCCTCGCCGCTCACCCCCGAACGCGGTACCGCCCAGGGCCGTGTTGCCCACGGCCGTGCCGTTACCGCCCGCGGTGCGGCTGCCGATGCTGTGGCGCCCAGCTCGCCCAGGTCGGCCCTGACCTGGTGGCCTTGGCTGGTAGCCGGAGTGGGCCTGCTGGCCCTGATCGGTGGCCTGATCTGGGTGCTGTTGGGTAGCTCACTGTTCGGCGCCCGCGCGGTGCAAGTGGTGGGTACTCGAGAGTTGCCCGCCGACGTGGTGCGAGCGGTGGCGGCGGTGCCGTTGGGCACACCGATGTTGCGGTTGGATACCGAGGCGATCGAGACCCGGGTGGCCGCGCTACCCCGGGTGGCTAGCGTTGCGGTGCGCTGCGGCATGGACGGCACTGTGCGGGTGGAGGTGACCGAGCGGATCCCGCTCGCGCTGGTCCGTCGCGGCGGTGACGTGCACCTGGTGGACGCCACGGGATTCGATTACGCGGTGGTGCCCGAGGCTCCTCCCGGACTGCCGGAGCTGCGGGTGAGCCGGGTTGGACCCCGGGACGCCACGACGATGGCCGCACTGACAGTCCTGACCACCCTGCCCGATTGGCTGCGGATCCAGGTGCGCTCGATCAGCGCGAGGTCCCCGGCCGATGTCGTGCTGCGACTGGACACTGAGCGCGATGGCGGCGAGCGACAAGTGCGCTGGGGTGATGCCTCTGAAAGTGACCGCAAGGCAGCGGTGCTCGGCCCGCTACTCACCCAACCCGGCCAGATCTATGACGTCTCCAGCCCCACCTTGCCCACCATCGCCTGAGTCTCGAGTAGTTGTCGTGATCGTACGGTGTCGTGGGTGAGAACGATGCTGTGGTGGGGGACGGTGGCAAGCGCGTCGCGAGTGCATGCCCAGATCTGGTGGCGGTGTTCGGGCGTGATCTGGGTCAGGCGGAGGAAGTCGGGATAGCGGTCGTCGTGGTCGGGGTCAAAGAAGTCGCTGGTGGTAACCGTGCGCTGTAGGGGGTCGAGGCTTGGTTCGCCGTCGGGGTCGAGGCGGGGAAAGATCAATGCGGTGGCGGTGGCGGAGCGGGCAAGTCTCAGACCGAGCCACTCGGTGAGTTGGTGAGGGAAAAGTTGCGTCTTGAGTTCGCGGCCATGTGGATCGCGCAGTGGGCCGGTGTCGCCGTTGAGGATGGCGGTGATAACGGCGGAGTCGACGGTGGGATGCAGGTGTTGCCCCACGGTGAGCCGCGCGCGCACGCCGTCGAGGAGGCCATGGGCGTGCAGCAGGCCGAGTCCGATCGCTGCGGCGGCGGGCCAGGGCAGCAGGGCCCGGGTGGCGGCGTGCAAGAAGACTCGGTCGTTGGCCAGTAGTTGGTGTCCCTGTGTGGCGAGTAGCAGGGCGATGGTGGTCTTGCCTGCGCCTTTGGGTCCGAGCGCGAGGATGGCGTTGTCGTCGCGGACGGTCGCGCTGGCATGCAGGATGGCCCACCCGTCGGCTTCAAGTTGGGCCCGGATGAGTTCGCGTGTGATGCGTGCGGCGGCGAGGCACAGACCAAGGGAAGCGGTGGCGGTGAGGCTGAGGTGGGTGCGACCGATGTCGGTGTGGTAAGCGACCTGTTCAGTGGGATCGACCGCGTAGACGGTGTTGTCGGTGTTGTCGGCGACTTGGAGTGGTTTGCGGGCGAACTCGATAATCCGGTGTGCCTGGGTGCTGAGGTCATCCTGCGCGGCGGCGAAGCGGTCGGCGTTGATCTGGCAGTGCAGTACGGGACAATTTGTCCCGACCTCTGGGGTAGTGGGTCGCACAGCCCACCAGCAGCCGAAGTACTGGGTGATCCAGTCGGTGACGGCGGGGGTGTCGCTGGTGACCAGGATAGTGGCGGGTCCGGCGGTGACCAGCACGGAGTGCGGCTGGTTTGTGGTGGGCACGGGAGGTGCTCCTTCGCGGGGTGTTCTAGAGATGGGTCGGGATGTCGTCGTAGAGGGCTTGGAGCCGGTGTCTGCTCGCCTCGAGCGCGGCTAGTTCAGCGGGGGAGTGTTCGGGCGGGTCGTTCCGGTACCGGCCGGCGACGAATCGCAGCCGCTGTCCGAGGTACACGCCGCCTGAGCTGATAGTGGAGAGTTCCTCGTGGCCGTTGGCGAGTCCGAGCAGCTTGCGGACGGTGGACAGCACGGCACCGGCGGGGCCGTGCTGTGTCCGGTCCATTCCAGCGGTGATACGTGGGGATCTCTCACGCAACTGTTGACGGATGACGCCCAGCGGGAGCTGGACGGGGTGGCGGTGTATGCGGGTGGCGTGTTCGCAGATGACTGCGGTCTCTCCGTGCTCACCGAGCACTGATCCGGTCACCGCTGTGAGAGGCACTGCGAGGTAGTGGGAGATCAGCGTGCGGTAGCGCGCGGAGTCGAGATTCGATCCGACGCCCAGCACCGGAGTGTCGCTGTGCTCAGCGAATACCCGGCTCATTACGTCGACGGGGTTACTTACCATCACCACCGGAGCGGAAAAGCCATGGAACTGGTGGGCGAGGTCGGCGACCAGGGGTGCGTTGGGCAGCAGACCGCTCCGCCGGTCGTGGGCGTGGTTGGTGAACCGGGCCCGGACACACACGACGAGCAGCGTGACGTCCCGGAGTTCGCGGGGGTGGTCGACGGCGTCGATCCGGATCGGTGAGTGCTGGGTGGCTGCCAGGTCTGTGGCGTCGGTGGCTAGGGCGATGCTTTCCAACCGGCGGCGACTGTGCACCAGGATGGTGGAGACGAGACCCGTGGTGACTACCGCAGCGGTCACGGCGCGTCCGACTCGGCCGGCACCGATGACTCCGAGGGTGGCAGGGTGTGGATGTGAGTTCATCAGTCCGCGGCGAGCTGTTGGCAGTCCTGCAGAGCCAGGTTCCAGGCATATTCGGGATTGGTAACAAGGTGTGCGCCAACCTCGGTGGCCACTAGCAAGAGCGGGCGAGCCCGGGCAGCGGCGGCTAGCAGCGTCTGCGGCAGCGGTAAGCCGACCTGTGGTGGCAGGGACAGCCCGGTGGCCAGGTAATTCGACCAGTCCGCCAGCCACAGAGCTAGTAATCGCCGCAGCGCGTGCGTCCCGGCCGGTGCATGGTGCCTCAGGAACTCGGTGAGCAACTGGTCCAGCGCGTCGAGGATGGCGCTGGTTCTGTCCGGAGCTGGCGTCGCAGTGACGAGCAGTAACATCGTGCGCGATACCAGCTTGGCGAGCTCGGCGGCGGGGTCAGCGCATTGCAGTCCTGGGTCGATCCAGGTCGAGAGTCCGGCTGGCTCAAGAAGGATGTGGTCAGGTTTGAGGTCTCCGTAGATCACCACTGGCGTGTTGGGACGCAGTAGCGCCGACAGCACGCTGCGCAATGTTGTGAGCAACTTCCGTACATCGCGACGTTCAGGAGGGTCAGCCCATCCCTCGCCCAGGTTTGAGAGGTATTCCCGTGCATGACGGGGGTTGAGAAATTTACGGGCATAGGTGTCGGCGATCGAACTGTGTGGTCTGCTCACCAGGGTGGCACGGAGTGTGGGATGTCCGTGGCCGAGTGCGCGTTGCAGGCGCCTCGCCGTGTTGGTCACATAGCCGAGCAGTTCATCCGGCGGCTGGCTGCCGCACAGCAGCTCGCTCGACAAGCTGGGTGCCGTAACCGCGACCGTGATGAGTACCCCGGCCTCGTAGGCAATAACCTTCGGGACCCGCAATGGCACTGCGTCTCGACGGGCGATGGCGGCCAGGATTCGTAGCTGCGCATACTCCAAGGCTAATTGCGCCCTGGGATCGGCGACGTAGCCCTGCTGGCTCGTCTCCACCTTCGGCCACGTTCCACGCTGGCCGCGCACTATTGACACCAGGGACGCCCCGAGCAGCGAATACTTCGCTACGAAGGACCGGCCGGCGACCTGCAGCAAGGCGACATAGTTGGTCACAGATGGAAGCTGCCGTCCGACGTGCACATTCTCGCTCGCCCAGAGTCGCGTGGCCACCGTCTCCACCGCGGACCTCGCATGGTCCAATACCGTGCCAGGGGCCGCTACTACGCTGATGCCTGAGGCCGTGGTGATCGGCCGGATGATCATCTCGGTACTCCCGATTCCTCATGCTGCGTGAAGTGCTCCCGCGTCGACGCGCAGGCCTAGACGACGGATTCCACTACCCTTATGAGGTTTGCTGGGTGGTCGAGCCACACGTACTGGTGATCAGCTGTAACGGTTACGCCGTACTGGTCACGGCCGGGTCTTCCGGATTGCAGCCACCAGGTGTAACCAGCGGTAACTTCGTCCCAGAGTCGGCGGGTTCCGGCTTGACGAATCACCGTGTCGTGCACTGATGCCCAGGCGCCGGGCGCCAAAAGCCACAGTGTTTCCAGGTAACCGTCGTCGCCCAGTTCCCAGGTCAGCCGGCAGTCGGGGACATTCAGGCCGATGCCGAATCGGGCATCCTCGCGGAGGAGGTCAGCGAGATCGACGTCGGTTCGGGACCGCTCGGAGATAAGGTCGAAGTCATCCGGCTCGTCGGGAATCACCGGCCGTTGCGTGCGAAGCAGCATGAACGTGGCCCAGTCGATGATGCGGCCCACCGCCTGGTTGCGATTGTCGTCGACAGTCAGGCGGAGCAGGGCGCTGTTTTCGAGGGTGGTTCCCCACGGCGTGAGGATGATGCCGCCCGGCTGGGTCTGCGCCACCCAAGCGTAAGGCACGGTGCGTACCGAGCAGGTTGCGATCACACGGTGATACGGAGCCGCAGGGGCGAAGCCGTCGGCTCCATCCCCGGTGATGAGCCGCGGCGCCCAGCCCGAACCCGCAAGGTTGCGCCGCGCGACATCTGCCAACCCAGGGTCTACCTCGATGCTGACCACCTGATCATCGCCGAGCCGATGAGAAAGCAGGCTGGTACTCCACCCAGTGCCGGTGCCAATCTCCAACACCCTGTGCCCAGGGTGTACATCGAGGTGGGACAGCATGGTGAAGACGACGCTGGGCATTGAGCAGGAACTGCTGATCGGGTACCCGTGTTCGGAGCGCTCGGCGCCGTCATGGAGCTGGGTGATCACCGACTCATCGCGGTAGGCGTATGCGAGCCAGCCGTCTGGGTCGGTGGTGCGGTCCAGCGGCTCCGCGACCGCTCGCCAGACGCGATCGGGGAGAAAGGTATGTCGGGGGTTGGCTTCGTAGGCGTCCCGCCAGTCGGCGGGTAGTCGGTCGCCGAGCCGGAGTGCCAGTTCCCGCTGTGCTTCGATCATGTGTCGCCTTCGTCGTCACACTCGCTGTCGCCACGCCCACGGTCGTCAGGCGCGCTGTCGTCGCTGTGCTTCCCCTCGTCCTGATCCCTCGGCCGTACGATCTTCGATGGGTCGACCTGATCCCGTGGTCTCCCGCCGTCGCGAGTCTGGTCGTGCTTGGACATGGTCGATGCCTTTCCTGGTGGTGTCGGATCCGGTTTCGCCTGCTGAAGAACCGCGCGTAGGTCGCGCTCCTTGCGTCCACCGCCTGGCTCACGTCATGGGCGACGGGGTGTCAACGCACTTCTCGGCCGGGGACACCTCCCCTCGGGTGGGTAGAGTGCACGAACCTAGTATTCGTTTTCGAACCGGATATGGCAAGCTTGACAGTGGCGTATTCACATCGAGATTGACCACTGGCTGCCCGGGACGGACACTGACCCGAGGCGCTCAGTCCACGGATGGGAGACACCAGGTGACGAAGATCTTGAGGAGCGATTGTCCCGTCGGTAAGTCATGCCCACGGATCGAGAAAGTCAGAAGAGGGGTGGTACGACGTGGTAGGCACCTTCGTGCCCGACGACAGTCTGCCGGCGCACGAGCGCAGGGTGCGGGTGCCGGAGACGATGCTTCCTGAGCTCGGCCGCCTTGACATCCCCGACTTCGAGGCGTGGCTCGCCGAGCGTCGCTCCGCACCCGGTGACATGCTGTGGATCCAGACTTTGCCTCAGTACGGCGTACCCAGCGACGACGCCGACTTCGCCGGCTACCTCAACGGCGCCCCGGCACCAACCAGCGAGTATCGGGAGCCGTTCTTTCAGGAGCTACGCGACGGCGCAGCCACGGGCAGGGTCTGGCGGAACTTAGTGGTTATCGACGGTGAGCCGACGCCCTACCAGAAGTACGCCAACGAGTGGGTATATACTTCGGCCTCCGAGGCCGGGCAGGTCATCCGCATCCTCGACTTAGCTAGTCACCCCGTCGCTGCCGCGTTGTTGCGTACTGGGGACTTTTGGGTGGTCGAGCACCGCTACGTCGCCCTTGTCCGCTACGACGATCAGGGCCACCACCTGGGGGAGGTCGCCGTCGAGGCCTCCGGTGCGCATGGTTACGTCGCCGCCGGCGAGCTAGCTTGGGAGCTCGGTGTTCCCTTCGCCCAGTGGTGGGCCGCGCATCCGGAATATCGTCGCAGTCACCTGGCCGCTTGACCCGCTGGATCTGATGCCGAACCGAACGCTCAGCGCCGAACTGGCGCAACGGTTGCGGAAGTTGCGCGGCCAAATGCGACAAGTAGACGCTGCCGAGCGTTCCGGCATCAGCCAGCCCTCCATCGCTCGTTTCGAGACTGGCCGCCAGGTCCCCCGCCCCGAGCAGGTCGAGGCCCTGTGCAGCACTTACGGTGCGCCGACGGCTGAGTTCCGTGCCTTGGCCGCTACCGCCCAGGAGCTACGCGAAGGCACCCCTCGTGTAGTGATGCACCGCGACTATGGCGCTGTCCAGGCCGATATCCGTAAGCGGATCACTGAAGCTGCGCTGGTGCAAGGGTTCTATCCCAGCGGCCTCCCTGGGCTCCTCCAAAGTCTTGACTACGTGCAGGCGTTGTTCAGCACGAATGGCAAGATCAGCCCTGAGGAAGCAGCCGGCGCGGCGGAGCGCCTGGAGGCCCAGCAGGCCCTAGCCGACGACACTGGCCGCCGGTTTGTGCTGCTCATGCCAGAAGGCTCGTTAGGTTGGGCACTTCTCTCCCCCGAGGGCATGGCTGCTCAGGTCGAGTACATCGCCGCAACATCTCGCCGCCGTTACATCCGTATCGGGATCATCCCGTGGGGCCGTGTCGCCCCTGTGATCCCGTTGCACTCCTGGGAGATGTACGACAAGGAGACGGTCTATTTTGGTACCACTACGGGGAGTTACCGCTTGAACGGGCGTGCGGACGTGGCCGCATATGTGGATCTGTTCGCGGAACTGGAACGGCTAGCGGTGTTCGACGAGGAGGCGCGAGGGATCCTCGTCAAGGTCGCAGAGAGATATAGGCGTGGCGAGAACTAGAGACCTGTCAGCCGCAGGCTCCCGGCCGAGCCTGGTGCGAGACGCCACGGTGTACCTATGTTGGTCATGAAACCGTCTCCGTTTTCCCGTGTCTGGGCGCTATCGCTCTGTTGAGCAACTCGCACAGCTGCACCGTCTCCGGGTTGGTCATCACGGCGGTGGTCCTGATCGCCCCGTTGAAGGTCAACCACACCCGCCCAGCGCTGCCCAGACCCTGTCGCGTGACGATCACGGTGTGCGGCTCACCGTTCGGGGTGCAACTTTGTAGCGCCCCACGGAACGTCTCATCGGGAGTGCTACCACTCATCCCGGCCCACCGCCCAACACCGCGCACCCGGCACCGGCACCGTCAGCGCCCGCGCGATGGTCAAGGTATCGATCATGGGCTGAACCCTACGTGCGCTGGGGAGGGCAACCCCAAGGAAGCCTTGGGGTCCTGTTGTTTCCTAGACTCGGCGGGGTGCGGTTGATCGAGGAGGCGACCGTCGGTGAGCGGGTGGCGTTCTACCGGCGGCGTAAGGGCATCACCCAGGAGGTGCTGGCCGGACTCCTGGGGCGCAGTGTCGAGTGGCTTGCCCAGTTCGAGCGGGGCGCCAAAGAGCTGGACCGACTGTCCACCATCGTCGCCGTCGCCGATGCTCTGGGCATCGAGCCGGCAAAGCTACTGCCTGCCGCGTTCACCACACGGCGCCGTGAGCTGCGCGATGCGGTGATCGGCACCGCGCCGGACTCCGTTGCCGCGATCAAGGCCGCGATGTTTCGCTACAACGGGTCAGCACAAGTGCTCGGTCTGGCCGGGCGACCACCAGTCGGGCCCGTTGAGCTGGCGGTGCGGATCAACGAGGCGTTCGTCTGCTCGCAGACCGAGCGCTGGTCACGGCTCGGTTCGCTGCTGCCGGATCTCATCGCCGACGCCTGGCAGGCCGTCCATACCAACACCGGCGAACTGCAACACCATGCGTTCGGGCAGCTCTCCCTGGTCTGGCGAGTCACCTCCGGGATGCTGGACCGGATCGGTGAGAAAGACCTGCCCTGGATTGCCGCGGAACGTGACATGACTGCTGCCGAGCGCAGCGAGGACGATCTCCTGATCGCCGGGGCCGCCTGGCGACTGGCGGTAGTATTACGGCACAACGGGCGCCTCCAGGAGTCCATCGACATTCCGGTCGTGACCGCCGACGCGCTCCGAACCCGGTTGGCTCAGTCTCCACAGCATGCGTCGATATACGGTGCGTTGATGCTCAAGGGCGCGGTGGGCGCGGCAACCGTAGGTGACCACGGGGCGGTACGCGACTACCTCCGGGAGTGCGACCGGGCCGCGCAGCTCACCGGCGACCGCAATGATTTCTGGCTCGCGTTCGGACCCACCAATGTCGCCATTCACCGGGTGTGGTTGGCGACCGAGATGGGCGACCCCATCGACGCTCTCCGCCTTGCCGAACACGTGGACGACACGGAACTGCCCCCGGCGCTAGCCGAGCGCCGCACCTCGCACCTGATCACCGTTGCTTGGTCGCACTACCTACGCCGTCAGGACGACGATGCGCTCACCGCGCTGTCCGCCGCCCGTGCGGCTGCGCCCGAGCAGCTGATGTTCACCCACCGCGTCCACGACATGGTGCGGCAGATGCTGCGCCGCGACCGTCGCGGTCGACGCGGATTACGTGAGCTGGCCGAGTTCGTCGGAATACCATAAGCGTCTTGACGCCCCAGCAGCCTGCGGCGCAGACCCTGTGGTTGCGAAATGGAGCCACCGCATACACTCGCGGCGCCCGATGCCGACCGACCGGCGTGCCTGCTGGACCCTGTTAGCTGTGGTGTCTACCGTCGCTGACGAGACAACGCTGACACAACTCTAATCCTCCAGATGAGGTCAAGGGTTCTGCCACGCCGAGGGGAGCAGGAGTTGTCAGTACGTCTGTGGGGCACCGGCAGCGACGAGGGAGGCCGCACTGTGTGTGACAGCGAAGGTGCACGCCGATGACGCCCGCGCACAACTATCTCGCCGTGATCAAGGTCGCCGGAATCGGCGGCGGCGGCGTCAACGCGGTCAACCGCATGATCGAGGTCGGGCTCAACGGCGTCGAGTTCATCGCGGTGAACACCGATGCTCAGGCGCTGCTGATGTCGGATGCCGACGTCAAGCTCGACATCGGGCGGGAGCTCACGCGTGGGCTCGGCGCGGGAGCCGACCCGGAGGTCGGTCGCAAGGCCGCCGAGGACCACCGTGAGGAGATCGAGGAGGTTCTCAAGGGCGCTGACATGGTGTTCGTCACCGCGGGCGAGGGTGGTGGAACCGGCACCGGCGGAGCCCCTGTGGTGGCCAACATCGCCCGAAAACTGGGCGCGCTGACCATCGGTGTGGTCACCAGGCCCTTCACCTTCGAGGGCAAGCGGCGGGCCAATCAGGCCGAGGACGGCATCGCCGAGTTGCGCAACGAGTGCGACACCCTGATCGTGATCCCCAATGACCGGCTGCTGCAGCTCGGTGACGTCAACGTGAGCCTGATGGACGCATTCCGCTCCGCGGACGAGGTCCTGCTCTCCGGGGTGCAGGGCATCACCGACCTCATCACCACCCCCGGCCTGATCAACCTGGACTTCGCCGATGTCAAGAGCGTGATGTCCGGGGCGGGTAGCGCCCTGATGGGCATCGGGTCCGCCAGGGGAGAGGGCCGGTCGGTGCAGGCCGCCGGGAAGGCCATCAACTCCCCGTTGCTCGAGGCGTCGATGGAGGGAGCGCACGGCGTCCTGCTGTCCATTGCCGGCGGCTCCGACCTGGGCCTGTTCGAGATCAACGAGGCCGCCTCACTGGTTCAGGAGGCTGCCCATCCGGATGCCAACATCATCTTCGGCACGGTGATCGACGACTCGCTGGGTGATGAGGTGCGGGTCACCGTGATAGCCGCCGGTTTCGACTCCGGTAGCCCATCACACAAGAAACTGGACCCCAAGCCGGTGGCCGCGCGGACGGTGGCCAGCGGGCAGGCCGGCAAGGTCAGCCGGCCCCCGCCCACGCCGATGTCCGCTCCGGCCGCCGCCGCACCGCCCCGTCCCGCCACCCAGCCCAACCCGGCGCCCTGGCAGCCTGCCGCCGGGACGCGGCCGCCGAGCCGCGCGGTACCTGTCACCGACGACTTCGACGACGATGACGAGGTAGACGTCCCACCGTTCATGAGGCGATGAACACTATCCGCGTCCGGCGGGTGGTCACCACTCGGCGTGGTGGGGTGTCAGTCTCGCCGTATACGTCGTTCAACGTGGCTGCGCACGTCGGTGACCGTCCTGATGCGGTGGCTGCCAACCGCGAACGGCTCGCCGCTGGCATCGGGCTTCCGGTGCAGCGACTGGTCTGGATGGAGCAGGTGCACGGCCGGACCGTCACGGTGGTCGACGGTCCGCTACCGCAGCCGGCGCCGGCCAGCGATGCGCTGGTCACGACGCAGCCCCGGCTCGCGGTGGTGGCGCTGGTGGCCGACTGCGTACCGGTGCTGCTCGCCGATCCTGTCCGCAAGATCGTCGCCGCCGTGCACGCGGGCCGGGTGGGGGCTCGCGCCGGGGTGCTGCCCGCCACCCTGGCGGCGATGCGGCTCCAGGGCGCGCGCATCGAGCAGGTGGAGGTGTTGCTCGGACCCGCGGCGTGCGGGCAGTGCTACGAGGTGCCCGCACGGATGCAGGCCGAGGTGGAGGCCCGCCTGCCGGGTAGCGCCTGCCGGACCCGGAAGGGCACCGCCGGTCTGGATCTGCGGGCCGGGTTGTGGCAGCAGCTCGCTGCCGCTGGCGTGGCCCGGATCGGTGTCGATCCACGGTGCACGATCGAGGATCCCACGCTCTACAGCTACCGTCGCGAGGGTGTCACCGGTCGGCTGGCGGCAATAACCTGGTTCGAGGAGTGAGCCTGGTTCGAGGAGTGAGGGAGTCCGGTTCGAGGGATGATGAGGCAGCCGGCAGAACAGGCCGCGGACGGCCACCGTCGCGATGCCGACGCGGCTCGCCGGGGTGAGCTCGCCGGGGCGCTGGCCCGGATTCGGGACCGCATCGACGCCGCGTGCGCGGCAGCAGGGCGGGATCCCGCTGGGGTGCGCCTGCTCCCGGTCACCAAGACCGTCCCGGCGCGGGATGTGGCGTTGCTCGTCGAGCTCGGTCTGCACGACGCTGCCGAGGCCCGGGCCGCCGAGGCCGCCGCCAAGGTGGCCGAGGTCGCCGCGCTGGGCTTGGCGGCGGCGGTGCGCTGGCACATGGTCGGTCGGGTGCAGCGCAACAAGGCCCGCTCGGTGGCCCGGTGGGCGGTGCAGGTGCAGTCGGTGGACTCTCTCCGGGTGGCCGATGCGCTGGACCGGGCGGTCCACGCCGCGCGGGAGTCCGGGCATCGCCACACCGCCCTCGGGGTGCTCGTCCAGGTCAGCCTGGACGGCGACCCGGAGCGCGGTGGTTGCTCGATTCCCCGACTCGAGGAGCTGGCCGATCGGGTGGCGGCGGCACCGCAGCTGCGGCTGGAGGGCGTGATGGCGGTGGCGCCGCTGGATCTCGTTCCCGCCCGCGCGTTCGCCACGCTCAATGCGGCCGCGGCACAGCTACGCCGTGGGCATCCCGGTGCGGTCGAGATATCCGCCGGGATGAGTGCCGACTTCGAGCAGGCCATCGTGCACGGCTCGACGTGCGTGCGTGTCGGAACCGCGCTACTGGGCGCTAGGCCGTTAACCTCGCGTTGACCATGTCCGACGGTCTGCGCGGCATCGTGAGCTGGGTTCGGCAGGCGGTGCGTCGAGGTTCTGCACAGGAAGGCGAGACGATGAGCGCGCTGCACAGGCTCAAGGCGTACTTCGGCATGGTCCCCGTCGACGAGTTCGATGCCGCTCACTTCGCCGACGCCGCGCAGTTCGAGGCTGGGCTCACCACAACTGGGCTCACCACAACTGGGTTCACTACAACGGGGTTCACCACAACCGGGTTCGCCGCAGCAGGATTCGATGCCGCTGACCTCGGGGGGGAGTCGCACTACGCTGCCGAGCGACCGGCCGCTCGCCACCCCCGCCGGACGGGATTCGACGACTATGATGATGCCTTCCCGACCCCGGCTGGACACCGCGTGGTGCCCAGAGTGCATCCCACCCGCTCCCCTTCCTCGTCCATGGACACCCGGCAGCGCTCACCTCGGGCTTCCGCGCCATGGGGTGCGGACACGGCGGTGCGCGGCTCGCTGGCCGTCGAGTCACGAGCCGACCTGTGCTCTGATGACGATGCCTACCCAGATGCCCACCCACTGTCGTGCATCGTCACGCTGCACCCGCACAGCTACAACGAGGCCCGGCCCATCGGGGAACGCTACCGCGAGGGCAATCCGGTGATCATGAATCTGACCGCGATGGAGGACCGGGACGCCAAGCGTCTCGTCGACTTCGCCGCCGGGCTGGCGTTCGCCCTGCGCGGCTCGATCGACAAGGTCACCAACAAGGTGTTCCTGCTCTCACCGCCCGACGTCGAGGTGTCCGCCGAGGACCGGCGCCGGATCGCCGAGGGCCGCCCTTTTCGCTGACGCCCGACACGGTGGGAGGGGACCCGGCTCGCGATCACATGCCCACCGGTGGCAGAGTGTCTCCGTGGATGTGGTCCAGTACGTCGTTTACTACCTGCTTTTCTTCTTCTGGCTGCTGCTGACAGCCCGTGTCGTAGTCGAGCTCGTTCGCTCGTTCGCACGGAGCTGGCAGCCGGTTGGGGGGGTAGCCATCGCCTTGGAGTCGGTCTATACCATGACTGACCCTCCGGTCCTGGCGCTTCGCCGGGTGATCAAACCGGTCCGGATCGGGGGCGTAGGGCTGGACCTGTCCATTTTGGTGTTGTTCCTCGTAGTGTTGATACTGATGCGACTGGTGGATCCGAGATAACAGTTGCCCGACCACCGGCCGTGGGGCGGATGCCCCAGGATGTTCACCCTCAAGTGGTATACCCAGCATGTGCATAGTCGTCGAGGAGTGCGTGAGGTGATCCGATGCCGTTGACCCCCGCCGACGTTCACAACGTCGCGTTCAGTAAGCCGCCGATCGGCAAGCGGGGCTACAACGAGGACGAGGTGGACGCCTT
>JBOHFF010000063.1:0-12875 GCA_050699515.1 Pseudonocardiaceae bacterium
CGCCTCCTGGTCCGGCGTCGTCTACCACCCCATCGCCCACGACCGCGCACTCCACGAAGACGAACTCATCACCTGCGAACTGTCCGTGCAAGCAGTCTGGGCCTACTGCGACCACCTCCGCCACCACATCGAACAAGGACACGACCCCACCGTGCCACCACAGTTCGGATGGCGATTCCTACGCGGCATCCGCTCCCGACTCACCACCGAACGCCCCCAAGAAACCACACAACACCGCAGCATGCGCGACGCCATCATGCACACCAGCGGCCTCCACCGCCACCTCACCCAAACCCTAGAAATCCTCCGAGACTGCGACAATGCTGCGTTGACTCCCGCTTCTCCACCGCAATGGTGGACCTGACCGCCGCCGGCGCCGACGGTGTACCCGGCGGTCGCGGCGGCCACGGCCGACGCTGGTGCGGCGCTCGACACCGAGACTGACCAGTCCACAGCTCCGCGAGAACGGCGGTCACCGGACGGCCTTCGATGCCTGTCTGCCACCTCGGCGAGGGCATAAGCTGAGGGCATAGGCTTAGGGCCCGACAAGGTCGTTTGGTTCCTGGGCTTACTACCCCGGTCGCGCTATAGCCTGGTAGATCCGTCGACGACAGCTTGGAGCGAAGGGCCATATAGTAAGGGAGTTGGCTTGTGGCGAGGGTGAAGTTCCTATCCGACTGGTCGCAGGAACAAGACGGCGATATCCGAGCAGGCGACTCTCTGCTGATTGAGTATGTCAGGGCGCGACCCTCACCTGGCTATGTCAGCGGCTACACAAACTATAACCCCGGCCGGAGCATTATCGTGAGTGCGCGCTTCCATCCACACGGTCAAGAAGTAAGCCATTCGGTTGATTTCGACGGGTCGGCGACAGTTAGGGTTCCATCGGGCGCGACGAAAATCGAGTTGTGGTTCAAGAAAACCGACGAGGAGGGAACTGTTTCTTGGGATAGCCAGTACGGACAGAACTACTGGTTTGACGTCACTTAGGGAGCTGGTCTCAAATCTTTTTGAACTTGTGGTGTCGGGTGACCAGCATCTTCAATTCAACAGGAGCGGAATAACTCTTTACTGAGAAGAGGCGGTTGATGACGGCGGTGGTCAGCTACACGCTCGATGATGGTACGGTCGTGCGCTTTGAGATTGAGCAGAGCGCCGGTTTCCGGCCAGCGGGTCCGGATGAGGTCGCCGGTCGGATCCGGGAGGCGGTGGCCCCGGCCGTGGAGGGCGCGCGAGCGGTGCTGGCGAGAGCGAAGGAAGCCGGTCCGGATAAAGTTGAGGTCAAGTTCGGGATCAAGGTGAGTGGTACCGCGAACTGGCTGATCGCCAAGGCTGCGACCGAAGGTAATTTCGACATCACGTTGACCTGGACGGCGAAGCCCGCCGCCACCCGAGCCGAGGCTTTCGATGCCTGATGCCACGCCCGCGTGCAAGAGCTGGGTCGCGGCGATCCATGCCTCGGCGGATGACTTAGCTCCGCTGGGGACCGCGGTGGTGATCGATGACCGGCGGGTGTTGACCTGCGCTCACGTCCTTAACGCCTGTAACGGTGAGTGGTGGGTGGCCTTCCCGATGACCGGGGACCCCTGCGCTGCTCGGCTACGCGGGGTCCGGGTCAGGCGCGCCGAGAATCCGACGGCGGATCTGGCCGTAGTGGAGTTGGACGAGCCAATCCCGGCCGGCGTGGCAGCGGCGCAGTTGCGGTGTCCGAAACCAGATGATGTGGTCAACCGAGCCTGGTGGGCTTTCGGGTTCGCTGATCACGACCCACACGGCAACGAAGCGCACGGGCAGGTGGGCGCGTCGCTCGGGCATGGCTGGGTGCAGCTGGATAGGACCTCCCGGTATCCCGTCGAACCCGGCTTCAGCGGTAGCGGGCTGTGGTGCCCGGACTACGACGCCGTGGTCGGCATCGTCGCGCACGCACACCCAAACGGGGATGGCCGAGCGGTCACCCTGCATCTGGCGGACAAGCGTCTGCCTGCGGAGAAAATCCGCGACCTGGCGCGGTGGAGGCTCTCGGCGGACAAGGAAGCTGATCGGCACTGGCGGCCACGGTCCCGTGGGGTGTCGGTGGTCTCTGAACGGGGTCATCGTTTCTGTGGGCGGCGCAGCGCCTTGACCGAGATCGTGACCTGGCTCAACCGCGCGGCGCCGGATCTCAAGGTGCTGGTGATTACCAGTTCGCCCGGGGTCGGTAAATCCGCTGTTCTCGGGCGGATCGTCACGACAGCGGACGCCGAGACCCGGGCGGCTCTGCCGCCCGGTGACGACGCACCCCGGGCCAGCGTCGGGTCGGTGGCCTGTGCGGTACACGCCAAGGGCAAGACCGCCTTGGACGTGGCGATGGAGATCGCCCGCGCCGCGTCAGCACCGCTACCCGAAGAAGTGGAAGATTTCGTGGCTGCCCTGCGGGAGGTGCTGGCCGGCGCAGTGCGGCGGTTCAACCTGGTCATCGATGCGCTGGATGAGGCCAGCGATCCCACCCAGGCCAGCGGCATCATCAAAGGGATCGTGTTGCCGATCGCGCAAACCTGCGCCGATGTGGGCGCGCAAGTGATCGTGGGAACACGGCGCGGCGACGATTCGGGTGAGTTGCTGCGAATTTTTGGACCGGCTTGCAGCATTGTCGACCTCGATGACACCAGATATTTCGCCCTAGACGACCTTGCCGCCTACGCGCAGGCCACTCTGCAGCTACGCGGGGACGAACGGCGCACCAATCCCTACCAGTCTGATGACGTCGCGGCGCCGGTCGCGGTTCGAATCGCGGAACTGGCCGAGCGGAACTTCCTGATCGCTGGGCTGGTCGCGCGGACTCACGGTCTTTACGATGACGCTGCGATCAGCCCGGCGGCGATCTCGTTCACGCCCAGCGTCGCCTCGACGCTGGGCACCTTCCTGGACCGGCTTGCTCCAATAGGGGAGGTCACGGCGGGAGAGGTATTGACCTCGCTGGCCTTCGCCGAAGCTCCCGGCCTGCCCGCTGCGCTCTGGCAACTCGCCCTGCGAACACTGACCGGCGCCGAGATCAGCATCGAGCAGCTCGCCAGGTTCGCCCGGGGCTCAGCGGCGAATTTCCTCATCGAGTCCACCGACGAGTCAGCCACTGCAACGTTCCGGCTCTTCCACCAGGCGCTGAGCGATGCCCTATCCGCGGAGCGGGGGAGATCGGTATCACCGCAGCAGGACGAAGAGGCTCTCAGCAGGGCGTTTACCGGCTACGGCGCCCGCATCGGGTGGGACCACGCGCCCACCTACTTGTTCCGATCCCTGCCGGGACACGCCGCGCGGGCCGGGATAATCGATGAGCTAATCGCTGACACTGATTATGTGCTGCACGCCGACCTCCGTCGGCTGATCACCGCCGCGATGGGCGTTCGTATGCCTACAGGGCTGGAACGCGCCCACTTGTTGCGGTTGACCCCTCAGGCAATCTCAGCTGAAGCACCAGAGCGGCTAGCGTTGCTCAGCGTGACAGAGGCCCTCCACGGCTGTGATACCGCGTTCCGTCGTCACCGGAAAGACACGCCCTACCGGGCTCTGTGGGCAAACGCGCCTCGACGGATGGACCGGGTGGCTGCGGACGGGCACACCGGCGGCGTTCGAGGCGTGTGTGCAGTGGAAGTAGACGGGCGTGAGCTGCTGGCCTCGGCGAGCGTCGACGCCACAGTGCGGATCTGGGACCCAACCACCGGTACTACCAAGCACGTCTTAGACGGTCACGTCAACTGGGTGAATGCGGTGTGTGCGGTGCAGGTGGCAGGCCGGGAATTGCTCGCCTCCGCCAGCGACGATGCCACGGTGCGGATCTGGGACCCGGCCACCGGCACCACCGAACGCACCTTGAAGGGACACATCGGCGGGGTAAACGGCGTATGTGCGGTGCAGGTGGCAGGCCGGGAATTGCTCGCCTCCGCCAGCGAGGACGGCACCGTGCGGATCTGGGACCCGGCCACCGGCACCACCGAACGCGTCATATCCGAATGGGCCGGCGCGGTGAATGGGGTATGCGCCGTGCGGGTAGCAGACTGCGAATTACTCGCCTCAGCCAGCAATGATGCCAAGGTGCGGCTCTGGGACCCGGCCACTGGTACTTCCGAACGGGTTCTGGCCGGGTACCCCAACTGGGTGCGCGGGGTATGTCCGGTGCGGGTGGCGGGTCGTGAACTGCTCGCCTTGGCCAGCGACGATCACACCGTACGAGTCTGGGACCCGACCACCGGCACCACCGAGCGGACCCTGGAGGGCCACACCAACTGGGTGCGCGGACTATGTCCCGTGTGGTTGGCAGGTCGGGAACTCCTCGCCTCCGCCAGCGGCGATACCACGGTGCGAGTCTGGGACCCGGCCACCGGCACCACCGAGCGCACGTTGGAAGGCCACACCAGCTGGGTCACTGGGGTGTGCGCGGTGCGGGTGGCAGGTCGGGAACTCCTCGCCTCCGCCAGCGGCGATACCACGGTGCGAGTCTGGGACCCCGCCACCGGCACCACCGAGCGCACGTTGGAGGGGCACACCGATGGGGTGAATGGGGTGTGCATGGTACGAGTGGCAGGTCGGGAACTCCTCGCCTCCGCCAGCGGGGATACCACGGTGCGAGTCTGGGACCCCGCCACTGGCACGACCAAGCGCATCTTGGAAGGGCACACCAACTGGGTAAATGGGGTATGCATGGTACGAGCGGCAGGTCAGGAACTCCTCGCCTCCGCCAGCGACGATCGCACGGTGCGGATCTGGGACCCGGCCACCGGCCATCCCCTGCAGGTAATCCCGGTTCGGTACGAGGCATTCGAAGTCATGCCGTTCAACGATGACCACCTCGTTGTAGGACTTTCCGCGGGGCTGCTGGCATTGACCATCACCTCAGGTGGATAACCGTGTCCGCATTTGCCTCCGAGGTGGTGACGTCCCGGTCTAGGACATCGATCCGGGACAGCTCAACGCTTCCGACTTGACTGATTCGTCCGATTGTTAGTCATCGACGAGCCGGCCTACGACGGTTCGTACAGTAAGTCCGGCCAATGAGTCCCGGCCTATCGCTGTGACACCCCCGGTGTGCGCTGCTGTTCGACACGGCGGTCCTCGCGCCGGGTTATGGGTGGTGCGTCAGGTAAGTAGGACCTGGGGATGGGGTGGGGAGAACTCCCCCGGGTCCCCAGGCGGTCCCCCGCCCCAGGTCCCTCGCCGCCCGTCACTCTCCGTGCCTCGTGGTCACGGTAGAGGGGCGTGGTGTCTTACCGCAAACCGGAATCTCCCGTGCGCGGAGCCCATCGCGGATCAAGGGCTATCGTCCGGGATCACCGGGTTCCGGCCCGTCACGGGGTCTGACGATCGGGACAGTGGTGGGGTCTGCCCCCGCACCCCCCTTCATCCCCCAACCGTCGTAGCTCCCAAACGCGTCAACAACTATGCAACCGGCCTCACGGCGTGGTGCGGATCGTGGTGCGAAATGTACGTGAAGCATGCCTCAGAACGGCCTTGGTGCGACACTGGACGAACTGTAGTCGCTGGTAGCAGGAGTAGGGGCCGGGGACGCGGCTCTTCCTAAACCGTGTGTCGCAGGTTCGAATCCTGCCGGGGGCACCACCTCTGAACAGCGCAAATAGGCAGAAGAAGATCTGCGATCTTGTAGGCGTGACACGAACTGAGACCGTTGCTCACCGCCTCGAATTGCAGCAGCACCCAACACCGTCAGAGGTCATCCGCAGCAGCACCCGCAGAGCGGTGACCTCGGCCTTGCGACGCCGCGATGCAATCGACGGCCCTGTGACGCAGTCGTAGCACCGGGACCCGTTGGCCGCTGCAGCGAAACTCTCGCGGTACACAGCGACCCATGTCAGGGCGCGGGGACGTAACCAGGTGTGTGTTCGGTCATATCGTGTGCACATCTCAGCGCCAGAGAGAGGGCCCGCCACGGTCGCGGCAGTTAAGGACACAGACGTCACCATGGTGGTGTTCGCCGAGGCGACGCTCCTCCATGGTTAGCAAACTTGCTACTATACTGGCGTGGGTTCAGCATGGAAGATCGAGGCCGAGGATGAAGTCGACACCTGGCTGATGAAGTTGTCCACACGCGACGCTGCCCGGGCACGCTTCTACCTGCAGCTGCTCACCGAACACGGCAACACACTAGCCATGCCGCACGTACGTAGCCTCGGGTACGGCCTACGGGAGTTACGGTTTCATCTTCGCGATGAACAGCGACGCATCACATTCTGGATAGCACCCGACCGACGCATCGTGCTACTCACGACGTTTCGCAAACAACGCCAGAACGAACACCGCGAAGTCGAGCAGGCCCACAAAGCTCTCAAGCGAGTACAACAGGAGTTCGACAGATGACCAGCCGACGCAGCCTCGAAGAAATCTACAACACACGGGACGACACAGACACTGACGAGTTCCGCGGATCTTACGACGAAACCCGCCGCTCCTACGAATTCGGCGTACTCACTCGCACGCTCCGCAAGGCAGCCGGCCTCACACAGAAAGAACTCGCCACACGCATGGGCACCACCGCCTCAGCCATCGCCCGGCTGGAAGCGGGAGGCACTACCCCGACCTTTGCGACACTCGAACGCCTCGCCGACGCCCTGGGCGTACAGCTGCGCTTGGAAGTCGCCAACACGACCGACCTACCCGCCGTAACCTTTGGCGCCGCCTAAGAACGACACACACGACCCGCCAATAGTTTCGCGCGAGCGAAACCATCCCGGCCTCCGACCGGCGCCATCGCCGTGGAGGAGACCACCCGTGACACGGTTTGTGACGCGAACCAGGGTCGTCCAGCGCCGTGTGACGCGACTGCTGCGGATCTCTGGTACATGAAAGTCGCAGGCAGACACCATGGTCGGCATCGTCGAGACTCTTCCTAAACCGTGTGTCGCAGGTTCGAATCCTGCCGGGGGCACCCCTTCTGAACAGTGGAAATACTCAGAAGAAGATCTTTGATCTTGTGAGTGGGAAATTGAGACCGTTGTTTACCCCCTCGAATCGTGGCGGCACCCACCACCATCCGGATCCGGCCACAGCGACGCACGCAGAACCACACCGCGCGACCATATGGTGCACGACCATGCTGCAGCTGCGGCGACAGGACCCATACTCAGGCCAGCCGCTCGCAACAGAGAGTGAAGTTTTGGCTACAGCCGATGCGCGCATTCAGACAGCTGCGCGGCGCACGAGTGATCACTCAGGGGGCATGCGTTCATGCAGAACATCCGCCGCGGCCACTACGAACGCGCTATGGAGCTGCGCGAACGGCTGCAAGGCTCGACCCCGATCACCCACTCACGATCAAGTATACCGAATGCTATACTTGATCTGTGGTGTCTGGGGAATGGGAGATCTACATCGCGGACGAGGTCCGCGAGTGGCTCGACGCTCTCGACACCGCCACGCACAACAAGGTCGTGCAAGCCATCGACACCCTTGCCGACGTCGGGCCTGGCCTCGGCCGACCGCTCGTCGACACCATCCATGGCTCGAAGATCGCGAATCTCAAAGAACTGCGACCGGGATCTGTGAGGATCCTGTTCGCCTTTGACCCATGGCGTTCGAGCATCTTGCTCGTCGCCGGGGACAAAGCCGGACAGTGGAACACCTGGTATCGCCACGCCATACCGCTAGCCGAAGAGCGGTACGGGCGCTACCTGAAGGAACGCACCCAGGAGGAGGAACAGCGATGAACAGCTTCGTGAGCTGGGACGACATCCGTGCCGAACACGTCGAGCGCGCCGGCGGCGAAGCTGCCGTCGAGGCCGGCAAGCGCGAGCTGCTCGGCGAGGTGATCGGCCATCGCCTCGCCGAGGTCCGCCGCGCCCGCGGCATGACCCAGCAGCAGATCGCGGACAAGATGAGCGTCACCAAGGGTCGAGTGTCTCAGATCGAGCAGGGTAAGATCGCTGGTCAGGACGTGCTCGCCCGCTACGCCGCAGCGCTCGGCGGGCGCCTGCACCAGGCTATCTACTTCGACGACGGCGACATTGCAGCCATCGCCTGACCGGCGACGATTTCAAGGAAGCAGCAGTTGGGCACGTGGACGAGAGTGGGTTATAGGTCAGATCCCCCTCGAACTTGCCCCCCAGCGCGTGGTGCACCCATGACACGGTTTGTGACGCGAACCAGGGTCGCCCGGTGTCGCGTGACGCGGACGCCACGAATCTCTGGCACACTAAAGTCACAGGTAGCGGCTATGGTATGCGCTGTCGAGGCTCTTCCTAAACCGTGTGTCGCAGGTTCGAATCCTGCCGGGGGCACCAGGCCAGAGTCGCAAGGCTTCTCTGAGCTGCGCATTCGTGGTGCGGCACGTGGTGCGAGGCTCGAGCTGTGGGTTACAAGAGTCAACGCTGACGCACGGATTTTGGATCCAGCAAGATCGCTCCATGGCGGAGAGACTTGCTGGCCTGCGGGCAGCTCCAGCCGTTCGTCAGGCTCGGGAAGCCGGGGCCAGCCGTTACGAGGGGGACAGCGGCGCGGTGAACCGTACTGTGCAGGACCTCCCCGAGGCCCACCGGATCCACAACCACGCCACGATGCCCGAGAACGCGGAAGAGCCGGGCAATCTCGGTCTGGTCTGCCCGCGCGGACGCCGACACTGGCGACACGGATGACCGCCGTAGAACACCCGGATCGCCGCCGTGCCCTCTCCGATGATCGCCATGGCGGCAGGTGTGATCGCGCTGCTGAACCAGCCTGCGTAGGCCACGAACAACGTGACCTCGGCGGGTCGGGCGTCGATGCTGGTCATGCCCACGATCCGGGCTCCCGGTGAGCGCGTTCGGCCGCACGTTCGGCGCTGCGTGCGTCCCGAACGCAGCAGGATGCCCTGGCGGGCCAGCTCACCTTTGGGCAGCGCGTAGATCCAGGTGTAGATCGCCTCGTGACACGACCAGCGAGCCTTCTGGTCGGGATGCTCATAGCGGTGCAGGCGGGAGCCGCCGATAAAGACCGTCGAGCACGCCGGGCTTCTGAGCGTCGGTCGAGCACGCGGTGTTGCGTGGTGGACGGCCAGAGTCGCTGGGCTTGTATCGGCACTTGAGTATCACCGCGCCGGGGGCGACAACGCCGTCGCCTACGCCAAGGCCCTCGACCGAGTGTGATCACGCCAACGTGGCGCCTATGCTGGGGACATGACAGCGGCGCACTCCTTTGAGCTACCTCCGCATAGTGGCGCCCGGCGGAGGCGGTGGACGCTGCGGTCGATGGCCAGGTGGTGTACCTGATGCGCGATGGTCAGCCGGCCGATGTGGCGACGGCGGGGGCTGCCGCTGTCGAGGCACTGGAAGAGGCAGAGGACATCAGAGCTGCCCGTGCTGCGCTGGTTGATCGTGCGCCTCGTGTCCCGCTGTCCGAGGTGCTGGCGGAGTACGCTGATGATCTCGCTGCATATCCTGACGTCGATGCTCGGTGAACGGTCGCTACGCCGTCGAGTTCGAGCGGTCCGCGAAGAAGAACCTTGATCGGCTCGACGGCCCGATTCGTGTGCGTGTGCTGCGCAAGGTTGCCGCGTTGGCGGATGATCCCCGGGCCACCTGGCGCCACTCGGCTGGTCGGTACTGATGATCTGTGGCGAATTCGGGTCGGGCACTATCGCGTGGTCTACGCGATAGCGGTACCAGCGGGGAGCTGTGTCGCTGCGCTGGAAGCACGCGCGAATCGCGAGCACCAATACCACGTCCAGGAGCCGATCGAGCACGGTCTGCTGGCCGGCGGCTGGGGTGGCGAGCTCGCGTGAGAGCAGGGAAATGACGTCGTGCAGGGGGCATCGACGGCCGCGGGCAGATGAAGCATCTGCGGCAGGGCGTCGAGCATGCCTCGACCGATGTCGCCGGAGAATCGGTAGGCCCCGCAAAGGAACACTGCGGTCCGGCGTGCCCCGGACCGCTCGTCGTCGGCGTGACGGACCCGGAACTCGTCCGGCTCCTGGCAGAGGGCGGAGGGCTCGTAGGCGATGTGGTGGTCAGGGCCGCCCCGCACGAGTGCCACGTCGCTCGGGACTAGTTCGACCGCCTCCCCGGATCGCCTAACCAGAGCCATGCACGTCCCTCGACGACGGCGTGCACCGCCAGTTGGATAGTGCCTGCCAGCCGCAGTCCCCATGGCGGCTGGGCCACCGAGCGGGCAAAGACGCGCCGCCAGAGATCGCGTTTAGAGCCGTCGAGCTCGATCTGATGGGGCGAGGGACGTTCACGCACTCCATCCTGCGGCCGGCCTGGTTCATGCAGAACCTCAGCGAAGCGCACCTGAAGCCTGTCGATGGCCTCATCACCGTGCCGACCGGCAACGGTGATAAGGCCTTTGTCGACGCCGACGACATCTCCGCAGTCGCCGCCGCGACGCTCGCGGACTCTGATGCCCACGCCGGGGCGCAGTATGCGTTGACCGGACCCGAGGCCATCACGGTCAGCGACGCCGCCAACATCATTGCGCGTGTCACCAACCAGCCGATCAAGCACCACGACGTCGATCGGGAGGTCTGGATCCGGGCCAGCGTCGCTGCCGGGGTACCGGCCGATTACGGCGACATGCTCCGCCTGTTGACCGAGACCATCGCCTCCGGTCACGGCTCCCGGCCCAACGACGACGTTCAGACCGTCACCGGCGTGGCGCCGACCAGCTTCGCCGACTTCGCCGTGCGCACCGTACAAGCGTGGATGCCGAGGGAGAAGCGATGACCATGATGAGCGATTTCAACGACGTCAAGGCGCTGGACCCGTTTTTTCGGATCATCGAGGAGGGCCTTGACGGTCTGGTCGACGGTGGATACTTCTTTGATCTGCTCGCCCACGACGTGGTATTCGAGTTTGTCATCACGGTTCCGGACTATCCCCGTCGCGTTGTCGGCCGCGACAAGCTCATCGAGCTATACCGAGGCTACGGCTCCACTTTCCTCCTGGACCGCTGTTACGGCCTCGTTGTACACCGCGCGGAATCCACGGTCGTTCTCGAATACGCGTCGCAGGGAAAGGTTATCGCGAACGGGCAACCCTACGGTAACCACTACATCTCCGTTGTCACGATCACCGACCGGAAGATCACACACTGGCGTGATTACCTCGACCCACTCGCTGTCTTCGAAGCGGTCGGATGGCCCTCGCCCACTCAATGAAGACCGGCGGCTCGCCTGATGCCCACGACGAGCCGCCGTTCGGCGTCCACTGCTGGAAGGCCATCAGGGTGTACGCCCCACCAGCCGGTGGTGTAACGGTTGACGATCCCCAACTGAGACGGGCGCAACAACGGCCTGCGCCATTATATTGCTGACGATTTGCCGCCGGATAGCTCGGAAAGTCACACGCCAGTGTTCGCGAGCCGCCCGCGCGGTGATCAGTCGGTGTCCCACTTCCATCGAACCGGGACACTCCCCGACAGGGTGTCGCCTCGGCCGGTGGGACCGTCCGGGTGGATACTCCCCTTCATGACTGCGGCGACAAAGATCGAACGTTCCGGGCCGGCGATCAGAGCGGCACTGGCCGAGCTATCCGCCGATGAGTGCACCCAGTTCGAGGCCGAGTTCCAACAAGCTGTTGGCCACGCTGCGGAGATCTTCGACCTCGCACCGGTGGATGCGGTGCTCGACCGCTGGTGGGGCATTGCCGCGATCCGCGCCAACCCACTCTCCGAGCACGAGCAGGCCCAGGTCGACCGGGCCAACGCCGGCGACTTCACCGGGCTGTTCGCCCGCGACGAACAGGGGAACTGGGTCCGGCTGTAGATGCCCCGCTATGGACCGGTGTGGCTGGAGATCGCCCGCGAGCAGTACACCAGCCTCCCGGCCGATGCCCGCGAGCAGATCGACACCCGCGTCGAGCAGCTACTTGAGAACACCCGGCAACAACCCCGCTCCGCCTACGACGAGCGCACCGACCAGTGGACCACTACCTACGGCGACGGCACCGGGCTGATCGTCTACGCCGTCGTCCACGACCGGCAACGGGTGATCATCCTGCGACTGGTGTAGTCGGATCGGGCGCTTTGCGTCTCACAACGTCCGTTCGTGACCTGACTCGGGGTGTCACTGAGCGCGTACCAGCAGCGGTTCCGGTCCGCGCAGCGGCGGGACGCCGTGGCCGGGGTTAGAGCGCCGCGGACGCGGTGAACCACGCCGCTACCCCTCGGCCAGCGCGAACCGGACGAGCGCCACGACCGACGGCACCGTGTAGTTAGCACCTGCCGGGGACGGGCTGCGTGTAGCCACGTCAGCGCGTCGCGGACCCGTCCCCGACGCCTGCCATCCACCGCGCCAACCCCACCCCAGCTGCCGAGTTGCGTGTACCCCAGAGGCCGGCCGGCTTCACGCCATAGCCGCCGGCATCGCCGGACTGCTCGCCCAGTTGGGCTGCAGCAGCGCCTCGCCTTTCCGTAGCAGACTTTCGCTGCCGTCTGATCGCGGAGATCGAGCGCGGCCCAGCGCCCTACTACGGAGAGCTGTGTCGCCGCGCTCGAAGCGCTCACGGCGGACCTGTCAGACGATCGCAATGCGCTGAGTCAGGATGCACTCAGCAGCTGCCAACCAGCGCATAGTCATGCAGAGGCGACTCGCTGGGTACAACGCCCTCTTTTTGCCGCGCAGGGCGCGCGCATCGGCCCCCACAGGCGCAGGGAAGCATCCGACGGTGACGCTGTTTCGTTGCCGGCATCAGGACTGGGTTGGCGTGGAGAGGCGAGCACGACCGGGCTGCGGCGACGATGCCACCCACGGTTGCGGCGTGGTGCGGCCGGTGGTGCGAGACTCGAGCTACAGCGCCCAAGAGTCGAAGGTGACGCACGGACTGTAAACCTAACAAGATCGACTTGTTACGGGATGCGTCCTCATTCCCGGCCGAGGCCAGCACACCAGCGCTGTGGAGAGGGCAGGCCACCGCGCGCAA
>JBOHFF010000064.1:0-24060 GCA_050699515.1 Pseudonocardiaceae bacterium
GTGACTTGTGGAGAGCCGGATGCGGTGAGAGCCGCACGTCCGGTTCGGAAGAGCGGCATGGGGAAACGCCCCGGAGAAATCCGGGAAACGCGCCCCATGCCGACTCTTACTGGGCCGACGGCGGAGAGACGGCCATAGAAAATTGCGTCTTGCTCTGCGAAACCCACCACCGCCACGTGCATTGCACCGGCTGGGAAATCCTGATCTATCCCGACCGCGTCGAGTTCATCCCACCCGCGATCATCGACCCGGACCGCAAACCCCTGCGCAACCCACTCCGCTGCTAGCACCGGGCGACGATCGCCACGGTGACTGTGCCGATCGCTCCAAGCCATTGACCGATCATGCTTAAGACACTTACCCAGGTCACATTCGAGCCAGCCAGCTCCAGCACCGCCGTCGGGATCATGGTGTCCGAAAGTATCAGGTCAACCACGCCGGGGGGATGCGCGGGAGCCGTCGCCGAGGCACGGGAATCGGCCGCAATCACCAGTCTTCCGCAACGGAGCTACCTGCTGGGGTGCCAGATGACCAGCGCGGTTTGGGTTGGGGGGTTTACGGGGACTAGGTCGCGGCGGTAGGAGGCGTGTACGGCGGCGGCGGTTTGGTGGGCGATGGTCTGGGCTTGGGTCAGCTCGGTGCGGGCCTGCGCCAGCTCGGCGGTGAGCTCGGTCAGCCGGGAATGCAGCGCCGCCACCTGGTTCTCCAGGTCGATGATCCGCTTGATTCCGGCCAGATTGACGCCATGGTTCTGGGACAGCCGCTGCACCTCGTGGAGCAGCTCGATGTCGCGCGCTGAGTAGCGGCGCCCGCCACCTGAGCTACGGCCGGGCGAGACCAGCCCCATCCGGTCGTAGCTGCGCAGGGTCTGCGCGTGCAGCCCGGCCAGCTGGGCGGCGACGGAGATCACGAAGACCGGGGTGTCCCGGTCCGCGCCCGGCGGGGTCGGAGGAATCGGTGGGGTCGGGGGAATCATCGCGCCGCCCCCGGGCCCTGCACGCGGGCGAACAGCCCCGCCCTCGGATCCTCTCCCGCTGTGGTCTGCGCGTAGGTCGCCAACGCCTCCTTCGCCCCCGGTGCCAGCTTGGTGGGGACCACAACCTGCAGGGTCACCAGGAGATCGCCGGTGCGCCCATGCCGCCCGGGGATGCCCTTTCCGCGTACCCGCAGGGTGCGCCCGCTGGCGGTACCCGCCGGGACCTTGAGCGTCACAGAAGCGTCCATGGTGGGCACCGTCAACGTCGCGCCCATGACCAGCTCGGGGAACGACACCGGCACCGCCAGGGTGAGGTCATCGCCGGAGCGCCCGAACACCGCGTGCGGGGTGACGTGCACCAACACGTAGAGGTCGCCAGCCGGTGCGCCACGCATGCCCGGCTCGCCCTGCCCGGCCAACCGGATCCGCTGGCCGTCAGCGACCCCGGCGGGAATCCGCATGGTCAGCGTGCGGGTTCGGCTGGAGACCCCGCTGCCCCCGCACTCGGTGCACGGGTCGTCGATAATCCTCCCCGTGCTGCGGCACTTCCGGCACGGCTCCGAGAAGGCGAACGTGCCCTGGCTGCGGGTGACGAACCCGGTGCCACGGCAGTCCGGGCAGGCCCGAGGGATGGTTCCGGCACGGGCGCCGGAGCCACCACAACTGCCGCAGCTGGCTGGGCTAGCCAACCGCAGCGGCACGGTGGCGCCGCGGACCGCCTCGGTGAAGTCGATCCGGACCTCGGTCTCGGCATCGGCGCCGCGCCGAGGGCGGCTGGCCCCGGCGCCACCAGTCGAGCCGGCGCGGTTGCCGAGCAACCCGCCGAGCAGGTCCCCGAGACCACCCGACTCACCGGTCCGAGACGTCGCGGTCCCAAACAGGTCACCGAGGTCGAACCCTCCCGGAGCGCCAAAACCAGCGCTACCTGGGCGGAAACCGCCGCTGAACAGGCTGCGCGCCTCGTCGTACTGCTTGCGTTTGTCCGAATCTGACAGTACGCCGTAGGCTTCGGACACCGACTTGAAGCGCTCCTCGGCACGCGTGTTGCCGGGGTTGGCGTCCGGATGCAGCTCCCGGGCAAGCTTCCGGTATGCCCGCTTGATCTCATCAGCTGACGCGGTGGCGGAGACACCCAGCTCCGCGTAGAAATCCTTGTCGATCCAGTCCCGGGGGCTCACCGGATACCTCCTCCCGGATCAATTGTCCGATAGCTGTCCAGCCTCACCGAGCGGATCGGCCTCCAGCGGGTCGGTGTCCGCGGCGGGCTCGGGCTCGCCGGCGGTGTCGGTCACGGCCACCATCGCCGGGCGCAGCACCCGCTCACCGAAGCGGTAACCCAGGCGCAGTACCGCCGTGACGGTCGGCTTGTCGACCTCCGGGGAGGTGCTGTGCTGCACCGCCTCGTGCACATCGGGGTCGAAACCGTCCCCGATCGCCCCGAAGGGCTCCAGGCCCTGCGCGTGCAAGGCGGCCACGACCTTGTCCGCGACGGCCTTGAACGCACCCGAGAGGTCGCCGTGCTGCTGCGCGCGCGCGATGTCGTCGAGCACGGTGAGCAGCTGGGCTACCACCTGGGCCTTGGCCGTGTCGATCACGAGTTGACGGTCGCGCTCCACCCGACGGCGGTAGTTGCTGTACTCGGCAGAGATCCGCTGGACGTCGCCGGTCCGCTCGTCCAGCTGGGCCTGCAACGCGTCAAGCTCCGCCGAGGTCCCCGCTGAGCTGGGAACATCGTCGTCGACGTGCACGCCACCACCGGCGGGCTGCTCACCCGCCGGTGGCACACGAACCTGTCCGGTCACCGGATCGATCCTCCGCTTGTCTCGCACCACGAGTCTGGGTTGCTCGTCATCTCTGGGTTGCTCGTCACCATGGGCGCTCTCGCCGACGATGCCCTGGCCAGGAGTCACTTCTTGCCGCTCCCGGGCTCGTCATCGACGATCTCCGCGTCGACGACGTCCTCCGCGGCCCCCGGGGAGGACGTCGAGGAGGCGCCGGGCCCACCGGCTGTGCCGTCCGCTCCGCCGGCGGCGCTGTCGGAGTACATCGCCTGACCCAGCGCCTGGGACTCGGTGGCGAGTCGTTCCATCGCGGCCCGGATCGCGTCGTTGTCACTGCCCTTGAGTGCCTCCTGGGCCTCGCCCAGCGCGGCGTTGACCTTGTCCTTGACGTCGGAGGGCAACTTGTCGTCGTTGTCCTTGATGAACTTCTCGGTCTGGTAGACGAGCGACTCGGCCTGGTTGCGGGTCTCGGCCTCCTCCCGGCGCTTGCGGTCCTCCTCGGCGTGCTCCTCGGCGTCGCGCATCATCCGGTCGATGTCGTCCTTGGGCAGCGCGGACCCACCGGTGATGGTCATGGCCTGGCTCTTGCCGGTGCCCTTGTCCAGTGCCGAGACGTTGACGATGCCGTTGGCGTCGATGTCGAAGGTGACCTCGATCTGCGGCACCCCACGCGGCGCGGGCGGCAGCCCGGTCAGCTCGAACATGCCGAGCTTCTTGTTGTAGGCCGCGATCTCCCGCTCACCCTGGAACACCTGGATCTGCACGCTGGGCTGGTTGTCGTCGGCCGTGGTGAAGATCTCGCTGCGCTTGGTCGGGATGGTGGTGTTGCGCTCGATGAGCTTGGTCATCACCCCGCCCTTGGTCTCGATACCCAGCGAGAGCGGGGTGACGTCGAGCAGCAGGACGTCCTTGACCTCGCCTTTGAGCACACCGGCCTGTAATGCCGCCCCGACTGCGACGACCTCGTCCGGGTTGACGCCTTTGTTGGGCTCCTTGCCGCCGGTGAGCTCCTTGACCAGGTCGTGCACCGCGGGCATCCGGGTGGAGCCGCCGACCAGCACGACGTGGTGGATCTGCCCGACGGAGATGCTGGCATCCTTGATCACGTTGCGGAACGGGGCGCGGCAGCGATCCAGCAGGTCAGCGGTGATCTTCTGGAACTCGGCGCGGGTCAGCGTCTCGTCGAGGAACAGCGGGTTCTTGTCGGAGTCGACGGTGATGTAGGGCAGGTTGATCGTCGCGCTGGTGGAGCTGGACAGCTCGATCTTGGCTTTCTCCGCGGCCTCGCGCAGCCGCTGCATGGCCATCTTGTCCTTCTGCAGGTCGATGCCGCGGGAGGCGCGGAACTTGTCGACCAGCCAACCGATGATTCGCTCGTCCCAGTCGTCGCCGCCGAGGTGGTTGTCCCCGGAGGTGGCACGGACCTCGACCACCCCTTCGCCGATCTCCAGCAGCGACACGTCGAAGGTGCCACCACCGAGGTCGAAAACTAGGATGGTCTGCTCCTTCTCGCCCTTGTCCAGCCCGTAGGCCAGCGCGGCGGCGGTGGGCTCGTTGACGATGCGCAGCACGTTGAGGCCCGCGATCTGGCCGGCCTCCTTGGTGGCCTGGCGCTGGGCGTCCTCGAAGTAGGCCGGCACGGTGATGACCGCGTCGGTCACGTCCTCACCGAGGTAGGCCTCGGCGTCGCGCTTGAGCTTCATCAGCACCCGGGCGCTGATCTCCTGCGCGGTGTATTTCTTTCCGTCGACCGTGGTGGACCAGTCGGTGCCCATGTGCCGCTTGACCGACCGGATGGTGCGGTCCACATTGGTGACCGCCTGGTTCTTGGCGGACTGGCCGACAAGCACCTCGCCGTTCTTGGCGAAGGCCACCACCGAGGGCGTGGTGCGCGAGCCCTCCGAGTTCGCCACCACCGTGGGCTCGCCGCCTTCCAGGACGGACACGACGGAGTTGGTGGTCCCTAGGTCGATGCCGACCGCACGAGCCATGTGAGAAACCCCTTCGAACTTGACTGATGTCCACTCAACCTCGGCAGCGACTATACCGAGCCGTCAAACCAGAACTTGAGTGGGATTCGCTCAACCTTCCTGCCATCCCAACGACAGCAGGATCCCCGGTGTTCCCGGAGACTGGTTACCATGGCTGCTCGGGCGTTGGTCGGGGTCGACAACGGAGTGCGCATGACACCGGGACGCACCGAGGGGCGCGTGCTGGTGGGGCTGGTGCTGGCCGGCCTGGTGTGGTCGGGTATCGCCCCGCTCAGCCGGCTCACCTGGCTGATGGAGGTCGGGTGGGTGCTGGTCGGGCTGCCGCTGGTGCTGTGGGGATGGCGCCGGTTCCCGCTCACCCGGCTGCTGTGCTGGCTGCTGGTGCTGCACGCGTTCGTGCTGCTCTACGGGGGGCATTACACCTATGCGCAGACGCCGCTGGGTGACTGGTTCCGCGACGCCTTCGCCCTGTCTCGCAACCACTACGACCGGTTCGGGCATCTCGTCCAGGGCTTCGTCCCGGCGATCCTGGTCCGCGAGATCCTGCTGCGCAGCTCCCCCTTGCGGCCGGGGCGGTGGGTGTTCTTCCTGGTGAGCAGTGTCTGCCTGGCGTTCAGTGCCTTCTTCGAGTTCATCGAGTGGTGGTCGGCGTTGGCGCTGGGCTCGGCGGCCGACGCCTTCCTCGCCACCCAGGGTGACGTCTGGGACACCCAATGGGACATGTTCTGCTGCCTGATCGGCGCGCTGCTGGCGCAGCTCCTGCTCTCCCGCGCGCACGACCGCCAGCTCGCCGCTGCCAGCCGAACACCGCAGGCCGCACCCGCACCCAGCAGCCCGTGACAAGAAGATCTACCACAAATGCGGTATTGCGCCCCGGCGGCTGCTCCTGACGGAGTAGGCCGAACACCAGCCTGTGAGGCGATGCACGACGGCAGAGTGGGCGACAGACTTCGGCGTTGATCAGCAACGTCTCGTGACCATCACACCGGATGCTCGAGGGGACGGGACGTTGCCGCACGTGCTGGACGATCCGAGAGCCGCTGGGGGAGCCGCTGATGTCCACCGTATCCGACCACGTTCCCGAGCCGGATCAGCGCGAGATCGTACTGCGGCGCCTCGCTCGCAGCGGTGAGCTCACCCAGGCCGCGGCATCGCTACCGGAGACGAGCCTCCTCGAGCTGCGCCGAGCCGCATACGCCATCGCCTGGCCGATCGTCTACGACCGGCTCACCCGCAGGCTGGAAACGGCCAAGGGACATCGAGCCTGCGCCTCGTCGATCAAGAACATGGCGCAGAACTGCCTCGACCGATTCCACGACGACGTCGAGGCCGTGATCGATTACCTGTTCGCCCACGGCGACTCACCCATCCACAATCTGGAAGGGTGGATCACCAAATGGCTGCAGGCCGCCACCGTCGATGGACACCGCAAGCGGCGCGGCGCACTCGGCGCCCAGCAGCGCCCCCGGGTGCCGAAGTGGCTCGCGACCGCGCTCGGTGACGACCGGTGGCTCGTCACGCTCGCCGGCAGGATCATCGAATGGGTGGGTGTGCCCGCCGCGGCCGGTGCGGGTGTGTGGCCCCTGGACACCTGGACGGACCTGCGCGGGAGCATCACCGGCGACTGGCGCGGCGCTACCTCGGCGACGGTGGTTCGGGAGATCGAGACGGTGCTGCGCACGATGCGCACCGGCAACCCCGGTTGGTACACCCGCTACATCGAACAGCCGCTGGGTCGCAAACAGACTGCCGTGGCCTTCACCGACACCACGACCGAACGCGACGACGCGGCCCTGTCCCTGAGCAGCCGAGACGACCAGGACGAGGCGAACCTGACCCGGCTGGCCACCCTCGCCGTGGACGCCATCGCGTCCCGGCTGGAACGCGGCGAGGACCCGCACGAGGTGATCCCGCGCATCGTGCAGACCCTGTTCACCGGACCAGGCGCCGCGGCGGGCGAGCTCGACCGGGCACCGCACGATGACCGGCTGCCGGCCTCACCTGCCGATGAGGTCCTCACCCGCCGCGTCATCACGGCAATCTGGGAGATCCTCGCTCGTCGCGACGACGAGCAGTAACGCTTCGAGCCTGTCCCGCAACTGCGCGAGGTCCTCGCCACGGGATACCGCCACGTCCCACGCGGTGCGTAGCTCGTCCTCGATGAGCGCGTGCAGATCGCGGCGCTGTGCTGGGGTCAGTGCTCTGGGAGTGCTCATAGCCTGGTACACCCTTCCACGGCGGCGGCATCGGGAGACTCAACAGACCCCCGCGACATGCACCTCCACCCGCCGGTACTGCTGCAGCTCGGTCGGCTTGGGAGTGACCGGCGGGACCGGGTACTCCGGGGGCGTGCCGGCGCCCTGCACGCTCAGCAACCGTTGCGGTACTCCCAGCGACACCAGGAAGTTCTTGACCGCGACGGCCCGCCGCAGCGAGAGCCGGCCGGGCTCGGGCTGCTCGGGCAGCGCCACGTAGCCGATGATCTCGGCGGCGCGCTTGCCGGCGATCAGCGCCTTGGCCAGGGGCTCCAGCACGGAGCGAGCCAGCTCCAAATCCCGGAACTCGGCCCTGCCGGGAATGAAACCCACCTGGTCGTCAGGGATCTTCACGCAGCCCGCAGGCTCGATGACCGTGTCTTTCACCGGGACGGGGGTGACCGGCGGCATGCCCTGATGCGCGGGGGGACCGTCCTGGACACCGCCCACGAAGCGGACGCTCGCGCCGGCAGTGGTGAGCACCTTGGTCCACAGCGCCTCCAGGTTGTCCCGCGGGCGCTGGTCGGGGCGCTGCTGCGGCGCCGCCACGGCCCCCAGCCCGACCCAGGTGATCTCCACGCCCTTGAGCCGCCGTTCCAGCCGGTTGCCGCTCCACAGCGCCAGCGCCAGTTCCTCCGGAGGCGTGAACAGCGCGCGATCGGAGAGCAGCGACATCTCTCCCGCCGTCTGCAGTCCGTTGTCGATGACCACGAGCTGCTTGGGTGTGCTGGAGCCGGCCAGCTGCCGCGCAGCCTCGGCGATCGCGGCCAGCGTGTCCGCCTCGGCGGTACTCGCCCTGGTCTCGGCGATCTTGCGCTTGATGGTGCGCCGGAAGTCGGTGACCACCGCGTCACAGGCCGACTGCGTGTCACACTCGCTCGACGCCCTGGCCATCGACTTCTCGAACACCAGGGTCGGATGACCTGAGACGCCGACGACGTAGACGCTGTCCCCGCTGCGGATGGCGTCGGTCACGAGCTTGTCCAACGAGCTGGGCAACTCCGGTTTCGGCATGTTGTTCCGGCCGCCGACGACGAAGGCGAGCGCGCCGGGTGCCCGTGGTGGCTGGGAAGGCTGCAGACCGCAGGAGGTCACGGCGGTGGCGACCACGGCGAGCGACAGGGTCGCCGCGAGCCGGCGTGGGAACAAGGGGAACACGGATACCTCCCGGAGGATGCCGATCAGGTGCGGCCGGCTGGGGACGTTGAGGGAGCCGAGAAAGTCACGGGTTGCGGGGCGGCCGGAGCACCCCGTCGGTCTGCACGGGTCCACCCCCGATGCGCTGCGCCACGCGCAGCGTGGCTTCCTCGTTGACGTACTCCGCGAACGCGGCGGGCAGGTCACTGTTGTCCTGGTGCTGCTCGTCATACCGCTGACGTTCGGTGCGCAGGTGCTCCAAGAGCGCCTGGTTGCGCCCGAGTTCGAGGTGGGCCTCGCTCGCCTCCCGGGTGGCCCGCTGGCGTTCCCGCAGCAGGGCTCGCATCTCGGTGATGCGCGGATTGCCGAAACGGTAGGCCGCGGTCATCGCCAGGGCGCCGGTCAGCAGGTACAGGCCGAACAGCAACAGTGCGATCTGGAGTTCCGCCACGCCGGCCACGGCGTCGTCATCGGTCCCGAGCGGGCGCACCGCCCGCAACCACATGATGGAGCCCCCGACCGCCAGCCAGATCATGGCCAACACCATGATCCACCAGACGCTTCCGTCCCCGCCCTCCCGGCGTGAGCGCGCCAGCCGCCCGATCTCGTGCGCGCCGAGGACCGCGCCCAGGGTGAGGGCGAGAATGACGAGCAGGACCAGGAAGCTGTCCCTCATGAACAGCCCGATGAGCACGGAGTAGAAGCCGTAGGCGTCACCGGAGGCCATCAGCGTCAGCGCGCCGTACGCCACGATCATCTGCCACACCGGTTCCCGGGACCGCCAGAACGGTCGGCCACTGGCTTCCGGCGGGGTAGCTACTGGTGTCGTCACGTCGCCTCCTCGGGCTCGTGGGGTTCGTCAGGCTGGGGTTCGTCAGGCTGGGGTTCCTCGGGCTGGGGTTCTTGAGGCACGGGGGACCGAGTGGTCAGCTCGTTGTTCAGTGCCGCGATCCGGGCATCGGCGAGGTCGGCCTCGCGCTGGAGCCAGGACACGCGCGCGCTCAGGTCCAGCTCGGCGCGCTTTAGCCGGGCCTGGTGCGCGCGATGCTCCGCGTTGAGGCCGCGGGCCCACAGCTCCACCATGGTCTCGACCGCCGGGTCCAGGATGCCGCCGTGCTCGGCGTCGAGCTTGCCCCGATCGGCGAGCGCCGTGATCCGGCTCTCCATCCACTCGAGCGCCTCGGGCATCTCGGGGACGAGCCCAGCGATGCGGTCCGGGGAGTCGGGAAGCTCCGGGCCCGGAGCTCGAGAGTGCCGACCGAAGACGCTGTAGAGGGCCCGGCGGAGGGCATCAGCCGGCCGGAACCCGAACTGGGATGACGCTGAGGTCGAGGTCATGAGGTTCTCACTCCCCGCATTCGATCAAGGCTGCGCGGGCCCACGACGACAGCTCGGGCACGCTGGGGTCGAGCCTGCCCCGGAGCAGCTCGCGCAACGGATGGCGGCGCTGCAGGGCGGTGTCGTAGATCGATCGCTCGTACTTGAAGGTGGCGATCAGCCGGTACTCGCTCAAGACAGCGCCGCCGAGCCGGCTCACCTCGCTCTTCTCGAGCTCCGCGCGCCGCCCCTCGGCCCCGGTGATGGAGTCGGCAGCGGAGTCGACTCGCCGCTCGAGGTCGTTGATGAGCTGCTGGTGTTCCTGCTCCCGGCGCTGGCTGACAGCTTCGGCAGACCGGTGCTGGCGCTGCTCTCCGGGTGAGAACTGCGGGTTGCTCGGGTCTGGAGGCGAGCGCCGGGCGGCTTCCAGCTCGCGCCGGGCCGCCTGGAGGGCCTGCCGAAGCGCCGAAAGCTCCTCGTCGACCAGCACGATCTTGGGATCGGGCCTGGGGTGCTCGGCCTGGTAGTCCTTCCAGAGCGTGACCACCCGCAGGTCGTGGCGCATCAGCAAGTGGTCACGAGTCGGGGTCGTCAGCAGCGCTTTCGCGCTGCAGGGGTCGGGCATGGCCAGTCGACCGTCGGAGCGGCCCAGCCAGCGCAGCCGGTACCGACGGAACAAGCCGATCCGGTACGGCTCGGTTACCGGTACCGGCTCCTCTACCGGCGTGGCAGCGGTGCTTGCCCTGGTCATCGTCACCTCCGGTCGGTGTTGGCTAGTGGGTTGGCTAGTGGGTCCGGCTAGTAAGTGATGTCCCGCTACTCCCAGCTGACGGACAGCTCGCCAGCACCACTGCTCGGTCGGCCACTGGTCGGTCGGCCGCTGTCCGTCAGAGTCCCGCGTAGGCGAGATCGCGACGAGGAAGGTGCGGTGAGCTGCGCGGTGAGTGGACCGAAGACAGCTGGCTACCAGATCAGCGCCGCGCAGCAGGCCCGGCTGCGCGAGCAGGAACGGCTACGGGCGCTGCACCGCCAGTGGCAGGCGGTGCAGCAGCGGCACCACCAGCTGCAGCTGCGCGCGACGCGGCTGCGGGAGAGCAGTGGGGTGCGCCTCCCGGTCCTGTCGCCCCTTCCCGCTGCCGGGTCCCCGGCCACGGAGCTGGCGGCCGCGCTGGCCGTCGCGTCGGAGGTGGTGAGCCGCGGCGAAGCGGAGCTGAGCCGGCAGGAGCGGCTGGCGCGGGAGGCTATCGCCCGCCGCCTGGTCGCCGGGATCGTCGTGCCGGTAGCGCCGCCGAGCATCCCGACCCAGGATCGGGTGTCGAGCATCCGCAGGGCCGCGCCTGCCGCGGTCTCGGACGCGCCCGCCCGGGACAAGGACCTGGCCAGGGCTGCTGAGATCATGGCGAAGCTGGACCCGCAGATCGAGCCTTCCGAGCAACTCACCGGTCTGGTCACCGCACTCGGCCAGGCCGACGCCGGCCGGCGACGCATCCTCATCGAAGCGCTCGGCGCCGATGTGCGCGCCCTGAACGCGCAGGCGCGGAGCAGGCGCACCCAGTCCGCGGCGATCGCGGAGGCCGAGCGGGTGGTTCAGCAGACCGACGACCGCGAGTTGCGCAACCTGGTGGCCCAGCTGCGGGTCAAGCACCGGGACCGGGGTGCGGTCGACCTTGCTGCCTTGCGCGGCGCGGTCGAGGCGGCGCTGCGGCGCGACGCCGCGGGGCGGGAACGCCGGTTCGTGGAGCAGGTCGTCCTCGACGCGTTCAGAGGCCTCGGCTATGAGGTCCTGACCGGTTTCGAGGTGCAGACACCGGAGGGTGGCGCTCTGCTCCGGCGGGAGCGCGCCACCGACCACGCCGTCCGGGTCGTCGTCCGGGACGGCAGGGTGGATCTGCAGGCCGTGCGCACCCGGCGCGAACCGCCGCCCTCCCGCGCTGATGATCTGCACGCCGAGCAGCAGCTGTGCGAGACCGCGCCCCGCCTCTGGCAGGCTCTGCGGGCCGAGGGCGTCGAGGTCGACGGCGTCACCTCGGTTCCGATCGGACGCGAAGTCCCGCCGGTCGTCACGCTCGCCGAGCACCACGGCGCCGACCCGACCCGGCCCCGGCGCACGCCTCAGCCCAAGGAGCGTCACCGGCGATGACCGTCCTGTCACCGGCCACGTCACCGGCCCGGCTGGAGGGCTATCCGGACTGGGCCCGCGAGCTCGACGCCCGCCTTCCGGTCAGCAGCCAGCTCGTACTGGCCGGCAACGTCCACGACATCCACCTCGTCGAGTCCGGCGCTCGGCCGCTGCTGCCCACCGCGGAGGTCGTCGCCCAGACCCTGGTGGCCAACGGCTACCAGGTCGTCCTGCAGTGGCATGTCGTCACCGGTCTGAGCGTGCTACACGAGAGCGAACCGGGCTCGGTCACCCACCTGCTCGGCAAGGACCTGCTCAGCTCGACGGAGGGCCGCGGCGGTGGCCGGTCAGCGGACGGGCTGGCCGACACGATGCGAGCGGTGGTCCAGGCGGGCGAGCGCTCCCGCGGCGCGCAGGCGGGCCGTATCGGGCTGGTCGTGGACGGCGCGCACCGGCTCTGCGCCGACCCGGCCGATCCGCACCTGCACCGGCTCTTCGTCACGGCGCGGCACGTGGCGCGTACCGCGCCGCGGCACGCGTTGAGCGGCGACCGGCGCGAAGGCCTCGCCAACACCGTCGTCTGGATCGTCGATCGGGAAGCCGACCTGCCGCACTGGTTGGTCAGCGCTGAGACGGTACGCGTGGTGAGCCTGCCGTTGCCCGAGCTCGGAACCCGGCAACGGGCGGCCCAGCACATCGCGTCCAGCCTGCCCGGCTACCCCGAGCTCGATAAAGCCCTCCAGTTCGCCGCGCGGCGAACCGTGACCGAACTCACCGAAGGCATGCCGCTCTCAGCCCTGCCCGCCATCGCCGTCCTGGCCCGGGATCACGACGTAGCGGCCACCGAGGTGCAGGACGCCGTTCGGCTGCTGCGCTCAGGCCTGCAGAAAAGCCCGTGGAGCGACCCGGAGATCCGCAGCCGCATCCGGGGAGCGGCCGAGGGCCTCAACGAACGCGTCCTCGGTCAGCAGCGGGCCATCCGCTCGGCGAGTGACATCCTGTCCCGCGCGGGATTGGGCCTGTCCGGGGCGCAGAGCGCCGGGCATCCGAGCCGCCCGCAGGGTGTGATCTTCTTCGCCGGCCCGACCGGCGTGGGGAAAACCGAGCTCGCCAAGCAGATCGCGGAGATCGTCTTCGGGCGGGAGGAGGCGATGCAGCGCTTCGACATGAGCGAGTTCTCCGCGGAGCACTCCGAAGCTCGGCTCATCGGCTCCCCGCCGGGCTACGTCGGGCACGAGGCCGGCGGCGAGCTGACCAACGCCGTGCGGCAGCGCCCGTTCAGCCTGCTGCTGTTCGACGAGATCGAGAAGGCGCACCCGCTGATCCTCGACAAGTTCCTGCAAATCCTCGAGGATGGCCGGCTCACCGACGGATCAGGCAGCACAGTCCACTTCACCGAGACGCTCATCGTCTTCACCTCGAACCTGGGGATCTACCAGGTCGACGAGAACAACCGCCGGATCCCCGTCGTCACCCCCGGTACCGACTACGACGTGCTGGCGCAGCGCGTCAAGCAGGCGATCCGGGACGATTTCACGCTGCGCATCGGGCGGCCGGAGCTGCTCAACCGGATCGGGGACAACATCGTCGTCTTCGACTTCATCTCCCCGGCGGTCGCCTGCCAGCTGCTGCATCGCAACCTGGAGAACGTGGCCAGGCACGTGCACCGGCGCACCGCAACCCGCATCACCTTCGGCGGTGAGCTCCTCGATGAGCTGGAGAAAGCCGTCGTGGAGCCGGAACGGCTGGCCTTCGGCGGTCGCGCGGTCGGCTCGCTGATCGAGAGCCGGGTGCTCAACCCGCTGGCCCGGATCCTGATCGCGGCGCCACCCGGGCTGCCCGAGCTGACGCTGACACGGACCAGGCACGACGCCGAGGGTTTCCACCTCGACGTGGCACAGGCAGGGGGCTGACATGGAGGTGTTGATCAGCCGGCTGCACCACCCGGTGACCGCGCTCGGGCCGGGCCGCCGGGCCGGCATCTGGTTGCAGGGCTGCTCGATCCGGTGCCGAGGCTGCGTCAGCGTCGATACCTGGGAGCCCGACGGGCGCGCCGCGGTCCCGGTGGGCGACGTGCTGGGCTGGCTGGCGGGGCTACCGGCCGGCGAGGTGGACGGCGTCACGATCAGTGGCGGTGAGCCGACCGACCAGCCGGCGGCCCTGGCCGAGCTCTTATCCGGGATCCAGGCGTGGCGGGCCGCGCGGCCACCCGAGCTGCCCGCGGCCGACGTGCTGCTGTTCACCGGCCGCTCGCCAAGCTGGGTCGAGCGGTCCGCCCCCGAGTGCCTGGCCGGCGTCGACGCCGTCGTGGCCGGTCCCTACGTGGCCGGGCGCGCCGGATCCTCGCCGCTGCGGGGCTCGGAGAACCAGCGGCTCATCGCGGTGACACCGCTGGGGCAGCAGCGCCTGGCCGAGTACCAGGCCAGTGTCCGGGCGCGGATGCAGGTGGAGGTCACCGGAGAGGGCGTCTGGATGATCGGGATCCCGCTGCCGGGTGATATGGCGGCCTTCCAGGCCGCGACCGCGGCTCGTGGCGTGAGCTTTCCGGAGCCGTCATGGCTGAGCTGACGTGCGGCAGTTGTGGTTACCGGTTGTATGACGAGAAACCGATGTTCTGCATCAACTGCGGGGAGAATCCGCAGTACCCGACTCATCACACCACCCCGCAAAACCTGCCGCAGGCGCGGGTCACGGTCCTGGTGGCGACCGCGCGGGTGCTGCTGGCAGCGGGCGAGACAGTGCTGCTGGGGCGGGAGGGCGATCCCCGTTTCGTGCGCGCCTTGGCGAGTTTCGACAACGTGGGCCGCGAACATCTCGAAATCACCGCCGGCGACGGGATCGTGTCCGTGCTCCCGCGGGAGACGACGAACGGCACGTTCATCGGTGATCGTGCACTGCCTGCCGGGCAGCAGCGAGACGTGCCGCTGCCGGTGACGATCCGGCTGGCCAAGAACTGTTATGTGCATTTCGAGGTGGCCGATGAGTGAGCCGACCGGTCCGCCCGCGACCAGTCCGGACAACCCGGATGACCGGGGGGATCCCGAGCAGGCGGCGGGCCCTGCTGCGACCCGGCCGGACGGTGCCGGCGATGGTGCCGGGGAGGGCAGCGGCGAGGGCAGGTTCATCCCCGATCGCCTGCCGCCGAGGCTGTCGCACTACCGGATCGTCGAACAACTCGGCTCCGGAGGGCAGGCACGGCTCTACCGGTGCGAGGACGGCGAGCGCCGCCAGGTCGTCGTCAAGATCTTCAACCGGGTGCGGGAGCGCCTACCTGAGGTGTGGGCCCGGTGGCAGGAGGCGAGCGAGCAGTACGTGGTGCCCTTGCTCGAGGCGTTCACCGAGGGGCAACAGGGCTATGAGGTGACCCCTTACCTCCCGCTGGGGTCACTGGACGACCGGGCGCGCAACCCGCGGCGGGCGCTTGCGGCGGCCGAGCTGGAGCTGGTCTTGGACCAGCTCGCCGAGGCCCTCAACCACATTCACACTCAGCTCTGCGGCGACAAGCTGATCCATCGCGACATCAAGCCGCCCAACATCCTGGTGCTCTCCGACGATCCGCTGCAGGTGCGCCTCACCGACTTCGGCATCGCCGTCGCCCAGTCGGACACCTACGAGGCACGCAGCACCACCTCCCGCACCGCCGCGTACACCGCGCCGGAAGGCCTGGCCGACTCGACTCCGCCGCAGGACTGGTGGAGCCTGGGCATGACCCTGCTGGAGCTGCACCAGGGTTGCCACCCCTTCGAGCTCCCGGATGGGCGTTGGCTGCCTGAGGATCGTGTCATCGCGTCCCTGGCGCGGGGCATCCCGATCCCGGAGAGCGTCGATGCGCGGTGGCAGACGCTGCTGCGTGGCCTGCTCGCACCCGACTACCAGCTCCGATGGGGCTACCACGAGGTGCGACGCTGGCTGGCCGGGGAGGAGATGGACCCTCCCCGGCTTCCCCCGCATTCCCCGCCTCCCCCGCATCGGGAGACTCCGTTCGCCTTCGCCGGTGCGGTCGTGCACCGGCCTGAGGAGCTGGCCGCGGCCATCGCGACCCACTGGGCCGAGGCCGCGGCGCTGGTGGTGGGACGGCGCTGGCAGGACCTGCGGGACTGGGCCGGCGCCGTGTCACCGGCACTGGAGGAGGCCATCGCCACCATCGAGCGGGTGTTCGTGACACCGGCTCGACCGGTGGACCGGACGGTCAGCGAGCTACTGGTGACCCTCGACCCGAACGCCACCCCGGTCTTCCGCGGCCGGGCAGCCGACGAGGCGGGGCTGAGCGCGCTGGCGGCAGCCGCGACAGCTAACCCACCGGAGGGCACGGCCATCGACGTCATCGACGCGCTCTACGACTCCGGCGGCCTGCGTGCCCTGGCCGGCCTGCACGGTCACGACGGCCTCGCACTGATCGACGAGCGCTGGCACCGGTGGTGCGAGCTCGCCGACACCGCTGTGGAGCAGACCCGCTCCGCGATCGACGGGCTCGAAGAGTTCCCCGCCGCGGCGCTGCTGCGCAGCCTGCTGCTGGCGGCCGCGGTCGACTCCGGCACGGCCGCCAGGCTGGCCCAACGCGCCGGCAGCCTGGCCACCAGGAAAAACCAGCGGGTGGTGTGGTTTCGCCGGCTGGCCGACGCGGCTGACGGTGACGACGCGCCCGCCTACCACACGGTGATGGCCCTGAGCGCAGGTCTGCTGCACGATTCTCGGTACTGCGTCAGCGCCCCGAGCCGGGTCCGCGTGCGGGGTATGACCAGGCAAGCGGCCGCGGAGCGGGTGCAGCGCAGCGGCGAGGCCGCCCGGCGCGCCGCACGGCGGGTCTGGCGGGCGAGCCCGCTGGCCGGCGCCGGGTTGGTCTACCTCGCCTTGGTCGTCGTGGTCGGGCTCGGCGTGGGATCGGGCACGTCCGCGCTGGAGGGTGTGCTCACCGGGGTCGTCCTGCTCGTCGCCGGTGGGTGCCTGTACGTGGGGATGGCCTACCCGGGGCATCGGTTCGCCGACGCGCTGCTCACCGGCTTGGCCGGTGCGTGGATCGGGGTGTTCCTGGCAGCGGCCCTGGGGGTGGTGGTGGGGCTCACCGTGGGTCCGGCCGCGGGATGGCCGGTCTTCTGGACCGCCTGGCTCACCACGATCGTGGCGGGCACGGCGCTGGGAGCCGTCCGGTGACCGGCGTGATGGGTCGCCCGCTGGTGGGAGCGGTGCGGTTGGCCATCGCCACCGCGACCAACGGGCGCCGGCGAAACGAGGACGCGATCGGGGTCGGGGGTTGGGTGCTGGTCGCGGAGTCCCCGGACCCGCTCGAGCTCTCGGTTGCTATCGGAGCTGGCCGGCCCGCCCTGGTGGCGCTCGCCGACGGCATGGGCGGCCACGCCGCGGGCGACACCGCGGCCAGGATCGCCGCAGGCCGGCTCACCCGATCGGTCCCGGCATCGGCGGATGGGTACGACGAGGTGTTCCGCCGCGCGGACGACGCGATCCGCGACGCCGCGTCAGGCGAGCTCAGTGGCATGGGCGCCACCGCCGCCGCGGTCCGCATCGATCACCAGGGGCTGGTGAGCATCGCGAACCTGGGCGACGTCCGGGCCTACCGGGTGGTGGATGGCTACCTCGGCCAGCTCACCGTCGACGACCGCCCGGCGGCGGCACCCGGCGCGGCGCCCAGCGGCGCTGTCACGAGGTGGCTCGGCGGCGGGCGCCGCAGCGTCATCGAGCCGCATCGCTGCGAGCTGACCGCGCGCCCCGGAGACCGGTTCGTGCTGTGTACCGATGGCCTGCACGACGCGGTGTCGCTGTCGGCCGACCACGGTCTCGCCGCGGGCAGTGCGCGCAGCGTCGCCCGGAATCTCGTCGCCGCCGCCGCAGCCGACGACGGTGACAACGTCACCGTCGTCGTGCTGGACCTCACCGGTCATTGCGTCGAGGAGGACCCGGGCCGGGACGTTCGCAGCGGGTTGACCCCGGAGGTCGTCGCGAACCTGACCGGCCTCATCGCCCCCGCGACGAATCCCTAGCCGCTCCAGGACACCTCGATCCGGTAAGCAGGATTCATTGTTGCTCCTCCAAGGGCGGATCGTACCGGCGTGACGAGTTCAGCTACGCCCGCACGTTGGTGACGTCTCTGCGTCGGAGATCGATGGGATCGGATGCCTGGGAGGGATTGTGGCGGAGCGGGTGGAGTTGGCGCAGGTGATCAGCCAGCTGCGGCAGGAGCTGAGCGTGGCGATGCGGGAGGGTGAAGGTGAGGAGTTGCATTTCGAGCTCGGGTCGGTGGAGTTGGAGCTGACGGTGGCGGTGAGCAAGGAGGCGGGGCCGAACGCGACGGTGCGGTTGTGGGTGGTGGAGTTGGGTGCGGATGCGAAGGTGGCCTCGCAGGCCACGCAGCGGATCAGGCTGACGCTGGATCCGCGCCGGCGTGGAGTCGCGGGTAAGCCGCTGATCGCGGGGTCTGAGCAGGCCGGAGAGCGTTAGAGTCTGCTAGTGAGTGACCGACCTGGCCCGGCGCGTGGTGGGGTCGCGGCCGAGCAGGTCGCGGAGATCATCGTCACGCTGGACGGTCAGCCGGGCCGGCGGGGTTCGGGGTACCGGATAGGACCAACCGCGGTGCTGACGGCGGCGCACGTCGTTGAGGGTGCGGTGTCGGTGCGGGTGCGTTTCGAGGCCGATCGGTCCGACGAGTGGGTTACCAGGGCGATCTCGTGCTGGACCGATCCGCGGTCGGATCTCGCGGTGCTGTCCATCGCGCCGCGCGCGGGAGAGTCGCCGGTGGTGGTGGCCCGGTGGGGCCGGATCGGTGATCGGGCGGCAGTGCTGGGCGTACAGGCGGTGGGGTTTCCACGGTTCAAGCTCAAGACCGGTGACGGTTCGGTGTTCCGGGACTCGCATCAGGCCGGCGGGTCGGTGGCGGTGTTGTCCAACCGCCGCGCGGGCACCCTGGAGGTGACGGTGCCACCGCCGGAGCGGGATCCCGATCCCGAGGTGTCGCCGTGGGAGGGCATGTCCGGTGCCGCGGTGTGGGTCGGTGACCGCATCGTGGGCGTGATCGCCGAACACCACCGTTCCGATGGACTCGGGCGGCTGGCCGCGGCCCGTCTGGACCGCGCACTGGAGGGGCTGGACCCGAGTAGGCGCGCTGAGCTGGGCGCGCTGATCGACCTCCCTGACGTGGTGCCCGACGTCGTCCCACCCTCAGCGGGCGGGCGGGTGACTACCGCCTACCAGGCGCAGGTGCGCGACATCGCGCCCGACCGTCTGCTCGATCGCGAAGAAGAACTCGACGAGCTGGTGGGGTTCTGCGCCGGGGACCAGCCTTATGCGTGGTGGCAGGCCGGGCCGTGGGCGGGCAAGTCGGCACTGATGGCGTGGTTCGTGCTGCACCCGCCCGCCGGGGTGGATGTGGTGTCGTTCTTCGTCACTGCCCGGCTGGTCGGGCAGTCAGACAGCGACGCCTGCCTCGACGCGCTGATCGAGCAACTCGCCGCGCTCCTCGGCGAATCCCCGGCCGGGCTGCTGACGGCCGGGGCGCGACGGGGCACCATGCTGCGGCTGCTGGAGGACGCCGCGAGCCGGTCACGGGAGGCCGGTCGCCGGTTGTTGCTGGTGATCGACGGTCTCGACGAGGACAGCGGCACCGGCTTCAGCATCGCCGCTCTGCTGCCCCGCCGACCCCCACCCGAGGTCCGCGTCCTGGTCGCCAGCCGCCCGCACCCCCCGATCCCCGACGATGTCACCGACGACCACCCGCTGCGGACGATCACCTCGAGGCAGCTCGACGTGTCCGTGCACGCCCGCGACGTCGAACGCCGCGCCAAGCATGAACTCAAACAGCTCCTGGCGGGAGAGCATCTGCAACGCGACGTGCTTGGGTTGATAACCGCAGCTGGTGGTGGTCTCACCCTGGGTGACCTGGAGCAACTCACCGAGCGACCACCCTTTGAGATCGAGCACTTGCTGGGCGGGGTGTTCGGCCGCAGTGTCGGTAGCCGGACCCCCTGGCGATCCGGCGGATACCTGGACGAGCAGGTTTACCTGTTCACTCACGAGACCCTGCGGCTGGTAGCCGAACAGCAGTACGGCGCCAGCCTGGCCGCCTACCGCGACCGGCTGCACCGCTGGGCCGACACCTACCGGCAGTGGGGCTGGCCGGAGGACACCCCGCATTACCTGCGGCGCAGCTACCCCCGCATGCTGGCCAGTATCGGGGATCTGCCCCGGCTTGTCGCCTGCGCCACCGATCAGGTCCGCCACGACAGGATGCGTGACCTGACCGGGGGTGACGCCCTTGCCTTCACCGAGATCAGCTCCGCCCAGCAGCTCATCCTCGCCCAACCCGACCCCGACCTGACGAGCCTCGCTCGCCTCGCCGTCCAACGCGAACACCTGACCAAGCGCAATACCAATATCCCCGTCGAGCTGCCCGCCGTGTGGGCCATGCTCGGCCAACCCATCCGAGCCGAATCTCTCGCCAAGGGCCTCCCTGACCCGGCAAAGCGGGCAATGGCGTTGACCCAACTCGCCCGGGTGGCCGCCGCCAGTGGTGATCACGACCGGGCCGCCCGACTCCTTGATGAGGCGGAGCGACTCATTGAGCAGATCTCCGATCCGGGCCTGCGTGCGGGGATATTGGCCCGGCTCACCGGGGAAATTGCCGCTGGTGGGAATCGCGAACGGGCCGAGGCGCTCGTCGCGGAGATCACCAGTAAGGGCCTGCGGGCGGGAGCGCTGGCCCTGCTCGCGGAGGTGGCCGCTGCTGGTGGGGAACACGACTGGGCCGAGGCGCTCGTCGCGGAGATCACCGATCCGGGACTGCGGGCTGGGGCGTTGGCCTGGCTGGCTGAGGCGGCTGCTACTGGTGGGGACCACGACCGGGCGGCTCGGCTTACTTCTGCGGCTGAGGCTCTCACTACCCAGGTCACCAGGTCCCTGCATGCGGAGGTATCGGCCCGGCTTGCTCGGGTGGCGGCCGCTGGGGGCAATCATGATCGGGCCGCTCGGCTGGTCGATGAGGCCGAACAGCTCGTCGGGGAGGTCATCGGCAGGGGCCCCCGGGCGGGGGAGTTGGGCCGGCTTGCTCGGACCGAGGCTGCTTTAGGTGATCGTGATCGTGCTGCTCGGTTGGTCGATGAGGCCGAGCGGCTCATCGCACAGATCTCGGATCCGTCCCAGCGGGCGGAGGCGCTCGCCCGGCTCGCTGAATCGGCGACCGCCAGTGGAGATCACAAACGGGGCGCAGTGCTCCTCATGGAGGTCACCAGCCCGGGACTGCGGGCGAAGGCGCTGGCCCGGTTTGCTCTGGCCGCAGCGACCGCAGGTAATCATGATCGGGCCGCCCGACTGGTCGACGAGGCCGAACGGCTCGTCGCACAGATCTCGGACCGGTCCCAGCGGGCAACAGAATTGACCCGCCTCGCCGTGGGAGTGGCTGTGGTCGGGGATCACGAGCGAGCCGAGGGACTCGCTGCCCAGATCTCCGATCCGGATCTGCGGGCGGGGGCTTTCGCCCGGCTTGCTTGGGCGGCGGCAGTTCGTGGAGATCACGACAAGGCCGAGGCACTTGTTGTGCGGATCTCCGAGCCGATCTTGCGTGCGGAGGCGTTGAGCCGGCTCCCAGGAGGGGTTGCGGCTGGTTGGGATCTCGACGAGGCAGAAACGCTTGTTGCGCAACTCTCCGCATTAGATCAACGGGCGAGGGCGTTGACCTGGCTCGCTGAGGCGGCAGCGGCTGGCGGGGATCACGACCGGGCAACTCGGCTCACTGCTGCGGCGGAGGCTCTCACTGAGCAAGCCGGCAGCCGGGATCTGCGGGAGGCCGTCTTGGCCCGGCTTGCTGTGGTGGTGGGTGCGGGTGGGGATCAAGACAAAGCCGAGGCACTCATCGCGCAGATCTCCCCGCCGGGCCCGCGGGCTGAAGCGTTGGCCCGGCTCGCCACGAGAGCGGCTGCTGGCGGGGATCACGACTGGGCTACTCGGCTGATCGATGCAGCAGAATCACTCGTTGCACAAGTCCCTATGTTCCGGATTTGGCGCGCTTGGACGTTAGCCCGGCTCGCGGAGGCGGTGGTGATCGGTGGTGACCATGATCGGGCCGAGACTCTCATCGAACAGATCACTGAACCAGATCCGCGAGAGGAGGCGTTGGGCCGGTTCGCTGAGGCAGTAGCTGCCAGCGGTGACCACAACCGGGCGGAGGCACTCATCGCACGGATCTCCGACCCGAACCGGCGGGCGTCGGCCCTGGCCCGGGTCGCTGTGACGCTCGTGGAGGCAAACCAGGAAACTCCACCGGCCCGTGAACACACCCCCAGCAGATCACCCCTGATGGTCCGGGCGCGCCGTCTTGCGGCCGAGGCCCTCGTAACTAGTTCATGGACCGAAGTCGTCGACAGCCTGGCTCGCGTGGACCCGCTGGCGCTCAGAACTCTCGCCGATGAATTGCAGCTGCGCTGGGGCGAAACTGGCTGATGGCAAGAACGCACGACATGGGTGATCGTGTCGGCATCACCGGGCGGGACCGCCCGCTCTACGCTGGTCGTCATGGCGGACCGTATCTTCCGAGCTGCGGCTGACGGCATTCAAGTCGTTCCAGGACGTGGTGCTGCCGCTCGCCCCGTTGACCGTGCTCATCGGTCGCAACGGTGCCGGTAAGTCGAACGCCCTGGACGCCCTCGAAGTGCTGTCCAGCAGCGCGGTCACCATCCTGCTCAGCCAGCTGGAGATGTCAGGACCGACCCCGCCGCTCTGATGCAGGACTTCTGGCGGTACGCGGCCGGCGCCTGAGGCCGGGCATGGAAAGGATTGACGTCTCGCCGGGAAGCGGCCAGGATCAGCGCGTCACGCGGTAGCGCAGGTGCGTCACCCGGTTACGGGTCCGGGGTGACGACTGGGGTGTGCCCAGATATAGCATCGTCGCTATGACGTGGGGTACCGTCGAGTTGGAACCGGAAGTCCGGGACTGGCTGGAGGGATTGTCAGCGAAGCAGTTCGCGGCGGCGGCGTTCTCCATCGATCTTGTTGCGGCGCGTGGGCCGTTGCTAGGGGAGCCGTACACCCGGCAGTTGGACGGGAAGCTGCGGGAGCTGCGGTTCCATCTGGACGGTCAGGCAACGCGGGTGAGCTACTGGATCGCGTCGGGGCGACGGATCGTGTTGCTGACGGTCTTTGCGAAAACGCGGATGCGGGAAACGGGCGAGGTAGCGCGGGCTCGACGGGCGATGGCTCGGTGCATGGCTGAGGAGCACACGGTGGAGGACAGCGATGGCTGAACCGACGGGATCCGAGCGGGAGTCGTGGTCGGCGCTGCGGGACCGACGGATGTCCGAGCCCGGGGCGAGCGAGGCATACGAGGCGACCCGGTTGGCGTTCGAGTTGGGGGCCGCGGTGCGGGAGCTGCGGTTGGGTCGGGGGTGGAGTCAGGCGGAGCTGGCGTCGGCGGCGGGGATGACGCAGTCGGCGGTGGCACGGTTCGAGGCCGGTGGCACGGTGCCGACGTTGATGCTGTTGGGCCGGATCGCGCGAGCCTTGGATGCCGACCTTACCGTCCGGGTCGGGCCCCGTTCCGACGTCGCATGACGCCTCCCCCGAGCGGTAACGCGGCCGGCACCTAATCCGTGAGCGCGGGCTGGAGCTGGATCGACAGGGAACGAACCTGGATCCGTCAATTTGCCGGGGATTCGCTATCTCCGCAGCTCAGCGGATTGCTTGGTGTCATAGAGTGTACACACCACCGAGATTGATATCATATCACTCTAGCCAATAGGGACAAGGAGATCATTGTCAGTGCAGTGCGCGGAGGTTCTTACCGAGGAGCGAGAGACCATCTCTCGTGAGCTTGCCGTCGGACGCTCCTATCGATACATCGGGCGACTGCTGAAGCGGGACCATACGGCTCACCAACGGTGACCATCACTTTATTGAAATCAATCCGAATGGGCAATGGGGATGGATCGAGCAGCAGACCGGTCAACCCATCTCCCGCGCCCTCGCGGCCACCTTGAGAGCGACACCGTGACCGACGCATCGGCCACCGGACCGGACCCCGGGGTCGACTCCGACGAGACCCGCACCCTGCGCGGCGAGATGGTCACCGCTTTGATCAACGACGGCGTGCTCCCCGACGACCGCTGGCGCCACGTCTTCCGCGCCGTACCCCGGCACGTGCTGGTACCGACCTACTACCACGCCAACGCACAGATCAACGGCGGCCCGACGCCGTCACCTCGTCGGGCACCATGCCCAGCCTGGTGGCGATGATGCTGCAGGCGCTTGCGGTCGAAGACGGTCACCGGGTCCTTCAGGTGGCCACCGGCACCGGGTACACCGCCGCCCTACTATGCGAGCGCCTGGGATCGACCCAGGTGACCAGCATCGACGTTGACCCTGACCTCACGGCCGCAGCCCGGGCCCGGTTACGGCGCTGCGGCTACCTCCCCACCGTGATCACTGGCGATGGCAGGGACGGCTACCCCGAACACGCGCTCTACGACCGGACCATCGCCACCTTCGG
>JBOHFF010000065.1:0-5591 GCA_050699515.1 Pseudonocardiaceae bacterium
ACCGGTGGGCGCCACCCCGGAAGGTGTCGTGGTCGACTCGCAGACCCACATCGTGGCCGTCGGAGTGCGGGATCCGGCTGCGCTGGCCCTACTGGACGCCACCACCGGCACGGTGCTGCGCAAGGTCGCGCTGCCCGGCGTCCTGCGCCACCTCCAGCTCGCCAAACCAGGCGGCCCGGTACTCGTCCCCGACGAGAGCTCCAACCAGCTGCTGCGGGTGGCACTACCCGGTGGCGAGGTCACCTCCCAGGTGATGACCGGCGTGGTCCCACACGACGCCACCCAGGCCGCCAACGGCACCGTGTTCGTGGCCAACGAGCTCGGGGACAACGTCGTCGTCCTGCGTGGCGACCAGATCGTGCACACCTTCACCGACGTCACCCAACCCGCCGGACTGGCAGCCGTCGGCAACCTGGTCGGGCTGGTCGACGTGCGGGAGAACACCCTGACCGTCTACGACGCGCAAAGGCTGTTACCGGTGGCCGAGCTGCCCGCGGGAGCCGGACCCACCCACATCATCGCCGACAAACGCGGCCATCTGGCAGTCGTCGACACCCGGGGCCACGCGGTGCTGCTCTACGAGCTGAGCCCGAAACCCCGCCAGATCGGACGGGTCGAGTTGCCCGGCACACCCTACGGCGTCACCTACGACTCGGTCCGCGACCGACTGTGGGTGACCCTGACCGCGCTCAACGAAGTCATCGGGCTCAACCTCGACGCGGACACCCCGGTGCTCGCCACCCCCCTGCCCACCGTCCGCCAACCCAACACCGTCGCAGTGGACAGCGTCACCGGCCGCCTGTATATCACCGGGACCACCGACGGGGTACTGCAAATCATCGAGCCGTGACCTGGCCAGCCGACCCATCTGTGCCGCACTCGAACCCGAGACTGCACACGAACCCGAGTGTGGACATGCCCTCGGAAAGGTAGAACAGCTCGGCCGCGCTCCCAGATGCAGCTTGCAGAACCTTGTACTCGGCCCCGTTCTCCGCACCCCACGCCATCGCGGCCCGCCACAGTACTCTGCCGTGGCCGCGGTTGCGGTAGTCGGGATGTACGGCAAAATATTGTGGCGGCAACGTTGGCGTCCCGGTGGCATCGAGCAGGATTCCCAGGGGGCCGATGGCTCCGACGATGTGCCGGTCCTCGACTGTGACGAGGATGGGACCGTCGGAGAATCCGGTCTTGATCCGCTGGTAGAGGAACGCGAATCCGTCCGCCCTGAGCTGCGTGGCGAAGGCCGGGAACGTGTCAGCAACGTCGCAGTCCTTCAGGTTCATAACATGACTATCGTGACACTTGTCCTGGCCGGCAAACGTCTTCAGCATCAGTCGTGTTCGTGCGCCATCGGGAGTACCGTGAAACCAGATGACCCGGCCGCCCGCCACACCAAAGGTGGCGCACCAACCGTATAACCGCTCGGTGACCTCGCTGAGTATTGGCGCACTATCTCCGTAATAGTGGACCTTCAGCAGACCACGTCCACGGGTAGACAGTGTTGGTATCACGGTGCGGTCCGGCTCGTGAATAATCCCATCGACGATGAGCCATTCGTCTTTCGTGCTCGCCCAGCGTTGGTCTTTGTCGTAAGGGAGAAACCGGTCCGTGTCAGCAATATCCACGACGGCGTTGAACAGCTCTTCGGACAGCGTGCGGGGCCCTACAGGTCCGAGTGTCGGAACATATGGAACGGTGACCATTGGGCTCAGCCAGTCCCATCGGAAACGCACGCCCGGTAGCGTAACCACCAGCAGGCAAGCATCGGGTCCCGACACGCGGAACGTGTCAAGACCCGATGCACCTAGTCAGAACGGGTTGTCGTCGCCAGCGCTGCATGAGCACCTGTCCGACTCTGACAGCACATCCAAGTCCGCGACGAACTCGATCTCATCAGGTTCGACGGGCCTCGGCTTGAGCTCAACGTCCACGGTCACCTGCATCCTCCCTCCTCTCTCGGTGCTGGCAGTAGGTGGCCAAAGGGGCCCCGGCCTTGCGGTAGAGCTGCACCAGCGGCATACACGTACCGCAGGTGCCGCTCAAAGTGCAGCCACTACAGCCTCCTTGCCGGAGCAGCAGACTGTCAGCGATGCCGCCCAGTCGGCTCAGGCCCTCCACTCCTTCGTCCACCAGGGAGATCTGAGGGTCGCGGCCGACTTTGCAGATACTTGCCTTTCCGTGCGGATCGACGTGGAAGAAGGTGTGGCCGGCGTTGCAGCCGGTGAACATCTTGCGTTTCCGGAGATGCTTTACCGACTGTGACGGCAGAGTCTCAGCGCCGCCGTAGATTGTCGGCACCATGTTGACGTACTCGTCCAGAGGCAGCGCGAGCCGTTCGGCGATGGCCCGCATTTGATCGACTTCATGCGCGTTGTGCCTAGTGACGATCATGCTCAGTGCTAGCGGTAGTCCGGCTTCGTACCCGGCGTGCAGACCCTTCTCGAACATCCTGAACGCGCCTTTGCGGCGGGTCAGCCCGTCGTAGCTTTCCGCGCTCGCTCCGTAGACGCTGAGCGTGATGCGATGCGGACGCCGAGAAGTGAGCAGATCAAGGACCTTGGGATTCGACAGCCGAGAGCCATTGGAGAGGATGGTCAGCATCATCCCAAGGTCATACGCCAAGGCATAGACCTGGGTGAAAAGTCGATCGATCATCGGTTCGCCACCGGTGAGCTGGAGCCACAGAACTCCAGCATCTCGCATGATATGCAGGAGCCGTTCCCGATCCGGCCAGGACAATCCCTCGAACTTCTTCAGACCGAGGTAGCAATGCTCGCAGTCGTAATTGCATCCAAGATTAAGCTCATAGGAGGCACGGCCGTAGCCTAGCGGGGACTTCAGCCTAACGAGTACCGTTCCTGCGACGGGACGTCTGGAGAGATCGAGATCCCATGCGCGATGCACGGCCCCGGCCAACCACGTCGGGACGATGTCACCGGGGATGGCCTGTATGAGTTCCCAGTACCTGGAGCAAGGAATCTTCATCCCGTTGCGGCGGCCCGGCCGCACCACGATGTAGTCACCCAGAAAAGGACTAACAATCAGTTCATGCATCGACTTCCCTCGCAAGCTAGCCGCCACGACGTTTGCCCAATCTGGTCAACGTGACCTCCTTAGTGGGTGCGTTGTCAGCTATACGCCCGTATCACAACCTCGGGCGCGGAAAGTCGACGTTCCCATGTTTCGACGCTGGACGGCGGTGATCCGGTCAAAGTCGCTGGAGGTCATGACCGGGCACCGATACGGTCGGCAAGCGTGCGGGCGGCGTCATCGACAATCAGCACCCCAAAACCAGCCACCCCATGCGGGTAGAGCACCCAACCGCACCGTGCCCGGTCACGGATAGCAACTACGTTGCACTGGCCACTGCCATTGATGCGTCGTCCCTACTACGGCGCAACGCTCCCGCTCTCCCTGCGGTAGGCGGTGCGGCCCGTCCAGTTCTGGTCCCTGGGTCACGGCACCCTCTCGTCCATAACGTGGGTGCCGGCGCTTCGTCTGCTGAACCGGGCCCGGCCCTGTCGGACTCGCCCGGCACCCACCAGAGAACCTAGACTGATATGATAACCTGGTCAAGGTATAATATTCGTATAGGTAGACTCATCACAGAGGAGCAAGTGATAATGTCAGCATCCAGCGCGCAGCGAAGGAGCCAGCATGCACCTGCAACGCCTAGCGAAAGACCAGGACAGCTACGCTGTTGGCGGCAGCCAGACGATGTACCTCGCTGAGAACGGCATGTTCGGCGTACAGGGAATCGAGGCCGACTCCGACACCCTAGGCAACGTGGAGAACCTGATCGTCGGCGAGGGTTTCGTGTTGATCAAACCAGAGATCGTCATCGAGGCGGTCCGCCGCTACCAGGACCGGCTGCCGTGACAGCCGAGCTTATCCCGCCCAGTGCTCCGGAGTTCGTCGACAAGTTCCACCAGTTCCACTACAGCGCGTTCCGCCTGGAGACGCTGCAAAGCTACGGCAACTCCGAAGAGGACGCCGACTTCGAAGCATTCGTGACCGGGCGACCCAAGCCGAGGAATCCAGGCCATGAGCAGTGGCAGGCGATGGTTCGTGCCAACGTGCATGCAGGCCGGACTGTGCAGCGGGTGCACGTGGTGACCGAGCCGCTGAGCCAGTACATGAAGCTGGAGCTGACATGGGGCTATGCCGCGAACGCAGCAGCCGGTGAAGACATCCGCATTATTGCCGTTCGTGAAGGCGAAGCCTGGCCAACGGACGTGCCGGAAGATACGGATTACTGGCTGTTCGACTCTACCGAGCTTTTCCACCTGCACTACGACTCAGACGGGATGTGGCTTGGTACCGAGACCGTGACAGACCCAGCCATGATAGTGACTGCATGCCACTGGCGGGATGCGGCGCTCCACCATGCGATGCCGTGGCACGAGTACATCTCCGGCCAGCCGGAACTGGCCCAGTACGTGTCGACACATGAGATGGTGCCCTGACGAGAAGTGGAGCTTCAACGCAATTGACGGCACCCTGCAACCCGCACCGAGCTCGCTTGGCAGCGCGGCTACGTGCACTAAGGGCCATGACGGGCCTGTCCGGGAACCAGTTCGCCCAGCAACTCGGCTGGCCACAGCCGCGCGTGTCGAAGCTCGAGACTGGCAAGCAGATCCCCACCGACGAGGACCTCGATGCATGGTTGGCTGCGACCGGCGCCGGGAAAGCGCAGGCCATCGAGCTCGCCGAACTACTCTCGGCCGCTCGCATCGAGTACGTCACGTGGAGAGGTGTGCAACGCACCGCCGGAGGGTTAGCCGGCCGCCACGCAGAGCGAGGCACGTGGGAGACCGCGACCACCCATATCGCGGAGTACCACCCAGCGATGATCCCTGGCTTGGTGCAGACTGCCGCCTACGCACGCGCCTTATTGACCTCCCCCTTCGCTTCGGCCATGGACATCACCGTGGCCGAGGCAGATGCCTTGGTCGCCGCGCGGGTCAAACGGCAGGAAATCCTGTATCAACCGGGCAGGAGGATCGAGATCATTCTCGGTGAAGCGGCGTTGTGGAACCCCCCTGACACCGCCGCCACGCTGCTGGGCCAGTTGGACAGGCTGATTTCTTTTGCTGAACTGCCCAGCCTGGTTCTCGGGGTTGTGTCGCGTAAGGTGCCCATGCCGATCGCTCCGCTGGCGTGCTTCGCGGTGTACGACAACGAATTCGTGCTGGCCGAGACGTTGACCGGTGAGCAGCGGCTTGATGACCAGGATGAGGTCGCGATCTACATCAAGGCATTCGACCAACTCCGCGAAGCTTCCACCACCGGCCCGGAGGTCGTCGATCTGATCCGGTGCGTCATCGGCAAGGTGCGGGGTTGAGTAGCCCACCGGCCCTCTGCGGCTGGAGGCGCGCTTCGGCGGATACCTGGACCGATCGTTCGGGCACTGGTGCCACACCGAACGGCTCTACGTCACGGGGACGGCCGAGGGGTGCTGGAGATCATCGAGACAGTGACGTAGCGTGCTCCGGATGCGAATCCTGATCACTGGTGGCGCGGGTTTCATCGGCTCGCACATCGCCGACCTGCTCGCAGTACAGGGGCACTCGGTGCTGCTGCTGGATGCG
>JBOHFF010000066.1:0-51301 GCA_050699515.1 Pseudonocardiaceae bacterium
AACGCCGCCCTCGGCCAAGGCGAACAAGCCCTCACCCTCTACCAACAATCCCTCGACATCCGCGAACGACTCGCCCGCGCCGAACCCGGCCGCGCCGACTACCAACGCGACCTCTCCGTCTCCTACAACAAACTAGGTGTCTGCTTCGCTCAGCTCGACCGTGCTGAGGAGGCGGCCGTCGCGTTGGAGCGGCATCTCCAATTGGCACTCGACGTTTATCAACGCCTGCCGGGTCAGGTTAACGCCGTTGTTGATCTGGCCTTCGCGCTTCACCTGACCGCTGCGCTTGACGATCATGGGGATGGGCGGAACCGGCAGTCCCGCGAACTGCTGGAAGTGCTTGAAGCGGACCAACGTCTCCCACGTCACGGCAAGGCTCTACTTGACAGCTTGCGCCGAGATCAGGTTCCGCCTGTTCGGCCGGAAACATGATCCGCGACTCGAAGCAGTTTGATTTCTTCATCTCCTACGCGGGGCCTGATATCGCATACGCGCAGACGTTGCGGGACGCCCTGCAACCGGTAGGGCAAATTTTTCTCGCACCCCAGTCGGAGCTGCTCGGTGAGGACTGGCCGACACGTTTAACTATGGCTGTAAAGGATGCATGGGTGACGTTGGCCCTCGTTTCGCAGCACACGCCCGCCGCGCATTTCCAGCGGGAGGAGATACTGCTCGCCATACAAGAGTCCCGTGCTGGTTCCCACGTTGTGGTACCGATCCGCCTGGCGGTGCGCGGAGAGATGCCACCGCTCCCGATGGGGCTCATGTCCAAGCATTGCCTGGACCTTCATTCAGGATCACAAGACGAAATCAACTCTGTTGCCGACAGGCTGCTCGCGGCCAGGGACGATATCCGATCTCGCGCTGGGCTGGGATGGCGGACCAGTGGTGATCCAACCTTCAGCGACCCGCTTCGCGATGCGTTGGAAAAGGTCAAGACTTATGAGCAGAGTGGGCTTCTTCGGGAACGCACCGTCGAGGAAATCCAGATCATCCTGCTGAAACACCATCTGATCGGTGGCGAAGGAGACGCCTGAACCAGCGGTCCGAGGCGAACCAGCGCCTCCCGAGCCACGGAAAGGCGCTGCTCGACAGCTTGCGCGGAGATCAGGATTCGGCTACCCGGCGTGGAACGTGATTTGCGACGTCAAGTCTTGCGAGTCTTCATCTCAAGTGATCGGCCAGTCGGACACCACGGTGTGGAGCACGGTGAGCGCATCGCCGGATACCCGCGCGGTGACCGGGAGCCCCCCGGGCACGATCAGCGACGACTTGCGGGCCCGGGTCGCGTGGCACGATTCGCTGAAGCCGCCGAGATAGATCTCGTCCCGGTACCCGATGGTCTCCCGCCGAGCGAACAACGGCCCATCCTCGCCGGGCGCGAGGCGCTGAAAGGCGAACCCTTGGCGCTTGGCGAGGTCCAACAGCCCTTTCGCGGCCTTCAGCTCCACGCTATCAGCACTCATCCCCGGGCACCTCCCCGAGCAGGACCCGGGTCAGCGGCATCATCGGGCCGCCGCCAGGATGGCCTGCGCCACCTCGACCGCGTCGGGACAGATGAGCACCGTCGCGGTGCTCATCGTGGCATCCAGCGTGAGCACCACCCGGCGCACCACCTTGCCGTCCACCAGGTCGGCCTCCCGCCACACGATGATCGTTCGGCTACGGCCTTCGGGATCGGAACCGGTCAACGCGAACCGGCGCGACTGCTCCGCGGTCATCGGAGTGAACCCCCGGGATGTTTGCATTCACCGGTCACACCAGCTGGGTTTTGGCTTGCGATGCCGTTCTTGTGTTGCACGTGTCCTGAGCCTGTCTGTGTGGTGTCTTTCAGTGGGAGGCACCCAGGACCGGGACGCCGGGGCGTGGTGGAAGCGGGTCGGGGGCTCCTCCCGCGTGCGGACACCGCCGACTCAGCGTTCATCCCGGCCTTGGGGCCGTGGGGACAGTCAATCCCGCTGGCTGCTGCGGTGACAGCACAGGCTGGTGACAGGTCTACGGCAGGATCATCCGGTTCGGGGGCTGTGATCAGATGTTGCGCTACTGTGCCAGTCACGTACTGGATCAAGCCGCGAGCGGGAGCCGGGAACTGTGACTGCCAAACGCCATGCGCTGGCCGCGCGCCGCGAGATCGTGGGCCACACCCAAGAAACGCTCGCCGAGTTCGTCGGCGTCGAACCGACGACGGTGGGACGCTGGGAGCGGGGCGAGACCTGCCCGCAGCCCTGGTGCCGGCCCAAGCTCGCCGAGGGCCTGAGCGTCTCTGTCGAGGAGCTGGACCGCCTGCTTGCCCAGGGCCGGTCGGTCACGGCGATGCCGAGCCTGGCTGACGCCGACGGATCGGGTGATGGTGTTGACCGCGATCTCGTGCTCTCGGCACCGTGGAGTCACCGGGGTACCGTCGAGTCGGCAGTCGTGTTGAGAGGCGGTGATCACCCGGTGAAGCGGCGCGGGTTCGTGTTCCTGTCCGGTTTGGCGTTGACCGCTCCGGCGCATCAGTGGCTGATCAACGAGCCGGGTCCGCTGATTTCCGGGTTGTCGGGGCGCCGGGTGTCGGCAGCGCTGGCCGACCGGTTCATGGCCATGATCCCTGAGCTGCGGTCGATGGACGATATCGCCGGTGGCGGCACGGTGCTCTCGCTCGCTCAGCAGCAGTTCGGGGTGATCGCTGAGCTGCTTGACCAGGCGTCCTACGACGAGCCGACCGGCCGCAGACTCCTGGCTGCCTTGGCTGAGCTGGGACAGCTCGCGGGGTGGGCCGCGTATGACGCGGGGCGACCAAGCCTGGCCCAGCGCTACTACCTCGCGGGGCTGCGGGCGGCGCACAGCGCCGACGACCGCCTCCTCGGCGCCCACCTCCTCGCGTCTATGGCTTACCAGGCTGCACGTGAGGGCCAGCCGCAGGAAGCCATCACCCTTATCGACACCGCACTAGCAGGCGTGCGCGGCAGGGCGACACCACGCCTGCTGGCATCGCTCTACAGCAGACAGCCCTTTGCTTATGCCGCCCTGGGAGACGCATCGGGCTGCACAGCGGCGATCTCGAAGGCTCGCGCTCACGTCGAACGCATCAAGCCGGATGAAGATCCACCGTACCTGTACTGGGTCGGTCCGGCGGAACTCACGGCCGGTGCCGGTGGCGCTCTGCTGCAACTGGGCAAGGCTGACCTGGCGGCCGTCATGCTGGAGGAGGGTATCGCCCTATTTGATGAGTCATTTGTCCGTGACCGGATGAGTCATATAATCCGTCACGCGGAGGCTTTGACCCATCCCGGTTCGCAACAGGACCTTGATGCTGCGGTCGAGCGCGGCAGAGCAGCACTCGATCTGTCCGCAAACCTGGATTCATCCCACAGTGTTGGCCGTTTCCGGGATCTCGTTGACCAGATGAGACCGCATACCACGGTGCCGGCGGTGCGTGATTTTATTGACCGCACACGCGAGCTTGTAACGGTGTGACGGAACTGCCCTGCCCGACGCCAAGGTTATATCAGCAGGTCGAGCTGGAGTTGGATGGGGAACGGCACGGTGGTGGTGAACGTGCCGGTGATCTCACCGGAGTCTGCGTAGCCGGAATCCTCGGTGAGGTGGCAGGCCAGCAGCGAGACCGGCTCATTGAGATCCAGGATCCAGTAATGGGGGATGCCGGCGTCGGCGTACTCATGTCGCTTGGTGACGTGATCCAGGCGTCGAGAGCCAGGGGAGACGATCTCCACGACGACGAGCACGTCTGCTGCCTCGAGAAGTCCACCGTCCCGGTCCACCCGGTCGACGGACTTGCTGTCGACCACGATCAGGTCGGGTCGGCGCACCGAGCCGGGCTGGTCGGCGGGAACCAGTCTCAGATCGATGTCGATGTCCGGGATGACCCGCGCGGTGCCAAGACAGACCGTGTTCTCCGACCTCATCGACGGCCCGCTGGCGCACCTACCCTCCGGACGGTTCGCGGCGAACTCGGCCTGGGCGATCTGCGCGGCGATGACCCACAACCTGCCGCGCGCGACGGCAACATTGAGCGGACGCCCCGCGCTCGCCCGAGGCGCGACGTTGCGCCGACAACTGGTCAACGTGCTCGCACCACTGGTCAAACCACACCGCCGACCCGTGCTGCGACTGCCCGCGCACTGGCCCTGCGCCAAGCATGGCTGAACCTGTGGAAACAACATCTTCTGTGCGACACACGCCCCGCTGGCCGCCGCTTGACCTCGTCCGACGCGCACCAACGGCCGACCAAGACCGGAAAACTTGGGCAGATTAGCCGATCAACTACGCCACTCGCTGGATCGTCGCCACCCTGGAAAACCATCAGCAACCCGACGACTCAGTCCGGGTTTCCGCAGCTCGGCGTCAGCTCTGGGCGGCATCGAGCTGATCATGGCCCGAGCGTGACAAATAGCTGCTGCGTTGTTGTTGCGTCGTCGGCCCTGATCATGCCGCCGGTCGAGGGTCTGGTGCATCCTCCGCAGTTGTAGGTCTCGGCCGCGGCACACGTCGAAGCTGCGCACGGCCTCGCTCAGGCGGGGGCTCGCGGCGCCGCCCCTCGGCAATAGTGGTCCGGAAGGGTGCGATCGCCTTGCCTGCGGTCTCCAGATCCTTCCGGTCGCCCTTTCGGACGTACACGCGCCACAGGAACAATAGCGTCATCCCGTGCCGGATCACGGCGAGGAGCCCGCTGATAGTCGCGGCCTGCGGCAGAACCACTGAACAGTCGACCCGCAGATCGACCGCGAGGGACGGTTCGGGGCGATCACAGATGGCCGACATCTGCTGCGACACCGACGCACGAAGCGCGCGGCGGGCCCCGGGTCCGGACGCCTGATCGTGTCGGGACAACTGGTCGCTGATCGCGCGCAGCTCCAGCACCACAGACAACGGCGCAGCACCGGTCTCGATGGCGGTTAACTGCTCGATGACGTGGCCCAGCGGGTCGGTGACATCCATCGGCGGATGCAGACTGGTGACAAGGATACGGCAGGACACCAGTTCGGTCAGCATCTTCTCGATCTTCGCCAGCGGTTGTCCGGGGAGCTCGGTGGCCAACTTGGCGATCAGATCGCCGAGGGTGATGGGTGATCGAGCGGCCTTCATCACGGTCTGAACCGCCATGGTGTGCCGGACCGACACGTCGCCTGGCCTGACCTGGCCCGCAACGCCGGGGGGCTGTTGGCAGGGAACCACCAGCCGGTCTCCCCGCACGAAGCCCAGGTTGTTCGCCATCACGGGCAGGCGTCTGAGCACGTCAGGCCGCGCCTCGAGCTCTGCGATCACCTCCGCCAGCCACGCGGCATCAAGGCGAGCCACCGCCCGATGCCGCTCACCCCACCGGACACTCGCCGCGGAGCCGATCCGCACCGCAGCCACCCCGGCGAAGAGCCCGAACGGGGTGGCCCGGCTGGTCATCCGCAGCAGATACCGGACCACCGACTCCACCACCCGCCGCACCCGACGCGGCTGCTGAACCCGTCCACCGCACACGTCACCGACACGGCGGGCCAACACCGGACTGGCGACCTCGATCGCCTCGACGAGCGCGTCCTGCTCCCACACCCGCGCCAACCAGCTCCGCCACTCCCGCACGTGCTCCGGGGTGCTACCGGTCAGGTCCGGCCACGGCGGCAAGTCCCACTCACCGCTGAACACAGCCACCCGGATGACGGCCGCGTCCACACACCGGAACCGAGCGACCATCGTGCCCCCTCCCCCTGTCGCAACCGACTGGTCTACACCAGCCGGAGTATCACGCACAGTGAACTATTCGCACCCTACGGTGTGATCGCAGTTATCGTCGGTGCACTGCTTGGTGCAGTCGTCTGTATCGCCCCCCGCGAACTCCAGGTCCGACTCCACGAACCTCACGTCGAGGTCCAGCTCATCGTCGGTGCTGGACGGCGTGACGGCATCCATTACGGGCTCCTTTCTCAGCAGGGGTGGTGCTGTTCGGTGTGGTCCGGCCAGAAGATCATGATCCGGGTCTGTCGATTATCCACAACCAGCCCGCTCGGCAGCTCGGCGTCGGGGGTGTCTGCCGGGTGAACGGTCAGGCGTGGTCCCGGGCCGTGGCGGTGGTCCCGGTCCCAGATGCGGATCTGTTCGGCGAACCGGTCCGCGGCCTCGGCGACCTCCGGGCCGTGTGCGTACGCACCGAGCTCTCGCACGGTTCCGTCGGCGTCTAACAGCCGGAGCTTGGCGCGGTAAGCGAGGCTGCCTCGGTCGAGCAGCGCCGGATTGGCCATGGGCCAGGTCGGGGACACCAGCCCACGGTCGACGGCGTCCTGCTTCGCCGAGAGGAGACAGAAGCCCGGCAGCCTGGCCAGCCACAGGTCCAGGTCACCGAAGTTCTCCCGCTTGCGGACCGTGACGCCGGACCAGGCCTGCGCCCGCGGTGTCGAGAACACCTCGCTCAGCGCCGTGGTATCGACCTGTTGTTCGCCCACCCAGAGGCTGGCCTCGCCGCCATGAAGCGAGATCGACCGGCTCCGTACTGTGCCGATGCCTTGAATCGGCACGAACCCGCAGGTCATGGGGTCACCACCGACCAGGTACCCGTCGCAGCGTTCCAGCGCCCAGGACCGGCCCAGCCCCCTAGTCCACAGCGGGACCACCAGCCGCCCACCCTCGGCGAGCTGCTCCACCCACGCCGGCGGGATGCCCCAGGTACCCGCGGTGACGATGATCCGGTCGAACGGGCCGTACTCCGGCGCGCCGAGCTCACCGTCCGCGCAGACCACGCGCACATCGCGATAGCCCGCGGTCGTCAGGCAGGCGCGGGCGCGGTCGGCGATCTCCAGGTCGATGTCGAGCGTGGTCACCGAGCCCTCCGGGCCGACCAGCTCCCGAAGCAGCGCCGCATTATAGCCACCGGACCCGATCTCCAGAACCCGCTGCCCCGACCCCACCTGGAGCTGACCCAGCATCATCGCCTGTGTATGCGGCGCGGAGACCGAGCTGATGGGGGCCCCGCGCTCGGTGCGTTTGGTGACGATGGAGCGATCGGCGTACGCCTGATCGAGCGGCACCTCCGGCGCGAACAGGTGCCGGGGCACGGTCCGCAGCGCGGCCTCGACCTCGCGCGGCACCACACCCACCCATTCCCGGTTCACGATGATCTCATCGACCATGGCGCCGCGCAGCTCGTCTGCGTCCTGATCCGAGTGCACGCCCTCGCGGGCGGTGTCGGTAGTCACCGGGCGGAGCTTAGCCGTGGCCTCGCCCGGATCGGTGGTCACTTCAGTCACGGGATAATGCCCTCTTCCTTGGACGTTGCGGTTCACTGGCTACTTCTCCGATACGCGGTGCCGAGGCGTCAGGTTCCTCGACGAGGCTGACCCGCTGCGGCCCTGGTGGGGGCGGGGCTGGCGACGGTTACTGGCCAGGCTGCTCGGGCCGTTTTCGGTGTCATTGACCGACGTGTCCCCGGTCTTCCGCGCTTGGGCTTACCTTCGTCGTGACCGTATGACTACGGAGAGGGCTGGTCCACGATGTTGCTCGATGTTGCGTCAACTCGACTTTGTTGATAGCTCATCGAGCGCGCGAGTGATCAGCGTACGAGATTGCTTACCGCTCACCGCCGAGGATGCCATGCGCTCAAATGCCCTTGCGTACACCGCGACTTCTCTTGATTGGGTTAGCTTGATCTCGGCCGAGACGGTCTCAACAAGCACTTCCCTGGCGTCCAATATCCAGAAGCCATGCACGGGTAGGTACCCGTGTTTCGCTCGAGTTGGGATGATCGATAGATGTACACGCGCAAGAGATGAAAGGGTGAGAAGCCTGTCCAGTTGGCCAACCAGAACGTCCGCATCTACCGCCCCGATCGTAAGCGCCGCTTGGCCAAGCACGATATGGAACCGATGATTACCCTTGTAGAGAATCTGCTGTCTCTCCATGCGAGCCTGAACGCCCGCTTCGATGTCGTCGGGAAGACCGTGAAACTCGATCACGCGGGACAGTATCGCTTCGGCGTACTCGGCCGTTTGCAGGATTCCTGGAATCAGGAGCGGTTCGAATACGCGGAACAACTTGGTCTCCGCCTCGAATCGGATGCTGTCCCGCTGTCGCCGCTTGGTGCCTGACGCAAGTTGCCGTCTCCACTCCACGTACATCGTGTCGATCGATCGAACCGTGGCAACGAGATCAGAAATTTGATCATGCGCATGGCAATGCTCACACCAAATGCGAATATCGTCCTCGGAAGCGTTCTGAACCCCATGTTCCAGCTTGGACACCTTGGTGAAATGCCAGCCCGTAAGACCGGCGAGCACCCTGCCCGTCAAGCCGGCATCTTTCCTGATCTCCCTGAGGCGGGCACCAAGAGCCTCGCGGGCTTGGCGGGCAGGGTTAGATGACGCATAGGTCATCGTGCGGTATATTCGGCGTAGGGCACCGCCCGCGACCAGACCTGATTGCACACAACCCGGTACTGTCTGATCAGGTCTGGATCGTATTCACAGGCGAACCCACCCGACCCGCCTTCGGGTTTAAAGAGACTCAGTACCAGCCGATCGTCATCAAACAACCAGCAGTCTTCGGCCGGAAGGACAATACCCTCGGCACCCTCGGCGTGGCGCCGTGGAAGATAACGAATATCCTCTCCGGCATCAATATTCTGAGGATCGAGTGCCAGCTCCCAACGGACGTAGTCTGTATGCGGTTCAGTCACGACCCGTGCGCGCTCCACCACGACCCCTCTCGCGGTGATCTCTTTAATGAACGACAACCACTCAATGCGCCACCGGAAATCATCCGGCTCACCTTTGAGCCACTTCCCAAAAGGAACTTCCTCGTGTTCTACGTGATAGTCGTCCCGTAGCTCCAGGTGAAATGCCCGCCTGCTTGTGCGGAATATATCCTGAAATTCTTGGAAAGTGATTGCCTCCATCAACGTCCTTTGACCAGCTCGGCCATGACGCCCTTCGGTATCTCTATGGCGGTTTCGTGGTCTGGGATGCTCATCTGCGCCAGCGCTTTCGTGTCGGTAACCCGCTTGCCACGCAAGATGTACCGCCCATCCTCCTTAACGTGTACGATGGGGTAAACTTCATGGGTAACCTCACCACCCAGTCCATCCTTAGCCAGATGAGTCATGAGCCGGGCGTAAACCTCGACGAGCGTTTCGTCCTCCGCCAGGTCGATCATAGCGAGGATGTCGGCATCGGTGACGATCCAGCCTTGCACGAGGTATGAGCCCTGATCTGTGGCGTAGAGCGTTGGGCTCTGTCCACCTGTCGTTTCCCTGCCGAGGAATCGTAGCTCCATCGATCTTCCTCCCACCCTAAGATTGCGAGATGTTGCCCGAACGCACAGCATCGTCGGTCGACTACACGACCTCAGTCAAGGGGTCTGCGCGCATGGCTCCGGCAGTGTGGACTCGCGGGCCGGGTCGCCGACCAGATCTGGGCCTGGGACCGCGACACCGGTCGGGAACCGGGCCCGCGAATCGAGGGGCGCTACTGCTGTTCCTTGGGTGATCGAGCGTCCTGGGTCGTTGTCTGAACCGCCTTGGTATGCCGCACCCGGCCGGACCTTGCCAGCAACTCTGGGGGCTGTTGAGACGGAACCACCAGCCGGTCTCCCCGCACGAAGCTCAGGTTGTTCGCCATCACCGGGAGGCGTCTGCGCACGTCAGGCCGCGCCTCGAGCTGTGCGATCACCTCCGCCAGCCACGCGGCATCCGGGCGTGCCACGGCGCGGTGCTGGGCCTGTCCACCGCACACGTCGACGACACGCCGGGCCAACACCGGGCTAGCGACTTCGATCGCCTCGACGAGCGCTTCCTGCTCCCACACCCGCGCCAACCAACTCCGCCACTCCCGCGCGTGCTCCGGGCTGCTACCGGTCAGGTCCGGCCACGGCGGCAGGTCCAGCTCACCGCTGGACGCGGCCACCCGGATGACGGCCGCGTCCACGCACCGGAACTGAGCGACCATCGTGCCCCCTCCCATGTCGCGACCGACTGGTGTGCACCCGGTGGAGCGTCATGCACGGTGAACTATTCGCACCCTACGGTGTCGTCGCACTTATCGTCGGTGCAGTCGCCCGAATCGCCCCCGGCGACTTCGAGGTCTGATTCCACGAACCTCACGTCGAGGTCCAGCTCGTCGTCGGTGGCGGACGGCGTGACGGCATCCATCATGACTCCTTCCTCAACAGGGGTGCTGGTCGGCGTGGTCCGGCCAGGAGATCACGATCCGGGTGTGTCGCTTGTCGACAACCAGCCCGTTCGGCAGCTCGGCATCGGGGGTGTTGGCCGGGTGAACCATCAGGCGCGGCCCCGGACCGTGGCGGTGGTCCCGGTCCCAGAGCCGGATCTGTTCGGCGAACCGGTCCGCGGTCTCAAGGGCATCCGGGCCGTGGGCGTAGGCACCGAGCTCTCGCACAGTCTCGTCAGCGTCCACCGGCCGGGTCTTGGCGCGGTAGGCGAGGCTGCTGGCTCGGTGCAGCAGCGCCGGGTTGGCCATAGGCGACATCGGGGACACCAGCCCGCGATCGACGGCATCCTGCTTCGTCGAGAGGAGGCAGAAGTCCGGCAGCCTGGCCAGCCATAGGTTCAAGTCGTTGAAATTTTCCCGCTTGCGGACCCTGATGCCGGACCAGGCCTGCGCTCGTGGCGTCGAGAATACCTCGCTCAGCGCCGCGGGATCGACCTGCTGTTCGCCCACCCACAGGCTGGCCTGGCCGCCCTGAAGCGAGATCGACCGGCTCCGGTCTTTGCCGAGGCCCTGCATCGGCACGAACCCGCACGGCATGGGGTCACCACCGGCCAGGCGCCCGTCGCAGCGTTCCAGCGCCCAGGACAGGTTGAGCCCCTTGGTCCGCAGTGGGACCACCAGCCGCCCGCCCTCGGCGAGCTGCGCCACCCACGCCGGGGGGATGTCCCAGGTACCGACGGTGACGATGATCCGATCGAACGGGCCGTACTCCGGCGCACCGAGTTCCCCATCCGCGCAGACGACCCGCACATCGCGATAGCCTGCGGTCGTCAGGCAGGCGTGGGCGCGGTCGGCGATCTCCTGGTCGATATCGAGCGTGGTCACCGAGCCCTCCGGCCCGACCAGCTCCCGAAGCAGCGCCGCATTATAGCCACCGGACCCGATCTCCAGAACCCGCTGCCCCGACCCCACCTGGAGCTGACCCAACATCATCGCCTGTTTCCCCGGTCCGGTGACCGAGCTGATGGGGTTGCCGCTCTCGGTGCGCTTGGTGACGATGGAGCGAGCGGAATATGCCTCCTCCAGCGACACCTCCGGCGCGAACAGGTGTCGGGGTACGGTCCGCAGCGCGGTCTCGACCTCGGGCGGCACAACGCCCACCCATTCCCGGTCCACGATGACCTCATCAACCATGGCGTCGCGCACCTCGTCGACGTCCCGATCCGAGTGCGTACCTTCACGAGTGGTGTCGGTAGTCATCGGGCGGAGTTTAATCGTGGCATCGGCCGGATCGGCGGTTACGTCAGTCACGGATAATTTTCCTCATTTTCTTTCTTTTGACCGATCGAGCTGCATCGTGACCAGTACCGACACATCGGCGGACCGGACCACGCCAGGAACGCCGGGGTGCTGCTGGCACGGGACCACCAACCGGTCTCCCCGCACGAAGCCCAGGTTGTTCGCCACCACCGGGAGGCGTCTGAGCACGTCAGGCCGCGCCTCCAAATGGGTGATCAGCTCCGTGAGCCGCTTCCTGCTCCCACACCCGCGCCAACCAGCCCTGCCACTCCTGCACGTGCTCCGGGGTACTGCCGGTCAGGTCCGGCCACGGCGGCAAGTCCCACTCGCTGCCGAACACAGCCACCCGAATGACGGCCGCGTCCACACACCGGACCGTGCGGCCATCGTCCCCCTTCCCATGGCGCAACCGGCTGGCGTGCACCCGCCGGAGCATCACGCACGGTGAACTATTCGCAGCCTCGGGTGTTCTCGCACTCATCGTCGGTGCGCTCGCAGTCATCCGTATCGCCCGTGGCGACTTCCAGGTCCGACTCCACGAACTGTACGTCGAGGTCAAACTCGTCGTCAGGGACGGACGGGGTGATGGTATCCATCACGGACTCCTTCCTTTCCTCATCAGGGGTAGTTCCGGTCGGTTGGGTCCGGCCAGGAGATCACCATTCTGGTGTGTCGTCTATCGACAACCAGCCCGCTCGGAAGTTCGGCGTCGGGGGTGCCTACGGGGTGCACCGTCAGGCGTGGTCCCGGGCCGTGGCGGTGGTCCCGGTCCCAGATCCGGATCTGTTTCACGAACCGTTCCGCGGCCTCGGCCGCATTGGGGCCGTGGGCGTAGGCACCGAGCTCCCGCACGGTTCCGTCGGTGTCCACCGGTCGGAGCTTGGCCCGGTAGGCCAGCCTGCTGCCTTGGTCGACCAACGCCGGAGTGGACATGGGCCAGGTCGGGGAGACCAGCCCGCGGTCGACGGCGTCCTGGGTCACCGAAAGGAGATAGAAGCCCGGCAGCCTGGCCAGCCATAGGTCCAAGTCGTTGAAATTTTCCCGCTTGCGGACCGTGACGCCGGACCAGGCCTGCGCTCGTGGCGTCGCGAACACCTCGCTCAGCGCCGCGGGATCGACCTGCTGTTCGCCGACCCACAGGCTGGCCTCGCCGCCATGCAGCGAGATCGATCGGCTGTGGTTCGTGCCGACGCCCTGCATCGGCACGAACCCGCACGGCATCGGGGCACGGCCGACAAGGTATCCGTCGGCGTGTTCCAGCGCCCACGACAGGTTGAGCCCCTTGGTCCGCAGCGGGACCACCAGTCGCCCGCCCTCGGCGAGCTGCTCCACCCACGCCGGTGGGATGTCCCAGGTGCCGACGGTGACGATGATCCGATCGAACGGGCCGTACTGCGCCGCGCCGAATTCCCCATCCCCGCAGACGACACGCACATCGCGATAGCCTGCGGTCGTCAGGCAGGCGTGGGCGCGGTCGGCGATCTCCTGGTCGATGTCGAGCGTGGTCACCGAGCCGCCCGGCCCGACCAGTTCCCGAAGCAGCGCCGCGTTGTACCCGCCGCTGCCGATCTCCAGCACTCGCTGCCCCGGCGCCACCTGGAGCTGACCCAGCATCATCGCCTGTGTCGACGGCGCGGAGACCGAGCTGATCGAGCCACCACCCTCGGTGCGCTTGGTGACGATGGCGCGATCGGCGTACGCCTTCTCCAGCGCGATTCCCGGCGCGAACAGGTGCCGGGGCACGATCCGCAACGCGGCCTCGACCTCGCGCGGTACCACGCCCACCCATTCCCGGTCCACGATGACCTCATCGACCATGGCGTCGCGCAGCTCGTCGATGTCCTGATCCGAGTGGGCACCCGCACAAGTGGTGTCGGTAGTCACCGGGCGGAGTCTATCCGTGGCATCGGCCAGATCGTGCTCACGTCAGTCACCGGATAGTTCCTTCATTCTCTCCCTCTTCGGCCGATCTGATCAGTGTCGGATAGCGGTGGGTGCTGGCGTCCGGTTTATTCAGGTCTGCATATCGCAGGTCAGGTCAGGTGCGAATTGTTACGGTGCGCCAACGCATCGGGCATGCCCGGCTGTCCCGGTTGACCGTGAGAGGGATGGTCATGGATGGTTGGGGCGCGCTGACCGCGCTGCTGCTCTGCCCGGAGGAGCGCGCTGGCCGACAAGGTCGTCGTGGAGTAGTCGGAGCGCTCTGGTAAACCCCCCACGTGAGCACTGGCCGGTCCCGGCGCGGACAGGCGTCGTTGCCATGCCGCTCTCAGTGCTGAGCGCACCCTCGACCCGGAACCTTCAGCCCACGCGGCGCCCGACACGTGATCGCCGTATTCGGGCTGACGAAGTTCCATCGGGCACTTCCTGTCCGGGTGAGATCCGTGACTCGCGATCACTGACAGGCTTGAGGCTCTCCGCAGCCTTGTGGTCAAGACCATGAACGGGGTAGGCCGCTGACCGGTCATCCGCCCGACGTTGATCGGTCACCGGGGCGATGACGGGGCAAACGGCACCGGGGTCTCCCTGCCCGCTGGGCTGCTTGCCGGCTGGCCGCCTACTGTGTGATTGAGACAGCTGACACCGAACACGACGTGAGCCAAGCCGTCCGGAGGTAGTGATTCATGGAACGCCCGGAGCCGCGCACCCTGCTGGAGTGGCTGGTTCAGCAGGGTGATCGCACTCAGGAGGAGATCTGCGCGGACTTCGAGCGGTGCGCCCGGCACCACAACGAACGAAGCGCAACGCTGTCCATCCGTCAACTCGGCCGCTGGATGGCCGGAGAGGTGGACAACGCCCGGCCCGCATCCAGACGAGTGGCCCAACAACTCTGGGGATACAGCTTCAAAAAACTGCTCGGCCCACCGGATGCCGGTACCGAAGCCGTAGCACAGGCAGAGGAGACCGCCACCGTTGTGCGGATCATCTCGACACAAGAAATTCGACAGGAGACCAAAGCGTTTCCTGTATCCTGGCATGAGGAGGTCATGATGGCCGCCGAGGAGTCGGCCCGGTTCGTTCGCCGAGCCGGCGTCACCGTCACCCCAGAAGTGCTCGAGCAACTCGACACCGACGTGAAGATGTTGGCCATAGAATACCGGCGGCGCCCGCCGTATGCCAGTTTCCGGCCGTTAGCGGGGCTGCGCCGGGATGTCTTCGACATGATCGACCGGCATCCGCAGCTAACATATCTGCCCGGTCTTTATCGGGTGGCCGGTCAGCTCAGTGCCTTGCTGGCGCACACGAGTTTCAGTCTTGGTCAGCCGGATGCTGCGGATAGTCATGCCCGCACGGCGTTGCTGTGCGCCGACCTCGCAGGGGATGAGACGCTGCGCCCTTATATCCGCTGGGTGCAGTCTTGCGTGGCGTATGGGCGCAGTGATTACCGGGATGCGGCTGACCTGGCGCAAAGTGGGCAGCGTTTCGCCGGTCAGGGCAATGACCTTGTGCGGTTGGCGAGTCAAGAAGCGCGGGCGCTGGCCGCCACCGGGAATGACCGCGAAGCCGACCGAGCCCTGGGAGTCGCCACCAACGCCCGAGATCATGCTACCGAAGGCGCCCGGCCCGTCGGTCATTTCTTTTTCCCACCCGGTGTCGCCGCGAACAACGCCAGCGACGCGAGGTTGGCACTGGGTGGCGAGCCCAACGCCCGGCTCGCCATCTCAGCAGCCCAGGAAGCACTGGAGTTGTTCACCACTCCTGAGGGCGGGCACTCACTCGCGAACGTTGCCATCTCCCAACTAGACCTCGTCGCCGCGCAGCTTGCGCTGCATGACCTGGACGGGGCGAGTGTTCAGGCCCAAGCGGTACTGCAACTACCCAGCGAGTACCGCACCGCAGGGATCATCAGGCGTATAGCGAAGATCGATCAGGCACTTGCCGATGAAGTATTCGGCAACACCACCTTGGCGAGTGATCTACGCGAGCAGATCACTGTGTTCAGCGCGTATCCAGCCGCGCGCGATCTACCGCCGCTCACCACCCCGTAAAGAGGTTGAATGCCCTGCCTGGTCGCTGTCTGCGGGCCGAGTCGCGACTGCACCGATGACGACAAGGCCAAGCCTACCGCGTCGGCCAGCTGCGCGCCGAGCGCGGCGATCACTCTGTGCGGTGGCGGCGTCGGCGTCATGGCGGCGGTGGCATCCGGGGTGCGCTCCCGGGACGGCGTGGTAGTCGGTATCCGGCCGAACGACACCCGCGACGAAGCATCACCCGATCTTTCGGTGACGATCGTGACGAATGACCTGATGGTCCCACCGGATCACGGGACAACTCAGGTCATGTCAGCAGGTCGAGCTGGAGTTGGATGGGGAACGGCACGGTGGTGGTGAACGTGCCGGTGATCTCACCGGAGTCTGCGTAGCCGAAATCCTCGGCGAGGTGGCAGGCCAGCAGCGAGACCGGCTCATCGAGATCCAGGATCCAGTAATGGGGGATGCCGGCGTCGGCGTACTCATGCCGCTTGGTGACGTGATCCAGGCGTCGAGAACCAGGGGAGACGATCTCCACGACGACGAGCACGTCTGCTGCCTCGAGAAGTCCACCGTCCCGGTCCACCCGGTCGACGGACTTGCTGTCGACCACGACCAGGTCGGGTCGGCGCACCGAGCCGGGCTGGTCGGCGGGAACCAATCTCAGATCGATGTCGATGTCCGGGATGACCCGCGCGGTGCCGGGTAGTTGCGGGTGTAACTGCCTCGCCAGCGCGAACCCGGCCAGGTTGTGCTTCGCGGTCGGGCTGGGCGACACCAGGATGCGGCCTTCCATGAGCTCGGTGTAACCCCACCCGGTTTCCCCGAGCTGGGCGTATTCCGCGGCGGTCAGGAGATGGGACAGTGGCAGGCCAAGCATGCCCTGTAGTTCGGCGGCGGTCATGACGCCCTTCCTTCGCCTGATCTGCAAAGCTCGATGCGTTCTGGCGCTACGTGCCGAGCCACGTCACAACAGCGGTAGGTACCCACTGCCGGAGGGTCGACCTCCCCGCAGCGATTCATAACTCGAGTTCAAATCATACTGTAATCATGATGTAGCCCCGCGGTCTGTCGATCGCTTCTGTTGTCGACATCGATCCCGGATGTCGGGTCTGAGCCCGAGAACTGGGTGACCTTGAACGGCTCTACCGCAGCGACAGACCGGGATCAGGGACGGATCAGGTTCCAGTCTTCGGTGTGGCGGTACCAGGTCCAGCGGTCGGTGGTGCGGGCGGCGACGCCGTCGCGCCACACATCGGTGGGGGTGCAGCCCAGCTGGACCGCGCGGCCGGCGGTGTGGCGCACCCGGCGCCGGAGGATCCCGCGGCGCGCCACGGCGACCATGAGGCCGAGCTCGCGGTCCGGGGTGACCTCCAGCCGGGTGGCCCGCCCGCGTAGCACCACCTGGTCGTCGCAGTAGGCCACCCCGTCCAGTGGTGCCACCACGCCGCGCCCGACCAGCACTCCACCCGAGTCGTCCCGCACCAGGGGCACCCGGTCGGGATCGCCGCGCAAAGCGAGCGAGGCTGCCGCCGCGGGGACCATCGGCAGGCCCCAGAGCCGGGCCACCGCTGAGGACGCCTCGAGCGGCACGTAGCCCACCGCCACCGCGGCCAGCGTCTCGGTGCGCAGCAGCCGCAGCAGCACCGCGGCCAGGTCGGCGTCGGTGCCGCAGACCACCAGGCGGCGGTCCCCCAGCTCGGCCAGCAGCGGGTCGAGGTCCGCGCGCCCGGGACGGGCCGGCAGTGCCGTCGCCGATCCGGCTCCCGGCCACTGGGCAGACCCGCAGGTCAGCACGCGCGCCTCCGGCACGTCCACCCCCTCACGGTCTAGGCTCGAACTGCGAACCACCACCGTTGGAGTACCACATGCCGGTGATCGTGCTGATCGGCGCCCAGTGGGGCGACGAGGGCAAAGGCAAGGCCACTGACCTGCTCGGCGAGCGGGTTCAGTGGGTGGTGCGCTACCAGGGAGGCAACAACGCCGGCCACACCGTGGTGTTGCCCGACGGGCAGGACTTCGCGCTGCACCTCATCCCCTCAGGCATCCTCACCCCGGGTGTGACCAACATCATCGGCAACGGCGTGGTGGTCGATCCCGGGGTGCTGCTCGACGAGCTGGCCGGGCTGCACGCCCGCCATGTGGACACCGCCCAGCTGCTGATCTCCGCCGACGCGCATCTGATCATGCCGTATCACGTGGAGATCGACCGCGTCACCGAGCGCTACCTGGGCAAATCCAAGATCGGCACCACCGGTCGCGGCATCGGACCCGCCTACCAGGACAAGGTGGCCCGGGTCGGCGTCCGGGTCCAGGACCTGCTGGATGAGAAGATCCTGCGGCAGAAGGTCGAGTCCGCGCTGGACTTCAAGAACCAGGTCCTGGTCAAGGTCTACAACCGCCGCGCACTGGATGCCGAACAGGTGGTGGACACCGTGCTCGCGCAGTCCGCGCACTTCGCGCACCGCATCGCCGACACCCGGCTGCTCCTCGACCAGGCGCTGGGTCGCGGCGAGACGGTGTTGCTGGAGGGTAGCCAGGGCACCCTGCTCGACGTCGACCACGGCACCTACCCCTTCGTCACCTCGTCCAACCCGACCGCGGGCGGCGCCTGCGCCGGCTCGGGTATCGGCCCCACGAAGATCACCTCCGTGGTGGGGATCCTGAAGGCCTACACCACCCGGGTCGGCTCGGGCCCGTTCCCCACCGAGCTGCACGACGCCATGGGCGAGCGGTTGCGCAAGGCCGGGGGAGAGGTCGGGGTCACCACCGGGCGCTCGCGGCGGGTCGGCTGGTTCGACGCGGTGATCGGGCGGTACGCGGCCCGGGTGAACGGGATCACCGACTTCTTCCTGACCAAGCTCGACGTGCTCTCCGGTCTGGACACCGTGCCGGTCTGCGTGGCCTACGAGCTGGACGGCCGGTGCACCGAGGAGATGCCGATGACCCAGACCGAGTTTCACCATGCCGTGCCGGTGTACGAGGAGCTACCCGGCTGGTGGGAAGACCTGTCCCAGTGCCGCACCGTCGACGAGCTACCCGCCAACGCCCGCGCCTACATCGCGCGACTCGAAGAGCTCTGCCGCGCCCGGATCTCGGTCATCGGCGTCGGCCCCAACCGCAACCAAACGATCACTCTCCACCCCCTCAGCGGTTGAGGAGGGCTTCTTCGAGGTCTAGGTCGTGGAGGGTGCGGGTCAGGATGTCGTCGTTGATGCGGCCGGTGTCGCGGAGGCGGACGAGGGTTTCGCGTTCGGCGGCGAGCATGTCCAGCCGCAGTCGTCGGTAGATGACGCTGGGAGCCTCACCCAGTTCGGTCTCGGGGCGCCCGAGCCGTTCCCAGCCGCTGTGGCTGCGGTGCTCGGCGAGCCTGCGCAACCGGGTGGTCACCGAGTCCGGGGCCCCGTCGGCGACGCTGTCCAGCCGTTCCAGGGCGGCCTGCGTCGCGGCGTGGATCGCATCCGCTTCGGCCAGCGTGTCCTCGTGCGACTCGCGGCTCTCGACGCCCAGGCGGCGGATCACCCACGGCAGGGTGAGGCCGTGCAGCAGCAGGGTCGCCACCGTCACGCCGAACGCCAGAAAGATGATCTCGGCTCGGCCTGGGAACGGCGCTCCGGACTCGGTGACCCGAGGGATCGTCGAGGCCGCGGCCAGGGTGACCACTCCGCGCATGCCGGCCCAGGAGATCACCGCCGGGACCTGCCACGGCTGCGCCGGATCTCGGGCGCCCACCCGGCTGAACAGCACGCTGGGCAGGTAGGTCAGCGGGAACACCCACACCACCCGTGCCAGCACCACCGTCACGATCACCGCAGCCGCGGCGAGGAGCAGCGGGCCGATGGCACCGACCTCACGCACCACCGCAGGCAGTTGCAACCCGATCAGCGCGAAGACGAACGCCTCGAGCACGGTGTCTGCGGCCCGCCACACCGCCTGGTCCTGCAGCCGGGTGGCGTAACCCGCCTGCGGGGCGTGATGCCCCAGGTAGAGCCCGGTCACCACCACCGCGAGCACCCCGGAGATGTGCAGCTGCTCGGCGAGGGCGTACGCCGCGAACGGCACGACCAGGCCCAGGGCGCTCTCCAGTTTGGGATCACCCAGGCGTAGCCGCACCTGGTGCACCACCCGGCCGAGCACCGCACCCAGCAGCACACCACCGATGCCGGTGAGCAGGAAGGCGCCCAGCCCTGACCAGAGCGAGAAGCCGGTGCCGATGGTGGCCGCCATCGCGATGCGCAACGCGGTGAGCGCGGTGGCGTCGTTGAACAGGCTCTCCCCGGCCAGCACCGTCATCACCCGCCGCGGCAACCCCAGGCGCCGCCCGATGGCCACCGCGGCCACCGCATCCGGCGGGGCGACCACGGCCCCCAGCACCAGCGCGGCGGGCAGCGGCAAACCGGGCACCAGCCACCAGGCCACCAGCCCCACGCACGCGATGCTGAACAGCACCAACCCGACCGCGAGCAACGTGATCGCCCGGATGTTCGCCCTGATCTGGATGGTCGAGCTGTCCAGCGCGGCGGAGTACAGCAGCGGGGGCAGGATAGCGTAGAGCACCAGGTCCGGGTCGAGCTCGTAGTTCGGCACACCGGGGATCGCGGAGACGGCCAGTCCGGCGACGACTAGCGTGAGTGGTGCGGGCAGGCGCAACCGGCGACTCACGGCGGTCACCGCGAGGGCGCCGAGCACGAGCAGGATCAGCCGCATACCGTCCATGAGGCAAAGCATGCACTGTCACATCGAGGCTGGGAGCTTGTCGAATGACCCAGATGACCTGTGAGCACGTGGCGCAGCTACCCGATCCGAGGCCGGAGCCGCCACAGCCGGCTAGCTGCGTCGACTGCGCCGAGTTGGGCGAGTCCGTGTGGGCGCACCTGAGGATCTGCCTGAGCTGCGGGCATGTGGCCTGCTGCGATTCCAGTCCACACCGGCACGCCAGCGCCCACCACGCCCGCACCGAGCACCCGGTGATGCGCTCCGCTGAACCCGGCGAAACCTGGCGCTGGTGCTATCCCGACCAACGCCTAGTCTGATCAAGTGCGGTTCACTGCCCTGCCCCTCCCGAACTCAACAGCAGAGCTGGTCGCGGGCTCCGGGAGGACACTGCTGTTGAGCTCGGGAGGCTTAGAACTCCGCGTGGGGGTGGCGATATGGGGGGCGGCGGATGATTAGGCGGGAGCGGCAGGCGGCCATGGCGGCGTTGTGGGGATCGGCCGACTACTCCGGCCTGGCTCAGCGACTCGAACCGGCCGCGGCGGTGCTGGTCGAAGCCGTCTCGCCAAAACCACACGAGCACGTGCTGGACGTCGCGGCCGGCACCGGCAACGTCGCCGTTCAAGCCTCTCAGCGTGGCGCCAAAGTCACCGCTGCCGACCTCGCGCCGCGGATGGTGCAGCTGGGCCGGGAGCGTACCGGGCCTGCGGTGGACTGGATCGAGTCTGACGTCGAGGATCTCCCGCTGCCCGACGGCAGCGTGGACATCGCGCTGTCCACCTTCGGGCTGATCTTCGCTCCACGCCCCGGGGTGGCCCTGGCGACGCTGCGGCGGGTGCTCAAACCCGGCGGTCGGCTGGCCTTCACCGCGTGGACCACCGACGGTTACATAGCCCAGCGGGCCGCCATCATCAGGCAGTTCGTGCCCCGTGACCCGGGCTACCCCGACACGCTGAGCTGGGGAGACCCGGACATCCTGGAACAGAGGCTGGCCACCTCGTTCACGAGCATCAGGATCGAGCGCCGATCGCTGCCCTGGCATTTCGACTCAGCCCCAGCGATGACCGCATTCTATACCGCGCACTCGGCGGCCTACCTGGCCGCGACCCGGGCGGCCGGTGATCGGGCCGGCGAGCTGGTCGCCGAGATCGAGCGGCATGCCTGCCCCGAAGGCGGGCCGGTGCGGATTGCGGCGGACTACCTGCTGGTGCAGGCACACACGACCTGAGAAGGGTCAGGGCAGCAGCGACGGGATGTCCTCCGGTGCTGTCGCCGAGGCGAACGCCGCACCGCGTGCCGAGTCGACACCGGCGTCACGCCACCAGTAGGCCTGCTCGGCATCGTCGACATCCGCCACGACCGCGGCGACGCCGGCGCACCGGATCAGCGGCACCAGGGTGGCCAACGCCGTGCACAACACGGAGTCGGGCTTCGCCGCGACGGTGCGCACCAGCGGGCCGGCCAGCTCCACCCCATGCACCGGCAACGACTCCAGCAGGACCAGATTGCCCACCGCCTGGCCGTACCGGGTGAGCACGGTGCGCACCCCGATCTCGGCCAGGATGCTCAGGTTGTCCACCGCGTCGCCGTGACCCGCGACGATCGCCTCCACCGGCATCCCGAGCTGGAGGTCCTGCGGTTGCAGCTGCGTCGCCGCCAGGGTGGAGCGCACCACCTCCACCAGGTCGGGATCCTGGGTCAGGTGCGCGGTCAGGTCGACGCGTACCGGTGGCACGACCACCCCGAGCTGGTCTCGCCAGCTTTGTAGGTGCTCGCAGGCCTGCCGGAGCATCCATGGGCCGAGCGTGAGGACCAGGCCGGTCTTGTCGGCCAGCTCGAGACAGTTCTCGTGTGTCACGCCGCCGTGATGCGGGTGCTCCCAGTGCAGCAGCGCCGCCAGCGCCACGGTCTGTCCGGAGTCGGCCGCTGCGGGATCGAGCCGCACCAGTGGCTGGTAAGCCAGCGTGACCTGACCGTCCTCCCAGGCCGAGGGCATATCGGTGGCCAACGCGTAGCGAGCCCGTTCCTGCGCGTCCGCGATCGGATCGAACAATCCCCACTGCCCGCGGCCGGTTCGCTCGGCGCGGTGCAGTGTTGCCTCCGCAGCGCGGATCATCTCTCTCGCGTCGGTCTCCCCGGCAGCGCGTCGCACGACGCCGATGCACGCCGAGACGGCCAACCCCCGTTCGCCGACGTACACCGGTTCGGACAGCTCGGTGTTGATCCGGGTCGCGAGGACGGCCGGGTTGGGTGTGGTCGGGGACTCCTCGACGAGGATCGCGAACTCGTCGGCATCGAAGCGGGCGACGAAAGCATTCTCGTCCGCGACCAGCATTTGGAGCCGCTGCGCGACTGATCGGAGCAGAAAATCACCAATGCCCAGGCCCAGGCCGTCGGTGACCACTCCGAATGAATCCAAGTCAATCTTGTACAGGGTGACGGCAGAGCGGCGGTCTCGTTCGAGGATCTTTTCGAGGTGGATCGCGAAGTGCAGCCGGTTGGGCAAGCCGGTCAGCAGGTCGTGCAGCGACTGGTAACGCACCCGCTGCTCGAGCAGCTCCTGGTCGGTGATGTCCTCGACGATCGTGACATGGCGTGTCGGGTGGCCTGCCGTGTCGCGCAGCAGCGACACCGTCAGCGCAACCCATGTAGCTTCCCCGCGCCCGGTCAGGGCTCTGGCCCGGATCTGGAAGCGTCCCCGCTTGCCGTCGATGAGTGACTGGTAACCGGCCCGCAGCGGCGCCTTGTCATCGGGATGGTAGAGCTCGACCAGATCGTGATCAGTGAGCTCGGTGGGTCGATGATGCAGCAGCTGCGTCAGCGCGTCATTCGTCTCGGCGATGCTCCCGTCCAACCGGCTGATCATCATGGCCACCGGCGCGGAGTTGAACACCCCCCGGAACCACGTCTGGCGTTCGGCGAAGCCACTGCGGCGCAGCGCGGCGGTGTACCCGGAGGCCACCGCGCCGAGCACGGAAGCGACCTTGTCGCTCAGCCCCTCGACACCTGCCAGCTCCGGCAGCCCGGGCAGAACCTGCCCGAGCAGCTCCACGGTGCGGCCCAGGCTCTGATCACCGGTGATTCCCCGCGCCACGAGCACGGCAGCGGCCTCCGCCGCCGGGTGCGGGGAGAACGGCTCCTTCAGGAGGGCATCGACCAGTGTGTCGACCCGGTCGCAGAGGCATTCCTCGATCATTTCGCGCGGTAACGGCAGTTCTGCGGTGGGGCTTACCGCATAGGACCAGGCGCGGGCGACGTCCCTGCGAGAAGCGGCCTGAGCGGCGCTGCCCATCGTCCCTCGATCCACTCCGCTCAGAGTCCTGGACATCAGAGTCCTGGACAACGCTGACGAACACAGCGCCCGAGTCAGTGTACTGGCTGCCACGTCGCCGAGGGGTTGGTTTTGCGCAGGCCGGGGGGTAACGCTGCGTGACGGGCCGTAACCTGCGCACCGTGCGAGTCCTCGTGATCGGCGCCGGCGCCCGCGAACACGCGCTGGTGCTGGCGCTCTCCAGTGATCCAGCGGTCACCGCGCTGGCCTGCGCACCCGGCAATGCCGGCACCGCGGCGCTGGCTGAGCAGCCCACCGTGGACGTCACCGATCCGGCTGCGATCGCGGCACTGGCGGTGTCGTGGGCCAGCGATCTCGTGGTGATCGGGCCCGAGCTGCCACTGGTGGCCGGGGCGGCCGACGCGGTGCGGGAGGCCGGTGTCGTGTGCTTCGGTCCCTCCGCCGGTGCCGCGCGGATCGAGGGATCCAAGGCGTTCGCGAAGGTCGTGATGGCGGCCGCGGGGGTGCCTACCGCGCGCAGCGAACTGGTGGACAATCCGGGCCGGCTCGATGCGGCGTTGAGCCACTTCGGGCCCCCCTGGGTGGTGAAGGACGATCGGTTGGCCGCCGGGAAGGGTGTGGTGGTCACCGACGATCTGGAAGTGGCCAGGGCGCACGCGTTGACCTTGCTCGACGGCGGCCATCCGGTCCTGCTGGAGTCCTACCTGGACGGTCCGGAGGTCTCGCTGTTCTGCCTGGTCGACACCAACCGCACGGTGGTACCGCTGCAACCCGCGCAGGACTCCAAACGGGTCGGCGACGGGGACGCGGGCCCCAACACCGGCGGGATGGGCGCCTACGCCCCGCTGGCCTGGGCCCCGGAGTCACTGGTCGCCGACGTCGTGGCGCGGCTCGTGCAGCCGGTGGTGGACGAGCTGGCCCGGCGGGGAGTCCCGTTCTCCGGGTTGCTCTACGCCGGCCTGGCGTTGAGCCCGGCGGGCCCGCAGGTGATCGAGTTCAACTGCCGATTCGGCGACCCGGAGGCGCAGGTCCTGCTGGCGCTGCTGCAGACGCCGCTGGCCGGGCTGCTGATGGCCACCGCCACCGGTGCGCTGGCCGAACAGCCGCCGCTGGAGTGGGACCCGGGGGCGGCGGTGGTCGTCGTGGTGGCCGCCGAGGGGTATCCCGGCACCCCGCGAATCGGCGATGTGATCACCGGATCCGCCGGCTCCGGAGTGCTGCATGCGGGCACCCGCCGTCGCGCTGACGGGGCCGTCGTCTCCGCCGGCGGCCGGGTGCTCTCCGTGGTCGGGACCGGCGCCGACCTCGCTACCGCCCGCAAGCACGCCTACCAGCGTGTCGAGCAGGTTCACCTGCCTGGCGGGCATTACCGCAGCGATATCGGATTGAGAGCGACGCGCCGCGAAGAAGGCCCGTCCGCGGGTCTGTGACGCGATAGCCTCCCGACGATCATTTGGGGAGTGGAGGCTGAGCAACACGATGGTCATTTGCGACCGCCAAGGCGAGCAACTACTGCTGACGCTGTCGCCAGAAGGTGTCCGTTTCCTCCGAGAACAGTGGTCGTGGTTACGGGAGCTGGTGCGCTGGCAGCTAGGCGGTTGCACGGACGATCCGTTGGCTGAGGTCACCGGGCTGCCGGTGCCCATCGGCACCATCGACGGCCGGCTGGCCTACGTCGTGGACTACTGGTGCGGCACCAAGGAGACCGGCCCGGTCCGCCAGCTCTGGGAGGGCTGGGTGCTGCACGACCTGGAGCACAGCCTGACCCGGGTGCTCGGCACGCTACCCCGGCACGGCGGCGTGGTGCAGCTTCCGGGCCGCGGTTACCCCTCCGCCGCCGAGTGGGGCTGGATGCTGGAAACCCTGCATGTCGTGTTGGACGTCTCCGGCCGGGTCAGCATCACCGGTTCGCCGGAGCGCATCCTGCCACCGGCGCCGTCCGCGCAGGACACCGAGAGCTACCGTCGCAGCCTGCGCTGGTTGGAGCTGGTGATCGACGCGCTGACGCAGGCGCAGCGAACCGACCCGGCCGAGTAGGCCGCCTCAAACGTACCCGGCGCCCCAAGATCGCACCCGGCGACTCAACGCACCCGGCGACCGGCGCGGATGACTGCCACGACATCGTGGATCGCACGAATGTCAGCCAGCGGGTCTCCGGTGACGGCGAGCAGGTCGGCGTCGGCTCCCGGCGCCAGCCGGCCCTTACGGCCGGTGAGCCCGCACGCGGCCGCGGCGACCGAAGTGGCGGCACGCAGGGCTTCGAGGTTGGTCATCCCCAGCCCGCAGAGCGCGGTGAGTCCGTGGGGCAACACGTCGTGCGGCTTGGACGGGGTGATCCCGGCGTCGGTGCCCGGGACGATGCGAGCGCCGTTGCTGTGCAACCGGGCCCAGCTCTCGATCATGATCTCGAGGCTGCGGGCGATCGAGGCGGGTGTCTCCCCCGCGCCGGGTACATCCCCGACCGGAGCGCTCACCACGGCCCCCGACTCGACGATGGCGGTCATGGTCGCGGGGTCGGCGGCCACCCCGTCCGGGGTGACGAACGTGACGTGCTCGAGGGTGTCGAAGCCTGCGGTGACGGCGTCGGCGATCGATCGTGGGGTGTGCACATGTGCCGCGGTGCTCAGCCCCAGCTGATGTGCTTCGGCCACGATCAGGCGCAGATCAGCGAGGTCGTACTGCGACTCGTAAGGGCTGTTGCTCGAGGCGAGATGGCCACCGCTGACCATTACCTTGACTACCTCACAACCCTGCTCGGCCCGCTGGCGGATCCTGGCGCGCAGTTCCTGCGCACCGGTGGCCACCCCACCGAGGAACTGGCTGTGACCACCGCGGATGGTGATCGGTGGGCCGGAGGCGATGATCTGTGGTCCCGGATCGCCCCAGGCGTCGAGCTGTTCGCGCAGCCTCAGCGCCAGGAAGCTGCGATCGCCCAGATCCCGCACGGTGGTGATGCCGGCTCGCAGCGCTCGACGGGCGGCCTGGGCCATCTGGGCCAACAGCTGCCCGTCGTCGAGGGCGGCGAGCCCGGCCACGACATCGCCACTGGCGTCGAAGGCGAGGTGGACGTGCGCGTCGATGAGTCCGGGCAGCAGGCAGACATCTCGGCCCAGCTCGAGCACCTCGGCGTGCGCCGGAGGCGTCGCACCGGTGGTGTCGACATCGACGATGCGTCCAGCGCCGATGAGCACCGTGCTCGGGCCGAAGCCCCGGTTCCCGTCGAACACCCGGCTGGCTCGCACCGCAAGCAACGTGTCGGTCTCAACCGCTCGCATGCTCTAACTCCTCCCGCAACGGCTTTACTGAGCTGTTGAGTACGGTCGGTGGCGGTGAAATACATCGTCGGCTCGACACACTCGGCATCAGAGCCCGACACACCGGTCCGGGAGCCCGACACACCGGGCACTGGGGCCCGACACGCGGAACGCTGGAGCGCGACACGCTGGCCGGGGTGGGGGGTGGACGGCCGTAGGCTGCGTGAGTGATCCCCGATGTGCTGGCGGCGCGGTACGCCTCCGGTGAGCTGGTCCGGTTGTGGTCGCCGGAGCACAAGGTGGTGCTGGAGCGGCAACTGTGGCTGGCGGTCCTGCGCGCCCAGGCCGATCTGGGCCTGCCCGTCGAGCCGCACGTGCTTGCCGACTACCAGCGGGTGGTCCCGGTGGTGGATCTCGAGTCGATCGCGGTCCGGGAGCGGGTGAGCCGCCACGACGTCAAGGCGCGCATCGAGGAGTTCAACGCGCTAGCCGGGCACCAGGAGGTGCACAAGGGGCTGACGTCGAGGGACGTCACCGAGAACGTGGAGCAGCTGCAGATCCGTCGCTCGCTGGAGCACGTGCGGGACCGCTGCGTGGCGCTGCTCGCCCGGCTGGCGGCCCGCAGCGCCGAGCACAGCGCAGTGGTGATGGTCGGGCGCAGCCACAACGTCGCCGCCCAGGCCACCACGCTGGGCAAGCGGTTCGCCAGCGCGGCCGACGAGCTGCTGCTGGCCTTCGCCCGTCTGGAGGAGCTGCTCGACCGCTACCCGCTGCGCGGAATCAAGGGGCCGATGGGTACCGCCCAGGATGTGCTGGATCTACTCGGTGGTGATCCGGCCGCGCTGGCGTTGCTGGAGCAGCGCGTCGCCACGCATCTGGGCTTCAGCCGGGTACTGACCAGCGTCGGGCAGGTCTATCCCCGGTCGCTGGACCACGAGGTGCTCAGCACGCTGGTCCAGCTGGCCGCCGCGCCGTCCTCACTGGCGACCACGATCCGGCTGATGGCCGGCCAGGAGCTGGTGACGGAGGGTTTCCAGGCTGGTCAGGTCGGGTCCAGCGCCATGCCGCACAAAATGAACACCCGATCCTGCGAGCGGGTCAACGGCCTGGTCGTGGTGCTGCGCGGGTACGCCTCGATGGTGGCCGAGCTCGCCGGTGCACAGTGGAACGAGGGTGACGTGTCGGACTCCGTGGTGCGCCGGGTCGCGCTGCCGGATGCGTTTTTCGCTTTCGACGGGCTGGTCGAGACCTTCTTCACGGTGCTCGACGAGTTCGGTTCCTATCCCGCGGTGATCGAGTGGGAGTTGGTGCGTCAGCTGCCCTTCCTGGCCACTACGAAGATCCTCATCGCCGCGGTGCGAGCCGGCATGGGTCGGGAGAGCGCGCACGCGGTGATCGGCGAGCACGCGGTCGCGGTCGCGGTCGCGATGCGGGAGACCGGTGCTGGTAACGACCTGCTGGACCGGCTGGCCGCCGACAGCCGGCTACCGCTGCATCGGGCCGATCTGGACGCCCTGCTCGCCGATCGCCGCTCGTTCACCGGCGCGGCCGCCGAGCAGGTGACGGCGATCCTCGCCGCAGTCGAGACCGTGACAACCCGGTACCCCGAAGCCGCGACGTACCACCCCGCCGCGATCTTGTAAGACCGTGATCTCGTAAGACTCTGTCGAGGAGGACGCTCCATGATCGAGCCGGACATCGCGCTGGACTGGGTCGCGCAGGGTCAGACGTTGTTCGAGCAAGCCGTCATGGAGCTGGATGACATCGACGGGTATTCCCGGTTACCCGGGTGGACCCGCGGTCACGTGATCACCCACGTCGCCCGGAATGCGGAGGGCCTGATGCGGCTACTGACCTGGGCGCGCACCGGAATCGAGACGCCGATGTACCCGTCGACGCAAGCGCGCGCAGCGGACATCGAGGCCGGCGCGGGGCGACCACGAGCCGAGCAGCTCGACGATGTTCGCCGCACCGGAGCTGCCTTCGCCACGGCGGCGAGCGGACTGTCCGCGCAGCACTGGCGAACCATGGTGCGTACCAGGCACGACCCCATCCCTGCCTCGGCTGTTCCGTGGGCGCGGGCCCGCGAGGTCTGGCTGCACCTGGTCGACCTCGGCGCCGGTCGGGAGATCGATGCAATACCTGATGACGTTGCCACCGCGCTGGTGCGCGACGTGGCCGGTTGGATGGACTCCAGGGTGCCGGTCCGGATCGAGATGCGGGTAGCCGGCGCTGAAGTGGCCGCCTTCGGGCCGGAGAGCATCGCCCGGATGACCGTGTCCGGGTCGGCACAGGAACTGGCCGGCTGGCTCACCGGCCGCTCCCGCGGAGATCATCTGACCGCACCTGCGGGATTGCCCGAGCTACCCGGCTGGCTGTGACCGTGGTGTGAACGTCACTTCTTCACGGCTTGGAACGAGCCTGAGATCTTGTCGAAGGTCGGGGCGGTGGAGGCGAAACGTTCCCTGGGCAGGGTCTGGAAGACCATGGTGATCATGGTCTTCCCGTTGAAGAGGAAGAAGTGCGAGTGCGCACCCTCTTGGCCGCTGGCGGCGTCCTTGAAGGAGTAGTAGTAGAAGAAGCCGGGCAATCCACCCAGCTCGATCTGCCGCGGCTCAGCGAGCATCTGAACCGACTTGTTGGACGTCACGAGCTTGTCGGTCACCTGCCGGGCGGCGGGAAGCTGCTGGGGCCCCACCGCTTCCTGCAACTCGCTGGCCCTGACCAGAACGGAGTCCTGCGTGCCCTGCGCAATGAGCAGGAGGACCTGGGGATCCTTCGGGCTCAACTTGGTCCAGCTGGACGGGTAGGCCAGCTCGAAGCCGGCCTGATCATTGCGGAGCTTGCTGAAGCCGGCCGGCACCGCCTTGGCCGAGGCGTCCGCCTGCCCCGTGCTATTCGCTGTATTCGTCGTTTTCGATGGTTGATCGGGCGTGAAGAGCTGAGGGCCCAGGATCGCCGCAGATGTTCCGAGCCCGACGGCCAGCACCACCCCGACGGCGATGACTACCATCCGTCTCCGGCGCAACGAGTCCAACAGGCTGGTCATGGTGCCCACTTCCATCCATCAGAGCGTCAGCTAGCGCTTACTGTGCGTGAACATCTGGATCGCCGTTCAGCTTGCCATCCGAAGAGCCCTCCGTCACGGAGGGCAGCATCCTACAAGCGCCGTGTCACCACCGATCGGCCGCCCCGGGCCGGCGTCGGGCACGCAGCTCCCGGTGTTCGGACAGACGTCACATCCACCCCACCTGTCCGATCGATCTCTAGCATCCGATAGGGTGGTCCGTCGTGCAGGGGGTGAACCTTGGACTGCGGCAAGCCGAAGTTCGTATCAAGGACATGCGGTGGTGACGTGACTGTAGGTTGCTCAGGGTTACTCGCCTCGCCGATGAGCCGTCGGTGTCGTGGAAGGGGACAGGCATGGTAATGAGTCCAGAGGACAAGTTCGGGATCCAGCTCCAGAACAGAGGACGAGGCAGGACCTTCGAGCAGAACGCGTCGATGATACTCGCCTCCATCTACATCGTGGCCGGGATCATCGGGTTCTTCGTCTCGGGTTTCGCCAACATCACCGAGATGACTGACAAGAGTATATTTGGGCTCTTCTTCGTCAACCCCTATCACAACATCGTGCACATCGGCATCGGGGCGTTCTGGTTGCTCGGAGCGTTCGCACTCACCGCCGCCGGCAACGAGGGGTTGAACATCGCTATTGGTGGTATCTACGTGCTGGCCACCGTGATCGGTTTCATGGGCTACCTCAATCTGCTGGCCATCCCCGCTGGGCCGGACGGAGACAACTGGCTGCACCTGGCGACCGCTCTGGCAACGATCATCTTCGGTACCGGACTGCTCCGCGTGATGCGCGGTCAAACCGTGGCCGCCTAAGGCCGACCCTGCACGATGGCCGTGTCCCCACCACGGGGACACGGCCATTCTGTGCGTCAGCACACATCCCCAACCGTAGACATATCGGGACAGCGGGCCAGGCAATAGCCTCGGGACGTCGGAGCGTCGGATGTCCGGAGCAGGAGGTTGGCGTGGCGCTCGTCGTCCAGAAGTACGGCGGTTCGTCGGTGGACAGTGCCGAGCGGATCAAGAAGGTCGCCGAACGGATCGTCGAGACGCGCAACGGCGGCAACGAGGTCGTCGTAGTGGTCTCGGCGATGGGCGACACCTCCGATGATCTGCTCGACCTCGCCGCTGCGGTGTCCTCGCAACCCCACCAGCGTGAGCTCGACATGCTGCTCACCGCCGGTGAGCGGATCTCCAATGCGCTGGTCGCGATGGCGGTGCACGATCTGGGCGTCGAGGCGCGCTCGTTCACCGGCTCGCAGGCCGGCGTGATCACCACCGCCGCGCACGGCAGAGCCCGGATCATCGACGTGACCCCGAGCAGGGTGCGCCAGGCGTTGGATCAGGACGCAGTGGCGCTGGTCGCCGGGTTTCAGGGGGTGTCCCAAGACACCAAGGATGTCACCACCTTGGGTCGTGGCGGCTCCGACATCACCGCGGTCGCGTTGGCCGCCGCGCTGAATGCGGACGTGTGCGAGATCTACACCGACGTCGACGGGGTGTACTCCGCCGACCCGCGGATCGTGCCCGATGCCCGCAAGCTCGACACCATCAGCTACGAGGAGATGCTGGAGATGGCGGCCAGCGGAGCGCGGGTGCTCATGCTGCGCTGCGTCGAGTACGCCCGGCGCAACCACGTCGCGGTCCACGTCCGCTCGTCCTACAGCCGCAACAGCGGCACCATGGTGTCTGGATCGATGGAGGTCACCGTGGAACAGGCCATGCTCACCGGCGTCGCGCACGACCGGTCCGAGTCGAAGATCACCGTGATAGGGGTGCCTGACGAGCTCGGCAAGGCCGCCCACATCTTCCGGGTGATCGCCGATGCGGAGCTCAACATCGACATGGTGCTGCAGAACATCTCGCACAGTGACCGCCGCACCGACGTCACCTTCACGTTGCCCAAGCTCGACGCGCCCGTCGCGGTCAGGGCCCTGCGGGCGATGCAGTCACGGATCGGCTTCCAGGACGTGCTGTGCGACGACCACGTCGGCAAGGTCTCGCTGATCGGTGCGGGCATGCGCTCTCACCCAGGGGTCACCGCCCGATTCTGCGAGGCGCTCGCCCAGGCCGGGGTGAACATCGAGACCATCAATACCTCGGAGATCCGGATCTCGGTGCTGGTCCGCGCCGAGCAGTTGGACGACGCGGTGCGCGCGATCCATGACGCGTTCGAGCTGGGCGGCGCGCAAGAGGCCGTCGTCTACGCCGGGACGGGCCGATGACCGGCCCCGGGGCTGTCCTCGCGATCGTCGGGGCCACCGGAGCGGTGGGCACCGTCATGATCGACATTATCGACTCGCGGCCGTCGGTGCCCTGGGGGGAGATCCGACTGATCGCCTCGGCGCGCTCGGCCGGCAGGCATCTCACGGTGCGGGGACAGCGGCACGTCGTCGTCGAGCTCGTCCCGGAGGCTTTCGACGGCGTGGACATCGCGATGTTCGATGTCCCCGACGAGATCTCGCAGCAGTGGGCACCCGTCGCGGTGCAGCGCGGCGCGGTCGTGGTGGACAACTCGGGTGCCTTCCGGATGGATCCCGAGGTGCCGCTGGTGGTCCCCGAGATCAACGCCGCTGATGTGGCCGTGCGGCCGAAGGGGATCATCTCCAACCCCAACTGCACGACGTTGTCGATGATGACCGCGGTGGGTGCGCTGCACCGGGAGTTCGGGCTCACCGAGCTGGTGGTGGCCAGTTACCAGGCCGCCTCCGGCGCGGGGCGTGCTGGAGTGGACCGGCTCTACGCCGAGCTCGCCGTGGTGGCCGGCAAGGATGTCGGAGTGCGCGGCGGGGACGTCGCCGAGGCGCTCCTCGCAGCGGGGTTGCCCGGCGGGTCGCCCTTCCCGGCGCCGCTGGCGATGAACGTGGTGCCCTGGGCGGGGTCACTCAAGGATGACGGCTGGAGCTCCGAGGAACTCAAGGTCCGCAACGAATCCCGCAAGATCCTCGGTATCCCGGAGCTCAAGGTCTCGGCGACCTGCGTGCGGGTCCCGGTGGTCACCGGCCACGCGCTCGCCGTGCACGCGGTGTTCGCCCACCCGGTCACCGTCGAGGCGGCCCGGAAGGTTCTCGCCGCCGCCCCGACCATCGTGTTGGCCGACGACCCGGCTGCCGGGATCTGGCCGACCCCTGCCGCGGTGGTCGGCGCGGACCCCACCTACGTCGGCCGGATCCGCCAAGCCCTGGATTTCGTCAACACGCTGGACTTCTTCGTCTGCGGGGACAACCTGCGCAAGGGCGCGGCGCTCAACACCTACGAGATCGCCGAAACCCTCGCCGGTGGCTGACAACCGGTGCTATGAGCAACTCCTCGCCGCTACCCGCAGCCCTGTATCAAGATGTTGGATATGATGTTGCCATGTCCAGCGAGGTGATCTACACGGTCAGCGACCTCAGCCGCAAGCGCCGAGAAGTCGCCGACGTGGCCCGACGCGGGCTAGCCCGCATCCGCGACACTGATGGCACCGGCCTGGTCCTTGTTCCGGCGCAGCGCTACGAGGTACTCGAGGCAGTCAGCCTCTGGGCCGACCGCCTCGGCGTGGTGCAACGCGCGCAGGCCATCAGCCACACCGAGCGAAGGCCCACAGATTTCGGGGACCTCACCTGGCTCCGGCACTTCGACGACGACGACCTCGCGGAGTTCGTCAGCGAATTGCGCCAGACGCTGTCATTGGCCTATCACGACAATGATCTCACTTCGCTGCTGGACGCTGTTGCGGACTGGATGGCCACCGCCGAGGAACTCGCCGACCCCACGCGCCGGGAGGTCTTGCTGGGCGCCATCGACTCTGCTGACTTCGTCGAGGCCGCGCGACCCGAGCGGCAGCGGTGAGGTGAGTGGCGGCGCGTACCGTCCGCACATCCCTGCTCGCCGCCCCGGAGGACGACCTGGGCAGGCCCCGCGGTACCGCGTGCTGGTCCATCGTCAGTTCAAGCATCTCTGGGATGCGCTGCCCGACCGGGTGGGCCTGCAGAGCGCACAGCAGTTCTACGACCATGTCGCACAGACCCCCGGCAACCATCAACCGTACCGGGGTGCTCCGAGGTAAAGCCGGTCGTCCGATCGTCGAGGGTTTCTCCCGAACCATCCATTACGAGATCAGTGGAGCCGGACGCATCGATTACCAGTTCAACGACGCCTACGCAGGAGGAACCGCTGGGGATCCCCACCCGGTGGTCTTCGTCTTGTCGATCAACCTCTCGAGTCACTAGCCACCGAAACCAGCCCTGCTGGCAGCGGGGACAGCTGCGGGCACGTCCATGGCTTGCGCTAACCGGTCGGCCAAGGCTGCCTCAGTAAGGAGGTCGAGCGGTTGGCCTGGCATGATCGCGATATCCGCGTCACTGGTCGGGCGGTGCCGGCTGTCGCGCGTGAGCTAAACAGATAGGCGAACTGGATGCCCGCCTCGGTGAGTACCCGATCAACGGCGGACGTGCCCATGAGCACTCAGCTTACCGACGGAGTCGAGCTGATCACCCGGTACTGCCGGGATCTGCCATGGCGGGCCGGCAGGCGACTGGCAGCCTCACGCAGATCCATCAGCAAACCGCCCAGGTCGGCAGCGCGCCTTGTGACCGACAGATGGGGGTGGCGCGGGGTAGCGCGGGTTCCTTGACGGAATGTGCGGAGAGCTGTGATGGTGCAAACCGCTGAAGCGCGATAATGGAGGGGGCTGGTGATGATGGAGCCGCGGAGCGCCAACGGTGATCTGGAGCGCGTGTGGGTGGCCACCGGTTGGTCGCGGAAGGAATTGGCCCGGCGGGTCAATCGCCGTGGGCAATCCCGGGATTTGTATCTGAATACCGACGCCAGCCGGGTCCGGGCGTGGTTTGCTGGACAACATCCTCAGCCGCCGGTACCGGCGATTCTGAGTGAGTTGTTCAGCGAGCATTTCGGGCTACCCCGTGTCACCGGCGGCGATCGGGCTTGACGCTGACGCGCACGGCGACGTGGGGCTGTTCTACCTGCCGAGTCTGAGGGCTACCGTGGCGGCAGTGGCCGACCTCGGGAGAAATGACGTGCACCGCCGCGATTTCCTGTGCAGCGCTCCATTTGTGGCTGCCGCAGCGGTCGCTCCCAGCCGCGACTGGCTGCTCGCCACCCTGGATGCCACGCCACGACCCGGCGAACGGATCAGCCACCACCAGGTCGCAGCGATCCGCGAGACGTTCGATGTCTACCTGCACGCTGATGCGGTGCATGGTGGTGGCCATGCTCGCCGTGCGCTGGCACAGTACGTCATCGGGCACGTGCTGCCCTTGGTCCGCGATGCCGACCCAGACACTCCCATCGGAGTGGGCTTATTTATCGCCGCCAGCCAGTCTGTGTCCCTGCTAGGCCAGATGGCTCTCGATGATGGGCGCCAAGCTCTCGCCCAGCGTTACCTCGTGCAGGGCCTGCGGCTGGCCCAAGCCGCTGGCGACGCCAGACTCGGCGCGTTCTCGTTGGTGGGACTGAGCGACCAGGCGTGCATGCTGGGTCATCCGCGTGAGGCACTGCAGTTGGCTACTGCCGGTCGGCACGGGCTCAGCCGCGCTTACAGCTCGGCCTGCGCCGCGAGCCTGTGGGCATTGCAGGCCCGTGCCCACGCCGCTGTTGGCGAATCCCGCGAGACCACGCATGCCATCGCGCAGTCCGAGGCCGCCTTCGAGCGGATCGAACGCGATAACGAGCCCGAATGGACGCGGTTCATCGACACTGCGTCCCTCGCTGGCGACTGGGCCATCGCCTTCGGTGACATCGCCCGGCCCGTCGAATCCACCCGTTTCGCCCGGCTTTCGGTTGTCGAGGCACGCAGCCAGAACCGGGCTCGCCGCGGCGCGCTGAGCCAGGCCGCACTGGCCCGCGCGGCGCTCACCCCCGGCCGCGTCGATCTCGAGACCGCAGTACACAAGGCCCACCGAGCCCTGGACCTCGCCCTCACCGTGACATCATCCTGCTGCACCCACGCCATCACCGAGCTGCGCACCCGCATCCGGCCCTTCCACACCGTGGCACTCGCCCGCGACTTCGACGAACGCGCACGTCTCACCTTGACCCGTCGTGCAGGTAGCGGCAATCCCGGACGGTGGTGGCGTCAGCGGTGGTGATGAAGGTGTGGTCGAAGCGATAACCGTTACGTCGACCATCGCCGCGGGGGCGGCCGAACCAGGAGTAGTCCATGCCGCTCGGGTGGGTGATTCGGAATGCGTCGGCGAAGCCGGCCTTGCCGAAGGCCCGGTAGAAGTCGTATTCCCAGGGGCCGAAGACCGGGTAGCGGGGATCGTGGTTGGGTTCGACGACGTTGAGATCGCCAGTGATCACCACCGGTCCGGTCACGTTCAGTCGGGCGGTCAGGCTGGGCAGCACCGCTGCGACGGCCTTTTGGAAGGCGCGTTTGGCGACGTTGCGCTGGTCCTTGGGGCCGCGCGAGGGCACGTACAGGCCGATCACGCCGAGCTCGATGCTGGGCAGCCTGACCCGTGCAGCCACGCAGCGGTGCGGCAGAAAATCCACCCCGGTCTCGCAGACCATGTCCAGGACTGGACTCCGACAGGCCAGCAACACCCGGTACTTGTCGTCCCTGGCCTCAGGTAGATGCACTGTGTAGCCGAACTCGCCCAGCAGTCGGCCCAACAGCCGCCCGGCCCCGACCTCGGTAAGGACGAGGACGTCGTGCGGGCAGGCGGTAGCCAGCCAGCGGGCCTGCTGCTGGGTGGGGGTAGCGGCAGCGTGCTGGACGTTCCAGGTCAACACTCGCACCAGGTCACTACGCTCGTTCAGGATGGGAGTCACTGCGGCATCTCCTGCCGGGGACAGCAATGCCAGCTGCGCCTCGCTGTGGATGGTCATCGTGTCCGCCGCCGGAGACTCGTCGAGGAAGACCGCACCGGTGGCGTCAAGCTGTGCCTGCACACTGTTCATGATCTCCCGGGCCATCGACAGCTCCTCGCCGGTAGGTGGCTGCCCGAGGCAGCTCAGGTTCATCTCGATCTGTTCGGGGGTGGTGAAGCCGACCAGGACGGCGGCGTGCTCGTAGCGCTGTAGGCAGGACCACAACGCGATCCGCACCAAATGCTCGGTGCTCCTGCCGAACAGTCGACGCAGTTCGTCCAGCCCGTCGGCGAGGATTGCAAGGGCCGGCGTCTTGTGTTGTCCAGCCGCTCCAGCGCGAAGCGGTGTGGCCCACGCATCCCGATCGCCCGCACTAATCCTTCGGTGCGCAGAGTCCTCATGGTCTCGATCGTCGCGTCCAGCAGCTCGTCGTTCTCGCCGAACTCGGAGTGGTGGAAGAAATAGATGTCCAAGTAGTCGGTGCGCAGGTTGTCCAGGCTCTGCTCAAGCTGGTGCCGCAGGTGAACGGGGTGATAGCCGTGTGGCGCGGTACCGCGGAAGTAGCCGACTTTGGACGACAGCACCAGCGAGGCGCGCGGCACCTGATCGACCAGTTGCCCGAGGAGCCGCTCGGAGCGCCCGTGTCCGTACACATCGGCGGTGTCAAACAGCGTCGCGCCCAAGGTGTATGCCCGTTCCAATCCAGCCTGGGCCTGGGTGTCATCGATCGGATCCCAGCCCATTGGCAGGCCCAGGTTGGTGTCCGGACCGCCAAGCGCCCAACAGCCCACGCCCAGCGCGGAGACCTCCAGCCCGCACGACCCCAACGTTCGTGAGATTGGCTGGCATCCTTGTGGCCTTGGTCGGGTCATTGGTCAACCTTAATTTCTGCGGATGCCTCGTCCCCCGTCAAGGCAGGTCGGGATCGAAGTGTCGCCCTCTGCGATATCGCAATAAATAATAGTCACTCCGCCACACCTGATCATTGACGCGCAAGGGGGTGCGGGGTAGTGCGGATTTCGTGGCGCCGCTCGTGCGTGCGGACACCCCAGTGCGATCATTGGTGTTGGGCGGTGGCTGCCGTCGAACCGGGTGGACAACCCGAGCGAACAGCGGTCGTTACGTGGTGTTGAGGGTGCGTGCGCCAGGATGGGTCTGATGACCGTGGTGACTGCCTAGTGGGGGCCCCGAGGTGCGAACTGTTGCGCACGCTGTCCGGTCAGTCGCGCTGACCGCGGCGTTGACGGTCCTGCTCGCGCTGAGCAACCCGATTCCGGCGGCGGCACACGTCGTCGGAACCGGCGGGTCGCCCACCAATTACCAGACCGCGGTCACCGGGATCCGGCCGGCGGTACCGGCCGTGGCGGCCACCGTCGGGCTCGGCGGGCAGTGGGTGCGCATCACCAACCAGGGTGCGGCGACGATCGTGATCCTCGGATACCGCGGGGAGCCGTTCCTGCGGTTGTTCCACAACCAGGTGGAGGTCAATCAGCTCAGCAGCACGGCGGCTCAGACCGGGTTGATCCCGGTCGAGCCGGCGCCGGGGAGTCCCACTACCGAGCCGAGGTGGGTGCGCAGCAGCGAGGCCGGCAGCGTCACCTGGACCGACGCCCGGGTCGCGCCACCGCGGCAGTCACAGCAGGCATCCCAATCGTGGGAGCTGCCGCTGGTCGTGGACGGGCAGCAGGTCAGCGTGGTCGGCACCCGGGAGTTGGTACCGCCGCCGTCGCCGTGGCCCTGGTTGGTGGTCCTGGTGCTGCTGACCGCCGCGGTGGCGGCCATCGGGTGGATGCGGGACTGGCACCGGCCCCTGGCCACCGTGGTCGCCGGGGGAGTCCTGGCTTTCGTGCTGCACGTGCTCGGCACCGGATTCGTCCCGCAGCAGAATGGACCGGTGTTCGGTTGGGTCGGCGTCGGCCTGGTGGCCGGATTCGCGTTACTGGTCGGTGCCGTGTGCGCGGTCAGCGCGCTGCGCAGAAGCGAGTCGGCGCCCGACCGGGCCGTCACCGCCGGGGCGATAGTGTTGATCCTGGCCGCCACGGATATCAGCGTGCTGTGGCACTCCCAGCTGCCCTTTCCCGGGCCGAGCGCGCTGGACCGCGGATTGACCGTGATCGCCTACGCCGCCGCGGTCGGTTTGGTCATCGCAGGTGCCCGCCTGGTTCGCGCGACCAGGCGTCGGACTCAGCCAGGGACAACTCAGCCAGGGACGACGAGCGGGTGAGCACCGGGGCGGCGGCACAGTTCCTGGCGCACGGGGTGGGCGGACGGCAGGACCTGCCGTTACCGCTGGATCTGATGGTGCAGGGTGCCGTCATCGCGTTGCTGGCCTCCTTTTTCGGTCTGGGTGTGCTCTGGCGGACCCCACGGTTGCGTGCGGGGGCCGCGGGGCGGGAGCTACCGCTGGTCATCCAGCGGCTGGTGGAGGGCACCGGGTTCCGCGCTCTGCTGCGCCTGCTGGGCCTGGCCGCCCCGGCGTATGTCCTCGCCGCGGCGTTGCTGGCACCCGAGGGGGGCCCCAACCCGCTGCCCTACGCGGTGTACGTGCTGTTCTGGGTGGGGATCGTTCCGCTGTCACTGCTGTTCGGCCCGGTGTGGCGGCGGGTCAACCCGCTGCGCACGATCCACCTGCTGTTGGCCACCCTCACCCGGATTCCCGCGGACCGGGGACTGCGGTCGTTACCGCCGTGGTTGGGTTACTGGCCGGCCACGGCCTCGCTGCTCAGCTTCGTGTGGTTGGAGCTGGCTGCCCCCAATCGCGACGCGCTCAGCGTGCTGCTGCTGTATTTCGCCTGCTACGCCGCCGTCCACCTCAGTGCCGCGCTGGTGTTCGGCCAGGCCTGGTTCGCCACCGGCGACGGCTTCGAGGTCTACTCGACACTCGTGGCCACCCTGTCGCCCTTCGGGCGGCGTGATGACGGTCGTCTCGTGGTGCGCAACCCCCTCGACGGTGCCGCCACGTTCGGGCCGGCGCCGGGAGCAGTGGCCCTGATCGCCGTGCTGTTGGGTTCCACCTTCTTCGACACCATCTCCGGTTCGGTGGAGTGGAGCCGCGCCGTGCGGTCCGCACCGGTCGCAGAACCCCTGAGCTCCACCGCCGGGTTACTGGCCGTGATCGCCATTGTGGCCATCACGTTCGTCGGTGCGACGTTACTGGCCGGTCGGGCCGGTCACCGCGGTCGAAAGCCGGTTCCCGGTCTGCTTGCCCACACCGTCATCCCCATCGTGGTGGGGTACGTCATCGCGCACTACTTCTCTTTCCTGCTCTTTCAGGGGCAGGAAGCCTTCGCGCTGCTCGCGAATCCGCTCGGTGCCGATGAGGACGTTTCGGGTGCCATCAATTACGGACTGATCACGGCGGCGGGAATCGCGTTCATTCAGGTCGCCGCGGTCATCGTGGGGCACGTCCTCGCGGTCATCAGCGCACACGACCGCTCGGTCGCGTTGTTCCCCCGGGCCGACGCCGTCATCGGGCAACTCCCGCTGATGGTCCTGATGGTCGGATACACGGTAGGCGGTCTCACCCTGCTGTTCGCGGCATGAGCTTCTCGGGGGGTTACCCGGGGTCGGCGCGGGGTAGTCAGGGTCGTGACGGGCGGTCGGATGCCGGCGGGACTGCGGCTGAGAGAGGCGACGGTGGCTGACGAACAGCGCAGACTCCCTGCCCAGTTCCCGCTCGCGGTGGCGGTGGCACTGCCCGGCGCTTACCTCGGTGCCGCGGCCTACCTGGGCTGGCCCCATCCCGAGCTGGCCGCGCCGCTGGCCGCGCTGGTCTTCGGCATCGCGATCATCGGTGCGGCGTTCGTGCTGTCCTGGGCCGCGGAGGCCGCTCAGGTGGACATCAGCGCCGGGCTCGCGATCGCCCTGCTGGCGCTGCTCGCGGTGCTGCCCGAGTACGCCGTGGACTTCGTGTTCTCCTACCAGGCCGGTCAGGTCTACGAGGCGCAAGGGACCTGCGTGGTCGGCTCGGACGGCGCGAACCCGTGCTCGCTGGCGCTGGCGAACATGACCGGCGCGAACCGGCTACTGGTCGGCGTCGGCTGGCCGCTGGTGCTGCTGGTGGCCACCATCGCGGCGCTGCGCCGCCGCCGCGCCGGCGGTCAGGACAGCCCGTCCACGCATCCGGGTCGGGTCACGCTGGCCCGGACGATGTCGGCAGAGGTGGTGTTCCTCGGCATCGCCACCCTGTACTCGCTGACCCTGCCGCTGCGCAGCACGCTCACCCTGGTGGACGCCGCGGTGTTCGTCGCGATCTTCGCCTGCTACGGCTGGCGGCTGTCCAAGCTGCCTGCTGAGCATCCGGACCTGGCTGGGGTGGCCGAGTGGGCGGGTCGCAAGCCGCGCAAGCGCCGTCGTGCACTCGTGCTCTCCATGTTCGTCGCCGGAGGGCTGTTCATCCTGCTCACCGCCGAGCACTTCGCGCAGGAGTTGGTCGCCACCGGCGGGCAGCTCGGCGTCGACCAGTTCCTGCTGGTGCAATGGGTGGCACCGCTGGCGAGCGAGTCTCCCGAGCTGATCGTGGCCTGCATGTACGCGCTGCGGCTCAAGGCCTCGCACTCGCTGGGCACGCTGCTCTCCAGCAAGGTCAACCAGTGGACGCTGCTGGTCGGGACGATCCCGATCGTGTTCGCGCTGTCCGCGACCACCACCGATGGGCTGCCCATCGACACCCACCAGCGCTTGGAACTGCTGATCACCGCGGCGCAGTCGTTGTTCGCGGTGAGCATCCTGATCAATCTCGGCCTGACGGTCTCCGGTGCGGTCACGCTATTCGTGCTGTTCTCGATCCAGTTCCTGGCCAGCGTCACGCTCTCCGACGAGGCCAACCGCTTCGTGATCATCGTGATGTCCGTGTTGTATGGGGTGCTCGCACTCGGCCAGTTCGCCCGACGTTGGCGCGACACCCGCCGGGTAGTTCAGGATGCGATGGCGGCGCCCGGCACCGAGTTGGCGGCGGCCAGGTATTCGTGACGGCGACACCTGGGCGGGCGCGGCGGGCTCACGCTGCTGTTCGCAGCGTGAGGAGTACAGCAGGTTGCCGGCCCCTTTCCGCAGTAAAGTTCTTGTGTGACGAGCGAACTGGAGACTGGGACGATCCGGTCCCGGTCTCCGGTGTCGGCGGGTTCGCCGGTGAGCCGGTGGGCAGCTCGGGTCATCGTCGCGCTGCGATTCGTCGTCGTGCCGATGTGGATCGGTGCCGCCGTGCTGGCCGTGCTCTACCTGCCCGCGGTGGGCGCGGGGCAGGGCGGCGCGGTCGGTGCGCTGCTGCCCCGCGACGCGCCGGCGCTGGAGGCGGAGCTGCTGTCCAAGACCCGGTTCGGCGTCCCGCTGATCAGCCGTACCGTCGTGGTCCGCTACCAGCAGGCCGGGCTGCCGCCCGGGGCGCTGAGCCAGGCGGTGCAGACGGCGCGCGAGGTCCGGGACGGCCGGTTCCCCGACCTGCGCGGGCTCGCGGCGGTGATCCCGGTGCCGGGCACCGTCCTGGAGCCGGGTTCGGCGCCCACCACGATGCTCTATCTCCTGCACTTCCGGCCGGACACCGGCGGCGCCGAGTCCGTCGAGCTCGCCCGCCGCTTCGCCGCGGAGTACGTGCCGGCGCTTCCGGGGCAGTTCGTGGGCGTCACCGGCACCGTGCCGGCCACCGTCGCCCGCTCGGAGTTGATTAAGGAGTGGGTGCCGGTCATCACGCTGGCGACGATCGTGCTCATCGCGTCGGCGGTGGGTCTGTTCTACCGCTCGCCTATCGCGCCCCTGGTGACCCTGCTGACCGCGGGCATCTCCTTCGTCGTCGCCTCCGGGGTCCTGGGGTGGCTGGGCCAGGCGCGGGAGCTGGTGGTCCCACCCGAGGTGGAACCGGTCGTCGTCGCCCTGATGTTCGGTGTGGTGACCGACTACTCGATCTTCTTCCTGTCGCACTACCGCAGGCACCTCCTGGAGGGGCGCGCGGCCCTGGACGCGGCCCGGCGCGCGGCCTCCGAGGTCACCGGCATCGTGCTGATCGCCGGCCTGGTCGTGGCGGTCTCCACCGGCGCGCTGGTCTTTGCCGAGCTTTCCTTCTTCCAGGTGTTCGGGCCCGCCCTCGCGGTGGCCGTGCTGGTCGGCGCGCTGGTGACGGCCACATTCATGCCATGCGTGCTCGCTCTGCTCGGACGCTTCGCCCTATGGCCGGCGCTCCCGAGGACCGGCCCACATCACCCTCTGCGGGGCAAAGCGGAGTCCCGGACCGTGCGCGCCCGGATCGCCCGCTTCGCGGTGCGTCGCCCGCTGGGCACCGTCCTGGCCTGCGTCCTGCTCCTCGGCGCGGCTGCGGTCGGGCTCGTCCGGTACGACGTGGGCAACCCGATCATCCGGTCGCTACCCGGTAGCGCCGGCCCGCAGCGGGCCTACGACGTCGCGGCCGCCGGCCTTACCGACGTGGGCATCCTGGCGCCGACGGTCGCGGTGGTGCGCGCGCCGGGTGCCGCACTGGATGCAGCCACGTTGCGGCAGCTGAAGTCCCTGCTGGCCGGTGTGCCCGGAGTGGCCCGGGTATACGGGCCCGGCGATGCGCCGCCCGGAGTGGCTGCGCAAGCTGAGGACATCTTCATCGCCCCGGGCGGTGACCTGGCGCGGCTCCTCGTCGTCCTCGAAGGCGATCCGATCGACGGGCCTGCGGTGGATGCCCTGCGTGTCCTCCAGGACCGCGCTCCCGACCTGCTGCGCCAGGCCGGTCTCGACAAAGCGGAACTCCTGCTCGCCGGCGACACCGCGATCACGGTGGATCTCATCGGGGGCACCAGGCAGGATCTCGGGCGGGTGGCGCCGATCGCGCTGCTCGCCGCCTTCCTCGTCCTCGCCCTGTACCTGCGTTCGGTGGTCGCACCGTTGTTGCTGGTCGTGAGCAGCGTGCTCGCGCTGCTCGCCGCGCTCGGCCTGTCCGCCGTCGTCACCGACGTGTTGCTGGAACCGGCGGCGGTGGCCTTCTTCGTCCCGTTCGCCGTCTCGATCCTGCTCCTGGGACTCGGCTCGGACTACAACGTCTTCCTAGCAGGCCGGATCTGGGACGAAGTGGACCGGCACCCCCTGCGGGAGGCCGTGCGGGCGGCCTCGACCAAGGCCGCCCGGTCCATCGCGACGGCCGGGGTGGTGCTCGCCGGATCATTCGCGCTGCTCGCGCTCGTGCCGCTGAGCACCTTCCACGCGATCGCTATCGTGATGGTGATCGGGCTCGTGCTGGACGCGTTCCTTGTCCGGCAGTTGCTCGTGCCGGCGCTGCTCGTCCTGGTCGGTACCCGCGGCTGGCGGCCGGGACGGCGACACGGCATCCAGCCGCGGTGAGAGCTTCTCGTAGGATTGCCCTGGCGGGAGCGTGATCACGCGGACTTGCCCCGTGGGCGGGGTGGACGCAGCAGGAGCGCACCGATCAGGGTGCCGAGGGCGGTGAGTCCCGTCATGGCAGTGAGTACCCCATAGGCAGTTGCCTTGGCTTCCAGGACCGCGCGGTCGATCGTCGGGCGGGGGTCGGGGATGCGGACGCCGAATCCCTTGGCGATGGCTGCATCCTCGATCCCCGCCGCCTGGGCGTGCAGGTCGAGGTAATGAAGACCGGAATAGCCCGCGACCAGCCCGAACAGCAGGGCGATGACCGCCATCACTACGGCCGCCCGTCTCAACCACGACGAGATCAGGCGGTAGAGCAGATACGCGCCATCGGGTGCATCGCTGCCATCGTGAGCAGCCCCCACCGTTTCCCGCGATGCCCGGAGCAGCTGCTGCTTGGCCTCGTCGTACTCGGCAGGGGAGACGTGACCTCTCTCGCGCAGCGTAGCCAGCGCAGTCAGCTCGTCGACCATGCTCATCTCCCGATCCCGCCGGTTGCGTCTGCCCCTTGACAAGTCATCCACTCTTATCCCGCGCTTTCCCCCGAACGGCCCTTTTCAAACGCGCAGACACTTGTCCGTTCCGAGAGCATCCCGATCTGGCTCACGACCTGCTCGGCTACCCTGGCCGCTAGGGGGTGGAGCCTCCCGTTCCTCTGCTAAGCGAGCTCGTGGGTGCCGTCGGGGAGCTGGCGGCTGATCCCGCGGCGGGCCAGCAACTCCATGATCGGCACGGCGACGCGGCGCGTGGTGTCCAGGGCCTGCCTGGCTTGGCTGAGGGTGAACGGGCTGGGCAGATCCCGCAAACGCGCCGCAGCAGCGTGCTCGGCGCCGGGGGCGAGGTAGATTCCGTCTGCGATCTTGACTAGCTCGCCGGCCCGTACCGCGGCGGCCAGCTGCTTGGCGCCCAGGCCGAGCTCGGCGAGCCGCTTCGTGTCCGGTGCCGCGAAGGGTCGCTGGGCGAGCTCGGCGCGCAGCTCGGCGATCGCGCCGCGCAGGGCCTCGGGTAGCCCGGTGGTCGACCCGGCCGCGTGCACCCGGCCCTCCGCGACGGTCAGGTCACCAACGCTCAGCAATAGCTCCACCAGCCGCGCGTCGGGCATCCCGGTCACTTGCCGTGCGGTCTCCCACGGCATCCCCGGCTCCAACGGGTTCGCGGTGGCATAGCCGGCCACTGCCGCGGCGAGCTGTCCGGCGCGCTGCGTCAGCACCGTCGGATCAACCAGCCAACCACCAGCCTGCGGCACCCCGGCGGGCTCCGCTGCCCCCATGGCGATCAGCTCGTCGCGCCGGACCAGCCCGCGGCGACGCACCTCGGCTGCCCCGTCCGGGATGCCGTCCATCGCAGCCAGTTCGGTGGCGCGGGCGGTGGCCGCACCGCGGCGGCGCAGTACCGGTGGGCACACGTCCAGCACGGTGACTCCGGCGGGGATGCGCCGGGTGCCGGGATCGCGCAGCAACGCGCGGTCCCCGATCCGCAGCGGCAGCGGCTGGGCCAGGCTCAACCGAGCAGTGTCCTTCCCGAGCGGCCGCACCCGCGCCGCCACCGCAGCCGTACCCACGTGCAGTACCACCTCCGCCGCGCCCCCCGACATGGAGACATATCGGGGTTCAGCAGGGCCCTTTTGCCCCGATGTGTCTCCATATCGGGAGGAGGCGGACAGGCGGACGTCGAGGGTGCGGGTGTTCAGGAAGGTTCCGGGGGTGAGCAGGGTGGCGCCGCGGTGGATGGCTTCGCGGGGCACTCCGCGCAGGTTCACCGCCACCCGGGCCACCGCGGCCACGGACTCGGCGACCGCGCCCAGCGACTGCAGTCCCCGGACCACTACCCGCCGCCCGCCGGGTGCCAGCTCCAACTCGTCGCCGACGCGCAGCGCTCCGGCGGCCAGGGTGCCGGTGACCACGGTTCCCGCGCCGCGGATGGTGAAAGCCCGATCCACCCACAGTCGGACGTCGGCGTCGAGCTCTGGTGCGGGCAGGGTGGTGACCAGCTCGTTCAACGCGGTGCGCAGCTCGTCCAACCCGGCCCCGGTGGCCCCCGAGACGCAGACCGCCGGGACCCGGCCCAGCGTCGAGGCTCTCAGATGCTCCAGCGCCTCATCACGGGCCAGTTCCGGGTCCATCAGGTCGCTGCGGGTCACCGCGAGCAGGCCATGCCGGACGTTGAGCGCGTGCAGCGCATCCAGGTGCTCCGCCGACTGCGGCATCCAGCCCTCATCGGCCGCGACCACGAACATCACCGCGGGCACCGGGCCGATCCCGGCGAGCATGTTGGGGACGAACCGCTCGTGGCCGGGCACGTCGACGAAGGCCACCGTCGCGCCGGTGGGCAGCGTCGTCCAGGCGAAGCCCAGATCGATGGTCATGCCCCGGCGGCGTTCCTCCGCCCACCGGTCGGGTTCCATCCCGGTCAACGCGCGGACCAGGGTGGACTTGCCGTGATCGACGTGCCCCGCGGTGGCTACGACGTGCATGCCAGTACCGCATCGTGCACTGTCGCGTCGTGCTCGGCGGGCAGGGCCCGCAGGTCCAGCAGGCAACGCCCTTGCTCGAGGCGGCCGAGCACCGGGGGGCTCCCGGCCCGCAACAGGGCGGCGTAGCGCTCCGGCAGGCTGATCGCGGCGCTGTGCAGGATCACCCCGGGCGCGCCACCCCCTCCCACGGTGGCCTGTGATGTCACCGCCGTCGCGTCCAGGCCCCGCGTGGCCAGCGCGGTCGCGATCGCATCGGCTCGCCGGCGCAGCTCGGCGGGGTCGGCGTTCAATGCCTGTCCAATGGGGGTGACCGGTCCCCGCAGGGTGGCCTCCAGCGCGGCCAGGGTGAGCTTGTCCACCCGCAGCGCCCTGGCCAGCGGGTGCCGTCGTAGCGCCGTCACCAGCTCGGCGGACCCGAGCAGCAGGCCGGCCTGCGGACCGCCGAGCAGCTTGTCACCGCTGGCGGTGACCAGGTCGGCGCCCTGGGCCAAGGTGGTGGCGGCATCGGGCTCGGCGGGCAGCGCCGGGTGCGGCGCCAGTAGCCCCGAGCCGATGTCGGCGATCACCGGGACGCCCAGCCCGGTCAGCTCTGTGATCGGCACCGAGGAGGTGAACCCGGTGATGCGGAAGTTCGACGGGTGCACCTTGAGGATGAACCCGGTCTGCGGCCCGATCACCGTGGCATAGTCCTCGCGCCTCACCCGGTTGGTGGTGCCGACCTCACGCAGCCGGGCTCCGGTGGATTCCAGCAGTTCAGGGATGCGGAACCCGTCGCCGATCTCCACCATCTCGCCGCGGGCCAGCACGATCTCGCGGCCGGCAGCGAGCGCGGTCGCGGCCAGCACCAGCGCGGCGGCGCCGTTGTTCACCACATGCACCGCGGTCGCCGCCGGAACCGCGTCGGCCAGCGCGCCCAGCGCACCCGCCCCCCGCCGGCCCCGCCCCCCGGTGGCCAGGTCGAGCTCCACGTCGGTGGTCCCGGCGGCGATTCCCAGCGCCTCGAGGGCCGCCGCGGACAGCGGCGCCCGGCCCAGGTTGGTGTGCAGCAGCACGCCGGTCGTGTTGAGCACCGGGTGCAGGGAGGTGGCGGTCCGCGGCAAAGCGGCCAGCACGTCCGCGACGACACCGCTCGGCGGCACGCTGCCCTCACGCACCCGCTGCTGCGCCGCGGCGACCGCCTGCTTGACCTGCCGGCGGCCCAGCCGCTGCGCCGCGGCCGCCACAGCGGGGTCGGCCAGCACGGCATCGGTGCGCGGAACCTGCCGACGGACATCCATGACCGGCACGGTAGCTCGCCGAGAGCCTCAGCTGCGCCCCGATCCTGCCTCCGGTGTCAGCGGTCTCGGGATGTCCACTGTCATCAACATCACCTGGTATGGATTCCAAGTGGACATCGTGAAGTAGATCTGTACCCCATGTTCTGTCTGCCGCGAGTACTGGGGGATCTGGTACGGCCCGTACATTCCCGCGAGGTCACGACCGCGATCGACGCCGAAACCCTCCTGAGTGTGATCGACGTTCGGCAGGTGCATGAATCTGCCGAGCCCGTCGCTCACGGAGAAGGCGATGTCCCCTGCTGACCACGGTCCCCAGGGTCGTTTCGCCCAGCGCATGACGATGCCGCCCACGGATGCTCGGTCCGCCGGCCAGTCGGCATTGTAGAGGCATGTCCAAGCGCCTAGCAACGGATTCCAGCGGACCGATAACTCGCCGACACTGCCTTCTCCGAGCAGTGGGACCGCTTTTTCCTCCTCGGTGCTCCATTGTGGTTCATCGACTCCTCCGGAGTAGAACAGGAAGCCACCAGGTTCGGCGAGTCTCGCTGCCGGCTTGATCGCCAGGTACACATCGCTGGAGCGGTATCGGCCGCTGCCGAAGAGGACGAGTTGAGGCCCGTTTCCCGGAAGGCCGTGTTCGCGGGCATCGACGATCACCGTGGACAGGTTGATGAACTTGTAACGGGACACCTCGTGCAGTAGCGTGAAATCAAGTCCATTATTGTCCGATCTGGCGAGTATCGATCTTCCCATCAGGGCATAGATTCCCGCCTGCCGGAAATCAGTGCTGAAGAAGACATACATACCGCCGTTCCAGCTGACCCCGTCGAGTGGCACATTGAACCCGCCCTGAGGGATACCCGGAACCAGTGGTGGCCGGGGCAGGAACGTCAAGTCAAGCCCATCGTCGGCCGTCTTATCCGTACAGAACGCGATAGCGTCGAGATCGTCATTCGGCTTGGTGTGACCCACTCGCCAGGTGTCACCGAACAAGAAGTACAGGCGATCCTGGTGGGCGAAAGAGCTGCCGAGATCGGTGCCGATGATGCCGAACCTGCTTTCGGTCCGGTTGAGCGTGAATCTGGGTGTTCCTGTCCCGTTCCAGCCCTCGCGGTCGAGCTCGCCGGTCAGCTGAGCGATCTTTCGGGCCCGGTTGGCCAGCAGCGGATGGGGTCTGCGCACGTCGAAGCAGTCTGTCCGGATCCACCACTCCCCGAGCCGGACGTTCGGATGCCAGTAGTGCACGACCGCATCGCGGTGCTCATCGACGATCACTTCGAAATTGCCGTGTTCGGCTGAGTCGAAACGGGACTGGATGATGCCGGCGGTACCCGCGCAGGACTGGGTGACGAACTGGGCCTTGATCCAGGGCAGGCGGGGGTCGTTGTTGTCGCGGTAGAAGTGGCGAAGCTCTGTCGAGCCGTCACCCAGATACAGCGGGACGACGATTTCGAAGTTGCCGTGTGGTCCGCTGTGGTAGTCGGATTGGATGAGGCAGGCGGGGCCGGCGACGTGGTCGTGGGGGTCGGTGATTCGGGTGCCGCGGATCCAGGGTTGGCGGGGGTCGTTGTTGTCGCGGTAGAAGTGGCGAAGCTCTGTCGAGCCGTCACCCAGATACAGCGGGACGACGACTTCGAAGTTGCCGTGTGGGCCGGCGCGGTAGTCGGACTGGATGAGGCAGGCGGGGCCGGCGACATTGTCGTTGGGACCGGTGACTCGGGTGGTGCGGATCCAGGGCAGACGGGGGTCGCTGCTGTCACGGTAATAGTGCCAGAGCTCGGTGTCTCCAGAGGCGTGTTGGAGGGGAACGACGACTTCGAAGTTGCGGTGTGGGCCGGCGCGGTAGTCGGACTGGATGAGGCAGCCGGCGCCGGCGACATTGTCCTGCGGGCTCGTGATGCGCGATCCCCGAGCCCACGGCCCGAAGTCGTTGCGAGAGTTGTCGCGGAACCAGTGCCACAGTTCGTCGCCCGCTACGATGACGGCCTCGAAATTCCCGTGCCGGCTCCGTCCGAAATCGGATTGAATGAGGCTGACGTAAACTCTGGACATCTCGGCAGCGCCTTCCAGGCTCGAGGCCGATGACGGATCGGCTGCGTTGTGCGGTCGGCGGAGGCGGACGGGAATCGAACCCGCCTGGTCGAGGTACTCGACCACGTCGGTGTTGAAGACCGCGGGGGCCACCAGGCACCCATACGCCTCCGCCGCAAGATCTTAGAGCCCGCCCCATCCTCCGGCAGCCTTGCGGTGCTCCCAGCCTCCCGAGCTCAACAGCAGTGTTTTTCGATCAAGCTCTGGCAGCGCTGCTGTTGAGCTCGGGAGAAGCGGAGCTCTTCGGAGCCCACGGAGCGGATCTGATTGCGCTGTTTGGAGTAGGGCATTGCGCTGTTCGGTTGTGGAGCAGTAGGGAACCACCTACTCGGCGTAGCGCTGAGGTCTCGCGTAGTCATCACTCGGCAGTATCATTCCGCGTCTTAAAACCGCACGAACAGGTGAGAATCTCATCACCGAGGGAGGACCACATCGATGACGTTGACCAGGCTGCTGGACTACCTGCCGCGCGGCAACCTGCTCGACGACACCGCTTGGCGCAAGCGGCATCGTCTGCTGCTGTGGGTTCTGGGTCTGCACGTGCCGGCCCTATTCGTGTTTGCGCTATGGCTGGCGCACAGTCCACGGACCACCTTCTACGGATTGATTCCGCTGGTCTCCTGCCTGGTGCTCGGTGCGTGGGTGCCGAACCGGCGGGTGGCGTCTTTCTTCACCTCCGCTGGACTGGTGTACTGCTCGGCGGCACTGGTGGTGTTCGCTCGGGGCTCCATCGAGGCGCACTTCCACTTTTTCATCATCATCGGCTTCATCGCGCTGTATCAGGACTGGGTGCCGTTTCTGTGGAACATCGTGTTCACGGTGCTCAGTCATGGTCTGGGCACGCTGTGGCAGGCCGGTTTGATCTTCAATCATCCGGATGCGCAGGTGAATCCGTGGGTTTGGGCGGTGATTCACGGAGTGGCGGTGCTGTTCGCCTGTATCGGTTTGGTCGTCTTCTGGCGTACCACCGAGGACGAGCAACAGAAGTCGATGCGGCTGGCCACCCGGTTGGCCGATGCCGAGCTCGGCCAACGCAAGTTCACCTCCGAGCTGCTGGTCAATCTGGCCCGGCGGAACCAGAGCATGCTCTACCGGCAGCTGGACATCATCAACCAGCTCGAGGACAAGGAGCGCAATCCCGACACGCTGGGTGACTTGTTCCGCCTCGATCACCTGGCCACCCGCATCCGGCGCAACGCGGAGAGCCTGCTGGTGCTCTCTGGTGAAGAAGCGCCCCGGGTCTGGAGCGAGCCGGTTGGACTCATCGACGTCGTGCGTGCCGCGATCGCGGAAACCGAACATCTGGATCGGGTCGCCTTCTCCATGAACGAGCGCGACGAGCGCCTGGCGGTGCTGGGACACACTGTGACCGACCTCACCCATGTGCTCGCCGAGCTGACCGAGAACGCAGTGCGGTTCTCCCCACCGGAGGCCAAGGTCACCATCCGGGCCCGGCCCTGCGTGCGGACTCCCGGCGAGGCCGTGGTCACCATCGAGGACTGGGGCGTCGGGATGCGACCGGAGGATCTGGCC
>JBOHFF010000067.1:0-2166 GCA_050699515.1 Pseudonocardiaceae bacterium
AACGCGCTGGAGCTGGGAGTGGACATCGCCGGGCTCGACGCGGTGGTGCTCGCCGGTTATCCCGGCACCCGGGCGTCTTTCTGTCAGAACGCCGTCCGAGCCGGCCGAGCCGGGTCCGGGGCCCTGGAGGTGTTCGTCGACGGGGACGACCCACTGGACACCTACCTGGTGCACCACAGCGCCGCCCTGCTCGGCGCGGCGGTCGAGACCACCGTGCTGGACCCGACGAACCCTTACGTGTTGCGCCCGCAGCTGGCCTGCGCGGCCGCCGAGCTGCCGCTGACCGAGGCCTGCGTCGAGGCGTTGGGTGGCGAGGTAGCCCGCGCGGTCCTCGCCGATCTCGTCGCGGAAGGGACGCTGCGGCGCCGGCCCGGCGGCTGGTTCTGGGCCGGCGCTGCGCGGCGACCGCACTCCGAGGTCGACATCCGTGGTTGCGGTGGGCATCAGGTGGCGGTGGTGGAGGCCGACACCGGTCGCCTGCTCGGCACCGTCGAGACCGGCTCGGCCTGCACCGCGGTGCACCCGGGAGCGGTGTACCTGCATCGGGGGGAGTCCTTCGTCGTCGACACGCTGGATCTGGGCACCGGTGTCGCGCTGGTGCATGCCGAGGAGCCGCAGTGGCATACCTTGGCGCGCTCCAGCACGGACATCGGCGTGGTCTCGGTGCTCTCGGTGCGGCGCTCGGGTGGGGTGTCGGTGGCGCTGGGCGAGGTGGAGGTGACCACGCAGGTAGTGGGTTACCTGCGGCGGCTGCCCTCGGGAGCGGTGCTCGATGCCGTGGCGCTGGAGCTGCCGCCGTCCACGCTGCAGACCAGAGCGGTGTGGTTCACCGTCGCCGAGTCCGTGCTCGAAGCCGCTGGGCTGGCGCCCGGATTGTGGCCCGGAGCTCTGCACGCCGCCGAGCATGCCGCGATCGGCCTGCTCCCGCTGGTCGCCACCTGTGATCGGTGGGACATCGGCGGTGTCTCGACCGCACGCCATGCCGACACCGGAGAGCCGACCGTCTTCGTGCACGACGGGCATCCCGGCGGGGCCGGGTTCGCCGACCGGGCCCACGCCGCACTCGGTCCCTGGCTGAGGGCGACCCGAGACGCCATCGCCGCCTGCGAGTGCCCAACGGGCTGCCCCTCGTGCGTGCAGTCGCCCAAGTGCGGCAGCGGCAACGACCCCCTGGACAAGACCGGCGCGATCACCGTCCTCGACGCCGTCCTGGCCGCCGTCCTCAACGCCGAGCAGCCCATGTCGGATAAATAGCCGGGCTTCGCCCCATCCGGACGGCGTGTTCCCCTGGTTGGTTTGCCTGTGGGTGTTGTCCATGAACTCGACGCTATCGACGTTTCTTCGCCTTAGAAGGTCGCTGGTGATGCTCCTATCGATGTCAAGTGTCTGACGGGGTGTTGTTGAGGTCGGTGATGAGGGCGCGGTAGATCTCGCGGACGAGGTAGCGTTTGAGACTGCGGATGATCATGGGTTTGGTTTTGCCCTGGGTGGTGCGTTCGGTGGCGAATTTCTGGGTGCGGGGGTCGTGGCGCAGGCGGACCAGGGCGATGCGGTAGACGGCGCAGTTGCCGTGGCGGTCGCCGCCGCGGTGGAGCCGGTGGCGGCTGGTGTTGCCGCTGGAGGCGGGGATGGGTGCGATGCCCAGCAGGCGGGCTAGGGCGGACTCCGAGCGCAGCCGGTCGGGGTTGTCGCCGGCGGTGACTAGCAGTTGCCCGGCGGTGTCGGTGCCGGCACCGAACAGGCTGGTCAGGGTGGGTGCGGTGTCGCTGAGCAGGGCGTCGAGGTCGGTGTCCAGAGCGGTGATCTCGGCGTCGAGCTCGGCGACCCGGCGCCCGATCGCGCGCATCGCCAGAGGGGTGGCGGTGACCGGGTCGCGCAGCTGGTCGGGGGGCCGGCGCGGCCGCCGGCGCGGGACGGCGCGGCCGCCGCGGGGAGCCGCCAAGCCGCCGCGGTGCGGGCCAGCACGGGCAGCTTGAGCTCGCCCAGCTGTTCGCGTAGCTGCTGGGGAGCGCCCAGGCGAAGGTCTTTGAGCTGGTTGAACGAGCCTGTCAGAATTTCCGTGTAAGCAACGGATGACTGATGTCCTTGCTCTATCGTTATTCTATCATAAGGGAAGCCGTCCTGGGAAGAGGATGGCCAATGTGTTCAGTGCCATTGTCCAGCCAT
>JBOHFF010000068.1:0-21471 GCA_050699515.1 Pseudonocardiaceae bacterium
GCTCAGCGGCGTAGTCGGCGATCGCCTGACCCATCGTCACCAAGTGCAACGGCAGCACATCGACCTCACCAGCTGCCAGCGCCGCCGGTCGCGGCCGGTAGAAATCGGCCAGGCACAGCCGGCGATCGCGGCGCTGACGGGGGAAGGTGAAGCGGAACCGCTCGGCCGCATCCGGGCGGGGCTCGGTGAGCACGATCAGCGCGTCGCCGTCCGCGACCGCCGGGAAGTACCCGTAGACCACCGCAGCATGCGCCAGCACCCCTTCGATGGTCAGCCGGTCAAGCCAGTAGCGCAGCCGGGGCCGGCCCTCGGTCTCCACCAGCTCCTCGTAGGAGGGGCCGTCCTTGCCCCGGGAACCGCGCAGACCCCACTGGCCCAGGAACGTGGCCCGCTCATCGAGCATCGCGGCGAACTCGACCACCGGGATACCCTTGACCACCCGGGAGCCCCAGAACGGTGGGATGGGGATCGGCACGTCGGTGGCCACCTCGGAGCGCGCTGGCACGGGTTCCTCGGTGCCGGCCTCCCGAGCCCGGCGCGCCTGCGCGATGCGCAGTGACCGCTCCCGGCGGGCCTTGCGCTCGGCCGCCTTTACGTCCTCAGTCGGGTCGGCGGCGACGGTCCCGCCCCGCTTCCTGGTCATGATCGAGTCCATCAGTCGCAGGCCCTCGAAGGCGTCCCGGGCGTAGCGGACCTCCCCGGCGTAGAGCTCGGCGAGGTCGTTCTCCACGTAGGCGCGGGTCAGCGCCGCCCCTCCGAGCAGCACCGGGGTGCCGGAGCAGCCCCGGGAGTTCATCTCCTCCAAGTTCTCCTTCATGATCACGGTGGACTTGACGAGGAGCCCCGACATCCCGATAGCATCCGCGCGGTGCTCCTCGGCGGCCTGCAGGATCGTGCTGATGGGCTGCTTGATCCCAAGATTGATCACCTCGTAGCCGTTGTTGGACAGGATGATGTCCACCAGGTTCTTACCGATGTCATGGACATCGCCCTTGACGGTGGCCAGCACCAGCCTGCCCTTACCGGCGTCGTCGCCGGCGCGCTCCATGTGCGGCTCGAGATGGGCGACGGAGGCCTTCATCACCTCAGCCGAGGCCAATACGAACGGCAGCTGCATCTGACCTGAACCGAACAGCTCACCCACGGTCCGCATCCCGGACAGCAGGGTGTCATTGATGATCTGCAGTGCGGGTCGCTGCTCCAGGGCGGCGTCCAGATCCTCGGCCAGCCCGTTGCGGTCCCCGTCCACGATGCGCCGCTCCAGCCGCTCGAACAGCGGCAGCGCCGCCAGCTCGGCGGCCCGGGACTCCCGTGACGACGAGGTGGTGACGCCTTCGAACAGGCCCATCAACGCCTGCAGCGGGTCATAGCCTTCGCGGCGGCGGTCGTAGACCAGATCCAGCGCCACGGCCCGCTGCTCGTCCGGGATCCGGGCCATCGGGATGATCTTCGATGCGTGCACGATGGCGGTGTCCAACCCGGCCTGCACGCACTCGTGCAGGAACACCGAGTTGAGCACCTGGCGCGCCGCGGGGTTGAGCCCGAAGGACACGTTGGAGAGCCCGAGCGTGGTCTGCACCTCCGGGTACAGACGCTTGACCTCGCGGATCGCCTCGATGGTCTCCAGCGCGTCGCGCCGCACCTCCTCCTGGCCGGTGGAGATCGGGAAGGTGAGGCAGTCGACGATGACGTCACAGGTCCGCATACCCCAGTTGGCGGTCAGGTCGTCGATCAACCGCGACGCTATCCGGACCTTCCACTCCGCGGTGCGGGCCTGCCCCTGCTCGTCGATGCACATCGCCACCACCGCGGCACCGTGCTCGCGGATCAGCTCCATGACGCGCTGGTAGCGCGAACCGGGCCCGTCGCCGTCCTCGTAGTTCACGGAGTTGACCACACACCGCCCGCCGAGGCGCTCCAAGCCGGCCCGCACCACCGCGGGCTCGGTGGAGTCCAACATCACCGGCAGCGTCGACGCGGTGGCCAGCCGCCCGGCCAGCTCGGCCATGTCAGCGGTGCCGTCCCGGCCGACGTAGTCCACACACAGGTCGATCAGATGCGCGCCGTCGCGGGTCTGCGCGCGAGCGATCTCCACGCAGTCCTCGAAGCGCTCGACCAGCATGGCTTCGCGGAACGCCTTGGACCCGGTGGCGTTGGTCCGCTCACCGATCATCAGCACGCTGGCGTCCTGGCGAAACGGCACCGCCGCGTAGAGCGAGGACACCCCCGGCTCGGGACGGGGACGGCGGCGGCGAGGTGTCAGGCCGGCGACCGCCTCGGCCACCGCGGCGATGTGCTCCCCGGTCGTGCCGCAGCACCCACCGACCAGACGGACGCCGAACTCGGTGACGAAGCCGACCAGCGCAGTGGCCAGCTCATCAGGGGTCAGCGGGTACACCGCCCCGCCGCTGCGCAGCTCGGGCAGACCGGCGTTGGGCATCACCGACAGCGGGATCCGGGAATACTTCGCCAGCTGCCGCAGGTGCTCGCTCATCTCGGCTGGTCCGGTGGCACAGTTCAGCCCGATCAGGTCGATGCCCAGCGGTTCCAGCGCGGTGAGCGCAGCACCGATCTCGGTGCCCAGCAGCATCGTTCCGGTGGTCTCCACGGTGACCTGGGTGATGATCGGGACATGGCGTCCCTCGGCGACCATCGCGCGCCGAGCGGCGATCACCGCTGCCTTGCACTGCAGCAGGTCCTGGCTGGTCTCCACCAGCACCGCGTCGGCTCCGCCGGCGAGCAGGCCGCGGACCTGCTGGATGTAGGCGTCGCGCAACTCAGCGAAGCCGATGTGACCCAAGGTCGGCAGCTTGGTGCCGGGACCGACCGAGCCGAGCACGAACCGCCGCCGATCCGCCTCGGTGAACTCGTCGGCCACCTCGCGAGCCAGCCGGGCACCCGCCTCGGCGAGTTCCCTGACCTGATGGGCGATGCCGTATTCGGCGAGGTTGGCCAGATTGGCGCCGAAGGTGTTGGACTCGACCGCGTCGGCACCTACCTCCAGGTAGCCGCGGTGCACGGCGCGGACGACATCCGGGCGAGTGAGGTTGAGGATCTCGTTGCAACCCTCCAACCCAGCGAAGTCATCCAAGCTCAGCGGGACAGCCTGTAGCATCGTGCCCATCGCGCCGTCGGCGACCAGGACACGATGCGCCAGGACGTCGAGCAGCGATGAGGAGGCCATGAGATGCAGCCTAGAGCAGCGGTTTCGGGCTCGGACGGAAATCGTGAGGTATCGCGGCAGGGCTAGCGGAGCCCGGGAGTCGTAGGCTAACGCGGTGACCTATCCGCACCGCTCCGGCAGCGACCCGGCCGCCCGCCGATCGTCGCTGCCCCAGCTCACCTCGCCGGTGCTGGTGGCCGCGTTCGAAGGCTGGAACGACGCCGGGGATGCTGCGAGCACAGCGATCGAACACTTGCAGCTGAGCTGGGATGCCACCCCGCTGGCCGAGCTCGACCCCGAGGACTACTACGACTTTCAGGTCACCCGACCGACCACCAAGCTCGTCGACGGGATCACCCGCCGTATCGACTGGCCCACCACGCGCCTGTCGTTGTGCCGTCCACCAGGGGCCGACTACGACGTTGTCCTGGTGCACGGCATCGAGCCGAACATGCGCTGGCGATCATTCTGCGATGAGCTGCTCGGTTACGTCATGGACCTCGGGATCACCAGCGTGGTGACCCTGGGCGCGCTGCTCGCCGACACTCCGCACACCCGGCCGGTGCCGGTCACCGGCACCTCCTACGACGCGGCCTCAGCGGCCCGGTTCCAGCTGGAGCGTTCCAAGTACGAGGGACCGACCGGGATCGTCGGGGTCTTCCAGGACGCCTGCGTGCAGGCCGGGGTGCCGGCCATCTCCTTCTGGGCAGCCGTGCCGCACTACGTCTCCGCCCCACCCTCCCCCAAGGCCACCCTGGCGTTGCTGCACCGGGTGGAGGAGGTGCTCGACCTCGAGGTCCCGCTCGGCGCGCTGCCCGAGGAGTCCGAGGAGTGGGAGGCGACGGTCAGCGAGATGGCCGAGGAGGACGACGAGGTGGCCAGCTACGTGCGTGCGTTGGAGGAGCGCGGCGACACCGACCTCACCTTGCACGAGGCCAGCGGCGATGCCATCGCCGCGGACTTCGAGCGCTACCTGCGCCGCCGCCGCCCCGGTGGCACCTCGGGGCCACGAGGACCGCGCGACGGCCGTTAGCGGGCGTCGCGCACCACCCGCTTCAGCGCCGCGGCGGCGTCGAGGCATGGACACTCAATCCTGGCGGTGCACCAGGAACGGCACCAGTTGCTCGTCAGCGGTCAGGGAACCGTGGTGGCCGATCAAGCGGCTCTGCTGGGGTGTGGCGTGCGATCGGACGATGGCGATGTCTGCGCGGGCGGCGACGATGAGATCACCGATACGGTCGCGGATGCGGTCCTCGACCACGGGACCGAACCACCCTGCCGCGATGGCCTCGTCGCGGGTGCGGATCCACGCTCGATCCCCGATGTGCTCACGCCAGGCCGCGAGCACATCGTCGGTGGCACCCGGCTGCGTGTAGATGTAGCGGGCGCGGGGGTCCCCGCCCAGTAGGCGCACCCCGGCCTGCAGGTCGGGCTCGGCGTCGTAGTCGAGCCGGCCCTCCTCGGGCACCGTCACCATGCCGTGGTCAGCGATCACCACGAGGTGGGCGCCCGGCGTGAGCCCTTCGGCGATCGTGGCGGCCAACCGGTCGACGTGGCCCAGCTGCAGCTTCCACGGCAACGACCCAACCCCGTAGAGATGGCCGAGCAGATCCAAGTCACCGTGGTAGGCGTAGCACAGGCTCCGCCGGCTGCCAGACACCCCGGCCAGCGCAGTGACAGCCAGATCCCCCAACGCGTGCACGCCCTGGAATTCGGCGCCGCGCAGCACCGCGCGGTTCAAACCGGTGTCTTGATGCACGTGGGGAACCGCCAGGGTGACCCGAACTCCGGCTGCGGTGGCCCGTTCCAGCGCCGTGGTTCGCGGCTGGATGTCCTCAGGCACGAAGCACTCACGCAGATCGACTCGGTCGCCGGAAGCGTGTGTGTGCCAGCTCAATGCGTTGATCAGGGTGCCCTCGGGGGTGGCGAAGGTATAGCCGACGATCCCGTGCTGGCCGGCCGGCACACCCGTTGCGATGGTGGCCACGCTGGCCGCGGTCGTCGACGGAAACCCGGCCGTGATCGGCTCACTGTGCTCGGCCAACGACGTGAGAAAGGGGGCATGGGTGGGATGCGCCCGCAGCGAGCGCCAGCCCAGACCGTCCACCAGCAGCAGGCAGATCTGCCGTGCCGGATTCAGCCCGAATCGATCAGTGAACCCCGCGACCCCCAGACCGGCCAGCAGCGAGGGCACCACGTCGGCCAGCGACGCCCGCCCGTCACCAGGCGCCTGGGAGCCGTTCGCCGTCACAGGGCGATCCCCAGCAGCGCGTCCACCGCGGTGGCGAGCATGGCGGGGGCCTCGACGTCGTGGCCCTGCCCGATCAGTGTCTCGCCGGCCCACGCGTCGATGACGGCGAGGGCGCCGATGGTGTCCAGATCATCGGCCAGATAGGTGCGCAACCGGCCTACGGCCTCGTGCGCCGGTGCCCCCACAGGGTGTGCGACGGCCTCCCGCCAGCGCTCCAGCCGGGTCACCGCCGCCGCGAGCATTCCAGCGTGCCAGAACCGGTCGCTGCGGTAGTGCCCGGACAGCAACGCCAGCCGCAGTGCCATCGGGTCCACCCGGTCGGCGCGCAGCCGGGAGACGAAGACCAGGTTGCCTTGCGACTTGGACATCTTCTCACCGCCCAGGCCGATCATCCCGGTGTGCACGTAGTGCCGGGCCATCGGGTGCGCGCCGGTGAGCGCCTCGGCGTGGGCGGCGGAGAACTCGTGATGCGGGAAGATCAAGTCAGAGCCGCCGCCTTGCACGTCAAACCCGACGCCCAGACGGTTGAGCCCGATCGCGCAGCACTCCACATGCCAGCCAGGGCGCCCCGGACCCAGCTCGGAGTCCCACGACGGCTCGCCCTCGCGGGCGGTGCGCCACATCAGGGCGTCCAGCGGATGCCGCTTGCCGGGTCGCCCCGGATCCCCGCCGCGCTCCGCAGACAGCCGGGCCATGGTGGCCTCGTCGTAGCCCGACTCCGATCCGAAGTGCTCAGCGGCTTGATGGTCGAAGTAGATGTCGGGATGTTCGGGATCGTCGATCCGGTAGGCCGCACCGCAGGCGAACAGCTTGCCGACCACCTCGACGATCTCGCCGATCGCTTCGACGGCACCGACGAAGTCCTGTGGCGGTAGTACCCGCAGCGCTTCCATGTCCTCGCGGAACAGTGCGGTCTCGCGCATCCCGAGCACCACCCAGTCGTCCTGATCCCGGATCGCCCGCTCCAGCAGCGGATCGTCGACGTCGGTGACGTTCTGCACGTAGTGCACCTGGTGGCCGGCATCGCGCCAGTACCGGTGAATCAGATCGAAGGCCAGGTAGGTGGCCGCGTGCCCGAGGTGGGTGGCGTCGTAGGGGGTGATCCCGCAGACGTACATCCGTGCGGTGCGGCCGGGCGCAGTCGGCCGGACCTGCCCGGCGGCGGTGTCGTGCAGCCGCAGCGGCGGGCCCTGACCGGGTAGCTGCGGTAACGATGTCGAGGTCCAGGGCTGCATGGAATCGACACTACGTCACCGCACAGCGCCAGCCAGCGAGCTCGGCACCAGGCACCAGAGCGCGACACACGGGGGTACCGCGGCGCGACATGCCGGCACGGGGACGCGACACGCGGGAGCGGGAGTTAGGGGCGTTTTCGGTGGCGGAGGTAGTCGCCGACCACGGCGGCGCCCAGGGCGTCCAGGTCCGGGGCGAGCACGCGGCCGCCACAGCGGCGGGCGAGGCCGTGCACGAATCCTGCGAGGCGGGGATCGTGGCCGAGCATCACGATGCTCACCGCGGTGCCGGTACGAGCCAGGTTGTCCATTTCCCGTACGGTCAGCGCCAGCGTCTGGGGCTGTGGCGGGTGGCTGAAGACGGCTTGCCCGTCGGGTTCCAGGTGCGCGGTGGGCTCCCCGTCGGTGACCACCAGCAGCACCTGGGCCGCGTCGGGGTGGCGGCGCAGGTGCCGCCCGGCCAGCAGCAGGGCGTGGTGCAGGTTGGTGCCCTGCTCCCACACCCCGGCCAGGCCGGTGAGCTGCGCGATGTCCACCCGCTGCGCGTGCCGCCCGAAGGTGATCAGCTCCAGCGCATCGGAGCGGAACCGGGTCCGGATCAGGTGGTACAGCGCCAGCGCGGTGCGCTTCATCGGCACCCAGTGCCCGTCCTGCACCATTGACCACGAGGTGTCGACGCACAGCGCCACCGCGGCCCGGGCACGCTGCTCGGTGTCCACCACCTCGACATCCTCGACGGTCAGCAATGGACCCGAGCCGCGTGCAGCGGCCTTGCGCAGCACGCTGTTGCGCACGGTGCGGGGAACGTCCCAGGACTCGGAGTCGCCGAATTCCCAGGGGCGGGTGCCCCCGCTGGGCTCCCCGGCGGCCCCGGCCCGGTGCAGGTCGCGCTCGCCACGCCGGCTGCGCACCACCTCGGCCACCTCAGCCAGCGCTTGCGCACCGAGCCGGCGCATCGCCTTGGGCGACAGGCGCAGCGATCCGTCCGGGGAGCGCTCGAAGAAGCCGTGGCGCTCCAGCTCACGTTCCAGCTCGGCGAGCCGGCGGGCGTCGATGCGAGCGTCGTTGCCGAGTTGACGGGCCAGTGCGTCGAGGTCGACGTCCTCAGCGCGCGCGCCGGCATAGGACTGGGCGAGCTGCTCGGCCAGCGCATCCAGCTCCGCGAGGTCGGCCATCGCCTGCGCCCCCTCGCTCAGACCGAGCGGATTCTGGCCGCGGAAGCGTTCCGAGCCCTGCCAGTCCTCGCCGGGCCGCAGCGCCTGCAGCTGGGTGTCCAGCATCGCCAACTGCTGAGCCAGCCGCGGGTCACCGAAAGCCTGCTGCACCAGCGCAGCCAGCTCCGCGCGCTGCTCGGTGCTCATCGAGTTGAGCATCCGCTGGGCGGCGGCGGCCCGCGCGGCGAGCGCGTCGATCAGCTCCTCGACGTTGCGGGCACGCTCGGGGAAGAAATCCCCGTGCCGGCGCATGAACTCCTCGAAGCGCTTCGGGGTGTCCTGGTCACCCCGGGCGTGCGAGGCGAGCAGGTCGTTGAGATCCGACAGCATCCGCCGGATCCGCTCGACGTCCTCGGGGGAGCTGGATTGCAGCGCCTGTTTCATCCCCTCGAAACGCTGCTCGAGTAGCTGCTGCCCGAGCAGGTCACGGATGTCCTGGTAGGCCTGCGCGGCCTCGGTGGAGCGCCAGTCGTAGTCCGCGAGCTCGGTGACAGCGCGGGCGGTGTCCGGCGGCAGCGCGTCGAGCCGGGCCTCGCGGAAGCGGGCGTCGTCATCGGGGTCCGGGAACAGCGCCCGCCGCTCCGCGGCCAGGGCTTTTTCCAGCAATTCGCGCACCTGTTGCAGGGTGCCGTCGAGCCGGTGGCGGCGGGTGATCTCAGCGCGCCGCTGCCAGATCCGGCGAGCCAGCTCGTCCATCCCCGGGGTGCCAGCCAGCCCGCGGCGCAACAGCTCCCGCATGGCCGCCCGGGGTGATGCCCCGTCCATCACGTCGCGACCGATCTGATCCAGCGCCGCGGAGAGGTCGGCGGGGGGCGCCAGCGGGTCCGGGCCACCGTGCCAGGGCCCGTAACTGTACCGGTTGGGCGAGGTCATTCCCGGGATCCGTACACGGTTCGGCCGTCCTCGACGTCCTTGCCGAGCTTACGGGTGAGGTAGAGCAACTCCAGCGCCAGCTCGATGGCAGCGGCGATCGGGCCCGGTGCCCCGTCCGGAGCGGCATCGAGCCGGGTGGCGACCTCGTGCAGCACCGGCAGCTCGGGCAGCGCGGCCAGCACCTCGCGGGCAGGCACCTTCTCACCGGTAGCCACCCGGTGCCCACCAGCGACCGCGGCTACCAGCGGAGCGAGATCCAGACCTCGCAACCGAGCCCGGGCGGTGTCGGCCACCGCCCGGCGCAGCAGGTGGGTCAGCACCTCACCCTGCGAGTCGCATTCGACGGACGGCCCAGTCTGCTGGTCGTAGCCGGACTCGAACTCCAGCTTGCCGCGCAGTACCGCCGGCACCGCCTCCAGATCCACCGGCCGGGCCACCGCATGGTCCTCACCGATCAGCGCCGCCCGGCGCAGTGCAGCGGCGGCGACGGTTTCCGCGCCGGCCACCGCGAACCGTGCCGACACCCCGGAGCGCTGGTCGATCGCCGCGCTGCCACGCAGGTGCCGGGACAGCCGCGCCAGCACCTCCAGCAGCGGCTGCCCCACCTCGGCGCCGATGCCGGCCAGGTCAGCCTCCTGGGCGACCAGCGCGACCTCGGCGGCCATCTCCCGCGGGTAGTGGGTGCGGATCTCGGCGCCGAAGCGGTCCTTGAGCGGGGTGATGATCCGTCCCCGGTTGGTGTAGTCCTCGGGGTTGGCGCTGGCCACCAGCAGCACGTCCAGCGGCAACCGCAGGGTGTAGCCGCGGACTTGGATGTCGCGTTCCTCCATCACGTTGAGCAGCGAGACCTGGATCCGCTCCGCCAGGTCGGGCAGCTCGTTGATCGCGACGATGCCGCGGTGGGCGCGGGGCACCAACCCGAAGTGGATCGTTTCCGGATCACCCAGACTGCGGCCCTGCGCGACCTTCACCGGGTCGACATCCCCCACCAGATCACCCACGGAGGTGTCCGGGGTGGCGAGTTTCTCGGTGTAGCGCAGCGACCGGTGCAGCCAGGACACCGGCAGCTCCTCGCCGAGCTCAGCAGCCCGACGGATCGAGCCCGGAGTGATCGGCTGGTAGGGATGCTCGGCCAGCTCGGCGCCCTCGATCACCGGTGTCCACTCATCCAGCAGCCCGGTCAGCGTGCGCAGCAGCCGGGTCTTGCCCTGACCGCGCTCCCCCAGCAGCACCACGTCGTGCCCGGCCAGCAACGCCCGCTCCAGCTGCGGCAACACGGTGTCGGCAAACCCGATGATGCCCGGCCACGGATCACGCCCGCCGCGCAGCGCGGCGAGCAGGTTCGCCCGCACCTCGGCCTTGACATCGCGCTGCACGTGCCCACGGGCGCGCAGCCCGCCCACCGTGCGCGGCAGGTCGGTCGGAGGTTCCGGGCGACTGCGCGCAGAGGTGACGGCCACGACTCCACGCTACGCACCCGCTCAGAGCGGCCGGCTCTCCCCCACCGCGAGGTCCCAGAGGCCAGCGCGGTCCTGGCCGGTAGCGGCCCAGGCCGCCCGGGTGCGCTCGATCGGCTCCAGGGCCGGCTCACGGGACAACCAGAAGGTTCCCCAGTGCATCGGCACCATCACCCGGGCACCGAGGTCCTGAGCAGCCCGCACGGCCTCCTCCGGGTCCATGTGCATGGTGTGCATGAACCAGCGCGGAGCGTAAGCACCGACCGGCATCATGGCGACGTCGATCCCCGGACAGCGCGAGCCGATCTCGGCGAAGAAGGGGCCATAGGCGCTGTCCCCCGCGTGGTAGACCCGGGCCCCACCGGCCGCGGTGAGCACCCAGCCGCCCCACAGGGTCGCGCAGTGGTCGAACAGGCCCCGGCGGCTCCAGTGATGCGCCGGAACGAAGGTGACCTCCAGGGTGCCGAACATCACCGACTCCCACCAGTCGAGCTCGGTGACCTCGATGAAGCCCCGGCGCCGGAACCACCGGCCGAGCCCGCCAGGAACCACCACCGGGGTCTGCCGGGGCAGTGTGCGCACCGTCGGAGCGTCCAGGTGGTCGTAGTGGTTGTGGCTGATCAGCAGCAGGTCCAGTGGGGGCAACCGATCCAGACCCGGTGGGGTGAACCGCCGGCCCGCGCCCAGGATCCGCTCGGACAGCACCGGATCCACCGCCACCGTGAGCCCGCCGAGCCGCACCAGGAATGACGCGTGCCCGAGCCAGGCCAGCCAGTCACCCGCCGCCGGCAGCGGTGCCCGCGAAGCCACCGGGATCCCGGACACGCCCTCGGTGGCGCCGGCGAATCCGCCTTCCCACCACAACCGCAGGAACTGCGGCGGCCCGGGTAACCCTCCGTTGACCCGGTCGGCGAACGAACGGGGCCACCGTCTGGTCAGAATGCCGGCCACGGGATCGCCGGCCAGTTGCCGTTGGGGGACGGGAACTCCTCAGTGGTCAGCAGCTGGTCGGCGCGTTCCCGCACAGCCCGCACCTCCGCTCGGGTCACATGCTCGGACAGCGCGACGCCCAACGGGCCATTCAGCTCGCATCGCACCCGGCGCAACACCTCGAGCGCCGCGACGGGCAACGGCTCACCCAGGAAACCCCACAGCACGGTGCGCAGCTTGTCCTCGCGATGCAGGCAGATCCCGTGGTCCACGCCGTACACCCCGCCGTCCGACCCGGCGAGGACGTGCCCGCCTTTACGGTCGGCGTTGTTGAGGAGCACGTCCAGCACGGCCAGCCGGCGTAGTCCTTCAGTGTCCGCGTGCACCAGCAGCGCCGGGTCGCCGTATCGGTCGTGCGCTCGCAACACCGTGCGCCAGCCCTGCGGCACCGCGTTGGGGGCGACCACGTTCACCAGGGCATACTCGTCTTCGGCGTCCACCCACAGCTGTACCATCCCGGGCCCCAGCGGGCCGGATCGCAGCACGGTGGGCGGCACCAGCGACCAGCCGGTGGCCTCGGAGAGCAGCCAGCTGGCCACCTCACGGCCGGCCAGGGTGCCGTCCGGGAAGTCCCAGAGCGGACGTTCCCCGCGGATCGGCTTGTATACGCACTCGGCGCTGACCTCGCCACAATGCACAGTGCACAGCAAGGTGGCATTGGACGCGTCGACAATCCGACCGGTCACGTCGAGACGGCCCTGATGGAGTAACGGCAGCGCCGCCGGATCGGTGGGCAGCACCGCGGGGCCTCCTCAGGCCTCGACCTGGCGACGGTAGCCATTCTGGCGTGGGCAGATGTGCCCCTTGGGTCCCAACGGCTCCGCGCACAGCGGGCACGGTCGGCGCCCCGCCGAGATCACTCGCGCGGCGCGCACGGCGAACGCCCGCGCCTGCTCCAGTGACAAGAACACGCGCACCGCGTCCGGACCCTCATCGGTGTCGTCGAGCACCACGGACTCGTCGATCTCCTGCTCGCTCACGGCGAGCAGCTCGACGACGATGGCCCGCGACTCGACGTCCCAGCCCAGTCCCATGGTGCCGACCCGGAACTCCTGCTCCACCGGTGAGCGCAACGGGTCGGTGTCCACCGCGAGCTCGTCAGGCTCGGCAGGGGCATCGGCGCCCAGCCGCCGAACGACCTCGTCGAGCAGCGCGGAGAGGCGCTCGGTGAGCACCACGACCTGCTCCTTCTCCAGCGCAACGCTGATCACCTTGTCCTCGTCTGCGGCCTGCAGGTAGAACGTGCGGTCGCCGGGCTCCCCGACCGTGCCCGCGACGAACCGGTCGGGGGTGCGAAAGACATGGATGACACGGGACATGGCAGTACCGACACTAGAGCACCGCGGGTTGCCCGGCAGCAGCGTCCCCACGCCTCAGCTGGTGCCGGTCGGGCCCCCGGGTATGGCGTCGGAGGACGGCCGCCGCCGGCGCCGGCGCTTGGCCGGGAGCAGTGACCTCAGATCGTCACGGCAGTCGTTGATCCGCTGCACGAACGGCCGGGTCTCGGTGTAGGTCATGGCGCTGACCGAGCACGGTTCGGCGACGATGCGCTGGAAGCCGTCCAGGTGCATGCCCAGCGCGTCGGCGAGCAGCGCCTTGATGATGTCACCGTGCGTGCAAACCAGCCACAACACCTGCGGGCCGTGCTCAGCCACCAGCTTCGCGTCCCATTCCCGCGTCGCGGCCACCGCCCGGGTCTGCATCGCGGCCAGGCCCTCACCGCCGGGGAACACCGCCGCCGAGGGGTGTGCCTGCACCACTTTCCACAGCGGTTCCTTGGCCAGCGCGCGCAGCTCCCGCCCGGTCCACTCGCCGTAGTCCATCTCGACGAAACGGTCGTCGACGCTCACTTCGAGCGCACGGGCCTCTACCAATGGGGACAGCGTCTCCCGGCACCGTTGCAGCGGGGAGCTCACCACCGCCGCCAAAGGCAGCAGCGCGAGGCGTTCGACCAGAGCCTGCGCCTGCGCCTGCCCGTGCTCGTCGAGCCCCACCCCCGGGGTACGCCCGGCCAGCACACCTGCGGTGTTCGCCGTGGACCGGCCATGTCGTAGCAGGATCACGGTGCCCACGCCGCCACCCTACGCACCGCGATCAGGTTGCGCCGATCGTTCCCGTGGCCAGCAGCACCAGCACGATGGCTCCCAGGGCGAGCCGGTACCAGACGAACAGGTAGATACTGTGCCGCTGGACATAGCGCAGCAGCCACGCGATCGTGGCGTATCCCACCGCGAACGCGATCAGCGTAGCGATCACCATCTGGGCTGGCGAGGGTTGCAGGCCGGGACCGCCGGGCGCGAAGACATCCGGGATCTGGAACAACCCGGCGGCCGTCACGGCCGGGATGGCCAGCAGGAACGAGTAGCGCACCGCGGCGGTCCGGGTCAGCCCGAGGGCTAGGCCGGCACTGATCGTGCCTCCGGACCGGGACACCCCGGGCAGCAACGCCATGGCCTGCGCGAAGCCCAGCGCGACCCCCCCGGTGACGGTGAGCTGTTGCAGGTCGCGTCGCTGCCGCCCGTAGCGCTCGGCAGCGGCCAGCACCAGACCGAACACGATCAGGTTGCCTGCGATGATCCACAGGTTCCGCCCTGAGGTCTGGATCTGGTGTTCGAGCAACACCCCCAGCACCCCGATCGGGATGGTGCCGATGATCACCAACCAGGCGATCCGGTAGTCGGGGGTAGCGCGGACCTGCGCCGAGCCGAACCCGCGGAACCACGTCGCCACCAGGTGGCCGATGTCGCGGGCGAAGTAGATCAGCACCGCGGCCTCGGTACCCAGCTGAACGACGGCGGTGAACGCCGCGCCGGCGTCATCGCCGAAGAAGACCTCCGAGGCGATCCGCAGGTGCCCCGACGAGGAGATCGGCAGGAACTCGGTGATGCCCTGAAGGAGGCCCAGGACGAGGACTTGCAGCCAGCTCACGCCGGTGCACCCTACGGGCGCCGGTGCGAGCACGTGCACCCGCTAGCGTGCACCCCCGTGCAACAGCGTTATCTCGGCCGCAGCGGACTGCGAGTATCCCGACTGGCGCTGGGCACCATGACGTGGGGCTACGACACCGATGCCGAGGAAGCCGCCACTGAACTGGTCGCCTTCGTCGACGCCGGTGGAACGCTGGTCGACACCGCCGATGTCTACAACGACGGCGAGTCGGAGCGCATCCTGGGTAAGTTGCTGGCCGAACTCATCCCACGGGACGAGGTGGTGGTCGCGACCAAGGCCGTGGCACGCCGCGACGAGGGACCCTTCGGCGGTGGCGCGTCCCGGGCGGCGCTGCTCACGGCGCTGGAAGGGTCGCTACGCCGGCTGCGCACCGAGCACATCGATCTGTGGCAGTTGCACGCCTGGGATCCGGCGGTGCCCCTGGAGGAGACGCTGTCCGCGGTGGCCGACGCGGTGCGCTCGGGCAAGGTCCGCTACGTCGGGGTGTCCAACTACACCGGCTGGCAGCTGGCCACCGCGAAGGCGATCTCGGCGGTGCCACTGGTGTCCACCCAGATGGAGTACTCGCTGCTGGAGCGGGGGGTGGAACGTGAGCTCGCGCCCGCGGCGGCGCACCACGGGGTGGGGCTGCTGCCGTGGGCTCCGCTGGCCCGCGGGTTGCTCACCGGCAAGTACCGCAACGGCACCCCGTCCACCTCCAGAGCAGCCTCACCACACTATGCACGGTATGTCGAGCATCACCGCACGGACCGGGCGGACCGGATCGTGCAAGCCGTCGCCACCGCCGCCGACGGGCTGGGGGTCTCCCCCCTGGAGGTGGCCCTGGCCTGGGTACGGGACCGGCCGGGGGTGGTCGCCCCGGTCGTCGGCGCTCGGGACGCCACCCAGCTGGCCGGGTCGCTGGCCGCCGAGGAGGTCGAGCTGGCCCCGGCGATCCGGGCCGCGCTCGATGACGTCAGCGCGATCGAGCTGGGCTATCCGGAACGCCCGCTCGGCTGACCCGCCGCATCGCCGCGGTCATGTCGCGGGCGGCTCGCGCTGTGCCCCGGAGCGATCCGGACACCTTGGAGCGCCCGCCGGCCCGCGGCCGGTACTCGACGTCGAGCTCGCGCACCCGCCAGTTGGCCGCGGCGGCCCGTAGCAGCAGCTCGAACGGGTAACCGAAACCGCGGTCGGTAACGCCCAGCTCGAGCAGCGCCTGGCGACGGGCAACCCGGATCGGTGCGATGTCGTGCACCGGCAGCCCCTGGTGCCGCAGCAAGGCAGCCAGCGCCATGTTTCCTGCCCTGGCGTGCCAGGGCCACGCACCGGCCTGCGGTATCCGGCGGCCGACGGCGAGATCGGTGCCGTTGCCAAGCTCAGCGACCAGCCGGGGCAGCGCCTGTGCTGGCAGGGATCCGTCGGCGTCGAGCACGCAGACCAGATCCGCCGTCGCGGCGAGCAACCCGGCGTGCACCGCGGCCCCGTAGCCGCGCCTGGGCTCGGACACCACCGTGGCGCCGCAGGCCACCGCGACCGCGACGGTGTCATCGGTGCTGCCGTTGTCGACGACGAGGACCCGGTAGCCCGCCGGCATCGCGGCCAACACCGCGGGCAGTGCCTCGGCCTCATCCAGGCATGGCAGCACGACGTCCACCGTGGTAGTCACAGAAGATGACGGTATCCCTTGGACGGACCAAACATCGACCGAAATGATTACGGGTCCATCACGACACACTGCGCAGCGTCATGAACCCAAGCCTGGGGTGGCCGTCCATCTAGCGTATTAACGCCAACATCCGGATGCCTGGGGATGACGAGGAGGTGTCACGTCAGGAATGCTTGACTCACGCTCTGCTGCGAACCACTCCTTACCGACGAGGAGGTAGGTGTGCCCGGTGCCCTGCGCGCGGCGTCCCCCGCCGCGTTGCTCGTCGCCGGGCTGATGGTCGCCGGGCTGATGGTCGCCGGATGCGGCACAGTCGAGCAACGCACAGCCGAGCAGCGGGCTGGCACGCCGGTCGAGCCGGCGGTGGCGCCACCGAGTGGGGCGATCCCCGCCGGGACCATCGTGCCGCTCGGGTCGCCGGCAACCGACGTGGTGGTCGATCCCCGCACCCGGACCGTGGCGGTGGCGCTACTCGACCCGCCCCGGTTGCTGCTGCGCACGGTGGACGGCGCCACGCCGGCTCGGGAGGTCCCATTGCCCGGTCCGGCCGCGGATCTCGTCCTCGCCGCCGGGGGTAACGCGCTGCTGGTGCCGGTGACCAGCCCCGGATGCCTGATCCGGGTCCCGCTCGCGGGAGAGCCACCGAGCAGGACAGACCTCGACGGCCGCCCCCGCGGGGCGGTTGAGGTGGGTGGAGTCACGGTGGTCGCGCTGGGCGAGCGCCTTGCCGTGCTCGACGGGAACAGGCCGCGCACGCTCGCCGGAGGCTTCGTCGACGCCACCCAGCTGGTTGCGCTCGGGACCACGGTCGGCGTGCTCGATCGGCGCCGCACCACGGTGAGCGTGGTGAACCCCTCCTCCGGCAAGCTCAGCCCCGCGTTACGCGCCGGCAACGGCGCGGCCGATGCGGTGGCCGACAGGTTCGGCCGGATGCTCGTCACCGACACCCGAGACGGCGAGTTGCTGGCCTTCGCCGGTGACCCTCCGATGTTGCGGCAACGCTTCCCGCTGCCGGGCGCGCCCTACGGGCTGGCCTACGACAGCCAGCGGGACCTGGCATGGGTGAGTCTGACTGCGCTCAATGAGGTGGTCGGGCTCGGCGTGGCGGGAGGGGAACCCGTGATCGTCCACCGGTTCCCGGCTATACATCAGCCCGACGCGGTGGCCGTCGACCCGGTGAGTGGCCGGGTCCTGGTCGTCTCCGCGTCAGGAATGGGACTGCAGATGATCGATCCCGAACGGGTGGTGCAGCGATGATCGAGACAGTGGACGGGGATGGCCTCGACTGGGAGTACCAACCGCTGCGGTTGCCGCGCGAGGTCTCCCGGCGCACCGCAGCGACCCAACTCGCTGTGCAGGCCGAGTTCGCAGGCTGGGAGCTGTCCCGGGTGCGGATGTACTCCGATGGCACGCGGACCGTATTGCTGCGCAGGCAGCGCACCTCGGTCGCTCAGCCAAAGCTGTCCTTGTAGCGCTTCTCCGGGCACAACGTAGGGTCCGCACCCCGTCGTGCGGACCCTACGCGTGAGTCTGGTCGGTCCGGGCCGTCAGCGCCGACCCCGCGAGCCGCCCTCAGGCGCGGAGCGCGCGGATCTGGTCGGCCTGCGGACCCTTCGGTCCCTGAGTGATCTCGAACTCCACCCGCTGGTTCTCCTCCAGCGTGCGGTAACCGGTCGCCTGGATCGCCGAGAAGTGGGCGAAGACATCGGGACCGCCACCATCCTGGGTGATGAAACCGTATCCCTTCTCCGCGTTAAACCACTTGACCGTGCCGGTCGCCATCTTCTATCTCCTTCTCGGGCCTCCTGTGCGGCCCGTAATGCGGGTGTCCGGATCGCCGTTGTGATCACCCGGCAGCGCACCCGCGCTGGCCGGACACAACAGACGCCTGTGGCGCTTGCTCCACAGGCGTCGCTTGGAACCAAGACTGCTACGGGCGCAGACGTTAGCAGAATCAACAGCTCCGGAGGAACCTGTCGAGGACGCGAGTACCAAAGATCAGCCCGTCGACCGGTACCCGTTCGTCGACACCGTGGAACAACGCGGCGAAATCGAGATCGGGTGGCAGTTGCAAGGGCGCGAACCCGAAGCAGCGCATTCCCAGCCGGCTGAACGCCTTGGCGTCGGTGCCACCGGAGAGCATGTAAGGGATTGTTCGGGCGCCGGGATCCTCGTGCCGGATCGCGGCATCCATCGCGGCCACCAGATCGCCATCGAAGGTGGTGAGAACCGGTGGCAGGTGGGACACCCACTCGCGGGTCACCTCGGGGCCGAGGAGGTCATCGACCTCCCGCTCGAATGCCGCCTGCCGTCCGGGCAGCACCCGGCAGTCCACCACCGCCTCAGCCGAGGACGGGATGACGTTGGCCTTATAGCCGGCGTCGAGCATCGTCGGGTTGGCGGTATCGCGCAACGTCGCGCCGATGATCCGGGCCACCCCGCCGAGCTTGGCGACCGCACCTTCCATGCTGTCGCGGGAGAAGTCCAGCCCCGTCTCCTCGCCGACGGCGGCTAGGAACTCCTGCACCGTGTCGGTCATCACCAGGGGGAAACGATGGCTGCCCAGCCGGGCCACCGCCGCACACAGGGCCGTCACCGCGTTGTCCTCATGCACCATCGATCCGTGCCCGGCCCGGGCCTGGGCCCGCAGCCGCATCCAGGCGATGCCCTTCTCCGCGGTCTGGATCAGGTACAGCCGGCGTCCCTCGCGTACCGTCAGGGAGAAGCCGCCCACCTCGCTGACCGCCTCGGTGCAGCCGTCGAACAGTTCCGGGTGGTGCTCGACGAGCCAGTGTGAGCCCTGATATCCGCCGGCTTCCTCGTCGGCCAGGAACGCGAAGACCAGGTCGCGCGGCGGGACGACGCCCTCGCGCCGGAACTGCCGGGCGACCGCGATGGTCATCGCCACCATGTCCTTCATGTCGACCGCGCCACGGCCCCACAGGTAGCCGTCGTGCACCGCGCCGGAGAACGGATGCACCGACCACTCGGCGGCGTCGGCGGGCACCACGTCGAGGTGGCCGTGGACGAGCAGCGCGCCCCGCGCGGGGTCGGCACCGGGCAGCCGAGCGAACACGTTGCCCCGTCCGGGCGCTCCGGACTCGAGATAGGTGACCTCAAAACCCACCTCGTCGAGCTTGCCCGCGACGTACTCCGCCGCGACTCGCTCGCCGACGAGGGTGTCGGAGTCGCCGGTGTTCGTGGTGTCGATCCGGATCAGGTCGCTGGCCAGGCCCACGACCTCGTCCACCGCTGTGCTGGGGTTGGCTGTAGGTCCCTCCATCTGGTCTTCCTACCACCGCTGATCACCAGGTTCTACGATGCCCACACCGAGTTGGGCCAACGGGTGACGATCGGCTACCCTCGTTGCGCGCCACCCGGTGGTTTGGTGTGTGCGAGGTCCTGGTGACAATGTCCGAGTGGCGGAATGGCAGACGCGCTAGCTTGAGGTGCTAGTCCCCGGCTAGGGGGTGGGGGTTCAAGTCCCCCCTCGGACACAGACACTACGCACACGGGTGATGTTGGTCGGGTTTCGGCGAGTACGGTGTGTTCTGTGGTTGTAGGTGAGGCGGACGCCGAGCTCGCAGTAGACCTCTGCTTTGTCTGTCTGGTCGGCGTGGCGCAAGGCGTTCAGCAGGCCACCGAGCGTGTTGACCATCGCGTGGATGTCGTCTCGGCTCATCCGTTGGTTCCTACCGTGGTGACTGGTGAGGGTGGTCAGTCTTGCCTGCACGATGGTGCGTTGCTGCTGCACGTCTTGGCTCCATGTCACCACGAGTGCGGGGATCGGCTCCTGCTTCCAGTGCTGCTCGGTGACGGGCGAGCTTGCGTTCGCATTCGGTGATCGTTCGTCGCGCCGCCTCGACGGCGGGAGTGTTTCGCAAACCGCTCTAATCCCGTCTGCAGCGCCTGTGCTGTGGCACCGTCCAGAGCATGGCTGTAGGAGATAAAGGCGTCATATCTCGCAGTCGCGGCACGAACACCGTCCTGGTCGTGTTTCCCGGCGAAACCCATGATCACTCTCTGGTAGTGAGGTCCAGCTCGCGGCCAAGCGATTCACCCGACTCTTGCCCAACGTGGGCGGCGCGATGATCGTGGTCCCCTGCGGAAGATCAGCCTCAACGAACCTCGCCGCTAGCTGCACCGCCGCCGTGGACATCAATGCCGAAAGCTCCGGATTCACCCTCCTCTTGAACTCTGCGTACGGGTGACCTTATCTGGAGTGGGAGAGCTTATCGACCGTGAATCCTTCGGACGTCCGGGCGGACACCGCGCCACCCGCCGCTCTGATCTAGACGGGTAGACCAGACCAGAGCGGTAAGCCATCTCGCACAGCTCCCGGTCCGCCGGAGAGCCGCGGGGCGAGCACCATCAGCAGCTTCGGCGAGTACGTCGTGAACTCAGCCTGACTCCACCCGGGCGCCGTCCGAAGTTCTCGGACAGCAGCACCAAGCTCGAACGCGAGCCGGACCGCCTCGTACGCAGTGGCCGCACCCGGCTCCGCCATCGTTGCCCTCCTCAGCCATGTGCTCCTCGGCGATACATCGAGCCAACGCCTTGCGTGCCCGCTCGATCTCCCGGTCCTCACGCATCCGCGACTTCGCGAACACCGTGAGCAACACGATCCGGCGCCCCGTCGCTATCCAGTAGGTCACCCGCACAGACCGCCGATCGATGTGGAACCGCAGCTCCCGGAGCTTCCCGTCGAGCTGTCGCCTGTACGGCTCACCAAGAAGCAAATCCCCCTCGGACACACGAACTATTCACCCGGCTCATCAGCTGGATGGCACCCTAGATTCCATGATCGTACCCAACCCTGACCTCGACCAGCGCCACTCCAGCAGCGCAGGAGGGGTCCACTCGGTCAGACTCACGGTGGTCAGCCCCCGGTGGCGGTACTGATCATCTCGGTCGGCGCGAGGAGCCCTCGCTGCATCGCCGCGACCAGGTTGGCCGTCTTGGTGACGAAGTCACGCCCGATCACGATGTGCGGACCCAACGGCGGTGGCCCTTGAGTCCACGACGCGCGCAGGCGGGAAAAGAATTCGATGCCGAACTCCCGACGGTCCCGCTCGCGCTCGACCCGGAACCCCGCCTCCTCCAACAGCCGACGGTAGGTCTCGCGCTCAGCCACGAAACTCGCCTCGATATCGCTGGCCCACGGTACTGGGTAGTCGATCTCGCCGGCGCCAACCCGCATCACGTCATAGACTGCGAACCAGCTGCCCGGTCGCACCACCCGCCGTACCTCGGCGAACAGCCGCGACTTGTCCTCGATGTTCATCCCGACATGCAACAGGCAGGCCGCATCGACGCCGCCATCGGGGATCGGCAACTCCAGGCCGTTTCCAACCTGGAATTCCACCACATCGGCGAGCCCGCACCTGCGGGTAAGCTCGCGGGCGACCTCGACGAACTCCGGGGTCAGGTCGACGCCGGTGACGCGGGCGTCCCGGTGCCGCGCCAGATACCGGGCCGGTCCTCCGATACCGCAGCCCACATCCAGTACCTGCATTCCGGGCCGCCAACCGAACTGGTCGAACAACGCCGAGGTAGCCGCCCGACCTCCGATGTGGAACTCATCCCCCGCCGCGAGGTCATCGGCGTCGATCCGATCGGTCGGCTTGCCCGTCGCGGCCAACCCCCGCAGAATCGCCGCCAACAACTCACCGTGTGAGTAGTGCGCCACCACGG
>JBOHFF010000069.1:0-3667 GCA_050699515.1 Pseudonocardiaceae bacterium
ACCTCAGCCTGGCGCAACAGCAGCCAGCCGATCAGGAGGTCGCCCGTGCTCATCAGGAGGCGCACGGTCTGTTGGGCGACCTTGTAGACGTTGCGTGGATCCTGCTGCGCCGACATCACAAAATTGATCATGGCTGCGAGCATCGCCTGAAGGTCGACCAGCGCGGTCGCCAGCAACGCTCGTTCCTCCTTGAGTCGGCCGTTGCCGCTGCTGTCGTCCAGGAACGTCTGAATCTCGCTGTTCAGGTGCCCGATCGCTTGACCACCGTCGCGGACGATCTTGCGGAAGAAGAAGTCCTGGGACTGGATGGCCGTCGTGCCCTCGTACAGACTGTCGATCTTGGCGTCGCGGATGTACTGCTCGATGGGATAGTCCTGCAGGAATCCCGACCCGCCCAGAGTCTGCAACGACAGGGTGAGCATCTCGTAGGCCCGCTCCGAGCCCACCCCCTTCACGATCGGCAGCAGCAGATCGTTCACCCGCGCGGCGAGCGCGGCGTCCTCACCGGCCAGCTGGACCGTGTCCTGGTAGCTGGCTGCGTAGAGATACAGCGCGCGCAGACCCTCGGCGTAGGACTTCTGCAACATGAGCATCCGGCGCACGTCAGGGTGGTGTGTGATGGTCACCCGCGGGGCCCTCCGGTCGCGCAACTGCGTGATGTCCGCACCCTGCACCCGCTGCTTGGCGTACTCCAGCGCAGTGAGGTAGCCGCTGGAGAGCGTCGCGATCGCCTTGGTGCCGACCATCATCCGGGCGTATTCGATCACCTGGAACATCTGCGCGATGCCGTCGTGCACGTCACCGAGCAGCCAGCCGACCGCCGGGGTGCCGTGCGCACCGAAGGTCAGCTCGCAGGTGGTGGAGACCTTGATGCCCATCTTATGCTCGACGCCGGTCACAAAGGCGCCGTTGCGTTCCCCGAGCTCACCGGTCTCGGTGTCGAAGTGATATTTCGGCACCAGGAACAGCGACAACCCCTTGGTTCCGGGAGCCGGGGTGATCCCCGGCCCCTCGGGCCGGGCCAGCACCAGGTGCATGATGTTGTCGGTCAGGTCGTGCTCGGCCGAGGTGATGAAGCGCTTCACGCCTTCGAGATGCCATGACCCATCGGGCTGCTGGATGGCTTTGGTCCGCCCGGCCCCCACATCCGAACCGGCGTCCGGCTCGGTGAGCACCATCGTCGCGCACCAGCCTTTGTCGATCAGGAATCGGGCCCAGCGCCGCTGCTCGGCGGTGCCGTTGCGGTCCACCACGACGGCCATGCTGGGCCCGCTCAGATAGATGAACGCCGCCGGGTTGGCACCCAGCATCAGCTCTGATAGGGCCCAACGCAGGGTGGCCGGCGCACCGTAGCCACCCAGCTCGGAGGGCAGATCGACGCGGTACCACTCACCGTCCCAGAGCATCCGGTAGGACTTCTTGAACGCCGCGGGCAGCTCGACGGTATGCGTCTCGGGATCGAAGATCGGCGGGTTGCGGTCGGACTCGGCGAAGGAGTCCGACAGCGGCCCGCGAGCCAGCCGGTCGACCTCACCGAGCACGTGACGCGCGGTGTCCTCGTCCATCTCGGCGAAAGGACCGACGCCCATGCGATCCTGCGCCCGGAGCACCTCGAACAGGGTGAACTCCAGATCCCGGAGATTGCTCTTGTAGTGCCCCATGCTCTCGCTCCCCACCTGTTCGTCACAGCCAGCCTACTCGCCGGTAACAAACACGATATTACCGACGGGTAACTCGGGCAAGTGCGACATGCGACGGCGTGACCAGACACACACCGCCGCCCACACCGGCCCGCGCTGATCAGAACGGGTTGTTGAAACCGGGACGGGACGAGTCGTCGATCTCGACGGGAGGGACATCACCGGGGGCGGTGTTGTCTTTCGCGGTGCAGCCGGTGGACCCGGCGGAGATCAGGATCCCGCGCTTGAGGTTCGGACCGGAGAGCGTGTTCTTGCGCATGTCGACGTTGGGCCGACGACGCAGACTCACGCCCTGATCGCCAGTGGTGAGGCAGGTATTGCCGATGAAAGCGATCGATCGGGACGCAGCAGGTGCCTCACCATTGCCCCCCTCGTCACCAGTTGCTGCCAGGCAGTCCTGCGCGATGTGCTGGCAGCTGTTGCCCACGATCTCGACATCGAAGGTGGGTGGCTGGCCGGCGTCGAAGGTCTGGAAGCAGTCGGGGTGGGCCGAGCCTCCGGCGGGGATGTCCCGGATCACGTTGCTGAGGATCCGGTGACCGTTGCCGAAAAAGCGTACGCCGTCGGCATCGCTGTCATCGATCGGCACCGTGGCGCTCACCTGGTTGCGGCGCACGGTGATCCGCTGCCCGCTGATGGAGATGCCCGACGTGGCGGCACGTGTCACGGTATTCGACTCGATCGTCGAGTCGGTGCAGGGGGCGCAGATGATCCCGCCGCGCTGCGTGTCCCGAACCGTGTTCTTCTGCGCGACGATGCCGGTGCCCGCCAGCAGCAACTCGCCGCCACCGATGATCGTGAAACCTTGGACGATGATGTGATCGGCGAGGATGTGGAACTGATGGATGGTGGTCTGCCCGTCCGAGACGAGGCGGATCGGCGCGGTGGGAGTGCCAGACCTGACCATGGTCAGATCGATGTCGGCGAGGTCGACACCGGCGAAGCAGAGCATGTCCCCCGGGACGGCAGCGGTGATGCCGCCGCGCGCCTCGTCGACGTTGTGGATCGTGTAGGTGCAGGGCGGGCCGGCAGAGGCCACGCCAACGGTGATGAAACCGGCGCTGAGCAGCGCCGCAGCACCAACCGACATCGCCCGGGTAACCCTGATCATCGCCCACGAGAATAACGCCCAGTAACGCAGCTGACCCTCTGCTGCCAACCAGACACGCGGGCGCACAGGTCCCGACATGGAGCCCTATCGGGGCGCCGGGTCGACCCGGCGCCCTCGGCCGTAGCATCCTGTACCACGAGGCCTCATCGCCGAATGGCAGGTCCAGATTCAATGAGCGACACGAAGGTCGCGCTACTGATCGGCTGTTCCGAGTACTCAGGCCCCGAGTACCCAGCGCTGCCCGCGCCCGTCCAGGACATCGCCCCGCTCAAGCGCGTGCTCGCCGATCCCTCGGTCGGCGATTTCACCGTAGACACAGCGTTCAACAGGCCCTCAGCAGCGGTGAACCAGCAGATCGAGAATTTCTTCGCGGACCGCAGGCCCGATGACCTCTTAGTATTGTATTTCTCATGCCACGGAGTCCTGGATTCGACGGGGCGGTTGTTTTTTGTCGCAGCGAACACCGAGAGGGGGCGGTTCAATTCGACGGCGATCTCGGCGCGATGGGTCACAGAGCAGATGGATCAAAGCCGTTCGCAGCGAATCGTGTTGCTGCTCGACTGCTGCTACAGCGGCGCGTTCTCGGGGGCCTCAGGCGCAGGAGCGCCGGGATGGAGGAGATCTCCGAGCAGCTCAGAGGCCGTGGCCGCGTTGTCATCACCGCCTCGGACAAGCTGGAATACGCCTACGGGTCGGTGTTCACCAATGCTGTGGTCCGGGGCCTGGAGAGACAATGCCACTTAGCTAAGGATGACAGAGTGGCTCATGATCACCGTTTTGGTGTCGAAAGTGACAAAATGTGTCGAATTCGGCACCAAAACGGTGATCATGAACGGTTCGGCGGCCCTAACTTAGT
>JBOHFF010000070.1:0-96960 GCA_050699515.1 Pseudonocardiaceae bacterium
TGAGTTCCACCTGTGAACACGCCCGGTGCCGTTGGCTAGGGAACGGCACCAGCGTGGCCGGCGCCTGAGGGCGGCGCTGGGGGCAGCCGACCGCACTCAGGTCGAGCCAGCACCGCCTGGCGATCACAAGATCGTGATTATGATGTCGGCAATGGGGGGGTGGCCGTTTCCGGCCACCCCCCCATTTATTGTCCGCCATCTCCGCAGGCCCAGCCCCATACAACCAAGTAGCGAAACACGAAGGTTAGGTATCGGATGCATGTTGCCATCGGATCCGTTCCACGCCAAAGTATGAATTAAGCCAAATCGGCTCCAGTCGCCGGTGAGGTTGCCCATAGTGGCCCGCAGGGGGCCCACAATGAGGAGAATGAGGAGGTTTGTGGATGTCTGACGTATTGAGCTTTGCTGAGATCGACGGCCAGCACGTGGAGCTGCTCCCCGCACGTACTGTCCTGTCCCTGTTCGCCACCGGCGGCAGCAACACCGGCGGCAACGGCGGCGCGGGCGGCAGCGCCCAGGGCGGCCTCGGCATCAACATCCTGAGCGGCATCGGGATCTTGGGCACCGGAATTGCCAGCGCTGGTACCGCGACCGGCGGCGCCGGCGGCGATGGTGGAAACGCCTGAGTTCACCACTGCTGAGACTCAACCCTGTGATCGCGTGTGGTGCCATTGGCGATACCGGGTCATGTTCGTGGTCGAAAAGTCATGTTTGACAGCTAGGTAGCAAGGCCTGAAGTTTAGGTAGCGAACGCATGTTGTCACACAGCCAGTTTCTGGCCATGGTGTGAATTAAGCCGAATCGACACAAGTCAGTCGATGAGGTGGTTTTCAGCCCGGCCCACTGGGGGCCCATTACAAGGAGGTTGTGGATGTCTGACGCATTGAGCTTTACTGAGATCGACGGCCAGCACGTGGAGCTGCTCCCCGCACGTACTGTCATGTCCTGCGGCTGCGGTGGTGGCGGCAGCAGCACCGGCGGCAACGGCGGCCCCGGCGGCTCCGCCCAGGGCGGCCTCGGGATCAACATCCTGAGCGGCATCGGGATCCTGGGCACCGGATCCGCCAGTGCTGGTGACGCGGCCGGCGGTGCCGGCGGTGCCGGCGGCAACGCCTGAGCTTACTCCAGGTGAGCCCAGCCTGTGTGAACACCCGCGGTGCCGTTGGCTAGGGAACGGCACCGGCTTGGCCGCAGAAATAGCGTAAGGCGGCACTCGGGGGTGGCTGCCAAGCAGTCACCCCCGAGCTATGCCCGCGAACAATCCAAAACCGGTGTCCCGGCTAGGTAGCGACACGCAAAGTTAAGTAGCGAATTCATGTTGTCACTATGAGTGATCCTCGCCATGGTGTGAGCTGCGCCAGTCGCGATCGACCACAACGAGGAGGATCTGATGTCTGATGCATTAACCCCGGCTGAGGTGGTCAGCCAGCACGTGGAGCTGCTGCCGGCTCGTACTGTCCTGTCCACCCTCACCACCGACAGTTCTGTCGGTACCAACGGCTCCAGCGGCGCCAACAGTGTCGGTACGCCCACTATCAACATCCTGGGCGTTCCGTTCTCCCTGGTGCCGGGCTTCGGCCACTGAATGCGGACGATCTCGACAGAATTGCGATCTTGACAGAATTATGGGGCGGGGCCGTTCCTCTCGAACGGCCCCGCCCCATTTGAGGGTGCCTGCGCTACGCGTCTGGCGCCGGACGGGGGATCTCCCGGACCGGCGCACTGGTCAATTCACACCAGAGAACCGGGCAGCGGGATCCGGCTGTCATCAGACCAACGTTGACGGTGACGGTCGGTCAGGCAACGACCGTGTACCGGCGCGGCACTCCACTCGGCGAAGAGCGGGATGGATCGGAGATATGGAGTTGTGGTGCTCCTGCCGACGGCGTGCGGGGCGCGCAACACCGCCGGCAGGAGAGCGGGTTGTGGCCGGTGATCCTTCGACATCTCGGTCGGGGGCACGGACGCTCGCCGGATCACCGGCCACGTGGCGGCTGCTCAGTCGTCGTGGGTGGGGGGAGACCCACGAACAGTGACGAGACCGCCAGCTCTATGGAGTTGAACTTCGATGGAGTTGAACTTCGATGGAGTTGACGTAACCGGTCGCTCTCAGCGAACCGCGCCAGCCCCAGCATGGACAACGACAGCCCCAGCATGGACAACGGCAGGGAACAGGGAGGCCGGTTGTCGCACCGTCACCGCATTCCCGCGGATCCCGGATCTGGAGAAGACCGACCAGGAAGGGCCAGTTACCGAGGTTTTGGGTGCAGCGACCGTGGCCCCGGACCCGGAAACCGTGGCACTGGAAGCAGCGACCGCTGACTGTGCGGCCCCGGAAGGCATCGGGTCCGCAGGAACGAGGTGCTCGTGTGCGGCCTGCCACACGCTGCACGACGTCGCCCGGGATCGCCAACGACTAGAGCACTCCGGACAGCGACCCCGCGGGTCCGGCACATGCGAGGTGAGCAGAGCACGCCACCCGTGAGCCAACCGGGGCAACTCGCTGCGCACGGCCGACAGCAGAGAGCCATTGTCGGCACTGCTGACCAACTCGTCGAGCGAGTCGAGCCGCTCCCACACCGCCTGCCGGAGGATCTGGCCCAGAACCTGGTCCACCTCTGCGCTCCACCTTTCCACCCTCGGGAGGGAGGGCCGTATCCCGAAGCAGTCCTGCACCACGACTGCAACGGCAAGCCCCGGGAAACTCGCCACGCTCTGTTCGGGAAGTGGCGCCTGGTCAAGGTAGGCAGGATGGCGGGCCGGATTAAACCTGCTACTGGGTGTGCTGCGCTGATCGGCCATGATAGGACGATGAGCGGCGCAAAATGATAGGACGGGCCGATCGGCTTGGCTGAACTGCACTTCACCAGCGACGAGCTGGGTGTCTACTCTGCACACGTCGCCCGTCGGACGGCAAGGGGGCAAAGATGAACACGACCGGTCAGCAGGACAGCCGGCTATCTCTGGAGCGCTGGAACGAGCCAGAGATGAAGCGAGCGCTGGCCGGCCGCGACATCAGCTCGGTGTACCGCCTACTGCGGCGGATAGGTATCTCGCAACGACACATCGCATCCCTGACGGGGCAGTCCCAGTCCGAGGTGTCGGAGATCCTCAAGGGCCGCCAGGTCATGGCCTACGACGTGCTGGCGCGGATCTCCGACGGCTTGGGTATCCCACGCGGGTACATGGGCCTGGCCTACGACCCGGCGACGGCGACGAGCTTGGTCGGACCGCCCGACGAAGCAGAAGAGGACGAGGAGGACGAGTTCGTGAAGCGCCGGAAGCTCCTGGCGCATGGAGCTGCCGTGATGTTCGGTACCGCAGTCCTGGGGGCCGACCGCGGGCAATGGCTGCCCAGCCCTGCCCAGACGCCCGCACCGAGCAAGATCGGTATGACGGACGTCAAGCAGGTGGAAGCGGCCACCAGAGCCATGCGTGCTCTGGACTATCAATTCGGCGGGGGTGCCTGTCGCGACGCGGTCGTCGCGCAACTGTCCTGGGCACAGCGTCTACTGGGCGCGTCGAGCACGGAAGAGGTGCGCCAACGGCTGTTCCGGGCGCTGGGCGACCTGCAGAATCTGGCCGGCTGGACGACTTTCGACGTGGGCCTGCTGGACTCTTCGCGCAGCCATTTCGCCACCGCCCTGGAGTTCGCCAAGCAGTCCGGCGACCACAGCCTGCTGTCCAACATCATGTACCGGATCGGCCGGGTGTACCTGCACCACGGCGAGGCCAACGACGCCCTCAAGTGGTTCCAGCTGGGTCAGATCGCCGCGCAGGACTCCGGATCCGAGTTGGCCGTCGCGGTGCTGTGCGGCAACGAGGCGTGGGCGTACTCGATGATGGGTGACGACGTGCAGGCCAAGAAGCTGCTCGGCCGCTCCCGGGACGAGTTGGCCAGGGCGGATATCCACGAGGCGCCGGACTGGGCCAGGTTCTACAACGACACCGACATGTACGCGATGATCGGGACCGTTCACAACGAACTGGCCGCATACGACCCGCGCCATGCCGCCGTCGCGATTCCCGCGTTCGGCCAGGCGCTGGCCCGTTACGACCATCTGATGGGACGTAGCCAGGCGTTCAGCCTCACCATGCTGGCCACCAGCCACCTGCGGCAGGGCGATGTCGATCACGGTATCCAGATCGGGCGCAAGGCTCTGGTGGCGGCCACCGCTGTGAAATCCAAGCGGGTCACCGACCGGCTCAAGCCGCTGGAGATCGAGGCGGCCCGACGCTCCAACCACCCGGACTCCCGCGAGCTGTCTCAGCAGATCAACCAGCATCGAAGCCTCTGAAGAAACGAGGTGCCGACACGGTGCGTTCTCCCGGCCGCTGCGACCAGCGGCTCGCCTCTGGGCTGCGGGCAGTATGCGCTGAACTCGGCCTCGATCCCCTCGGAGCCCAACTGCTCCGCAACGTCAACAACGCGGTATTCCAGCTGAGCCGGGACCCGGTGGTGATCCGGCTGGTCACCCTCCCGTCCTACATCCGGCGCGCCAAGCTGGCGGTGGACGCAGCGACCGTGTTCGCCGAGCACGACGTGCCGACGATCCGGTTGCTGCCCGGTATCGCGCAACCGGTGCGGGTCGGCGAGCACGTCGCCACGGTGTGGCAGGCGGTCTCGCCGACCGGTCCGGTGCCGGGCGGGAGAGATTTGGCCGGCCTGCTCCGAGCGGTACATGCGGTGCCGTTGCCCTGCCGTGCCCTGCCGCACTGGGATCCGCTCACCGATTTCGACAATCGGGTTCGGCACACCACCAGGATGGCCGGCGCCGACCGCGATTTCTTGCTGCACCGCAGTGCTGAACTGGCCACCGCCGTCGCCGGGCTGACCTTCACCCTGCCGAGCGCCGTGCTCCACGGTGACGCGCATCTGGGTAACGTCATACCCGGGCCGGACCGGCCCGTGCTGTGCGATTTCGACTCCTGCGCCGTGGGGCCACCGGAATGGGACCTGACGCCGATAGTGGTGGGCAGTGTGCGGTTCGGCAAACCCGCCGCCCACCAGCAGGATTTCATCGATACCTACGGATTCGACGTGCGGGACTGGGGCGGTTTCGAGGTGCTGCACGGAATCCGTGACCTCAAGTTGATCGCCGGGGTCTTCCCCGGCGCCGGGACATCAGCGGCGGTGCAGGCCGAGTTCGACCGGCGGATGGCCAGTCTGCGGGCCGGCCGGCGGTTCGAGCGTTGGGAAACTATCCGGCGCTGAACTAGTGCGTCGATCGACTCGGGCGTCTACTGTCGAACTCTGTGTCGCCGGCCCGCCCATCGGTGGCGGGAGTGATAGTCCCGTCCGTCCACCGAAGCACCCTGCCCTGCCCTGCGCTGAGCACCGGAACGGCGCTCACCATTTCCCATGCCCGATCGCTGCGCGCTCTGCCGCTGCACCTGCTGCACACCTCGAGCTGGGTGGATCAGTGGCCGGTCCGGCTAGATAGCCGAGAGCTCGGGACGCTGCTCAGTACCTTGCGAACCACCTCGGAGGCCGCGTCGGCCCGGCTGGCCGACAACGCGATGGCGTACCTGGTCGCCTCGGGCCACGCAACGAGGGGTGATCGACGACCGCGGGACCCGCGTGATGTCGCGGCGGTGCTGCACCGGATCTTGACCCGGTCCAGGTTCCTCAAGGGTTCACGATCGTGCTTCCCGCTGGAGACCGCGGTGGCGCAGATGGTTCCCTTCATCGCCGCCCAGCGGCCGATCACGGTGCTGACCATCGGATTCCCGTTCAAACAGCACGACAACGGGCTCAAAGCCGCCGGCCCCTGGCCGGACCTGGCCGAGCTCGGTGCGCTGCTGCGACTCAAGGAGCTCGACAGTGCCTGCACGGCGCTCTACCCGCCGGGCCTGCGGGTGGTGGTGCTCAACGACGGTGGTTACCCCCGGCCACGCGGCTGGACGGAGACGCGGCGCTACCGGCGGCAGCTCCGGCGCTACGCCCAGCTGGTGGGGCTGGGCAACTCGGTGCGGTTCTGCGATCAGGCCTGCTTCGTCGCGCGCCAGCTCGGTCCGCGGGGTTGGAGCAGCCGCGAGAAGTACCGTCGCAGCTTCAGGGAGCTGATCTCGCTGGCAGCCGGCAACCCCCGGCCCCTGCACCGGGCCGTCGAGGTCGACCAGCGGTTGGCCGAAGACCTGCCGCGCGCCTTGCTGGCCCGCGTGCCCTCGTTCCGCGAGATCCTGTCCTCGTTGGTGTACTCGGTGCCGGTCCCGGCGCCCGCCGGCACCGACCCGCGGCAGTGGGCCTGCGCGGTGCTCGCCTGGCTCGACGTTTGCACCACGACTGGCCTGTCGCCGGAACTGGACTCCGCCAGGCTAGAGGTGATCGCCGTGGCGTGGCAGGACTCGGTGAACTACCTGGCGGCCTGCCTGGCTGACGCCGCGGCCGGGGTCGCCGAGCACTTCCCGCCGCACGTCCGGCTCGCCACCGTCGCCTCGCGGCCGGGCCGCAGTGGTTTCTCCTATCTCGGTGGCTCCACATTGCTGCCCTGGCACGGCACGGGATGCCTGGACGGCCGTGGTGTGCTGTGTGCCGAGTTCCTGGTGAGCCTGGACCATCGCGGCTTCGTCCCGGTGTACTGCGACCTCATCGGCGACGAGCAGCCGTTGCTGATGGTGCCCTTCGCCCGCACCCGGTACGCGCACGGCCGCCGGCAGGTGGACCCCGATCTGCTGTCCGGAGCCCGGCTGCGGTCTCGCTGATCAGTGAATCTGCCGCAGGGAGCTAACACCGGGCCCTCATCCAACGATGGTTCGAGCAACCGGACGATCGCAGGCGGTGCATATGACGGTAAGGCAGGGCAGCAACTGGTGGCAGAGCCACCGCGCGGTGGCTCGTGACGCCGAGTTCCTGGACGGCGTGGTGGACACCCAGCTGGAGTTCATCCGCCAGCTGCCGATGCACCAGCGCGACGAGCTCGCCGAGGCGCTCGCGGTGTTGGTGCTGCTCGCCCAGGACCATCGCCTCTGTGCCCGCGGTTGGATCAGCCGCCGGGAGCTGCGAGCACGCACCGATCGTGCCCTCGCCACCCTCGACGCCCTGGGCCAGATGCCGGCCGGCGCCCCCACCGTCCTGCACCAAGCGGACTGAACCACTCCAGGTCTGATGAAGACCGTCGTGCCGTCACCTCACCTGCCGAGTTCCGTCGTTGCACCGTGGAGTTGGCCTGTGAGCGCGCCGAACCGATCGCTGGATTGGCGGAGTCACTGAGCAACAGGACCCCTGGGGATCTACCGAACCACCGTCTGGTCTTCACGGGCGGATGGGTCGTTTACTCAGTGCCGCGTCTGTCTTCTCAGCCTCTTTCCGAGCCAGCTCAAGTGTCCGTATCACCTCTTCAACCTTCCCCGGCTCCATGATGGCTTCCCAGGTAAACGGCGGCGAGATGGACATCCACACCATGCCCCGCACCACCCTGATCACCACCGTCGCAGCAACCCCCTGCATACCTTCAACGGAGACCCTGCGAGGTATGCCAGCATTTCTTGCGTATACACCCTGCCCATCAGATGCCCCTTGGGGCTGAGGCTGATTCGCTGCGGGTTTAGTCACGGGGCGCTCTTCCCATAAGGATCGACAACATGGTCCGGCAGGGTGATTGACCTGCTCCCGAGAAGGTCGCCCTCAACAACCACACCAACCCAATCCGATCAGCGTTCGACACCCACGGAAGATGATGGTGAGTGTCTGCACGCAGCAGTTTTTTCGCCCAGCCACCGAACGCGAGTTTTGGGCCTCCCACAGCTGACCGGCGATCTCGGGGCCGGGATCGGGGGTCCGGTAGCCTGCCATGAGCTGGGCGTAGGCACGGCGATGCATGACCGGCAGCCAGCCGTGGACCCTGACGTTCGGTAGGTCCACCGAGCGGGGTGGGACATAGCAGTCGGGCGTATTCGGGCGACAGTTATGGTCGCGGCTCCCAGGTGAGCACCTCGTTGAGCACATCGAGGGCGCTGCCCTCGACCCGGCAGTGCGTCAGGGCGTCATCGGAGACGATCAGCGACGATGTCCGTTTGCGCAGGCGTTTGGCGATCACCACATCCGGGCTGTCAGTAACCTCCATTAGCCCTTGCCCCTGCCACTCTACGAGGACGCTGTGCACCATCGTGGCGGCCTGCTCGTCCAGCCGCAGCACACAGCAGTTCGCCACGTGCGGATTCTCCCGCGATGACCCCGTCTTTACTGGTCAACAGTAGATTCGTGAACCCAGCCGCGCCGTGGGCCTGGCAAATGGTCATCACCACCCGGCGATAGCGGCTGCGCGCACCGTTCTCGGGGAGCTGAAGCATCGGTAGTCCATCTGGCACGCCTTCGGCCATGATCGGCAACTGAGACTTGACCTGATCACAGCACTGATCAGCGATCACCAGATCCTCGCTATCAGCTCCCACTGACCACCTTCCTAGATTCATGGGCGCTTGTCCCGCCAAGCCAACGACCCCTTTCAAGATCAACAATACGACGCCGGTACTCCGCAGCAGACAACCGGATCGTTCGCGTCGTCCACGGCATCGAGTCCAACCGCAGACTCAGTATCGGGTGGTGATCAGCTCCGAACCCATACCATCATGGGCATCTCACGGCGAGATGTAGGTTGACTGGGTGCGAGAAGCCGCAGCACAGATATCCGTCACATTGCCGGCGTGGGCATGGCGCCGCGACGAGGTTCGCTCTGCCCTCCGCGAGCGCAACGTTGGAGCGCTGTTCCGAGCGGCACAGCAGTACGCGGGGGCCAGCCAGAGTCGCATCGCCATGGCCACCGGGTTGCTGCAAGGTCGAGTCAGCGAGGTCATGCGCGGTGCCCGCACGGTGACAACGTTGGAGCTCTTCGAGCGGATCGCTGGTGGTCTGGACATGCCCGACGATGCCCGGATGCTGCTCGGGCTGGCACCACGACACCCAGCAGGACTCGATCACCTGAGCACCAGCGGGCGAGCCGAGGTCATCGCGGTCTATCCGTCGCAGTCGGCCGCGCTGACAGATATGCGAGGTCTCGCACAAGCCGCTCACGAGATCGACGTGTTAGCCGTCCGCGGGCTGGGCATCCTCGGCTTGAACGATTCCCTATTGCGCACCAGCGTGCAAGCCAACGCACCGACCCTGCGCGTGTTGCTGCTCGATCCGGATTGTGAAGCCGCAAGCCAGCGAGCAACCGAGATCGGTGAAGGCTATAGCAGTTTTCTCAGTGGACTCCACTTGTCGATCGAGCGACTGCGCGATCTCGCCAAAGAAACGGGCACGGTACAGTGCCATCTCTACTCATTGCTTCCCACCTGGCGGGTGGTCTCATTGGACAATACAATGTTCGTCTCCGCATTCGGGAAAACACACGAAGGACATACCTCGCCCATGTACCGAGTCGCTGAATCACCACATGGCGCTCTGCACCGGGGTTTCCGCAGATTCATTGACGAACTGCGCCGCACTGCGCGGCGGGTCGTGTGAGTACAGGAAGAACGGTGCTGGTCGAGGCCGAGCTCAAAGCCGTCGTGCGGGATGTCGATGCCGTGCGCGCCACGCTAGGCCGACGCGGCCCCGCACAGAGGTGCACGTACGCGGATCGCTACTTCGACTACCCCGACCACCGGCTCACTGAGCAGCGGCGTGAGCTGCGGGTACGCGCCATCACCGATGACACCGGCCAGACGCGCGTGCTGCTGACGTACAAGGAACCACCTGTGGACGCGGAAAGCGGTGCCAAACCAGAGCACGAGACGACCGCCGAGGACGCCGACGTGCTGGCCACCGTCCTCACCGCGCTAGGACTCGAGGAATTCATCGCGTTCCACAAGCACTGCGTGAACTACCGGTTCACCGCGCTGGGACACAAGCTGCTCGCCAGCCTGGTTACCGTGCCCGAACTGGAAGATCAGATCTTCATCGAAGTGGAGACCATGACCGAAGCCGGTGACCTGGACGCAGCCTTGAACGTCGTACGGTCCGTGCTCCGGGATCTCGGCGTAAGTGAGCAAGACCTGACGGTCGAGACCTATACAGATGCCGTATCTGCCCAGCGGAAAACGCGTAACCCACAGGGTGAGTCCTAACCTCCTGAAACCGAGATGCTGTTCATCTCGTGGGGTTGATAGGAACGGCTGACCGCCAGGAGTACAGCGCGGGGGGATCGTTCGCTGCACCACCGGCCAGCCAGCGACGTCGGGATCAGAGACGGGTACCACCCTGATGCCTTGAGGGGAAATCCGCGGATTGGGGCGATTATGGTCCCGACCTCCAGGTCAGGACTTCATTGAGCGTGCCCACGGGTCTTCTAGTGCATACTCACCGGCATGACTACCAGTACACCGCGCCGGACCGGGGGGCGCACGCTCATCACCGTAGACCCTGACCAGCTGATATGGGTGTTGCTCGCACGCGAGTCAACCGACCGTGAGCGGCAGATCGACAACCAGCTCAGCGACCTTCGCGCGCAGGTGGCGCGGATCGGTGGGCGGATTGACCGGGAGATCCCAGAGAATGCTGTGTCGGCGTTTAAACGGCAGCGGGTCGCGTTGCCTGATGGCACGTTTGGGTACCGGGTGGTGCGACCGGAGTGGGAAAAGATCCTGACCGCGCTGCGCCGGGGTGAGTGCAATGCGCTGATGGTGCCGGATATTGATCGGGCGATGCGTGATCCGCGCACGCTGGAAGATCTGATAGATGTGGTTGAGCTGTATGGGATTTATGTTGCCAGCTTGACGGGTAATATAGACCTGACCACGGATGCGGGTATTTCGGCGGCGCGGAGTCTGGTTAATCAGCGGAATCAGGAATCGCGGAACACGTCGCGGCGTGTCGTTGATGGGCATAGACACTCTGCGATGGAGGGCAGGCCCCATGGTGGTGCTAAGCGTCCGTTTGGATGGCGGAAAGATCGTGTTCGGCTGAACAAGCGGGAGGCAGCGCATATCCGCCGGGAGCTTCCGCGCATTTTGGCGGGGGTGAGTCCGTTGACTCTGGCCCGTGAGTGGAATGAACGCGGAATACCTACCGTGATGGGTACTCAATGGCGTGGGATAAGGATCCGGCGAATGTTCTTGAATCCGCGTCTGTGTGGGTTTGTGGTCTACCAGGGCGAGGTCCTGTTCGGTCCGGATGGGAACAAGGTCCGGGGAAAATGGGAAACGATCTTGACCGAAGAGGAATACAACGCTGTGGTGGCGGCATGGGGGGCATCACCTGCGGCCGTGCCGTCTCGGCTGGGTGCTAAGGGACGTGGGCAGCGGACGGTGTATCTGTTGTCTCCGTTTCTGCGGTGCGGCAAGTGCAGCGCGCGGATGATCGGCTCACGTCGGCGTAATAAGCGTGGGGAGATGGAAGAGTATTACCGGTGCCCGGCCAGCGGGAACGGGGGATGTGGGGGCGTGGCGCGGGCGGCTGAACCGGTCAATACCTACATCAGGGCGCTGGTGATCGCGGAACAGCAGAAAGTCCAGTTCCGTAAGCTGGAGGACCTTCCGCTGTGGCCGAAAGCCCAAGAACTTATAGATTTGCAACAGCGCATTAACGCCCAGCAGCAGAATTTCGAGGCGGGTAACATTTCCGCTGAGCGGCATTTCTCCTCTCTTGCTCGTATGGAAACGGTCGAGGCCGGGCTGAAGCGCGAGCGACGCCAGTATGAGGGACGGACGCAGGCCCGCCGCCACGCGGTAGCGAACCTGGCTGAGGAGTGGGATAAGCCGGATTTCACGATGGAGCAGAAGCAGGCCGCGATAGCGCAGACGCTCGCCGCTGTCATCATCAAGCCATCGGGTCGGTGCCGGTTCCACCCGGATCAAATCGTGCCGGTCTTCAGGGACGACACGGACGACGCCAGATGACGAGTCCGGATATTGATGTGGCCCGGCGGAGTTCCCGCCGGGCCACGTTTCGCGCTACACCGCTTTCTTCTCGGTCGTGTTATCAGCGATGTCAAGGCAGTAGATACGCGCTACCTTTCTCGCCCATTCCTCTGATCGGTGCGGCGCGTTCTGTAACTGCTGTTGTGCCCACTCTTCCGGAGTGGGTATTATCACCTTCTTTCTGGTGTTCGGTTTCTTGGTGTGTGTCCTCGTGGTGGCATCACCTCCCCTAGTCGTGCGGCGCGTGGTGGGGGCGCTGGTCGGGGCGGTTACGGCCGGGGTGGCAGGGGATCACCTCCTGATGATCGGAACGGTTGGGCGCCGCCTCATAGCTCATCACTGGTGAAATAGCACTAATTTGCACCCATTTGAGTGATGAGCGTTGCGTGTGGGGGCGAAGGGGCACCACGCTCCTGGCGCCGCGGGGCCACCCCGGGGGTAGCGGGGCCCCCTCTACCCCGGTAGACCCCCTCGGTAACGGGCCCTGACCAGCACGGTAGCGGGGGTAGACCCACCCCGTCCCGACCACCACCCACCCCCGCTACCAGGGGGTGGACGTGACGGTGGTTGGGGATCTCCGGGGGAATCCAGTCGGCGGGCAAGCGGTAAGGCACACACCCCTGCGCTAGGGCACATGCCTCACTCCCACACCCCGCCCCTGCCCTACCCCTGAGCTGCGGCAAGGCAGACAACCCGGCGAGGCAGACCAGCACCCACCACACCGAAAACAGCCAGATTCAGCGGCCCGGACAGGGGGTGTCCTGCCTGCCTCGGGTCATGTCCCGAACCGGCCACAAGGCCCAGGGAAGCGAGAGCGTAGGGGGAAAACATCCCCCAGGGTGGTTCGTCGCGTCCACGGCGCTCTCAGGGTGCGTTGAGCCACACCAGCACGCTCAACCGCTCTCCCGCAACTCCGTGTCCGACAGGGTGGCCACAGCGTCGGCTAGCGCGGTGAGTTGCCGAAGCACCGACCGGCCCCCGCGCCGTCATTGGCTGGCCGCAGACGGCGCCAGGATCGCGCCCCCAGACGCGGGTCTACCATCCGTAAATCGAAAACGGTTGGCCAGTTGTCACATGGTCAAGTGCGGTGCGGCAGTATGCAATCATGTGGTCAGGGAGCGCACTGAGCGGGAACCAGCAGAGTTCGCTGCATTTGTCTGGTTCACGGTTTTCGGGGGTGCCTTCCCACTGGCGTGCGGTGAAAAAGAAGGCAACGCGGCCACTGCTGGATGAGTTGTGCATAACATGAGCAAACTCGATCGCGTCCGGGAAGATTGTGACACCGATTTCCTCTTTGGCTTCACGAATAACGGCGGCGATCACTGATTCTCCTGCTTCCAGATGACCAGATGGCAGGTGGTACGCGCCGTCTTCAAAGCCGGTGTTCTGGCGGCAGCCGAAGAGTATTTCGTCACCATCGAGCAAGAGCAGATGTACGTCTCCTGTGACCTTGAAACGTCGGGAATCAAGCATGGGCAGATGGTCTCCTTTGATTACTCCGCGAGGCGGGCATGAAGCGAGGTTCATTCATAGTTTAGCGCAGCACAGAGTAATCGCTTAGCAGAGACCCCACTCGCGAAGCGAAACGATTAAGTTACTTAGTCGTTCGAGTGTCATCTGTTTTTCTGCGGCACTCGTGGCGCTCTCCTGATGTGCGCCGTACTGCCACCAGCTTTCGCCTGTCTTGCGGTCCATGACCAGGAACCGGTCCTTGATGGCCGGACCACGTAGCACCAAGGACACGGTGAAGGGTTCGGCCACCACGGCATGCACCATGGTGTGATGCAACGCATAAACAGTGCCGACGTGTTCTTGCCGAACCTGCAGCGCTGTGAGCGAGCCAGGGTCGATGGTCTCGTCAAGTGCAGTGTTTCCGAACAAGTAATGTCGGTATTCGCCACGCAGGATCATGCTGGCGTACGACCAGCGGTGATTATGTGGCCGGTCGAAATAGCCAGGGAGGAAGACGTGAAGGCGAAGCCTGATGCCGGACTCGTCGCTGTGAAGGACGATCTTGTCGAGGATGTCATAGTGTTCGCAGAGTGTCATCAGCTCTGGTCGCTCGGGCAACGAAAGGAGTGCCGCGCCAATTGCACCAGGGTTTTCGGTGATTGTCGTGAGTGCCTTACGGGTGGCGTGCTCTACGCCGTCGATATCTTCCCAGTCGAGCGAGCGGAGCGAATCGATGATTGCTTCCACTGGTCTTCCCCTTACTCTTCAGGTTTGGCGCTGGATTTCCAGAGCCGACAGACAGGAACGATGTCTTCGTGCTCGGCACATGATGAGTTGCCCATGACTATTTCCTCGGCCGGACAGCCACCCATACAGGCTGATTCTTTGCAGTCTCCGCAGGAACTCCGGACCAGCGGTTGGGTGAAGAGGTCGAACTCATTCTCTTGATGATTGAGCTCGATCCGACCATCGTTCATGCGAGCGAAGTAGAGATCGGTGTCGAACAGGTAAGAGCAGACATAGCAGCGCCCGTCAGGGAAGATCGAAATGCGATCCAGCGTTCGGCCGATACACCCTTGGTAGCCCTCGGCCTGGTAGCGCTCCATCTGGTCACGTCGAGCATACGTCGGCTGGTACCACACCCGTGTGCGATACTGCGGCGCGACGTTATTCAAGGTCTCACAGAAAGCGACCCATTCGTGAGGAGACATGGCCATCTCCGGATTCCCGTGTCCGATACCGATGGTCGAGAAGACGTGGAACTTGACCAGTGAGACACCCAGCTCGTCAGCGATACCGAGGAGTTGCAACGCGTCCTTCCGGTTAGTCTGGTTGACCGTGCAGATGATGCGGGTGTCGAAACCTCGTTGCGCGATCTCAGCAGTTGTTTCGAGAGCCTTATTGAATGTCTCCGCGCCACGAACAGTGTCATGCGATGCGGCAGTCCCGCCGTCGAGACTTACCTGCACATACGCGAAATCCTCGGGTTCGAGCTGCCGGAACTTACGCAGCGCCGGTAGTTGGGCGTTAGTCGTGGTGATGACATATTCATAGCCGATGTGCTTCGCCGCCCGGATCGCCCCGCAGTAGTCTGGGTGCAGCGTGGGCTCACCACCGAGAATTGTGAGTTTGCTGCCGCCCATGCTCCGCCAGATAGTCAAGGTTTCCACAATCTGCGGCAGAGACATCTTGAGTGCCCGATCGAGACGTTCGCCCATATAGCAGTGCTCACAGCGCAGCTGACAGGCTTCGGTGATGTAAAGATAGACATTACGGAATCGGCCGTACGCAACCTTGTCGATGTGCTCAGGTTGGGGTACGGTCGCTCCGCGTGGCATACGGGCATGGCCATAGCCGTCGCTCACGCCTGTGAAGCGTGGCATGGGCAACGATACTGCAGGCATGGTCTTGCTCCTTAGAAAAGAAGGGACGTGAGTTCTTGGGTGGTGACATCGACGGACTGGCTGCCGTCAAGCCGTGTGACGGTAATATCAGCGTTCGATAAGGCGCTCCGGATGCCTTCGGCCATCTGGTAGTAGCGCTGGTGCCGTGTCTCATAGACGGCTGGGATATCACCTCGGCGGGTATGCAACAGATGCTCGCAGCGGGCACAGCGCTCCGGATTGACCGCGCTTGTCATCGCGGGCAGGCGTGGATCGCACAGCGGATCGCGTTCGCAATGGTGGCAGACTCGTCGTGACACGGCGCGCCGACGCAAGACGTCCGGATCGGCAACTAGCTCGATCACCCGCATGATGCAGCCCGGTGCAAGTTGCCTCAGCACTGAAAGAAGCAGCCCTACCTGTGAACCTTTACCCGGAAAGTTGTCGAGCAGTAACGTATGTACCTCATCCTCGTAGAAGAGGTTCTCAAGGTACCCACGCACGCTCGTGATAACGGTGATGTCATCGATCCAACCCAGTCCCTCAGCATTCGTGGCAGTGGCGGCCAGACTGTTTTCTGGTACGTGTTCTCGAAGACGGAAAACTCGCGTGCCAGGGAGCCGTCCAATCTGCATCACCAAGGTGGTTTTGCCCACGGCCGGGGGCCCGATAACCACCACTACGTTGACCAGCATGGGCAATCTCTTGTTTCTTTAGCAAGCGGGGTCTGGGACCGGCTGGCCGCCGGGAGTCGATTCGGGGCATCTCTTAACCGGCGGCCAGCCGAAAGTTTGCATGACCGCAGCGAGCTCCAGGCTGTCGGTCACTGCGGTCACCGGGCCCGCGCCAGGATCGATTCCGCCAGTGCGATCATGTCGGTCTTGCCGAGTGTGACTCCGGGTGCGCCCAAGCCGTGGATCGTCCAGGATCCGTTCTCCTCGTGAATGATCACGAGAGTGGCAGTTCTCTGGTCGTCGTTGCGTCGGCACTGGGCGACGAACCGGGCACGCTCACCAGGGACACGGTCACTCACCTTAATCATCGGGCGACCCGGCGGCAGGTCTGTTTCCCCAGGTGACGCGTGGTGATCGCTGGACATCGGCGTGTGTTCTCGCCTGTCCTGTCTGGTGATTGGCTGACACGGTAGTTACCTTTCGGACGGTCTGTCTCTTACCGACCCACATCGAGGTACTGGATGTCGAGGAAAGGCCGTGAGTTGACGGGTGGGGTAGCGGGTGAGGCCACGCGCACCTGGTGGGCGCTACGCTGATAACCGGTGTGCGCGGTCTAGTGGTTCGTGAACGACAGGAAGCGGGAAGCGCATGGCTCGTCAACCCGAATTTCTTACCGAACAGCAGCGGGCGCTGGGTCGGTACCTGAGGGCCCTTCGGGAAGCGGCCAATCTTTACCAGGCAGATATCGCGCGGGCGGTGCCCTGCGATCGCACGACCGTGACACACGCCGAAGCAGGCTCACAACTACCAGCGAGCGACTTCTGGGAGAAAGCAGATCAGTTGGTCGGCGCGACGGGTGCTCTGATCGCCAGGTATGATGAATTGGTTGACGCCAGAACCGCCTATCTGGCCGAACAACAAGCCAAGCGGCGAACCCAGGCGCAAGCCACCGTCGAACAGCTCACAGCGGGTCCCTCGGTGAAATCCGAACAGGCGGGTCATGGCGGTTCTGATGATGACTCACCGGCAGCGCCTACGGGAGAGTACGCTCGACAGCGGCGGAAAACTCTCAAATTAGGTCTTGCCGCCGTCCTTACTCCCGAAATTCTGAGCAGAGTGCTGGCTGACGCTGCCGATGAAGCAATGGAGTTTACCCAAGCCGCCGCGGTGAGCGCTGTCGGGCAAGGCACGCTCGAACATCTTGAATTAGTGATAAGCGATCTCAATCAAGACTATTCAAAGAACCCGCCCGCCGAGCGGTTTATCGTCGCCCGGTTCTATCGGTCACGAGTTAATGAGCTGATCCGTGGTCGCCATACCCTGAAAGAGTTGCAAGCGCTCTATGTTTGCGCTGCGTGGCTATCGGAGCTATTAGCTTGGCTGGCGCACGATCTCGGCAATTCCCGGACTGCGCAGGCATTCGCTCTTGACTGCTACACCTACGCCGATGAAGTAGGACATGGTGAACTATGCGGGTGGGCGGCCGACGCCATGGCGTCAATCACCATGTATTCCGAGCGTCCGCACAACGCGGTGAGGGCTGCGATGAGGGGTGCCACTAAGGTTCCGGGCGGTCATCCGCTGGCTGTTCGGCTTCGCGCGCAAGCAGCCCGCGCCCATGCCCGACTGGGCCAACGGGAACCGTGTGAAACACTCTTCGGCGAAGCCCAACGATTGCACGAGCGGTTGCCTGCTAGAGCACCCAGCCGATTTACCATAGATACCGGTACTCTTGCTTCCTATGCCATGACTGCTTACCCGGCGTCTGCCTACGCTTGGCTAGGAGACTTCAGAACAGCCCGCGACCACGCCGAAGCGGCCCTAGTGGTGCATGAGTCAGTGCCATCTGCCAGTAAGTCACCCAGCCGGGAGGCGATCGCCCGGCTTGACCTGGCCACGGCGATCGCTCAATTAGGCAGCCCCGATGAGGCAGTCGTCCTCGGCAGCCAGGCATTGACATCAACACGTGTGGTCACGTCGGTGCTGCTGCGTGCAGGCGATCTTACCAAGGTACTGGTGAACCGGTATCCGAAATTAGCCTGTGTCCGCGAATTTCACGAACATTACCTGCACATCGCTCAACGCGTCGCCAAGGAACACGGATCATGAACAATACTATACCCAGCCACCGACTCAACCTCCGTAAGCCGTATCTGGAGTTGATTGCCGACGGCATCAAAACAGTTGAAGTTCGTGTCGGCTACCCAAGGATACGCAAAATCCAAGCAGGTCACGAACTGACCTTCGTCTCAAGTGACGACACTGTCGCCACACGCGTGAAGCGAGTCACAGAGTACGAAAACTTCGAGACAATGCTCGACCATGAGGATGCCGTTGCCATCGGCGGAGACCTCGGAGAGTCGAGGGATGAACTACTGGCTGTTATCCGGGAGATCTACCCTCCGGAAAAAGAAAAACTCGGCGTGCTCGCCATACAAATTGAACGAATTGCAAACCATCCGTGAATAATTCAGCATTCACCAAAAAGCAAGACCCATCCCGTCCCGACCACCAGACGCCCTCGTTGCCTTGCTCCCAGACCCGATCGTACGCAGCGGCGAACTGGATACTCAAAGTGACGAAGGAGCGCGGGGAGTCGGTGGGGGAGGCGCCGGGGATGCCGGGGAGATCTCCCCGCCGCCTCCCCGCGCCCACTCCCCCCGCTGAGCAGCCTATATACCTGTCAGGGACCCTCGTTTGCATCCTGCGGACACATGCCAAACTCCCCTGAAATCTGGGAGGTTGGCGTGTGAGCACCGCGTCCCTCCCCCATCGCTCACATCCTTGTCGACTACCCAAAATTACAGCCGATGGACTTAGGCAACCCAGGCCCGGCCCGAAGCGATGATCTCCCCTGTGGTGGGGAGCATCGCAGGGGACAACCGCCCCTGTTCAACCCCGGAAGGGAGTGTGGTCTGTGTCCTCGGGATTTGGGACGGGTTGGGACACCCTCAGCACCCGTCCCAGCTTCGCTCTGGGCTGTTATTTCCGCAGGTCAGCGGTCAGCCAAACCCATTCGAACCTGTCCCACCGCGCCTGTCCCGTACGTGGTCCGCGCGGGACACGGCGAGACCATCTCACGGCCCGAGTTGGGCGACACCCACGATGGACAGTGAGCAGCTACCGACCCATTCGACCGTTCACAGATGAGTCGTCGCTGCTCAGCGATCTAACAGCGAGAGCAGTAAAAGAACCTTGGTTGTATCGAGGGCAGTGCCCTCGATACGGCAGTACGTCAGGGCGCCCTCGGAGACGATGAGCGACGATGTCCGTTGGCGCCAGAAGAAAGAGCTGTTTGCTGAATCCCTCGATGTGAATTAAGTCGATCTAGCTATCGCCGAGACGGTATCCCATCAGCGTACATTCGGCGCCGGACGCGATTCTCCGGAATGTAAAGAATTCCCGTTTGGTATAGTTAAGCAGTCGTTTCTCGAGCACCATATCCGGAGTATCGGTGTCCATGAGCACCGTTCCAGGGAGCTCGGCCACTAGGGCGCAGGCGAGGGATGGGGGCCTCGCAGGCCCAGGGTGGGCACCCGGGCAGTGACGACCCGCGCGAAGTCCCCGACTGTGAGCAGATCCACGTGGTGGGCCCACGGGTAGCAGGCCACCAGCGCCCGCGGCGCGTCCGTGGGACCGCAGCGATACACCGTGAATCCATCGGCTACCACCTTGACGAGCAGTTCCTCTACCCCCGCAGATAAAACCACCGAACCGAGCCGCTTCATGCCTCGCCGCCCGCTCGATGGGCGGGACCGGCCCCCGACAGCGGGTGGCGCAGCTGGGGATGCAGGTGCGCACCAGGGACACGCACCGGCAGGCTCATACCCTCAGGCTGGAGAGTGCTGCCGCGCTGCTGGTGCTGGTGGGCCGGACGGGCCATGGTCGGCAACCGGCTCGACACTGCTCGCGGGCAGCCGGACGTCACACACCGACCGCAGCAGAGCCCGGTCCCGGATCATCCAACACCACCGCGTCTCGACGAGACCGAACATCACCCTCGTCCATCATCACGGGATATCCCCCCAGCACCACGACGACGAAGCTGCTCATGGCGGGTCCGTCCCGACTCGGTGATAGCGAGCTGTTGCCCTCCGGCCGGATCCGCATCCGACACGGCCAGCAACCCCTCAGTGAGCAGCGTCGTGATCGGCACGACCAAAATAGGGTGGCAGGGGTGCGCCTCCATCGAGGTAGCGATCGCCCTGCTGGGTGAGGCTGCCGTCTGGGTGAGGCTGCCGTCGGCCACGCGGCTCAACGTGATCCACGTCAGCAGATCCGTGGCATCGTCGGAGTTGCCCGTCGGGTCACCGGTGAGCGCTGGCGTGGACATCAGCACTCACCCGGCGCCGTGTCGGGGACCAGGCGCAGCACCTGTGGCGACACGCTGAGCACCGCATGATCGGGGAAACACACGAAAAACGACTCCAGGTCCCGGCCGACAATCTCGCCCTGCTGACCCAGCCGGGAAGGAAGCGCCCCAGGCTCGGGAGCCTCTTCGACCTGCTCCACCCGGCAAAACAGGGCAAGGGGGGTTCCTGCGGTATCACACCACCGGTCACAATCCGGTCGCGATGCCACAGGAGCCACAGGAGCCATAGGGCGCGTTCCTCTCACAGGGTTGAGGGGGACCGGCTGGCCGCTGGGAACACAGCGCCGGGGGACGTCCGCTCTACCGGCGGCCAGCCGGCGATCTGGAGTTGAGGGGAAAGCTGGTCTGTGGCCGGCTCGGCCCCTGGTGATGGCACGCGGCGACTATGCCGTGCGGCGGGCTATCGCCGCGGGTTCCTATGCAGGTCTGAATATTGCGTAGGGATGTGATTTTTGTCCGGTATAGTGCACGACGCGCGATGACGGGTGAGCGCACCGGGTCACGAGAAAGAAAACGGGGAGGTCGTGGACTACTCACGCGCGGTCACTGCGGCGCTTATATCACCACAAGGCCAGGCCACTGTAGCGACGGGCGACATCGGGTTACTCATCCGTCTGATGCGCAAAGCAGCGGGATGGACCCAGCAGGAGCTCGCCGACCGCTCGGGTTATTCCCAGGCGACGATCTCCCGCCTGGAGCGCGGTGCCAGCCGAGCCGCGCAGGACATGGTGATCTTGACCGACATCGCGCAGGCGCTGGGCGTCCCACCCGCCGTCCTGGGCGTGCCCTACCAGCCGCACCACGCTCCAGCTATTGTCGATGGTGTGGAACGCCGTGACCTCTTCGGCGGGGCCGCAGGTCTAGTCGTGGCTATGCTGCTGCCGCGCAACGTTGCGATCCCTGGGCATATCGATGCCGACCAGGTTGCCCAGTGCTGGACGGCGTTGCGCCGCCTCTTCGAGCTGGACCACCAGCAAGGGGGCGCCACCATCTACCAGGTGGCAGAGGGCATGGCGCGACGGCTACAGGACGCCGTGCGCCAGGGAAGCTACCTGCCCTCGGTGGGGCGCGAGCTGCGGGGTGTCACAGCAGCGACCATGGACCAGGCGGGCTGGTTGGCCTATGACGCCGGCTGGCACCAGAAGGCGCGACAGTGGTGGCTGGAAACCTGCCACTTCGCCGACCTGGAAGCCGTTCCCGACGCCCGAGCGAGAACACTGGCTGCGATGGCTCTGCAAGCGAATAACACCCCGGGGGGCGGTCGGGAGGCTGTGGGGCTTGCCGAGGCGGCGCGGGCCGCCGCGGGTGATCAGGCGAGCCCGATGATGCTGTCTCTGTTGGCGGCGCGCGAGGCCGTCGGGCACGCCAGGAGCGGTGACCGCTCGGCCGCCACCTCGGCGATCGGGGAGTCTCGCCGGTGGCTCGACCACGGCCGACGGGGAGATGAGCCCTTCTGGCTGGATTTCTGGGGACCAGCCGACCTCGCGGCGCACGAGCGGATGGTCGGGCTGGCCACCGGGCAGGGCCATCTCGCCGAGACAGCCGCCCGCAGAGCGCTCGCGAGCGTCGACGCTGAGGCCTTCCCACGCAACCACGTCTCCTATACTTCCAACCTGGGTCTGGTTCTGATCCGGCGCGGCCAGCTCGACGAGGCCATCGCCGTCACCGGCGATGCCGTGCAACGAATAGACACGGTGCGCGGCTCCGGCCGCATCCTCGCCCGCCTGAACCACACCGTCGACCTGCTCGGACAGCAGAACTACCCGCCGGCGAAAAAATTCTCTAACGTCGCGCACCGACTTCTCCCGGTGTGACCACGACCCCGAGTTCATCTCTTCCGCTCAGCGTAGACAACCTCACACTCACCAGCTACGGCGCAGATACGAGCGTGGACATGCTCAGCACCATCGCTGAATCACTGATCGCCAAGGTGACCACTGGGGAGTCTTTCGACTAACCAGGCAGCGTGCTGCCCCGCCACCGTCAATCGGTGGCGGGGCAGCTGAATCCAGCGGCGTCAGCCAGTCGGGACCGTGCGCAGCAGGACCGACACTCCCCTGCCCGGTTCCTTCCAATTGAAACGCTCGACGTCGCCAGACGGGCACGCCCGGTTACTCTGGTGAAGCGTACCGTTGGCGAAGCGGGCGAAGACCTCGGCGCATTTGCCGTCTTTACCCGTGTCTTTTACCCAGCCATCCACAGAAGTCCAGCCGTCTCCGATACATTTGGTCCAGCGCGCCTCACCGCCGGGTACCGTAACGATTCCTTCCGGCTTACAGTCAGCTGCACTGGCGGCGCCAGCATAGGCCGGAGAAGCACTGAGCCCGACCAGGATCAGGACCGCGCCGCTGATGGTAGCGGCAATTCGGCACCGAGATCTGAACTGAGCGGACTCGCTGTCACGAGTTGCGACTCCTGCCATCCTACGACTGACACACATCATGGTTCTCCTTAATTAGCGTGATGACGGGGACTCATGCCGGTCTCTTGCCGTGCTACCGGTCATGGTTCTCGCCTATTGCAGGTAACATCTCGGCCGCGGGACCCGGCACCTACCGGTATCACTCGCCCCGCTGCACCAAGCATCGGATGAGCTGGACTCCGTTGCCGGATTCCCGTATACGGGATGGCTGCGACGTGGCCGTTCGCTGTACGATGCTCGCCGATCTCAACTGCGAAGGAAGTTCGATGACGTCGGGACGTCGCGCTGCGGAACCGGACCCGTGGACTGCCTCGGATCAGCGGGAGTACCGCACCCGGCTAGAGGATCTCCTGCGCTGGGCCGGGTACAACTCGCTGGGGCAGCTCAAGGCCGGCGCCGCCCGCCGGGGCACGACTATGCCGGTTGCCACCGCGAATCGCGCACTGAAAAACGATGGCCTGCCCACAGCGGAGTTCGTCGAGCGAATTGTTATTGCGTGCGGAGCCGATGTAAAGCAATGGCTCGCCGCTCGCGATGCGCTCGCGGACCGGCCATACCTGCGACGGGTGAACGGTGCACCGACAGCGCCCGACGCTGATGACACAAGTCAGGCGGACACAATTCCGGACATCTGCCCCTATCCGGGATTGGCGGCCTTCGGGGTGGACGAGGCGCAATGGTTCTTCGGTCGGGAAAAAATTATAGCCGAGGTATTGGACCTGCTGGTGGAGCGGTTACGTGGAACCGGTCCGCTGATGATTGCCGGTCCGTCCGGCACTGGAAAGTCGTCGCTGTTACGCGCGGGTCTGCTGTCCGCACTGAATGCGGGAAGGCTGGCGGGATCGCGGAAGTGGGCGCAACTGGTGCTCACCCCTACTGCTGACCCAGTCACCCAGCTGGCCACACAGGTTGCGGCTCACCTGCACACCGATCCCGAGATGGTCGGGTCGGAATTGCTCTCGAATCCCGGTCGCCTCGCCGAGATGATGAGAACAATGTCTGTTGCCGAAGGTGAGGGGCAGGAGGCCGACCGGGTCGGTGCTGTCGTCATCGTAGATCAGTTCGAGGATGTCTTCACGCTCTGCTCCGACGAGCGGCGTCGCCGGGCGTTCATCAGTTCCCTGTGCGCCGCGAGCCGCGCCGACGGTGTGCCTCCAGCGCTGGTCGTCCTCGGAATGCGCGCAGACTTCTTCGATCGCTGCGCGCTCTATCCACCTCTTGCCGAAGCGCTCCGGCGAGGGCAGCTGCTGCTCGGACCGATGAGTGAGGCTGAGCTACGGGACGCGGTTGAGAAGCCCGCCCGAGCCGTAGGACTCGAGCTGCAGCCCGGCCTTGTCGATGTCATGCTGAGCGAGCTGGGTACCGGCGCGGACGCGGCCGGTGCCCTACCGCTGCTGGCGCATGCGCTGCTGGCGACGTGGCAGCAGCGGGACGGTCAGGTCCTCACGGTCGAGGGCTACCGGTTGACCGGGGGTATCACCGGCGCGGTCGCCAAGACCGCCGAGCGTGTTTACCAGCGGCTGGACCCGGATCGGCAGGAACTCGCCCGGACGGTGCTCCTCGGAATGATCCAGTTCGGGGACGGCTCGGCAGACACCCGCCGCCAGGTGAGTCGCGCTCAACTCGTCGGCGAGTCCGACGATCCGGCCGGGGTGTCAGCAGTCCTGGAAACGCTGGTCGAAGAACGTCTGGTGACCGCACACGAGGCGACGGTCGAGATCGTCCACGAGGCGCTGCTACGGGCCTGGCCGAGGCTGCGAAACTGGATCGACAGCGACCGTTCCGGGCTGCTGCAGGAGCAGCGGCTCGTGGCGGCCGCCGAGGCATGGGACCGTGACGGGCGGCACGACTCGGATCTTTATCGGGGGCTCCGGCTGGCGTCCGCCCAGGAGCGGGTAGACGTGTCTGACTCGGCACTACCCGCCCTGACATCGGAGTTCCTCCGCGCCTCGATCGAGTGCGCGCGGGCTGAGCAGCACCATCTCCTCCGGCGCGCCCGAAGGCTGCGACAGCTCGTCGCGGTGCTGAGCTGCCTCGTGCTGATAGCTGCCACGACGACGGTCCTCACCGTCCTGTCCGCCAAGGAGCTCGGGGCTCAGCACGACGAGAGCGTGTCGCGCGAGATCGCTGGGGTGGCCGCCGGGCTCCGCGTGTCCGATCCCGCCCTGGCCGCACAGCTCGCGCTGGCCGCGAACCGGATCGCGGACACCGCGGAGGCGCGCGGTGCCCTGATGACCGCGTTGGTCAACCTGGATCCAGAGCGACGCTCCGATTCCGGCAGCGGCGACGCCGTCCAGGCCGTCGCTTTCAGCCACGACGGACAGTTACTCGTCGCCGCCAGCCGAGACGGGTTCGCTCGAGTCTGGGCAGTCGGTAACCCACCCAGTCTGGCGGCACCGCCGATCGCCTACCTCGAGCATCCCGGGGAGGTACGATCCGCGGTGTTCGACCCGACCGATCACTTTCTCGTCACCTCTGGTTCCGATGACTTGGTCCGGCTGTGGCCGGTCGAGAGCTTCGGCCGGAGCAATGAGCCGATCCGGTCGCTGCCTGGTCCCATCGGCGCCATCGGGCCGTTAGCGTTCAGCCCTGACGGTTCCATCCTGGCCACCGGCGGCAGATCAGGCACGACGATCCGGCTGCAGAGCGTCTCCGCCTCCGCCCGCACGAATCCGGAGATGGACGTGGTGGAGTTCCCAGCGCACGACCGTGAAGTTGGAACAGTCGCGTTCAGCAGGGACGGAGGGACTCTGGCCACCGGCAGTCTCGACGGGAGCGCGAAGCTGTGGGACATCACCCGCCGCCCCAACCCGGTCGAGCTGGCTAGGTTCGATCGACGCGCCGGCTTCGTCCTCGCTGTCGCCTTCAGCGCCAAGGATCTGCTAGCGATCGGGAACGCGGACGGCAGCGTCACTCTGGTGGATGTCAAGGACCGGCGGCATCGCGTACTGCCACCGCTTGCCGGGCATCACAACGGCGTCGCCGGGGTCGCGTTCAGTCCAACGGGCGATTTTCTTGCTACGGCCAGTTTGGACACCACGGCTCAGCTGTGGGACGTCTCGATTCCGGATCACCCCAAGCTGCTGGCGACATTGACCGGTGACGCCGACAACCTCTACTCCGTGGCATTTGACCGCGGCGGCACCCTTGCCACGTCGAGCCATGACCAAACTGTGCGGTTGTGGGAGACGGAGGTAGCTCGTGCTACCGATGAGATCTGCGAGTTGGCCTTTCCCGTCATCACACCTGAGCAGTGGCAGCACTACCTGCCCGAATACGAGTACGCGCCACCCTGCGCGGAGTCGGCCGGCGCGGATCACCGCAGCGCGGATATGGCAACTCCGCCAGGATCCACGCAGCTGGTCGCTAAGCACAGCGGCAAGTGCGTGACCATCAAGGGACGCCTCACCGTGCCGGATGCTCCCGCCTACCAGGTCACTTGCATCCGCACGGCAGGAGCGCAGTGGTACCTCCAGCGGGCGGGCGCACCTCGACCGGATAGTGTGATCTATCAGATCCGCAACACATCCACCGGCATGTGCCTCGACTCGCAGAGGTCTGAACGAACAGTGAGCCCAGCGGGTATGGTCGTTCAGCGCCCGTGCGTTGAGGGATCCCGCAGCCAGTCCTGGAGATTCGAGGCCACGGCTCAGGGCGTCGGCGTGACCGACGGCCAGTTCGTCAACGTTGAGCACGCTAAATGCCTGGACGTCAACCACGGCGCGATGACCGACGGCGCACATATTATTCAGTGGCAGTGCGGGAAGAACGATATCAACCAGACCTTCCGGGTGTCCGCCGGCGCGTTGAGCGGGTAGCGCTGAGGACCACATCGGTGGACTGGGCAACCCTGCGATCCGCACCGGGCGTACCTACCGCGCGTGCCGAGCCTCGCGGTGTCGTGAAGTTTCCGACGATCAAGTGCCATGTGATCAACTTCGCGTTGGGTCTCCGCGTCCTCGCCGAAGCCGTCTCGGTATGAGAGCCCACAGTGTGAGGAATGAACGGCGGCCTGGCCCGGTCATCAGATGGGGTGGACACGTACACAGTGGGTTCCTTGGTCACCAGCAGATTGGTGAAGCCCGCCGCGCCGTGTGCTTGGCAGGTCGTCATCAGCACCCGGCGCTGACTCCCGCGCGTAAGGGAGTCGTGGGGTGTCGGTGGCTCCGGATCCGCCACCAACGGAAGTCGTCGCTGGCTTTATCGCTCCTTGTCGTCATGGCCTCGTGTCCGGTATTCATCCGCGATCCGCTCCAGTACCGCCGATGCCTCGTCGTCCCAAAGGGCGATCTGTTCGACAGCCTCCGTGAGTTGCACATAGCGAGCTACATCTCGAGGTTCGGTGAGTATCGCGGTGGCGTCCGCGGTGCCGTAGATGACAGCACGTTGATCGTGGAGGTCCCAGCCGTGCAGGGGGAATACGTGGGCGCGGGTACCCCATGGGACGATCCCGACTCGGACATTGGGTAATCGTGTGGTGACCGCGATGTGATTTATCTGCTCGGCCATGTCCTCTGGAGTGCCGGCTCGCCAGCCCAACGCTCCTTCTGTGGTGATCTGAGTGAAGCGGTGCGCGGTGTTCGCTAAGCGCTGCTGACGAGCGAGCCGCGCGGTGACAAATTTGTCGACCTCAGCCGGCGGTAGCTCACGATAAGCCACCAGTGCACGCATGTAGACCTCGGTTTGCAGCAACCCCGGCACCACAGTCGGCGTGAAAGTGGTGAGGTGTTCGGTCGTGGCTTCAATCCGGTTCAACCGTTTCTGGAATGCCGAGGGCTGACCCTGGGCGCGTGCCATGACCACGGGACGATGCTCGGGCTGAATATCGCGAGCAATGCTCGTGAGATGTGACCGCGTCTGCGCGGGCGCGCGGTAAGCGCTGGCTAATGTGGCTACGTCCATCTCCGTGGGGATGTTGATGCCACGCTCGACCCGGGAGATCTTTGCGGCGGAAAAGCCGGTGAGTGTGGCGGTCTCGCGAGTGGACAGCTGGGCCGCTTGACGGAGTTCTCGCAAAGTGCGGGACAACTCATCACGTCCGCTGGGTTGATCCCCCATGGTCCCCTTCCGCCAGCGGCCCGCTCAGGCCGCGGTGTGGCCGCGATGGTACTGCGGATGCTCAGCCCACCACGTGGCAAACGGGGTGGCCAGGCTCCAGGCGACCTCAGCGAGCGCGAGGTAACCGACGGCAGCGTCATCGCCGACAGCGACCGCACCCTGATAACTTCCGTTGGGGTCGTAGCGCAACCGTGCAACATGGCGGCCTTCGACAACGGCGAGGTCGCCAACCTCGAGGAGCGCGACGGCGGCCGGAATGTCTGTCATGTCCAAAACGCGGATATCCTGTCCGGCGGCAGTGTTCGGGAGATAGCACCACTCGAACTGGTACCGCAGGTATGGAGCAAGCGGGCTACACACCAGATGAACATTGCGCCGTAGACGACCAGCAGCGGTATCGGTGCGCAGTCGGTCCAGCCACTCCTGCTTGCCGGCGGCAGTGGGGGCGGACTCGCCGTTGAGGTATCGGCGGTAGTCCTCGCCATCAGAGCTGACACCGTAGTAATCGAGGGTTTGCACTCGCAACAGGTCGGTGCAGTGGTGCTCGGCGATGAACCTCCCGAGGTCCACATGCAGTGAGGCGAGCTCCGGGAGCAGCGTGTCGGGCGCCAAGACAGTGGCTTCACCCGGTGGCAAACCAGGACGATGGACCAGCTGCCCAGTCACCTCGATGCCTCCTCCCTCCCGCCGGTCCAGCGCGGGGCACTCGTCACCGTTGCCGCAGTAGTGGACTCGTAGCCGGGTCAGCTTCCTGCTCATGTGATTCCCTCCCGAAGTGGCCATCGCCTCGGCAAGTGTCACCGGGCCCCCCATCGTGTGTCAATCGGCGCGTGCAACAACCCTTGACATCCAGAACCCAGCGTGACACCGTACTGTTTCATATCTCGAATGCAACAGTAGTTTTGTCTCGGTCGATAGCTCCGGCGATCGGTCGGCTGCCCATCAGCTCGGAGGGGATGGGGGACGATGCCGGCTCGGCTCGCTCATGACCCATGCCGCGACACCTCCGGCGCCCCGATCCCGCGGCAGTGCCGAGCCCAGAGGAGATTCCGATGCCTGAAGACCGCATCCCGCTGTGGCGAGACCCTTTGTTCAGCCCCGGGGTCCGCTTCCCGCTCGGCCCGTCGCGCGGAACCATGGACAACTGCGAGGAAGGGCCGAGTGGTCCGGCGACCCGCCCGTTCTCGCTGCGGCAGGTGGTGGCGGGCGCCCGGCTCGACACCCCACCGACCTGGCACTACACCTACTGCCCGCAACGCCAGGTAGCCCTGGTTTACGACCAGGACGGCGCACTGGTGCCACTGCTCAAGCACACCCAGCCCGGCGCCACCCCACCGACGGACACATCCGGGGTTGTGGATGGCAACCCGAAGAATCCTCCTCCGGAGGAGATGATGAACCCGGACTATCAGGCGACCTGAGATGACGGTTCTAATCCTGGCCCGCGACGTCGACCCGTCCGCTGACCGGCTGGTCGAGGCGTTGGGTGAGCGCGATGTACCGGTTTTCCGCACCGACCTGGTCGCCTTTCCGCAGGCGTTGACCCTCAATGCCCGGCTCGGCCCGGATGGTTGGGACGGCGTGATAGCCACCCCCCATCGTGAGGCGCGACTGAGCGAGGTCCGCTCAATCTGGTACCGGCACCCGTCGCATTTCGAGCTGTCGGCGGGCATGTCCGGACCGGAACGGCGGCACGCCGCCGCCGAGGCGCGCTGCGGGCTGGCGGGCGTGCTCTCCAGCCTGGACGTGTTGTGGGTGAACTACCCGGCGCGGGAGTCCGATGCCCTCAAGCCCCGGCAGCTCCACGTCGCGCGCCGATGCGGGCTGCGGGTTCCCGACTCGCTGGTGACCAATACGCCAGCGGGCGTGCGCGAGTTCGGGCGGCGCGTCGGTGGAGCGCTAGCCAGCAAGACCCTGGCCGCCGCGCTGCTGGTGGAATCGGGTCGGCTACAGATCGCCTACACCCGTCGCATCGAACCGTCCGAACTGGATGATCTGGCCGGGGTGGACGCTACCTTGCATTTCTTTCAACCCTTTTTACCGAAATTGTTCGAAGCCCGCGTCACCGTGGTCGGCGAGAAGGTGTTCGGTGCCGCGATCCACGCGAGATCAGATGCCGCCCGGGTGGATTTCCGATCAGACTACGACAGCATCGACTACTCACACATCACACCGCCCGAGCAGGTCATCGCCGGAATGCTGGCATTCATGAAGACGTTCGGGCTGTCGTTCGGCGCATTCGACTTCGCGGTGACTCCAGACCAGGAGTGGATCATGTTTGAATGCAACCCCTTCGGGGCCTACGGCTGGCTCGAAGACGCACTGGACCTGCCGATCACCACGGCATTGGCCGACCTACTCGCGAAGGGAGCCAACCCGTGGTGAGTTACCCCACAGACCTCACGCCACAGGAGCAGCAGATAGCGCAGCGTCGACTGCGGGACCTGGCCGAACAATTCACCGCGGAGGGGACGCTGCGCACCCGGCAATGGCGGGAAGTATTCCAACGCACCTGGCGACATCCCTATGTGCCCAGTTACTACCCTGAACTCAATGCGCCGTGCCTGCTCTCGATCGACCCGCAGCGGCGCGGCGAATGGTTGGCGGCGGTCTACAGCGACCAGACTCTGATTACCAAGGTGGTCCAAGTGCCGATGTCCCCGGCGCTGCGCCCCGGCACGTATCCGATGTACACCAGTTCGTCCACCTTGCCTTCGTTGATGCTGCGCATGCTGGAGGAACTCGACGTCACCGACGGCTGCGGGGTGCTGGAGATAGGCACCGGCAGCGGTTACAACGCCGCACTGCTATGTGAACGCCTCGGCAACGAGTATGTGACCAGCGTGGACCTCGACCCGGAACTGATCGAGCTGGCCACTGAGCGACTGGCCACCAACGGCTACATCCCGACCCTGGCCGCGGTGGATGGCACTGGCGGCTACCCACCCGGCGCTCCCTACGATCGGATTATTGCCACCTGTTCGGTACCGGCCATCCCTGCCCCGTGGCTGGAGCAAGCCGCGCCAGACGCAGTGCTCCTGGCCGATGTGCGCGGAAAGATCGGGGGCACAGTAGCCCGCCTATCCATCGACGGCGAGGGGACGGCTACCGGACGATTCCTGCCGTTGGGCACTTCGTTCATGTGGCTGCGGCACACCGTGGATTTCCCAGCCCCTGACTTGATCTGGGAATCCGGCGGTGTGCCCGTGCGCTCGGTCACCCAGGTCGACCCGGCTTTGCTGTACTCCGACTGCGTGTTCGGCTTCGTCGCGCAATGGCACCTACCGGAGGTGACCTGGGGCCAGTTGACCGACGACGGCGCGCCAGGCATCCATCTGGCAGCTCCGGACGGCTCCCGGGCCTCGGTTCAGCGCACCGGCAGCGACGGCGGCTTCCCTGTCTGCCAGACCGGCCCACAGCGGCTGTGGGACCGCGTCGAGCAGGCCCACGAGTTCTGGCGGCAGGCCGGGCGACCCAGCTACCACCAGTTCGGCATCACCGCCACCACCAGCGACCAGTACGTCTGGTATTCCCACCCCGAAAGTGATCATCGCTGGGCGCTACCCGATCCGGGCTAGCCGGCGAGGCGTGGACGATACTCAGCCACGCCGGCCGATTCGCAACGCCACCGCCGCGCCGGCCGCCACCAGCACCGCACCCCCGACCAGCCAGGGCCACAGCGGAGTGCTCGCGGCCTCGGTCCGGGCGAAACCAGGTGAGCTGGAGACCGGCCCGCCGGGCTGGCTTTGCGCAGCCGCGACGCCGGGGCCCGGAGTGGCCAGCGTGAAGTGCACCGCACCGCGCACCGGGTGGCCGTCCGCGGAGAGCACCTGGTAGGCGATGGTGTACTGGCCGGCCGGCCCCAACGGGCGGACCGCGCTCGTGACCGTGGCACCGTCCTCGGCGGGTGCACCGGCCTGCCACTGGGTGCGATCCGGGCCGGTCACGGTCACAGTGCTGAACCCCGGCCGCACCGGCAGGTTGAACAACAACTGCACGCGCGCCGGGCTGCTGGCCACCGTGGTGCCTTCCGGCGGGTCGCTGCCGATCAGCTCATCATGCGCGGCGGCCCCGCCGGCCCCGCCCAGGAGCGCCATCCCGACGAGCATCAACGATGCCAGTAGCTGCTTCCACGCGCCTGTCCTGTGCAGCGGCACCGGACCAGGCTAACGCCTGATCGCCACACTGTCGGTGCGCAGACATAGTCTGACACTGTGAACTCGGCAGTGCTGCTCGACGCGGCTGTGGTCACCCGGTGCCGTCGCCGGGTGCACCTGGAACACGACCCGACGGCGGTCACCGAGCCGCGCGCCGCCCTGGATGCGAGCACCCAGCGGCGGATCGCCGACGCCGCCGCGCACCGCCGCGCTGTCGCCGACCGCCTAGCCTGCCACCACGGCGGCGACTGGGCGGAGGTCGCGCCCGAGCTGCCCACCGAGCAGCGGTGCACCGCCACGCTGGCGCTGCTCGAGCAGGGCGCACCGTTGGTCTGGGGTGGGTCGCTCCCGGCGGACACCACCGGTGGGCGGCGAGGTGGAGTGGAACTGCTGGTGCGCCACCGCGGTGGCTACCTTCCGGTGATCGTCGTGCGGCACAAGGTCACCGACCTCGGCTGTGGGGCCCGCACCAGCCCGCTGGAGGCCCCCAAGCTGGCCGCGGCCCGCTCCGACCCCGACCGCAAGGTCCGCCCGCAGTCCCGGGACCAGCTGCGGCTGGCGCATGCAGTGCGGCTGTTGCAGGCGGCGGGGCTCGCGGCCCGCGGTCGGGCCACCGGCGGGGTCATCGGGCTCGAGGCCGACGTGGTGGTCTGGCACAACCTGGAGGCCCCCACGTGGCCTGGTGGGCGCACCGCGATGGCCGAGTACGACACCCGGTTCGCCGATCGGCTCGCCATCGCGCGGGCCGCCGCCACCGAGGGCCCGCCGTTGGCCCAGCCGTCCCGGGTCAATGAATGCCGCTCCTGCCCGTGGTGGCCTACCTGCGGCCCTGCGCTGCGGGCGTCCCGGGATATCAGCATGGTGCTGCGCGGGGAGGACGCGGCCGCGCTGCGCGCGGCCGGCATGTGCACCGTGGATGCGCTGGCCGAACTGGACCCGGCAGGCGAGGCACCGGCGCCGATGCCCGGGACGTCGGTGCGTGACGCGGTGGCGCTGGCCCGCGCCTGGCAGCGTGACCTCACGCTGGTGCGACGTAACCGGCGGATCTCCGTGCCGCGGGCTGACGTCGAGCTCGATGTGGACATGGAGAGCTTCGATGAGGACGGCGCCTATCTCTGGGGGTGCCTGCTGTCCGGTTCCGAGATCGGGCTGCCTGCGGGTTACCAGGCTTTCGCCACCTGGGAGCCGGTACCCACACTCGATGAGGCGCGGTCTTTCGCCGAGTTCTGGCGCTGGCTGACCGAGGTTCGTAACCGCGCCGCGCAGCGCGGACTCAGCTTCGCCGCCTACTGCTACAACGAGCAGGCCGAGAACCGCTGGATGCTCTCCTCCGCAGGACGCTTCACCGGCGCACCCGGGGTTCCGAGTACCGCCGAGGTGCGTGAGTTCATCTCCTCCGACCAGTGGGTGGACCTCTACGCGGTGGTCGGCGTCGAGTTCCTGTGCGCGCACGGCAAGGGGCTCAAGACGATCGCTCCGGCGGCCGGGTTCTCCTGGCACGATCCGGAGGCCAGCGGGGAGAACTCGATGCGCTGGTACTCCGACGCGGTCGGACTCGGCGGCGGTGCGCCGGACCCGGCCCAGCGAGCCCGGCTGCTCACCTACAACGCCGACGATGTGCGTGCCACCCACGCGCTGCGACTGTGGATGAGCTCCGAGCGGGTGAACGACGTGCCCTACGCCGGAGACCTGTAGATCTGGTTGCGGTATGTCACCATGAGGGTCAACAGAACGTGAGGGGGAGCAGCACATGTTCGTGCGGCGGATCGCGGTGATCGGCTCCGGGTATGTGGGCCTGACCACCGGTGCGTGCCTGGCCTCGTTGGGCCATCGGGTGGTGTGCGCCGACGTGGATGAGCGCAAGGTGGCCCAGCTGCGCGCCGGGGAGGTATCGATCCTGGAGCCCGGACTCCCCGAGCTGGTCTCGGAGGGCTTGGCCGCTGGCCGGTTGCGGTTCGTGGTGGGCGCCCCGGCCGCGGTGACCGACGCCGAGGTGGTGTTCCTGTGCGTGCCCACCCCGATGGGGACCGGTGGCGCAGCGGATCTGACCGCGGTGGAGACGGTAGCCACCGAGGTGCGCGCACTGCTGCCAGCAGGTTGTGTCGTGGTCAACAAATCGACTGTGCCGGTGGGCACAGCGGCACGCACCGCGCAGTTGCTGGACCGCCCCGATGTGGCGGTGGTCAGCAACCCGGAGTTCCTGCGCGAGGGCTCCGCGGTCGAGGACTTCCTCAACCCCGACCGCATCGTGGTGGGCTGCGACGCCCAGGACGCCGCCGAGCGCGTCGCAGCGCTCTACGCCCGGCTGGGCGCGCCGACCGTGCTCACCGACGCGGCCAGCGCCGAGATGGTCAAGTACGCCGCGAACTGCTTCCTGGCGATGAAACTGTCCTACGTCAACGCCATCGCCGAGCTGTGCGAGCGGTCCGGGGCCGACGTGCTCGACGTCACCGAGGGCATCGGCTACGACCGGCGGATCGGGCAGGCATTCCTGCAACCAGGCCCCGGGTGGGGCGGGTCCTGCCTGCCCAAGGACACCCACGCGCTGCTGCAGGTCTGCGCCGCGGCAGATTTCGACTTTCCGCTGCTGCAGGCCAGCCTGGACACCAACACCCGCCAGCAGCACCGGATGGTCGACAAGATCCGCGACGCCGTCGGCGGGTCGCTGGCCGGGCAGCGGATCGGGTTGCTCGGGTTGACCTTCAAGGCCGGCACCGACGATCTGCGCGACTCTCCTGCCCTGACCGTGGCGGCGCTACTGGCCGCCGAGGGCGCGGACCTGATCGGCTACGACCCCGGGGTGCCCGCCGCGGTACCCGGCATGACCGACGACCTGCAGGTCACCGACGACCCGCTCAAGGTCGCCTCCGGTGCGGCCGCATTGGTGCTGCTCACCGAGTGGCCCGAGTTCCGGGCTCTGGACTGGGGCCGACTGGCCGAGCTGGTCGAGCGCCGCATCGTGGTCGACACCCGTAACCTGCTCGACGCCGACGTGCTACGCCGTGTCGGCTTCGAGGTCCGCGGCATCGGCCGCCGACCCACCCAGGCGCTGACCCCGTCCTGAGGCGCGGTCAGGCTCAGTACCGCGTGCGCCAGACCCGTGACAGGATCAGCCCGGTGATCGCCACGATCATGGCGCCATCGGCCCGACTGGAGGATGCCAGCAGGGCTCCAATCAGGATCATCCCAGCGACGGCCAGCAACAGCAGCCCGCGCCACCACTGACCATCACGGCCCTGGACGACCAAGAACAGCAGCCGCCACGAGGGTGGATCGGTGGGTCGGGCCCCCGGTGAGGTAGGTCTGCTGAACGGCGGCTTGTCCCAGCAACGGCAACGACAACCCCCATGGTGGGACCAGCTAGCGAAGAAGAGCCTGGGCACATCGCGCCTATACCCTCGGCGATGCTGCCTTCGCTTCACGCGGTCAGGTTCCTCGGCGAGAACCGAGCCCACTTCGGCCACCCAATCGGGACCCTCGCAGACGGGGAGGACGTAGCGGAACCACCGAAGCGATCGTGGAACGTGGACCGAGATGGGTGCTGCCTGACGCTGCTTGCCTCCCAGCGTGAAGGCTACGAGGGCACCGAGCACCCCGACAGATGCGCCCCCTGCCGCGAGAGAGCCGAGAGCAGCGATCCCATGGTTTCCCAGTACCCCAATCATGATCCCGAGACTGCCGAAGAGAAAGCTCAAAGCGGCCATTGCGCGGAGTGCGCCACATCGATGGGTCTCGTCTCGCGTCCTGCTGTTCATGTGGGGCCTCGCTCGGACGTCGGGACAATGGCGGGCGGGGTGAGCAGCCGGCCGATACGGCTGCGGTCCCGCCCCTTCTGGAGCGCATGGATTCCGCGTGCGCGGCCTTCCGGCGAAAGCCGGTAGTAGCGACGGGGAGGGCGGCCCTCACGGTGGGCAATCTCAGCGTCTTCCCAGCGATCTTCTACCCATCCCGCGGTCCGCAGCCGCTGCAGGACTCCGTAGATCACCGCTGGCTCAAGCCCGCTGTCTTCCGCTATCTCGAGGCCGAACTTCTCCTCGTCGGGCTGCTGTAGCAGCGCTCCAACCACGGCCTGCAACGGTAGCGTGATGCGCACCACACGAGAGTACACACTCTAAACCTTATATTGTATAGTTCACCCGGATGTACTACGGCAGCGCGCCGGTACAAAGTCACAGGTGCCTCTCCAGTCTCAGGAGTTACACCGTTGAGATTACAGTCCCGCGCTCACTGCCGGAGTGGATCACGGAGTGCTGTTCGGGTGGGGTCCACAGTCTTGGGTGGGATGAACTCGGGGTGGCCGCGAGCGTCGAGTCGGATATGCCAGCCTTGGCGGTGCACGATGACATGGTGGTGTTCACACAACAGGCAAAGATTGTCGAGTTTCGTCTCGCCGCCATCCAGCCATGACCGGATGTGGTGGGCATGGCAGTAGCGGGGCGGGCGATCGCAGGACGGAAAGGAACATCCCCGATCGCGTTGAGCGAGTGCGTCGCGCAGCGGGGCAGTGGCCAGGCGCTGCTGACGCCCGACGTCCAGGGGCATCGAGTCGCTGCCGAGCACCATGGGCACCACGCCCGCATCGCAGGCCAACCGGCGAGCCTCGGCGGCCGACAGGCATCCGCCGGTATCCAGCACGGCCGATCCCAGCCCCTCGATCAATTCTTTCAGCCCTATGGTGAGGACCAGGTGTGGACGCTGCCCACCGCGGGTCGGCAGCTCACCCTCGTCAAGGAGGCTGCTCATCGCCTCCACCAGGGCATCAGCGTTGCGGCGGGCCGGGCTGCGCAGATCCGGCACCCCGTCCACCGGCGGCCGACGGCCGTTGAGGGAGTTGAGCACTTCCAGCACCCGGGCTCCGCCCTCGGGATCCAGCCGCCCGCTCAGGCTGACCGAACCATCGGACCCGGTGCGGACCCGCAGCTCCCGGGTCTGCTCGGGTTCGTCGGCGGGCTCGGGGCCATCCGGGTCGAGATAGGCCAGCAGCCGCTCCCCGATCCGGGTCAGCGCCGCCGGGTCGAACCGGCGCGCCGAGCCGGCCAGGGTCTGCTCCGCCAACTCGACCGTCTCTGGATCCGTCGACGGCGGGATTCGACGCATAATCCCGGTGATCACCCGCAGCTGTCCCGGTCCGAGCTCACCTGCCGCCAGCCCAGCAGCCGTGGCGGGCAACCGGGGTGGCAACTCCTCCCCCGTCAGTGACCGACGCGGCATGAGCTGCTCAGCCTGATCGACCCGAGCCTTCGCCTCCCCCTTGGACAGGTTCAGCACACCGGACAGCAACCGCGCGGTAGAGCCGAATCCGGCAACGGCACCTGCCCGCTCCGCATCCAACTCCGCGACCAGGGAAAGAACCCGCGCATAAGATCGCCGCAAGTCGGCCTCGGCCGCGCGCAACCCCTCCAGCAGCCCATGCATCCGGGCCACGGAGCGATCCTCCACCAACGCGGTCACGACACCATTCTCGCAGCCACCACCGACAATTTCGGGCCGCAGGATGCCGAGACGACACACGTTTCTCGGTTACCCGGGCACGATCGCCTCGATGAGATACAGCGACGGGAAAGTGTCCGGAACGGACCTGATTCCGCCGAAGGAGTAGTTCGCACGCTCGAACAGGTCCTGGAAATCGCGTAAGGTGTGCATCTGACCGCCCACGTTGAGCAACAACAAGAGATCCTTGGCCGTGGTCGCCTTCATTTCCTGGACATCAGCGTCGACCAGGTTGTCAACCACCAGGACGCGGGCGCCGGGGTCGGCGGATTCCGCGATGTTGCGCAAAGTGGTGATCGAGTTCACGTCCGGCCAGTCCAGGAGGCTCTTCAGGATGTAGAGATCGGCGCGGACAGGTACCTCACGGATGCAGTCGCCTCCGACGAGGGTGGCCCGATCAGCCAGTTCACCGCCGTCGCGCAGGCTCGGGTCCGCGCTCGGCAGCACCGCTTCGAGCTCGAAGAGCACCCCGTTCACCTGCGGATGCAGCCGCAACAGGGTGCTGAGCAGGTTCCCCTGTCCGCCGGCGATGTCGGCGACCACATTCACGCCGGTCAGATCGATCGCTTTGGCGACCTTGTCCGAAGTAAGCCTGCTGGTCTGGGTCATTGCCTTGTTAAAGGCTTCCTGCGCCTCGGGCGCGTCCTCCCGCAGGTAGGTGAAGAAGTCCTTGCCGAAGATGTCCGGGATCACGCTCTTGCCAGTACGCACCGCGTCATCCAGTCGCTGCCACGCCTGCCAGGTCCATGGTGCGCCGATCCACAACACGAGATGAACGAGCCCGAACTCCGCGTCCTTACGCAACAGACGTGACAGGTCGGTGTGTGCGTACTTGCCAGGCGAGACCTGGGTGAACACCTCGTGCGTCGACAGCGCTCGCATCAGCCTACCGAGCGTATGCGCGTCGGCGCTGACCACGGCTGCCAGTTCGTCGACGGCCACCGGATCGTCATCGATCGCGTCGGGAATTCCCAGTCTCGCCGCGGCCTGGACGATCGCTGCGATACCCGCGCCGAAGGCCAACTCCTCCAGCCGCCGGATGGCGTCCAGAGCCGCGGAACTCGTATTCTCTACGATGGTAATCACCTTCTCGATGTTGAACCGCGAGGCATGAAAGAGTGAATTTCCCCCGCGCGGCACGCCACTGGTTTACGGTGCGATAGTGTCCGACCACGCTGGAGCCGGTTTGGAATCTGACTCGAACCCGGCTCCGCTCGCCACCCGCACCCGTGGGGTTTTTGATCATTTATCGAGGGCGCCGGTTCATGCCTTCGAAAATCAGCAACCCTCGAGGGTGACTCCAGGCAGAACCACCAGAGTGATGCAGGTGAACACGAGCTCACGGCGACGCCACGGAGGACACGATGGACAAATTCACGCTGGATGACCTCAGGCAGATCATGCGCTCCAGCGCGGGACTCGAAGAACACCTCGACTTGGCGGGCGATATCGAGGACGTCGAGTTCACCGATCTCGGTTACGACTCGCTCGCGGTACTGGAACTCGCCAACCAGGTCCAGCGCCGCTACGGCGTGCGGATTCCTGACGAAGAAGTGGCAGAGATGCCGACACCGGGTAAAGCGGTGGAACTCATCAACAAGCGACTCGCCGAGATGACAGCAATGGGGGCGTGAACTCGCCACCATGACCTGCGATCAATTCGGCCGCGACCCTACCCACCGATGGCGGGGCGCTCCACCGCCGGACTCGGCGGTTCCTCGGTATCGACATGGCCGAGCTCGGGCCGGGGCGCTAGCGGTGACAGGTGGAAGACCGCATGTGCATCCCCTTCACCTACATTGACCAGCCGGTGCCGGACGCCGATGGGGACCAGCAACGAGTCGCCCGCCACTAGCGGTACGGGTTCACCGTCCAACGCGATCTCCAGCTCCCCGCTGATGACGTGCAGGAATTCCTCGGAGTACGGGTGGTAGTGCTCGCTGACGAACTCGCCCGGTGCCAGCCTCAACACACCACCGAACCCGGACTTCGACCCCACCGTCTTCGGGCTCAGCGTGACCCTCAGCTCACCGCCGCGGCGCCGATTCGCGGCGACCTCGTCCGCGGCAATCTTCAGTGGACGGTGCATGCTCATGGGGTTCTCCCCTCGGTCGGCGTCCAGACGTAGAAGGGCGATGCCATCGCGTCCTTCGGCTCTTTCCAGTTCGGGTCATATGGCGAGATGAGTTTGCTCAGCTTGGTGTTGAGATCCTGGTACAGCGGATGACTGCGCGCTTTGTACAGGTTCGGCGACACGTCCTCGTCCGCCTCGACCAGATGGAAGTACAGGTCGTGGAAACGGAACAGGGTCCGGCGTGACACACCGATCATGTGCGGCAGCGACGTCGCGTCGGATTCCGCGAACGCCTCGGCGACGGCGTCGGCATCGCTGGCGTCCATCCTGGCCACTATCAGGGTCCGATACACATCGACCTCCTCTGATCGGGTCCCAATACCATCGTCGAAGATCCCGGTGGAGTAATGGGCGAGCCAGCCTCGAGCCTCGGCGAGGAGACTCGGTGCGCAGGTACAGAGAGGCGATCCTCGACGGAGGAGGCAGTCGATGCCGTCCGATGCAGCAGGTCTGCGGTTCCCCTTCCACAGCCCGCATCCCCTTGAGCCACCTCGCGAGCACGCGACGCTGCGGGCGACCCAGCCAGTGGCAAAGGCGATCTTGCCGGGCGGGGCTCCGGTATGGCTCGTCACCCGCTACGAGGACGTCCGCAAGGTGTTCACTGATCCGAGGCTGAGCCGCCAGGCCATCACCGCGCCCGATGCGCTAAAGATCTTCCCGGTCGCGGTGCCTGGCTTGAAAACGATCGCTGTGATGGACCCGCCCGAGCACACCAGGATACGCAAGTTGGTGGCGAAGACGTTCACCATGAGGCAGATGGAACGGCTACGGCCCAGGGTCGAAGAGCTCGCCGAGCAGATGATCAGCAAGCTAGCAGCGGAGGGCCCGCCGGCCGATCTGATCGCGCACGTCGCCGAGCCGCTGCCGATCACGGTGATCTGCGAGCTACTCGGCGTCCCGCAGCAAGCCCGCCCGCAGTTCCTCGACTGGACCGACGTCATGTTCGGCTACACTGCACGACCCGTCGAAGAGATCCGGGCGGCGAGCACGAAGCTGCGCGCCTACTTCGCCGAACTGGTTGCCAACAAGCAGCAGCAACCGGCTGACGACCTGCTGACTATGCTGATCACCGCGCGAGACGAGGACAACTCGCTCAGCACCGAAGAGCTCCTCACGTTCGGTGAGACGATGCTGCTGGCCGGTCACCACAGCACCACAGCGGCGATCGCACACGCCGTGCTGAACCTGGCGAGCCAGCCAGGGCAGACCGCCAGACTGGCCGCTCATCCGGAGCTGCTGCCTGCCGCGATCGAGGAACTGCTGCGCTTCGCGACGGCCGGCAGCGGAATCAGCTCGATCCGCATCGCCACTGAGGAGATCGAGCTGGGCGGGGTGACGATTCGCCCCGGTGAAGCGGTGCTGCCCTGCCTCAACTCGGCGAACCACGACGAGAATGTCTTCGATCAACCTGAGCAACTGAGGTTGGACCGCAAGCACAACCCACACCTGGCCTTCGGCCACGGTATTCACCACTGCATCGGCGCCCATCTGGCACGGGTGGAACTGCAGGTGGTGCTGGAGCGCTTAATGCACCACCTGGGCGAGTTCGACCTGGCGATCGCCGTGGACGAGCTGAGCTGGCGGACCGGAATAACTTTCTTTTGGCCACACATCCTGCCGCTGCGGTGGTGACCCTAGGCCGGCCGGAACTCCAGCAGCACAAGATCTCCCGGAGTGGGATCGTTCACCAGCTCGAAGCCCGCCGTCGCCGCCAACCGCTTCCAGTCCTCGAGGTCCCGCATCCGCCCACCGAGAGTCAGCATGTCGATGTCAATGAGCTTGCCGAGGTCCCACTGGCCCCGCCCGCTCAGCAGCAGCTCGATGACGACGAGCCGCGCCTCGGAGTTGTCGCCGATCGCCTCGCGGATACGGCGGAGGATGAGCTCAGCCTTCTCGTCGTTCCAGTTGTGCAGCGTGTACTTGATGAGGTAAGCGTCACAGCCTTCCGCAACCTGGGTGAAGAAGTCGGTCTCCATCAGGGTCACCCGGTCCGCGACACCCTCGCGCTGCACGACGTCTTTCGCTTCGACTACCACGTGAGGCTGGTCGCACAACACGCCGGTGGACTGGGGATGGCGCTTCAGTACCTCCGCGAGGAACTGTCCCACTCCGCCGCCAACATCCGCGATCCGCGCGAAGCGGCCGAAGTCGTACTCCGCGAGGATGCGGTCAATACTGGAAAAACGGTTCTGCAGCATGGCGCGGCGGTGCGTCGCGTTGCTGGCCGGATTCGCCTTGAGGTACTCATAGAATGACATGCCGAACTGGTTGTCGAACGACGGCTCGCCGGTGCGGACGGTGTGCAGCACGTTCTCGCAGGGCCGCCACAGCATTGGATCCGACACGAACAGGAACATGTCCCGCGAGCTGCCATGAACGTCGGACCGCAACCCTTCGGCGGCTGGCGTCAGGCCGAACCTGCCGTCCTCGCCTTCAACCAGGATGCCCGCGCTCGCGGTGCAGCGGAGCACGCGGTATAGCGCGTCAGCGTCCGTACCCGTCGCGTCAGCGATGTCCGAGGCCGACAGCGGGCCGTCGGACAGCAGGTCCGGCACGTTGAGCTGGACGAGCGGGCGAAGCGCACCGATGATCCACTTGGCGACGAACAGGCCGAGGACACTCTGCCTCACCGGCAGTTCCAATGGGAACCAGGAAAGGACTCCGGTGACCTCGGGCATGTTGTCGTGAGCCATGAAGATTCTCCCTAGCTAAACCGGGCCGGCAAGTAGCGCCGGTTCGAGGAACGAGGTGGTGTGTCCGGCGGCACGGAAGGTGGGATCAGCGAGGATGCGGCGCAAGAGCGGCACGGTTGTCCGCATCCCGGGGCCGGAGATCCGGAACTCGCGCAGCGCGCTGTCCATTCTGGCCAATGCCTGAGCGCGATCCGGCGCCCAAACGATCACCTTGGCCAGCAGGGAATCATACTCGGAGGGCACCAGAGCGCCGGAGTAGCCGCCGGTGTCGACCCGAACGAACGGCCCGGCCGGCGGAACGAACTCGTCAAGCCGTCCCGCGCACGGGGCGAAATCGCGATCCGGGTCCTCGGCGTTGACCCGGCACTCCACAGCGACCCCGCGCGGTCGGATGTCGTCCTGCTGCCACGACAACGACCGACCGGCCGCGACGAGGATCTGTTCCCGCACCAGATCGATGCCGGTGACCGCTTCGGTCACCGGGTGCTCGACCTGGATGCGGCAGTTGACCTCGATGAATGCCACCTCGTCGCCGCTGACCAGGAACTCGAACGTGCCAGCGCCGGAGTAACCGACCGCCCGAGCCCCGGCGAGCGCGTACTCCACCAGTCGTTCGACCACTCCCGGACACAACCCGGAAGCGGGGCTTTCCTCGATGAGCTTCTGGCGCCGGCGCTGGACCGAGCAGTCCCGCTCACCGAGGCACACCACGGTGCCGTACTCGTCGGCCAGCACCTGGACCTCGACGTGGCGAGTGTGCTCCCAGAACCGCTCCAGGTACACCCGGTCGTCACCGAATCCCACCCTGGCCGCGACTCGCGTAGAATGCAGCGCCGGCAACAGCTCGTCCCGCCGCCGAACCACGTTCATGCCGCGGCCGCCACCGCCCACGGTAGCCTTGATGATCAACGGTAGGCCGATGCGCTCGGCCACCCTGACCACCTCGGCTGGGCTGCCCACGGGATCCCATGTGCCGGGTAGCACCGGCAGGCCGGCTTCGGCCATCAGCTTGCGAGCCAGTGCCTTGTCCCCCAACTCGGAGAGCACCCTTGGCTGCGGCCCGATGAAGACCAGCCTGTGACGAGCGCAGATCTCGGCGAAATCTGCATCCTCCGACAGGAAGCCATACCCCGGGTGCACGGCCTGCGCCCCGGTGCGCAATGCAGCCTCGATCACCGCGGGCACGTAGTTGTAGCTCCGCTGTGGCGCACCCGGTCCGATCTGCACGGCCTCGTCGGCGGCCCGCACGGCCGCCGAGTCGCGGTCGACAGTCGAATGCACGACGACCGTTCGGATTCCCATCTCCCGGCAGGTGCGCACCACCCGCAGTGCGATCTCCCCACGATTGGCGATCAGGATAGTGTCGAACAACATGCCGTCGTTCACTCCTGCTCCAGCGGAGTGAGCAGGAACAGCAGCTGATCGAACTCCACGGGCTGCCCGTCATCGACAAGCACCTCCGATATCCTGCCTGCTCGGTCGGCCACGATCGTGTTCATCAGCTTCATCGCTTCCACGACGGCTACCTGCTGACCGGCCTGGACGCTGTCGCCGACTTCCACGAACGGGGGCGCACCGGGCTCGGGTGCGCGGTAGAACGTGCCGACGAGGGGGGAGCGCACGCCATCACGATGGTCAACCGTTGGGTCCGCCACCGATTCGTGGCTTGCCCCCCCGGCAACGGGCCATTGGACTTCGACGCTGGCGCAACCGAATCGCACGCTGATCCGACTCGGAAGATGGGGCGCGATCCTGGAGATCTCGATCACGGACCGGACCAACGTCTCAAGCGCCGCCTGCGCGCCCAGCTCGGCGATCACCGCATCGATCTGGCCGGCCTCCACAGCCGCACCAGGCATGCCGATCACGCCGGCACCTCCTGTCCGGCCGGTACCCGCAGCGCACCGAATCGGCGAAACCGCGCCCTACGAGTGTGCACGAGCTCCTCACCAGTGCGGCCACGCAGCTGCCTCAGCGCCGTCACGACGGCGTCGCGCACGAACATGCAGGCCGCGGCCGGATCAGTGTGCGCCCCGCCCTCAGGCTCCACCACGACGCCGTCGACCACGCCAAGCTCCAGCAGGGAGCGGGCGTCCAGACGCAACGCGTCGGCCGCCGCATCGGCCGCCTCGGGGCTTTTCCACAGGATCGCCGCACAACCCTCGGGGCTGATCACCGAATAGATCGCGTTGGCGCACAACAACAACCGGTCGGCAACAGCAAGAGCCAGCGCGCCACCACTGCCGCCCTCACCGGTGATGACACCGACCACCGGCACCGGAAGGCCACCCATCGTGCGGAGGCACTCGGCGATCGCGATCGCCTGACCATGCTCCTCGGCTGCCGGGCCGGGGTGCGCTCCCGGCGTGTCGATGAGCGTGACCACCGGGACGTCGAGTTTGGCCGCCAGCCGCAACAACCGCGCCACCTTGCGATAGCCGGCGGGTGATGCCATGCCGAAATCCCGTCGCACCAGCTCCGCGGTGGTGTGCCCCTTCTGATGGCCGATCACGACGATCGGCTGCCCATCCAGCGCCGCAACTCCGACCACGATCGCCGGGCAGTCCGCACCGGCACGGTCGCCGTGCAGTTCGATGAAACCGTCCATCCACCGCGTGATGTGGTCCAGCGTGGTGGGCCGGTCGCGGTGACGCGCCAAGCGCACCGTCTCCCCGACGGGCCGGGTGGGCACCAGCCGCGCGTCACGCACGACGGAATCGGTCACGGTGCCATCGCAACCCTCGTGCCGGCAGGCCGCTGACAGCAGCAGGACAAGGACGTATGGCAGTTCGTCGCGGGCATGGACGCCATCGACGAGACCATGCGAAAGCAGGAACTCGGCCGTCTGGAACCCCTCGGGCACCTCCTGCCGAATCGTCTGCTCGATCACCCTCGGTCCCGCGAAACCCATCCGAGCACCCGGTTCGGCGAGGATCACATCCGACAAGGCGGCGAACGACGCCGCGACGCCACCATAGGTCGGGTCGGTGACCAGGGTGATGGTGAGCAGACCCGCCTCGTCCAGTTGGGCCATGGCATTGCTGGTCTTGGCCATCTGCATGAGAGAGAGCACGCCCTCCTGTATCCGGGCACCACCGGATGCGGTGATGAGCAGCAGCGGCCTCCGATCGGCGAGGGCCGCCTCGGCCGCAGCGGTGATGGCCTCACCCGCGGCGACGCCAAGACTGCCGCCGAGGAACCGGAAATCCATCACCGCCACGACGAGCCGATGGCCACGGATCGCACCGCGCACAACGTGGACGGCATCGCTGAGCCCGGTGTCGGCGCGGGCCGCTTCCAGCCGCCGGGGGTAAGGCACCAGATCACAGAACCCCAGTGGGTCCTGCGCGGTCGGTCCGGGCGACACCGGCACAGCCGATCCGGCGTCGAGCAGGTGATCAAGCCGCTCGGCGGCCGTCAGCCGGTGGTGCCAGCCGCAGTCCGGGCACACCTTCGACAGCCGTTCGAACCTTGGCCGGTAGAGCAACACATGGCAGCGCGCGCACGACAGCCACTCAGATGTCCGCACGAGACGCTCCGAGGTTCCTGTCATCAGCGTTTCCCCCTCATGGTCCACACCGTGCCCGCCAACGTTCACCGGTCCAACCGGGTGCGGAGCCGGTCCTGCTGTGCGTGCGTTCATCTAGTAGTCCGCTAGTACCTGGTAGATGCCGAAGCCGGCGTCGCGCCGGGCGTCGCGGTATGGCCGCAGTGGTGCAGTGGTGTCGCGGTGCTCCACGCCCTGCTCCCACGTCCAGAAAGCGGTCGCGTCGGTCCAGCGGCTCACGACCACGAACCCGGTCGGGTCGAGGACCGAGCCGAGCAGCTCGTTGCCGATCAGCCCCGGAACGCTGCGCATCCGCCTGCTCACCTTGTGATACGCGTGGTGCACGGCTGCGGGATCCTCCGCAACCTGATAGACCAGCACCCGGATCTGGCCGGACATCAGGCGCTCTCCCAGTCCTGATGCGTCGCCGTGGTGGCCAAACCGGGCAGGTAGGCGACCGCCTGCATGATTGCCATCGAGCCGCCGGAGCGGAACGGGTGCAGCTTCTGCCGGTGCATCAGATGGCGCTGGCTCTGCTCGAACTCGCGGAACCTCGACTCGTTCACCCAGTCGCTGAAGATGTAATAGCAGCCGGATTCCTCGACGCTGCGGAACAACCACTGACCGAGGTTGGCCGGATGCGAGGTCACCGAGTCACCGACCTCCCGCCACACTCGTTCGAAGTCGGCTTCCATACCGGGTTTGATCTGCATGCGCAGCGTCACCCGGAACACGCCCTGCGGGGACATCAGGAAATCCCTCCATCGACGTGGATGGTGGCGCCGGTGACATACCGGGACAGATCGCTTGCCAGCCACAGCACGGCGCCTGCGACCTCTTCCGGTGTCCCCAGCCGGCCCAGCGCGGTCTTGGCGCTGTACATCGCCACCATCTTCTCCCTCTGTTCGGGGGGCCGGCTGCGTAGTTCCTCGGTCTCGATGACGCCGAGGGCCAGCACGTTGAACCGGATACCGCGACTACCGAACTCCTTGGCCAACGACCGGGACAGACCGCGCAGCGCGGCCTTGCTGGCCGTGTAGTGGGCTCGCAGCGGAATGCCTACCTCCGAGGACTTGGAGCCGATGCTGATCACCGAAGAGCCCGCGCCCAGGAGAGGAAGAGAGTGCTGGATGACGAGAGCGGCGGCGGTGAGATTGGTGTTCATCACCCGGTGCCATTCCTCCAGCGGCAGCTCGCCGTAGGGCACATGACTGATCGCTCCCGCGTTGTTCACCACGAGATCCAAGCGGCCGTAGACGTCCCGGCACACCGCGAGCAGGTCCTTCACCTGCTCGGGAACAGTCAGATCAGCGTGCACGACGCGGTGCTGGCCGCCGAGCTCGGTCAGTTCCCGCTCCAGCGACGCGACCGGCTCACCACCGTGGTGGTGACACGTGATGACATCGACGCCCGCCTCTGCCAGCGCCAGAACGACGGCCCGGCCGACGCCACGGCTTCCCCCGGTCACCAGCGCCTTGCGCCCTTTCAGGTCGAGATCCATTGTTCCTCCACACTTCGGACTGTCGACGTCAGGCCCTGCTCGTGGTCCTGGCCGCTGCCTCCACCGTTTCCTTGATCAGCTTGAGCTGGATCGCGGTGTTGGTGTTGAGCCGCTCCGTCATGCCGGCGTCATCCAGCGGTGCCCCGGGCTTCATCTCGAAGTCCTGAACGAAACGCAGCAGTACCCCGTCGTCGCGCTGGACGTATTCCCAGAACAGGAACATGTACTTGAAAACCCCCGTCTCCACGCGCTGCGAGCGGACGGTGCGCGACACCGGGTCAGCCGTGCGTTCGGAAACCCAGCTCCACACCGTGCCGTTGTCATCCGGGTGCAGCGCAAGCCGGAACCGCACGGTGTCGCCACGTCGCTCGAGCACCTGCGCCACGGCGTATTCGCTGAACAGCCGCGGCCAGGACTCGATGTCGTTGGTCATCTCCCAGACCAGCTCCATCGGCGCGTCGATCGTGATCGCGTTGTCGGTGTGACTGGACAATGTCATCTCCCCTTCCGCCATTGCATCGGGTAGCTCTCCGGGCGCCCCAGCACGAGCGCGGCAGTGAATCCACCGTGCCCCCGGGACACGACCAGCGCGGTGCGCAGCAGGCGCTCGCGCGGCTGCTCGAGCACGAGATCGATGTCGCAGCCCGACGCCAACCTGCTGGGACCCACGGTGTGTGGCACGACTCCGTCCCGGATAGCCAGTAACGCGGTGGCGACATCGAGTGCAGCGCCACCGCTGTACAGCCGGCCGGTCAACGTCTTCGGCGCGGTGACCGGCACACCACGAGGGCCGAAGATCTCGGTGATCGCCCGCGCCTCGGCGAGATCGTCGGCGGGCGAGCCCGCTGCGTCGGCGAACACGACATCCACGTCGGATGACCGCAGACCGGCGTCGGCAATGGCCCGCTCGATGACCCGGCGCAGTGCCGGCGGTCGCGGGGAGCCGGGCGGCGGATCGAACCCCGCAGCATAACCGAGCACCGCGCCGTACGCTTCCCTAGTGCTCCCGGTAGTGCTCCCAGCCTCGACGATCAGGATGGCGCCGCCCTCGCCGGGCAGATAACCGGAAGCGTTCACGTCGAACGGGACATACGCACGACCCGGGTCGTCCACTGTGGACATCTTGGCGTTACAGAGCTGGGTGACCAGACCGTACGGGCACAGTGGGGCCTCGGTCCCGCCGGTGACCACGAGCCGGCAGTCGCCGCGGATCATGCGCCGCGCCTGTCCCATGGCGTCCAGTCCGCCCGCCTGCTCGCAGCAGATCACGCCACACGGTCCCCGCATGCCGTGCCGGATGGAGATCTGCCCCGTGGTCGCGGCGTAGAACCAGGCGATCGACTGGTACGCGCCGACCCAGGAGGGACCGTTCTGGTAGAGCTGCTGCAGTTCGCGCTGGCCGAACGCGTTACCTCCGGATGAGCTGGCCGTCACGACAGCCATCTCGTATTCAGGCAGGACAGCAGGATCGACCCCGGCGTCACCCAATGCGGCCTCGGCCGCGACGAGCGCCATATGGGTCCAGTGATCGGTCTGCGGGATGAGCCGGCTGGGCACGCACTGGGTGGCGTCGAAGTCCGACACCTCGCCGGCGAGCCGCACGGGGTAGGACGTCGGGTCGAAACGGGTGATACGGTCGATTCCGGACTTACCGTCGAGTACCGCCTGCCAGTGCTCTTCGATTCCGATTCCCGTCGGTGCCACGATGCCGAGCCCAGTTACCACAGCGTCGCTGACAGCGACCGAAGTGGTCATGTGAAGGCCCTCCCCCGAACGCGGCACTTAAACCCGACTCCGTCTACAGTCGCGTGGCCACCTGGAAGAATGTTCGAGTACGGCTTGACCGGCCGCGCAGATCGGCGGTGGGCTCTCTGCGATCTGAATCCTTCCCAACTATCCCATTGAAGGCGATAAGATACTTCAGTCCCTTCTCCCACGCCGATCTTCACACGACAGAACCCCAACGATGCTCGAGCGTAGTTCGAGTGGTTCTCGACGGGACTCCAGAATGTCGATGCGCACTTACCGGTGCACTTGCAAGCGAACTCGCAAACTTGATGACCCCCAACCCCAGGTGAAGTGTTCCCCCCTTGAGCGTCCTGTCGGGGACGTATGTCCCAATCAAAGATCGAGGGTCGCTGGTAGAATTCTCGCAGGTCTGCGATTTGCTTGAGGGGTGGGGGAGTATGAAATTCTTCGTGCTCGGAGCGTTGGCGATCGCGAACGACACAGAGCAATTCACGCCGTCAGCGCCCAAGGTGCGCGAGGTCCTTTCACTCCTGCTGCTGCGTCACAACCAGCTGATACCTACCCGGGATTTCATCGACGAGCTCTGGGGCGACAAACCTCCGACCAGCGCACATTCGACGCTGCAGACCTACGTTTACAAGCTGCGCAAGCTCCTGGCGAAACACAGTCACACCGGCACCGGCAACATGCTCGTTACCAGGCAGTACGGCTACGAGATCATCATTGCTCCCGAGACGCTCGACCTGTGCCAGTTCGAGCAGCTAACGGACAAGGGCATAGCAATGCTCGGCAGGAACGACCTCGAAGGCGGCACCGAGACACTGTCCGAGGCACTGTCGCTGTGGCGCGGGTCCGCGCTCGCGGATGTGAACGCAGGGCGTCTGCTCTCGGCCTACATCATCGCGCTGGAGGAGAAGCGACTCCGGGCGCTTGAACTGCGGCTCGACGCCGATCTGCAACTCGGCCGCCACCGCGAAGTCATCAGCGAGCTCAGGACGCTTATCTGGGCGAACCCTCTCCATGAGGAGTTCCACGCGAAGCTCATGGTGGCGCTGCACAGGTGCGACCGGCGCTCCGAGGCCCTGCATGCCTACCGGCACCTGCGGGAGGTGCTGCTCGAGGAGCTCGGGGTCGACCCATCCTCCGCCGTCCGAGAACTGCACCAGGCACTGCTGTCCTCGGATCCTTCGCTTGACCTCTCACGCAGCCACGCACCGATCTCCGTGGAATGCGGCCCGGTTGCGCCTCCGGCGCACCTGCCGCCCGATGTCGCCGACTTCACCGGGCGAGCGCGCGAACTGGACCAGGCCATCGAGTGGCTGGTCCGCCCGGCCAGCGGTCCCGGCATAGTCTCGATCACCGGTATGCCGGGTGTGGGCAAGACAGCGTTCGCCGTGCACGCGGCACACCGGATACGAAAGCACTTCCCGGACGGGCAGTTCTTCGTGGACCTCAAGGGGAGCACGGACGAGCACGGCCACCCGTCCACGATCCTCTACCGAATGTTGCGCGCCATCGGTATCTCCGACGGGCATATCCCCGCAACGCTGGTCGAGCGTAACAACCTGTTCCGCACTTGGAGCGCCGATCGCCGGATACTGGTCATGCTGGATGACGCGGCATCGACCGATCAGGTGCAACCGCTGCTGCCGAGCAGCCCACGCTCCGCGGTGCTCCTCTGCCAGCGCACCGGATTGCACGACCTGCCCGGAGCGCACGTCATGCGGCTAGACGTACTGCCGGTAGCAGACAGTGTGACGCTGCTCGCGAAGATCGTCGGACCCGGACGAGTAGCGAGGGATAGCCACGGCGCCGAGACGATCGTCCGGCAGTGCGGGTGCTTGCCGCTGGCCATCCGGGCCGCAGCGGCGCGGCTGGTGGCGGCCCGCGGCTGGTCCCTCAACACAGTAGCCTCCCGGCTGGCTTGCTGGCGGACCCGGCTGGACGAGCTGTGTCCAGCAGGCTTCGATCTGCGGAGGGGATTCGACTCCAGCTACTTCCTGCTCGACGACGTGAGCCGCGACGCGCTACGGAAGCTGAGCCTGTTCGGCACCCAGAAGTTCACCATCGCGTGTGCGGCGCGCCTGCTCAACCGGAATGTCGACACGGTGGACACCGTGTTGGCGCGGCTTGTCGAGCATCACTTCCTGCAGGTTCACGATGAAGGCGACATCAAGGGACTATCGTTCGCCTTTCACGAACTCGCCAGAATCCACGCACGCAGCTACCTGCACGCCGAGCTCGGCCATCGCGGCGACTGGTTGACGGAGATCGCTGTGCGCATCGACGAGGTCGACCTGGACACCTAGGGGATGCGATCGAGCACCACGGCGCTCTGAAACCCGCCGAAACCGCTACCGACGCTGAGTACGACGTTCATGGTGTGCGCCCTGGCCTGCCTTGGCACGTAGTCGAGATCGCACTCGGGATCCGGGTGGTACAGGTTCGCGGTGGGCGGGACCACCTGGTGCTCCATCGCCAGCGCACAGGCAGCGATCTCGATCGAGCCGATCGCGCCCAGCGAATGCCCGATCATGGACTTGACCCCGCTCACCGGGATCCTATACGCGTGATCGCCCAGACTGCGCTTGAACGCCGCGGTCTCGTGCCTGTCGTTCTGCCTGGTTCCTGAGCCGTGCGCATTGACATAGTCCACGTCCCGCGGGTCCAGCTTCGCGCGATCCAGCGCGACGCGGATCGCCTCCGCCATCTCCCGCCCGTCGGGTTTGAGGCCAGTCATGTGGAAGGCGTTGCTGCGGCTGGCATAGCCCGCCACGCGCCCGTAGATCCGGGCCCCCCGCCGGCGCGCTGCCTGCTCTTCCTCCAGCACCATGACGGCCGCACCCTCGCCGAGCACGAAACCGTCCCGTTCCGCATCGAATGGCCGGGAAGCGTGCGCCGGGTCGTCGTTGTTGGGCGACGTCGCCCTGATGGCGTCGAAGCAGGCCGACGTGATCGGTGACAACGGCGCGTCCGTGGCGCCGGCGAGAACGATGTCGGCGGAGCCCTCCTCGACCAGCTGCACGCCGTGCCCGATGGCGTCCAGGCCGGAGGTGCACCCGGTGGAGATCAGGGCGACCGGTCCCTCCGCTGCCACCTCCCAGGCGACTTCGACCGCCAGGGTGCTAGGTACCAGGTAGCCGTAAAGCTGGGGAACACCGTAGGTGTGGTCGACCAACCAGTGCCGGCCCCCGTCGGAGAGCACCTGGTATTCCTGCTCCAGCCCTATCGTGCATCCCACGGCGCTGCCGATGCTCACCCCGATCCGGCCCGGGTCAACCGCCTCGAGGTCGACACCACTGTCCCGCACGGCTTCTCGGGCGGACACCACAGCGAACTGCGCCGCCCGGTCCATCCGCCGAACCTCCCGAGCGGAAAGCCCAGCTGCAAACGGGTCGAAATCGACCTCGGCGGCCATCCGGGACCGGAACCGGGAGGCGTCGAACAGCGTGATGGTCCGGGTGGCGGTCCGGCCAGCCACCAGCAGCTCCCAGAACGCATCCCGGCCCAACCCTCCGGGAGCGACGACCCCCACACCGGTGATGACCGCGCGACGTTCCATGCCCTTCTCCATCGATCGTGATCTCCCCGGACAGCTCTGCCCGAGGGTCAGGGCGATACCGGCTGGAGCTGGGAATGGCTGACGATGTCGAACGGCGCGAAGGTGTCCCACTCGGACTTGCACCGCAGCAGCCTGATGAATTCGTTGTCCGGGGCCCAGAAGTCACCGGCGATGACCTGGACGACATCCTCGACGAGATGGCGGTTGCGCGGGTCGGTGATATCGCCGAGGCCGGCCGACAGCATGAGCTGCGCGATGTTGTGGGCTGATTCGTAGTAGCCGTAGACGATCCGGCCGTTGGCGTCGTAACCGGTCTTGTAGAAGTTCTGGTACCAGTCCTGGAGTTCCTGCGTGCGCCGGGGATCGGTGAGGATCGCGTCGATCGTCTGGGCCGCGGCGAATCCGGTGCTCACCGCCAGATGCACACCGCCGGAGAAGATCGGGTCGAAAAAGCAGCCCGCATCGCCGGCCATGAACCAGCCCTCGCCGGCGACGGTGTCGGAGTAGTAGTAGTAGTAGCAGTAGTCGCTCTCGACGTGGATGTCACCGATCTGCTCGGTACCCTGGATCCGCTGGCTGATGCGCTCAACGCGGGCCTGGTGATCTGTGAGGATACGCCTGGGCTCGCTGGCGCGCAGGACCGATTGCTGGGTGACCGCGCCCACGCTGATGGTGTCAGGCCAGATCGGGATCGCCCAGAGCCAGCCATCCTCGTGCGCGCCGACCTGGATATCGCCCTCGTAGCCCGGGTTGTGCTCCTCGCTCAGGCCCTTCAGGTGGTGGAAGACGGCGACCTTACGCAGGCGCTCGTTGGCCTTGCGCACGCCGAAGCTCTTCGCCGCCCTGCTCGCCCGGCCGGCCGCGTCCACTACATAACGCGCTCGCACCGTGCGCGTGACACCGCCGTGCTGGTACTGCACGCCGGCCACGCGCTCCCCCTCCCGCACGAGTTCGTGTGCCGGTGCCTGCTCCAGCATTGCCGCCCCGGATTCGCGCGCGAACTGGGCAAGGGTGTTGTCGAAATGCGCACGCTCGACCTGGAAAGTGGAATTACTGAATGGGATACGCCGGTAGTCGCCTGAGGCAGCGATGAACTCGGCACCGCGCTTCGTCACATAGCCCTGCGCCGCGATGCGGTCATACACGCCGAGTTTCCTGAGAACGGGTATGGTATGGGGCAGCAAGGATTCGCCGACATGGAACCGGGGAAAGGAACGGCTTTCCAGCAGCAGCACCGATCGTCCGGCCTGCGCGAGTCGGCTCGCCGCGGTCGTGCCAGCGGGACCCGCCCCGATGACCACGACGTCAACATTGTCTGGATGAATGAGGGGACTGTCCGTCATGTCTCCTCCTTTCTCCGCGCTGTCTCGCACACGATCTATAGACAGTCGGCCATCCTGCTGGTAGCTGGCTTGATTCTTGATCTCAGCTGAACACCTCGCGCACAAACCGTGGCGCGCCCAGCAGTCCAGCCCGACGCGAGCCGCGCTCCACCTGGGTGCAGCAGCATGACGGCCATGACGAGCACGGTTCCCGATGTCAGCACACCAGATGCCATCATCCGGCTGGGTGTCGCCTTCTGCGAAGCCAAGGCTCTGCTGACGGCGGTCGACCTCGACCTGTTCAGCACCCTGCATTCGAGTCCGGCCACCGAGGAGGAGATCCGGCAGCGCCTGGCGCTGCACGGCCGGGGCCTGTCTGACCTCCTGCACATACTGGTCGCCCTCGGACTCCTGGAAAAAGATGGCGACCGCTTCCGCAACACGACCGGCGCCGATCGATATCTCGTGCGCGGGCAGCAGGGCTACCTCGGCGCTTTCCTCTGGGGGGCCAACCAGAACATCTATCCGGCCTGGGGGAAACTGACAACCGCGCTGCGCACCGGGAAACCCCAGCATGGGGACAACTTCTTGGATATGATCAACGACCCGCGGCAGCTCGGGCACTTCGTCGCCATGATGGACGCGATCAACCAGTTCATCGGCCCTGAGCTGATCAAGGCGGTCGACTGGTCCGGCCACGCCTCGGTGCTCGATGTCGGCGGCTGCCGCGGGAACATAGTGGGCCAGATCGTCAAGGCCCATCCCGGGCTGACGGGCCACGTGTTCGACCTGCCGCAGATGGAGCCGCTTTTCTCCGAGCACATCGCGGACATGGGCCTGACCGGCGCCGTCCGATTCCACGGGGGGGATTTCTTCCGCGACCCGCTGCCCAAGGCGGACCTGGTGATCCTCGGCCATGTGCTGCACGACTGGAATCGCGAGCAGCGGGCGTTCCTGTTCCGCAAGGCACGGGAGGCGGTCAACCCTGGTGGCACGCTGCTGGTGTATGACCCCATGCTCGACGACAAGCCCGGTCACTTCAGGAACCTGCTGATCAGCCTCACCATGCTGCTGGTCACAGACGGCGGCTCGGAATACCCCGTCAGCGAGGTCTACGAATACGCGAGTGCGGCGGGCGTCTCCTCCGTGACCGACCAGCCGCTCGGCGCCTGGGAGGACACCCTGGTGGTGTGCCGCGTGCCGTCCTGAGGCCACGCGGCAACCTCCCGACCCGCGCCAACGTGCTGGACCGGGTGTGCGGGGTCAGTTGGGCTTGCTGGCGGTCACCAGCGTCTCCGTACCGGCGATGGGCTGGGCGGCGAAGTCGGCGAACCCGACTTCCTCCAGCAGCGCTCGGCACTCCGACGGGGTGTACTCGGAGCCACCGGCTGTAGTCAGCAGCATGTTGAGGCTGCCGAGCAGGCTCAACGGCGCACCTCGGCGATCGTCGTCAATCATGCGGTCGTAGATGGCCACCCGACCGCCGGCCGGCAGTGCCCGGTACGCCTTGCCGAGCAGCATCCGGCGGTCCTCGTCACTGGCGCCGTGCAGCACGTGGCCGAAGATGAGGACATCGGCCGAGGGCAGCGGGTCCTGTTCGAAGTCGCCGCCGTGGAAGCTGACCGATTCGGTCAGGCCCAATGCGGCGATGTGCTCGTCGAACAGGCTCCGCACCGGCGGCAGGTCGAAACAAATGCCGGTCAGGTGCGGATGCATCCGCACCAGCACCGCCGCGAGGTTGCCCCGCGCGCCGCCGACGTCGACGAACGAGTGGGCCGCACTCCAGTCCAGCACATCGGCCAGCGCCGCGCCGACCCGGTCGCTCACCACATCCATGGCGGCCATGAACTTCCGTCCCACGTCGGGATCGGCGTACATCGTCTCCAGGAGGTCGCTGCCCGCGGTGCCCTGGGGTTTACCCGTGCGCAGCGCCTCGGTGAGGTTGCCCCACTTCTGGTACAGGGTGTGCGCCGCGAACTCGGCGAGACCACCGACGTATGCGGGCGATTCGCGGTTGAGGAACAGCCCGGTGGCCGGGGTCGGTCGATACCTGCCCTCCTCCCGTTCCAACAGGTTCAGGGCGACGAGCGCGTCCAGGAAGTCCCGGGAGGCTCGGGGATGCAGGCCGATACGGTCCCGCAACTCCTCCTCCGTCGAGGGATGCTGTGCCAGTGCGGTGAACACGTCCAACTCCACCGCGCTCTGCAACGCCTTGGAACTGAAGAAGCCGACAGTGAGCTGCAACAACGGCACCGGGCTGGGACGACCCGCCTGCTGCGCGGCCGCCTGCTCGGTCGCGACTGGCTTTGTCACTGGGAACTCTCTTTCCGAATCACTGGGACTCTTTTCCATCGTGATCTCCCCGTCCGATCAGAGCCTTGACATGACGATGCTGGCAGCGACAGCTGGCGTACGGTTCCACTCCCGCTCGATGCGACCTGAACACCTCGCCCACAACCCGGCTCAGGCTGATCCATCGGACCCGGTGCGCACCCGCAATCGCCGCAAATCGACCTCAGCCGCACTGAGACCGCTGAAGAGCTTGGAGCACAGGGGCTAGACGAGCGACTGATGATCTGTTGTGCTTAGCCTTCCCTAACCGTCTGAGCGAGGGCAACGATGCCATGTACGTCTGCATCTGCCGGGCAGTGACCGAGGCCGTGGTGCGCGGGCATATCGCCGAGGGGGCGCGAACCGTCAAGGACGTGGTCATCCGCAGCGAGGCGGGTACCGGATGCGGGACCTGCGTCAGCAAGATCGTCGCCCTGCTCGGCGCCCACACCGACGAGATGAACAACACACTGCAGCACAGCGCCTGATTCGCGAGCTTTATCCTCAGTTGATCTTTATTTTTGCTGGTCAGGCCAGGCTCACCTTCGGTGACAACCCCCCTGCGGACAGGTACGGTCGTGATCGTCCAGGGAAACGATCCGCAAGGGGGTGTCGCGGCATGCGTGGCGATGATGAGATCCTCGAACTGCTCAACGAGCAACTCACCAGTGAGCTGACCGCCATCAATCAGTACTTCCTGCACTCCAAGATGCAGGCCAACTGGGGATTCACCAAGCTCGCGGAGCACACCCGCCACGAGTCCATCGATGAGATGAAGCATGCCGAGCGGATCACCGACCGCATCCTGTTCCTCGAGGGCCTGCCGAACTACCAGAAGCTGCTCCCGCTGCGCATCGGGCAGACCGTGAAGGAGCAGTTGGAGGCGGATCTGGCCATCGAGATGGAGGTCGTCGCGCGGCTGCGGCCCGGTATCAGGATGTGCCGGAAGAAGGGCGATGCCACCACCGCCAACATCTTCGAGGACATCCTCGCCGACGAGGAAGGTCACATCGACTACCTGGAGACCAACCTCGAATTGATCGACAAACTAGGCGAACAGCTCTACCTCAGCCAGCTGGTGGAACGGCCCCCGACCAACAGCTGAAGCCAGACACGCCGCGCCCGACTACCGTAACCAGCGTGGCAGATCGCCGACTATTCCGCGTGCATGAGGCCCGTGATCTGATGCCCGAGGTACGCACACGAGTCGATGCGCTGATCGAGACACGGGCAGATCTCACCGAGCTGTCCGTGGACCTACAGCGCTTCGGCTCGTCGCCGCTGGGCGGTCTGGCTGAGATGAAGGCCCTGCAAGCCCGCCTGGACCACATGACCGAATGGTTCTCCGCCCAAGGCATCGAGCTCAAGGGCCTCGCACCCGTCCTCATCGATTTTCCCGCTGAGCTGGACGGGGAGTCGGTACGCCTGTGCTGGCTGGAAGGCGAGACCGATCTCGCCTGGTACCACCGCTCCGACCTCGGCCTAGCCGGACGCCGCCGACTTCCGCCCCGTTAGCGTTTGCAAGGGTCAGGGGGCGAGGTGGGGGGCGAGCGCGGTGAGGAACGAGGGGTTCAGGATCGGGGAGGTGCCGCTGAGGAGGTTGCGCTCGGCCAGCTCCAGGACGATGACTTCGCCGCCGGCGAGCAGATCCCCGGTCGATCGGGGCGCGGCGGCGGCGGTCTCGGGATGCACGACGGTGAGATCGGTGAAGGCGGCGGCCAGATAGCGGCTGGCGAACTGGGTGAACGAATCGGCGATCATGCGAACCGGCACCGTGACGGTGCCCGGGGTGGGCTGCGAGGACAACCGCAGCGGAACCCGGAAGTCACTGACGATCGAGCGGGTGCGGTCCAGCCGGCCCGCTGGTGCCAGCGAGTACGTCGCGAGCTGACGCACACTGCTCCGGCCGATCAGCGGGGGGATGTCGTCAGGCCACGGGATGAAGCCATTCGGAGCTCCCTGCCAGGTCCGGGTGATCCCTGGCACCACCCGGTCGGCCAGCGAGTAGGTCATCGCCAGGCCGCCTTCCTGGCTCCAGTGGGTGTCCGCCGGAGCGTAGGCCGGGGAACCCTTGCGCCGGGCGATGTCGACCAACGCCGGCCGCAGGTCGATCGCGCCGGCCTCGGCGACCACCCGAGACCAGAACTCGCTCCTGGCTCGCGATGCGCAGTCCTTGCCCAGGTAGTCGGCCGGTAGGTGCTCGGGCACCATGGTCGTCTTGTCCGGGGGAACCACCAGAACGAACTGCCGGCCGGATGCCTCCACGACGGCGCGCAGCCGGCGCAACGCCGCTACCGTGTCGCTCAGCGAGCGCGACGGCACGCACGCGCCGCTGACATCGGCACCGAGGTAGAGCCAGCCATCACGGCCCTCGATCACCGAGGGGAACGGGGCGAGCGGCGGGCGCGGGGTCGGCGCGAGGGCGGAACCGGCAGCGGGCCCGGACAGCGCGGCCGGCTCGTCGAAAACACCCCTGCTCACGGCGTCAGCCGCGTGGACCGCGCTGTCCCGGAAAGGCAGGTGGTCCGCCGCCCAGGCGGGCAATCCCCCGAGCCACGCCCAGCCCTGCCGCGGGTCACCGAAACCGGCCAGCGGCCGGTTCTCGAACCGGGCAGGGTGGATCCCCACGCTGTGGATGAGGGTCGGGCTGAGGAAGAACAGGCCCGCGCAGATCAGGGCGGTGAGCTGGCGCCGGCCATGCCGTGGGCGGTGCATGGGGTGCTCCGGGGGCAGCCACGCTTCGTGGGTCCGGCCGCGGTCGGTCACCGACATGGCGTGCACCGTAACCGCTGCGCCGTCACTGCTGGACTGTCACTGCTGGACCGTGACCGTGACGACGCCGGTAACCTGCACCGGCCGACCCGCCGGACCTGGGGAGAACGCCGTATGGACCACACCGACCGTCGCATCGAGTGGACCGGTGAGCGTTGCGTGCCGTGGACCGACGACCTGCAGGTGATCTACGAGCACTACCACCGGTACGCCCTGGCGGCCCGGTTCACCGCCGGTGCGCGGGTGCTGGATCTGGCCTGCGGGGAGGGCTTCGGGCCCGCGCTGCTCGGAGCGGGCGCCGCCGAGGTCCTCGGCGTCGACCTCGACCCGCGGACCGTGGCGCACGCCGCCGCCCACTACCAGCGGGACAACCTGCACTTCACGGTCGGGTCGATGATCGATCCGGAGCTGCTCGCTGGAACGGAACCGTTCGACGTGATCACCTGCTTCGAGGCGCTGGAGCACGTCGAGGAGCAGGACATCCTCATCGCGGTGGTGCGCCGGCTGCTCAAACCCGGCGGGCTGTTCCTGACCAGCACCCCCGACGTCACCGTCTACAGCCACCAGCATGGCAACGACAACCCCTTCCACGTCCGGGAGCTCACCGAACCGCAGTTCCAGGCGCTGCTGGGCGCGGCGTTCGGACACGTCGCCATCCTGCGCCAGAACGTCGCCGTCGGATCGCTCATCACCAACCCTGAGGTGCCCGGTCCGGGGGTCGCGCAGTCCCTGCGGCGCTCGCCGGCGGGCGGCTGGGAAGTGATGCCGGAGCTGGTGCACACCTACCTGATCGGCATCGCCTCGGATACCGAACTGCCCCAGCTGCCCCAGCTCGACGCGTTGGTGGATCCCGACCTGACCCTGGTCCGCGACGCGCACCGCGCGCTGGACGGGCAGCGGGACCGGGCAGCACGGCTCAGTGCCGAGCTGATCGAGCACCAGCAGCAGGCCGCCGCCGCACGGGATCAGCTGCGCCGGCGCGAGGACGAGGTGCAGTGGCTGCGCGGCGAGCTGGCCGCCGCCCAGCGCCAGGCCGGCCGGGCGGAGTCGCTGGCCTGCTGGCAACAGGAGATCGCGGCAATCGCCGAGCGGCAGGTGAGCGAGCTGGAACGGGAGGTGGCGGAGTTGCGGGCCGAGCAGTCGGCCACCGCGAGCCGACTGATCACCCGCTACCGGGGCGGGGTCGAGCGGGTCGCACCGCGCGGGACGTTACGGCGTGATCTCTACGAGCGCGCGCTGGGCCGCGGGTCGGCGGAGCCGGCAGCGCCACCGTCACCCGGTCCGGTGGCGCTGCGCACCAGTGAGTCGCCGCTGCTCAGCATCGTCGTGCCGGTGCACGGCAAGTGGGCCTACACCCGGGCCTGCCTGGCCAGCATCCAGGCGCACCGGCCCGCGGTGCCGTTCGAGGTGCTGGTCGTCGACGACGCCTCGCCGGATCGCACCGCCGAGCTGGTCACGGCCAGCCCCGGCGTGCGGCTGATCAGCAGCGAGCGCAACGTGGGGTTCGTCGGCGCGTGCAACCTCGGTGCGAGCCAGGCCCGCGGGAGCTACCTGCTGCTGCTGAACAACGACACCGAGGTGCGACGCGGCGCGCTGGACGCCCTGGTCGGCGCCGCCGACTCCGATGACCGGATCGGGCTGGTCGGCGCGATGCTGGTGTACCCGGACGGGCGGTTGCAGGAAAGCGGCGGCATCATCTGGGCCGACGGCTCGGGCTGGAACTACGGCCGCGACCAGGACCCCGACGCCGCGGAGTTCCAGGTACGGCGCGAGGTCGACTACTGCTCCGGCGCGGCGATCCTGGTGCGCCGCGAGGTGTTCGAGCGCCTCGGCGGGTTCGATCAGCGGTACGCGCCGGCCTACTACGAGGACACCGACCTGGCCTTCGCCATCCGGGCCGCCGGCTACCGGACGATCGTCGAGCCGCGGGCGGTGGTGGTGCACCACGAGGGCGTCTCGCACGGCACCGACGTCCGCAGCGGCGTCAAGGGCTGTCAGGAGATCAACCGCGCGCAGTTCCGGGACAAGTGGGCCGCGGCGCTGGCCGAGCAACTGCCCGCCGCCAGCGAGCTCAACGTGTGGCTGGCCCGCCAGCGCGGGCCAGCCGGGCATCACGGTGGTCTGGTGCTACTCGCCGATCACCAGGTCCCCACCCCGGACCGTGACTCCGGATCGATGCGGATGCACCGGCTGCTGCTGGAGTTGCTCGAGCTGGGCCAGCGGGTGGTGTTCTTCCCGGGCAACGGTGCTGCCTTGCAGCCCTACACCGGCGACCTGCAGCACCGCGGGATCACGGTGGTACCCGATGCGGCCGGGCAGCAGCGTTTCCTGCGTGAGGCGGGGGCCGCGCTGCGGCTGGCGGTGCTGTCCCGCCCGCAGGTGGCCTGGCGGCTGCTGGAGGAGTTGCGGACGCACGCGCCGCAGTGCCTGGTCGGCTACGACACCGTCGACCTGCACTTCCTGCGCCTGCAACGGCAAGCCGAGCTGGCCGCGTCCACCGGAGACTCAACGGTCGCGGGCGCGCTGGCAGGCAAGGCGGTCGCGTCGCGAGAGCTGGAGCTGGGGTTGGTGCGTGCCAGTGACCTGACTCTCGTGGTCTCCGAGTACGAGCAGCGCCTGCTGCGCAGCCTGGTGCCGGAGGCTGACGTGCGGGTGCTGTCCAACGTGCACCACGCCGCCGGTGACGTGCCAGGACCGGAGGGGCGCGCCGGGCTGCTGTTCGTCGGCAGCTTCGACCACCTGCCCAATCGGGACGCGGTGCGCTGGATGGCCCACGAGGTGCTGCCGCTGGTGCACCGCCGCCACCCGGGCACCGTCCTGCACGTGGTGGGCAGCAACCCCTCGCCCGACGTCCTGGAGCTGGCCGGCGGGAGAGTCGAGGTGCACGGTTGGGTGGCGGACCTGGCGCCACTGCACCAGCGGTGCCGGGTCTCGGTGGCGCCGCTGCGGTTCGGGGCCGGGGTGAAGGGCAAGGTGGGCGAGAGCGTAGCCGCCGGGCTGCCCACAGTGGGCACACCGGTCGCCGTCGAGGGCATGGGGCTGGTGGCCGGGCAGGACGTGCTGGTAGCCGCAGACGCTGCCGGGTTCGCCGAGGCGGTGGTGACGCTGCTCGACGACGACGCACTGTGGTGCACCCTGTCCGAAGCCGGCTCGGGCGCGATCACCGAGCGGTTCGGACCCGGCGTGGCCAGGGCCGCCCTTGCCGACATCCTGGACACCGCCGCCAAGCTCGGCCCCACCGAGGCTAGCGACTGACCCGGACCGTGGGTGGGGCGTGGGTCACCTGCTGGCGGATCAGGGCGTCGAAGGTGCTCAGCACCGCGTCGCGGTTCGATCCGAACACCTCGACGTAGATCGTCCGGTTGTAGAGGACGTAGACCGCCCGGTAGACCGTGGTCTGCGAGCCGGGGAGGCTACCCATCACCGTCATGCCCTGCAGCGCGCGGTTGGTGTCCGCCTTGAGCCCACCGGCGAGCTGCTCGGTGGTGATCGTCTGAGCCACCGTCGTCGCGGCTTGCTGGTCGGGCAGGGTGAGCGCGAACATCCCGATCGTGGTGCCGCCCGTGGTGGTGGTCTTGAGCACCCCGTCGCTCATCCCGCCGACCTGCAGGACGGTGACGGTGGAGGGCCGCAGCCGCCGGGGGCTCTCGGCCAGCAGCTGGGGCAGATCGAAGCGCCCACCGCCGCCCCGGGTCTGGCCAGGTGGGTCGATCAGAGCCTGCGTCGTGTCCACCGGCGGTGGGAGCGGGGCCGGTGGGAGCGGCAGTTCGCGACCGGGCTCGGTCGGCTGAGCAGCGGCGATCTGCTCCTCGCCGCTGCGGCCCGGTCCGGCGGTCAGCAGGTACGCCACCATGGCGCCCACCAGCCCCAGCACGACGAAGGCCAGCACCACGATCCCGATGAGCTGCTTGGATCGGGGCTGCGTCGCGGACACCGGGAACACCTCGGGGCCCTGCCGCAACCAGGCGCTCTGCTGTTCCGAGATGGGCTGTTCCGAGATGGGCTGTTCCGAGATGGGTTGCTCAGCGGGCCAGCCGACCGGCTCGTCGCGAGGGTTGTCGACCGGCTGGAACAGGTCGTGGGACTGCGCCGGATCATCCTGAGCGCGCTCCCGCCCGATCGCCGCCATCGTCTGCGTCGGCGCGTCCTGGGCGGCGGTCTCCCAACGAAACGCCGGCGGGAACGGGCTGGCCGCCTCGGGAGCACCATCCACAGGCGACTCGTTCGGCTTCACTCTGCCACCCCCAGGGGGCTCATCGGGTTCGCGTCATCGGGTCCGGGGGCACATTGTGCACAGCGGCCGTCCTGCGTCCTCGGCTGAGGTCCCGATAGCCGGTGTTAGTCTCCCGCCCGTGCCGCAGCCCACGAAGGCGCATCCGAACACCGGTTTCGCGTGGCTGCGGATGATCGGCGCGCTGATCGTGATCGTCGATCATTCGGCGCCGCTGACGGATCCCTCGCGCGTGACGCTGTTCCCCACCTCGTGGAACCTCTCCCCCGGCTATATCGCCCTGATGGGGTTCTTCGTGATGAGCGGTTACCAGATCAGCGACAGCTGGCGCCAGGACCCGTCGTGGTTTCGCTTCAGCGCCAAGCGGGTGCTCAGACTGTGGCCCCCGCTGCTGCTCGTGGTGCTCGTCACCGCCCTGGTGATCGGCCCACTGGTATCGACTCTCCAGGCTGCGGAGTACTTCTCGGCCCGCAGCACCTGGGGATACATCGTGCACAACGCGGGCCTGTACACGTTGCAGCATCGGCTGCCCGGGGTGTTCGACCACAATCCGTGGCCCTGGTCGGCCAACGGCGCGATCTGGACACTGCCGATGGAGCTGACCGGTTACCTGCTGGTGCTGGGGTTCGGCCTCGCCGGGCTGCTGCGCCGAGCGCCGTGGTTGACGATCGTGCTGATGCTGGCGCTGGTGGGGCTGGACCGCCGGTTCGAGGCCAGCATCGGAAACCCCGGGGATGGCGGCTCATTCCTGCAGGTGCCGATCGGGTCACTGGTGTCGTTCCTCGTCGCGTTCAGCATCGGCATGGTGCTGCACACCTACCGCGACAGGATCCCGCTGTCGCCGGTGCTGGCGTGGTCACTGGTCGGCCTCCAGGTCGCGGTGCACACCACTGCACTCGGGCCGGTGACGCTGCCGTTCGTGGCCGGCTACGGGGCGATCGTGCTGGCGTATCACTGGCCGACCCGGCTCGAGGGGTACGACTCGTGGGTGTTCGGCAGTTACGGCCTGTACCTGTGGGGGTTCCCGGTCCAGCAACTGCTGATCATGGCCGGCGCCGATACCCAGTTGTCGTTGACCGTGACGGCGCTTCCCGCGGCCTACCTGTGTGGTTGGCTGTCCTGGCGCTACGTCGAGGAGCCGATCCTGTCGCTGCGTCGCTACCTGCCACGCCGCCGCTCTTCCGAGCCCGCGCACAAAGCCCGCCACCGGCTCACACCGCCGCAGGAGCGGCCCGCGCGCACCCAGCGGGACTCTGCTGTGCCGGCGGCGTCGGCGTAATCTGGTGCCATGGCGCTGTTCGGACGCGACAAAACCCGCTTGGTGACCGCCGAGGAGGCGCTGCCCGGGCGATCCACCCCGATGCCGGTGGCGGAGCGCCACACCGTGAACGGCCATCGCATCGTGCCCCCGTTCCCGGACGGCCTGCGTACCGCGATGTTCGGCATGGGCTGTTTCTGGGGCGCGGAGCGGATCTTCTGGCGGACTCCCGGGGTGTACTCCACCGCAGTGGGCTACGCCGGTGGCCATACCCCCAACCCCAGTTACCAGGAGGTGTGCTCCGGACGGACCGGGCACACCGAGGTGGTCCTGGTGGTGTTCGACCCAGCGCAGATCTCCTACGCCGAGCTGCTGCGGGTCTTCTGGGAGGGCCACGACCCGACCCAGGGCATGCGCCAGGGCAACGACCGCGGCACCCAGTACCGCTCCGCGATCTACACCACCGACGCCGACCAGGCCGCCGAGGTCCAGGCCAGCCGATCCATGTACCAGCAGGCCCTCACCGCCGCCCGACGCGGTCAGATCACCACCGAGATCGCGCCCCTGCGCGAGTTCTACTACGCCGAGGACTACCACCAGCAGTACCTCTCCGATGCCAAAAACCCCAACGGCTACTGCGGCATCGGCGGCACAGGTGTGTGCATGGGTGACCCATCGGAGAGTCCAGCCGTCACCTGAGCATTCCAGCCAGCTTTCGCATCTCTCAGCTCCTCCCCTGTCGCTGGTCCTCCACGGTGGATCATCGGACCGTTCGGGTACCCACGATCCATGGCCTCCTGGGTGTTCTCCATCGTCGACCGGCTCGGAGCGGCCGGTGTCGGCCTGCTGGTCCTGCTGGAGAACGTGATCCCGCCGATCCCTTCCGAGGTGATCCTGCCGCTCGCCGGTTTCCGGGCTGAGGCCGGCGCGCTCAACGTCTGGCTGGTGTGGCCCGCAGCCACAGCGGGGTCGGTGACCGGTGCGCTCGTTCTCTACGGTCTGGGTCGATGGCTCGGTCATAACCGGTTGCGCCAGCTCGCGAACCACAAGTGGTTCATCATGGTCAGCCAGGGAGACCTCGACCGCGGCGAGCGCCTGTTCCGCGACCACGGCAGCAAGATCGTGCTGCTCGGCCGGATGGTGCCGATCATCCGTAGCATCGTGTCGGTGCCGGCCGGCGTGGCCGGGATGCCGATCCCGCGGTTCGTGCTCCTCACCGCGATCGGCAGCGGCATCTGGAACGCGCTGTTCATCGGCCTGGGCTGGTACCTCCGGGAGAACTACGCGGTGATCGAGGCGTGGCTCGTGCCGGTCGGCTACACCGTGCTGGGCCTGATCGTTGCCGGCCTCGGGTGGCTGGCCCTGCGCCGCCTACGCAGCCGCTACTCTCAGCTCAGCACCAAGCCGTCCCGCTGAGGGCGGCTGGTAGCGGAAGTTCATCATCAGGCACGCTGTGCTGGACGGGTCGGGGACCCACGCGTGAGGTGCAGCGGGAGCAGGGGATGTCGGACGAGGCACGGTCTGTGGCGCAGCACTACCTCGATGGGCTGGCCGAGGACCAGCGCGCCGAACTGGAGAAGGTGAACGGCGCTGGTCGGACGCTGTTGCAGGAGATCCTCGACGAGGGTCAGGGGTTGGCCTTTCTCGGCGCCGGGGTGTCGGCTCCGCTCTACCCGCTCTGGGCTGAGGTGATCACCAAGCTGATCGACGGTGCTGATCAGCTCACCGAGGAAGAGGCCCACACCTGCCGTGCGCTGGCGACGAGCAACCCGGATGCAGTGGTGGACATCGTGCGCGACCGGATGGGCGACGGGGACTACCAGGAGGCGCTGCGCACACTCTTCGCGCCGCGCAAGGACTCGGCGACACAGCGCACCTGGACGCGCGCCCATGAACTCGTGGCGCGGTGCAACTTCGCCGGAGTGATCACCACCAACTACGACCCGGGCATCGCAAACGCCCGGATGGCAGTGCGGACCCAGGCATCAGCGACGGGGTTCGCCTCGTGGCATGACAAGGAACAGATGGTCCGGTGGCGCCAAGGAAAAGTGTTCGGCGACGATGAGCTCCCTGTGCTGTTCGCGCACGGCCGTCATAACCAGTCGGGGTCGATCGTGCTGGCGACCACGGAGTACCGCCGGGCGTATCGCGATGGGCTCAGCGCGGTTCTCGGCCAACTGCTGGACACCAGGCCGGCGGTGTGGATCGGGTTCAGCTTCACCGACCGGCGGATCGAGGCCATCCTGCGGGAGATCGGTGACCGGTCCAGCACCTCCATCATCACCAGGCCGGCGACCCGGCATGTGGCGATCATGCCCTGGGATCCGGCCGCGGGGCTGGATCCCGGCACCATTCGCTCGATAATGGAGATTCAGTTCGGCTGCCGGGTGGTGCACTACCCGGCGCCGGAAGAGGATCACAGCGCGCTCGGCATGCTGCTGGCCGAGCTCACCGATCCGCGGTATCCGGCCGCCGCGGTGGCTCCCCCGCAGGCCATGCCACCCCGGGCCAGCCGATCCGCCCCAGCACAGCAATGGGTACACGGCAGGAACCGGGTGACGCACTTCACCGGGCGCGTGGAGGAACTGGCCCGGCTCACCCGGTGGGCTCGCGACCCGGAGGTGCGGCTGGTGAGCGTAACGGCCTGGGGTGGGGCCGGCAAGACCGCCCTGGTGACCGAATGGCTTACCGGACGCAACGGAGCGCAGCAGCGACCGGCGATCCGCGGAGTGTTCGCTTGGGGTTTCTACCAGCGCAACTCGGTGCTGGAGTGGGCCACCGAACTGCTGTGCTGGGCCGCACAGACGTTCCATTTCGCCCCCAGGCCCGGCCCGCTGGCCAGCCAGGTGCTCGCTGTGTTGCGCGAGGTGCCGCTGATCATCGTGCTGGACGGGCTTGAGGTCATCCAGGAGGGGCCGGCCGGTGGCCAGTTCGGGCGACTGCTGGACGGCACGTTGCGCGCCGTGCTCACCGGGGCCTGTCAGCCGGAGCACGCCGGGCTGGTGATGCTGACCAGCCGGTTCCCGTTCGCCGACCTGGAGCAGTTCGACGGCGGCGCCGCCCGGATGATGGACGTGCCACCGTTCACCCAGGCCGAGGGAGCAGCCGTGCTCGCCGCTGCCGGTGGAGACTGGCTTTCCGAGGCCGAGCGGCGAGAACTGGTGCGAGCGGTGGATAGGCATGCGCTGGCCGTCGGCGTTCTGGCCGGTGCGCTGGCCGATCGACCTCCATTGGAGGACCTGCGGGTGTTGCTGGCGACCTTGCTGAAGACGGATCACACTGACACCCGGGTGGGCAAGGCGCTACGGTTTTACGCCGATCGATCGACCGAGGCCGACCGCACGCTGGTGGCGATCGTCGGCCTGTTCCAGCGGCCGGTCCCGGTAGCGACCGTCCTCGCGCTCGGCAGCCACGACACGACCGGCGTGCAGCTCGCGGGGTGGACTCCGGCGCATGTCGAGACCGCTGTCCGGCAGCGGCTGTCCGGTCTCCTCAGCTGGCATCCAGACGCGACACTCTCGGCACATCCCCTGGTGCGGGATGCTTTCCGCCCGCTGATCCTGACAGGCAATTCGGCCCATCTCGCGGTGGACACCGTGCTGTCCGACCTTCCGGCTGGCAGCGTCACCTCCCGCGACGACGCGCTGCGTGTGGTCGAGATGATCGAGTTGCTGGTGGATGCCGACGAGTGGCAGGCAGCGGACCGGCTCCGTGCCGACCGTCTCGGCGGCTACATCCTGCAGACCCTGCCGGCGGCCCAGTTGGGCCAGCGATGTGCTGCGGCGTTTGTCGGCACACCATCTCGGCGCAGCGCCTGCCGCAACAAGCTTCACTCCCAGTTCGGGCACTACCTGAACCAGGTTGGACTCATGGGCATGAACGCCGGCAACCTGACCGTCGCTGCCATATACCTCACCATGGCAACCGAGGAATGCCAGAGTCGAGGCAACACCACAGCTCTGTCGACCAGCCGGCTGAACATCTCCGCACTCGCGATCCGTCTCGGTGATACGGAGGCCGGCGTTCAGGCCGGGATCCAAGTGTACGAGACCGCCGCCGTCACCGGTGACCGGGAGAAGATCAGCGAATCTCATGCGTACTTGGGTTGGGCGAATGACCTCGCGGGCGCGACCAGATCGGCGGACGAACACTTCATGGCCGCGGATCTGATCGAGCGCACCGACGATCCTGACAGCAACCATCTCTATTCGCTCCGCGGAACCACATGGGCGAGCCAGCTCTCCCGAACCGGTCGGGTACCGATCGCCCGGCGCCTCACCGAGCGGAACCGTGAGATCTGCTATTCGAACGGATGGCGTGCGGACAGTGCGCGCTGTGATCGGGAACTGGGGTGCTGCGATCTGATCGACGGTGATATCGACTCAGCCGGGCGCCGGTTGCTGGCCGCTGCGGACGTCCTCCAGGATGGTGAATTCCTGGTGGAGTGGGCGGCGACGCTACCCGATCTCGCCGAACACCGCCGCCGCACCACTCAATTAGACGAAGCCGAGCGGATCTGCACCGAGGCCATCACCGCCGCCGGGCCGCGCGGGCTGGTGCCCACCCACGCCAGGGGACTCGCAACCCGCGCGCTGGTCCGTGGCGACCAGTTCGGCAGGACCGGAGACCGTGACCACCTGGAGCGAGCCCGCGACGACGCCGAGCACGCCCTGCGGCTGGCCACCCGAACCCGGCGGCTGCCCTGGCAGGAGCTGGAGGCATACGAAGCCCACGCGCACCTCGACCACCTCGAAGGCCACGACCACGGCTGGCGAGCCAGGGCCGAGGACCTACGAGCCGAGCTCATCCCATCGGATCTGGATCCCGACCCGCTGGCCACCGTCGAGGCGCAGGTGCGCGAGGCGAGGAACAAAAATGGATAGCGGTGGCTGGACCAGCCTGGAGATCGTCAAGCTGATGGTCTCAGCGCTGATCCCGATCACCGTGGTCGGTGTGGGCTATATCGTCTCCCGGGCGACCAAGCGGCTGGAGGCGGTGCAATGGGCGAACCAGACCGTCATCGAGCGACGGCTGGACATCTTCCAGCAGGTGGCGCCCAAACTGAACCGGCTACTGTGCTTCGCGATTTTCGTCGGCGCCTGGAAAGAGGTTACCCCGGCTGATGCCATCCGCCTCAAACGGGAGACCGACGAGATCATGTACGTCAACCGCGTGCTGTTCTCCCGAACGCTGTTCGACACCTATCTCGCCTTCACCGGGACCCTCTTCGAGATTTATGCACGCAGGAGCGGGAACGCCCTGATCCGGGCCGAGATCGACAGCTCAATGGGCACTCGCCGCCACCTGGACTGGTGGGACGACACGATGGAAGCAGAATTCGCCACCACCGACATCCCGCGGTTCCACGAGGTGCGGGCGGCCTACGACGAGCTCAGCGACTGTTTCCGTCGCGACCTCTACATCACCCGCGAGGAGCTGTCACAACCGGGAAGCTGAGCGGCTGACCCCGAAGCCCGCACGTGACGGCTGCCCAGCCCTTCGCAGATTCGGATGTCGCGAAGCGCTTTCCCAGGCGTGTGTGGTGCGGGGTGGGGGAGGTGGGACGGCGATCAAGATTCGGTAGTGGCCTGCGGGGTGGGGTTCGCCGATGGGGTGGTCGTCGACCTGGATCCAGGCGTGGGCGGCGAAGGGGTTGGTGCGCACTCCGGTGCACCAGGTGGGCCAGCTGCCGTGGGCGCGGCAGTAGAGGGCGGCGGCGATGGAGCGTTGCAGGCAGCCTTGGCCCGCGCAGCGCAGGCTGACCGCGACGACTGCCTGGCGAGCGGCGTGGGCTTGCGCGGGGGTGGCGGGCCGGGCGCCGCGGCGGGCCAGTTCCAGCACGGCGCGCAGCCGCCGGGGCCGCAGGGTGGCCAGCAGCCGGGCCGCACCCACCGCGAGCAGTGGCAGCACGCGGCGGCATATCGGCAGCCGACGCTGATGCTCCAGGGCGACGGGAACGCTCACGAGGATGCCACCAGGTTCGCGGCGCGCAGGTGGTCGGTGAGTGCGGTGACGTCGCTGCGGGCCTGCTGGACGTCGATGCGGTAGCGGGTGGCGAGGCCGGCAGCGATGTCATCGGGATGACGGCCCTCGAGGAGGGCGGCCAGGACGTGCGCGCCGGTGGGGTTGAGTTGCCAGTAGCGCCCGGTGCGTTCATCGAGCAGGACCAGGCCGTCGTCGGTGTCGGTGGTGGCGATGTCAGAGCGCATTCTCAGCGACATTGTTCCTCCCGGGGGATGTGGGACGCTGGGCGGCGCGCAGCCAGGTCTCGCAGCCCAGGAGGTCTTCCACGGCGAACACCGTTGTGTTGTCGACCTGGGGTTTCAGCAGCTGACGACGCAGCAGGTCGAGGTTGATCAGACCGTGGGAGGCCAGCGCGGAGTCGGCGAAGAGCGCCAGGACGGCCGGCAGGTGGCGGCGCAGCCCGACGCGGAGGTCTTCGCCGAATTCTCCTTTGGTGGTGCGGGCGGCGATCACCTCGGGCAGGACGTCGCGCATCGCCTCGACCAGCAGCGGCTTGTACCGCCAGGGTGTCCTGCGTTCGTGCGCGCGAACCGCGAGCGCGGCCTCGACCACCCGATCGTCGAAGTAAGGCAGCTCCAACCGCAGCCCTGCGGTGGCGAAGCGCCGAGCCAACTGCCGGTAGCACGATCCCTGCATCCGCAGGAGGGCCACGGTGACGTGGTGGCCACGGTCGGCCGCCAGGGGCCGGGTCTGCGCACCGGTCGAGTGCAGCACGGCGCGGGTCGTGTCGACCGCCGCTGGGGTGATCCACACCGCCGCCCGCAGCGGATGACCCCAGCCCAGTGCAGGCGTGCGACGGGGCACCGGTGCGGCGGTGAGCTGCTGGGCCTGCCGGTGCCACCAGGCACCGAGGTCACTGCGGCGGGCCAGATCCGACGCGGCGGCGGCCAACGGCCAGCGGTGCAGCGCCCGGTAGCCGCGCAGGTGCCTGATCGCGGTCAACGGTCGTCGGCGCAGCAGGGGATGCAGGTAGGCCATCGGGCCGTGGAACAACTCGTCACCGCCGTGCCCGGCCAGGTGCTGCCGGGCGCCGCAGGCGGCCAACAACGCGACGTTGTGCCGGGTGCGGGCCAGGGTCCGGGTGAACGGATAGGGCGCTTCGGTATCGCCGATATCAGCGGGGTCGGCGAAGACATCGGGCATGTCGGCCTGTGGGAGCACGACATGCTCGGCCTGCCCTAGTCCGCAGGCCGCGTGGGCGGCGAACACGGCGTCGTCGTTGGCCACGTCGGCCTCGGCCCACCGGAAGGTCAGCAGGTCCGATCCGCCCGCCCGAACAGCCAGATAGCACAGCGAGGTCGAGTCCATCCCACCGGAGAGATCCGCACTCAGCCGCCCCTCGACGGGCCTGCGCTGGGCCAGCGCCGTGTCCAGTACCTGACGGAGCGCGCCCGCACCTACGGTCAAGGGCAGCCGCGGCTCGGGTGGCTGCCACCACGGCAGCTCACCTACCGTGCCGCCGGGATCGATCCGGAGGTAGTGGTCGGGGGCCAGCGCCCGCACCCCCCGCCAGAAGCTGCGCTCGCCCAACGGTGGCGGCACCTGCGGCCCGCAGACCACCCGTACCGCCAGCATCTGGTCATCGATCCCCGAACCGGCCACCATGGCGAGCACGTCGGCCCGGTCACCGGCCACCGGCACCCCCTCGATCCGGGTGTGGAACACCCGGCGCACCCCGGTCAGGCTGCCCTGCACCCGCACCTCACCGTCGATCGAGGCCACCAGATGGAAACAGCCCGGCAACGCTCGCGCCACCGCGTCCAACTCGCCCGCCGTGCGCACCCCGGCAACCAGCTCGGTCAGCCAGGTGGCGGTGACCGGGCACGACCCGATCACCGCCACCCGCAGCGACCCCACCGTCGCCAGGGTGACCTCGTCCTGACCTACGCTGCCGACCAACCACGGATTCCCGGACGCATGGGCCGGCACCCACCGTGACAGCGACGGCCACCCCGCCACCACCCGGCGCGCGTCCGGCCGATCCGGCAGGACCAGCCATCCCTCGATCGGGGTACCCACCCGGGAACTCCTCAGTCCCTATTCGTGACCGTCGATCATTCCTGGCGCCCGTAGCTGTCGGGAAAGGCCATCCCGGCACCGAGGGTGTCCTCCCCGAACTCGCCCAGCTCCACCAACACCGGGGGTTCGTAGAGCACGGCCGTCGTCTGCTCGTCCATCACAATCTCCTTCCGTCGTGTCGTCGCGTCGTATCGTCGCGGCCCCGATGGGTCTACTCGTGGTCCTCACCGGGCGGCATTCCGGACGACGGCACCCGGATCGGCACACGCGTCGCACTGGAACACCGCGACGGTCGAGTCGTCGCTCGCGGAAACCAGTCGTGATCGGTCGCCTGGCAGGAACAGCACGTCGTTCACCGAGTCACCGTGCTGCCGGGTGCGCAACACTCGTCGACCGGACTCCACGTTCCACACCTCGATGAGCCCGTCGTTGGTCCCCACCGCCACCAGGCTGCCGTCACCGCTGAACGAAGGGCTGCCCGCTGTGCTTCCATGCGCGACGAGCTCATGCTTGGGCCGGCCGTCGCTGGTCCACAGATGCAGCACGCCGCTCTTGGTGCCGCCGACGATGTGCTTGCCCAGCGGGTCGAACGCCACCGTGGTCGCGTCGGGAAGCGGCAACAGCGTGGGCTGCTCGTCGGTGCCCAGCTTATGGAGAACGATCCCGCCGGAAGCGGTCGTGGCGAGCAGGCGCCCGGAGCGGTCGAAGGCGATTCCCGATGCGGCGGAACCCGAGCCCATGCGTGCGCCGATGAACTTACCGGTGTGTGCCTGCCAGAGGTAGATGGTGCCGTGGAGATCTCCAGCCGCGACCTTCTCGCCGTCTGAGCTGATATCGAGACTGACCAAGAAATCGGAAAAACCGGGCGGGGTCTCGAATTCCGGGAGCTGCTCGGCCTCGCGGCCGCTGTCCCAGCGCCACCCCTTCGGCTGTGTCTCGGCCCGCGCGAGAGTCACGATCCGGTGCGGATCCCTCGGGTCGAATTGCACATTCTTGACACGGGCGCCCACCGGTATCGTCGCTACCGGAACGTGCGAGGTACTCGTGGGATCGACGATGGAGACCTTGCGATCGTAGCTCGCCGTTGCGAGCCATCGTCCGTCCGCGCTCATGTCCAGGTCGAGCACCGAGTTGGTATGCAGATCGAATCGCTGGACCTGAGGGACGTCCCAGAGCTGGACTGTGCCATCACGGCCCAGCGAGATCAGGGTTTTGCCGTCGCGCAGATAGTTCACGCTCAGGACGTCGCCGCGGTGTGCGATGAGATCGTAGGTGTCCCTGGTCGGCGTCCCGAGTTTCGTCGACCACATCCGAATCCGACCATCGGCCCCGGCCGTTGTGATCCACCGGCCATACGGACATAGCACCAAGCTGGTTACCGTATCGGGATGGTGAGGCAGCGAGAGCAGCAGGGAGCCGTCGTCCAGATCGTAGGTCTTGGCTTCCTTGTCCACGGCGATGGTGACAGCATGGGCATTCTCGTCCACCTCCACCTGCGAGAGGCTGTTCAAAAAGGAGAGCGGATACCGACGCGGCTGCGGGCCTGCTCGCCAATCCCACCTGATGATGTCGTCCCGGGTGACGCCGACGACTTCCTGCCCGTAACGCCGCAAGTATCTGGTCTGTCCAGGCAGGGGTGATGACTCCGCCGTCTTCTCGGCGGTCCGGATGTCCCAGACACGCAGCCGTGAGTCCTGGTCGGAGGTCAGCACCCGCGCATCGGTGCTCGGTAGCGCCTCGATGACCCTGCTCGGCAAGCGAATGATTTGCCGGCCGGTCGTCGTGCTGTAGGTCGCGGCCAGACCCGAGGAGCGCACCACGAGGACGAGATCATCCGGGGACGATTCGAGCCACCACAGGGCGGAGACCTGCAGGTCGTCCTTCGTGAGGTCGTCCGTCGTGAGGTCGACCTGCGTGCCGGTCCCGACATCGACGACCATGGCGCTGCCCTTGTCGGTTGCGAGAACGACGTGCGAGGCGCTCGGGCTGGTGGCCGCCGTGACCACGGTTCCGTCGAGGCGGGAGGCCTTCGCCTGCTTCTCGAGCCGCCCGTGGTCGTCGATGACCCGGATCGCACCGTGGGCGTCGTAGCTGACCACGTGGCGTTGATCTGAAGTCAGCACCATGCCGGTCACTCTCGGTTCCCCCGGGAACCCGGCGACCACGCGGCTGTGGGGCACCGACGCTGCAGTCAGCACCGCCTCGCGAGTCTCCTCATCGCTGGTGATCCGATAGGCATCAAGGGCCTTGCGCAGGCTCTGGGCGGGGTTTTCGTTGAGAGACGCCGCAGCCTCGGACAGCAACCGTTGTTTGTGTGCCTCATCGGCCATGCGGTCGTAAAGCCAGCCGAGGCCGCCGGCTACCAGCAGCACGACGACCAGACCCGCCGCGAGCAGGGTCTGGCGCAACCGCTGGCGAGCGGCCTGTGCCTCGGCTCGGGCTTCCTCACGTTCGGAGACGAGCTTGCGCGACTTTTCGGCCTGCTCGCGCTGCGCCGCGCGCTGCGCGAGCAGGCGGCGGCGCCAGTCGAGCACCGCGACACCCATCCTGTCGTGGAAGATCTCGTAGCGGGACGCAAGCACTCCAGGCGGTGGCGGGACGGGCCGCAGGATGCTCTGCCGCCCCTCGGACAACGACTGCAGGAGTTCCTGGACGGAACCGACCGGCACACCCGACAAGTCGGCGAGGTCCTCGGCGGTCAGCGCGATCTTCGAGCCCGATGCGGTGACGAGGTAGCGGAAGACCTCGGCAGCGACCTCCCGCTGCTCGGGCGAGAGCTCGGCCAGCACGGTCTGGAGGTGGGTCTGCACGATCGTCTGCGCTCCGCCCAACTCCTCGAGCGTGCCCAGGCGCAGCGTCGACGATCCGCGGGCCCGCTCCGTATCCCACAACGTGGTCAGCACGAGCTGCAGGTAGGGAGTCTCGATATCCTCCCGTCCGGCCGTGGCCACGCCGGAGGTTGCTCCTTCGTGCGTCACGACCAGATGACCGGTGCGAACCTGGTCGAGCAGAGCCTCGGTGAGCTCGGGTTCGACTGTCATGGCCGAGCCCGGCGCCACCACCTGGTTGTAGCGATCGACCGGGCCGTTGATCGCCTCGCGGGCGGCCTCGCGTCCCAGGTGTGCCAGCCGCAGGTAGTTGTCGTAGAGGCGGGGGATGAATCCCTTGAACCGATCGAGTGCGGCGAGTTCGTCCTCTCGGATCGAGAGCAGGACGTTGACCGGCAGATCGCGAGTGCTCAGGATGCGGCCCAGCTCGCCGGCCAGCCCGTCGTCGCCGCGATCGTTCGGGTGGTAGCGGAAGTACTCCTCGAACTGATCGAGGACCAGGTAAACCGATGTGACACCGGAGCGCCGGATCACCTCACGCAGCCACGGCACGCACAGCCGCGGCGGACCAGGCATCTCGACCGGGCCTGCGCCCGGCAGCCGGGAGACCGCCTCGAGCACCGCCGTGGCGATGGTGTCCAGAGGAGCCAGGCTCCACTCCCTGACGTAGGCGACAGCGGCGTCCGGGACACCGAGATCCGCATAGGACTCCCTGGCGGTCTGCTGGAACTGTGGCAGAGCACCCGCCCGCAGGACCGAGCTCTTGCCGACCCCGCTCGCGGCGTAGAGCAGCGTCAGCCGGGACGTGGTGAGGTTCGCGACGACGACGTCGCACTCACCCTGGCGACCGAAGAAATACGGTGCGTCGGACTCGTCGAAGGGCACGAGCCCGACGTACGGGCACTCGGGTACCGCTCGGTCCAGCTCAGGTGCCCAGACCGAGGCAGGCCGCGTGGCGCCGGTCACGCGGCCTCCAGGGATGGCAGATGCTGCTGGATCGCGGCGACGAAGTGCTCTACCCGGACGGGCAGGATGTCCACTCCCCGTTCGTCCCACGTGGCGCAGTCGACCGGGTCCGGATCAGCCTCGATCGCCCACGACTTGAACTTCGCCAACGCCTGTTCCCGCCACAACCGGTACAACATGACCCGGAAGTTCCAGTCACGCAGGCTGTAGCCCAGAAACAGGAAGTGGCTTTTCTTGATCTTCTTCGCGAGCGTGACGGGAAACAGGCGCGCGATATCCGCGCGCGTGATGTAGTCGACGTAGTCGTCCTCGGTGATCACGAAACTGTCCGTGTCCACCCCGTTGCGCCGGTCCACCGCCCCGTGGATCTTCGCGATGACCGTCCGCCGGGTGAGCGGCAGGTCCGTATACTCATTCGGTTTCCGGATCACCGTAGGCTCACCATCGAACGGGATATGCCGGAAGAATCCACGATCCATTTCAACGTCGTTGATGTAGGTGACGAGGTCGTATGGCTCGCCTTCGTCCCGGAACGCCCGCTCGAGCGCGTCGTCGTAATTGGTCGTCACGAGAAGCATGCATTCACGCACCGCCCCCGCCTCCCGCGTGTGGCGGGCCAGCTTGGCGAGAAAGTGATGCAGCAGGGTCGGAGGATAGTCGGCGTCGAAGACCTTGTGGAGTTCTTCGTAGAGCGGACCCCCGCCCAACTGCGCTTCCACGTACTGCGCTACCCGCGCCAGGTCGAGGACGTCGGACTTCGGGTAGCGTCCGAATCTCGCGAGCTCCTCGGCCAGCTCCCTACCGTTGGGCAGGTAACGACCCTGCTGGTAGCTGGCGTTCGGTGGCCGGTCACCCAGGTTGGCCCCGGCACCGAGAACGGGGACCACCGTCCCACTCAACAAGCGCCCGGCGACCAATTCGTACATATCGCTCAGTTCATCTGCCATGACCCCGACTCCTCGCCGGCCGAGGAACATCCCTGGCCGATATATATACGGGCCCCAGGGGGCCCAAAAAATACCAGCTTCGCCCGATCGAGTCAGGATGACGACTCGGTGACGCACTGGCACGGCTGTTGGACTGTATAACCGGCGAGGGTGATAATTCGCAGTACGCGGTCACGAGTTCACTGCTCGCCGACGAATCGGGCCTCAGCGGTCGAACTTGGTCGTGAGGACGATCGAGGACGTGGTGCGCTCGACACCGGGGATGGCGCCGATGCGATCCAGCACGGCGTCGATCTCCGCTGTGCTCTCCGCGGCGACCACCGCGATCAGGTCGAACGGCCCGCTCACCGTGTGCAGCGTGCGGACACCGGTGATCCGGCGCAGCGTCTGCTGCACGTGCTCACCCCGCTTGGGGTCGATGGTGATGGCGACGTGGGCGCTGACGCGCCGCCCAGTCGCTGCCGGCCCGAGCCGGACGGTGTAACCGGCGATCACGCCGCGGCGCTCGAGCCGGGCAATGCGCTCCTGGATGGTCGAGCGGGCCACCTGCAACCGTCTCGCCAGCACCGTGATCGACTGGCGGGCGTCGCCGACGAGCAGGTCGAGGATCCGCTGGTCGAGGTCGTCCATAGACCTATTCTCGTCGATCTGACGCCAGAACCGGCATTCTGCCGGAGCACGGCCCACTATTGGGCAACGAGACCAGCCAATCCGGCGGCGAGCGCGCCTACGGTCAACCCATGCCAGCCCACGGCCACCGCACGGCGGACAACGACGGTCGCACCCGGGCGCTCGTCGTCGGCGCAGGCAAGATCGGTACCGCCATCGCCGGTCTGCTGGCCTCGGCGCCCGAGTACGACGTGAGCGTGCTCGAGCGTTCCGAGCGGGCGCTGCGCCGGGTCGCCGCGCTGGGAGTGCGCGCCGAGCAGGGCGACATCACCGATGCCGCCCTGCTCGGCCGGCTGACGAGCAGCCACGACATGGTGCTCAGCGCCGTCCCCTTCCAGCTGACCACCACCATCGCACGCGCGGCGCGGGAGGCCGGCGCGCACTACTTCGACCTCACCGAGGACCGGGCCTGCGCCCGCGCAGTCGCCGAAATGGCCACCGACGCGCCGACCGTGCTGATGCCACGGGTTCTCATGCCTCAGTGCGGCCTCGCACCCGGATTCGTGTCGGTGGTCGCGGCCGCGCTGGCCAACTCGTTCGACGAGCTGCGCTCGGTGTCCCTGCGGGTGGGCGCGCTGCCCCAGTTCCCGACCAACGCGCTGAAGTACAACCTGACCTGGTCGACCGAGGGGTTGATCAACGAGTACTGCAACCCCTGCGAGGCCATCGTCGACGGCGAGCTGCGTGAGGTGCCACCATTGGAGGGGCTGGCGGAGTTCTGCCTGGACGGGGTGACCTACGAGGCGTTCAACACCTCGGGGGGGCTGGGCACGCTGGGCGAGAGCCTGCTGGGCCGACTCGAGTCCCTCAGCTACCAGACCGTGCGCTACCCCGGCCACTGCGAGATCGTCAAGCTGCTGGTGCGGGACCTGCGCCTGGCCCACCGGCGAGACGTGCTCAAAAACGTCCTGGAGACCGCAATCCCGGTGACCGACCAGGACGTGGTGCTGATCTTCGTGAGCGTGTCGGGCATCCGGGCCGGGGTGCTCACCCAGCAGAGCTTCGCGCGCAAGGTCTATCCCGCCGACGTGGGCGGCCTGCGGCTGTCCGCCATCCAGCTCACCACCGCGGCGGGCATCTGCGCCATGGCGGACCTGGTCCGGCAGGAGAAGCTGCCGACGTGCGGGTTCGTCCGGCAGGAGGAGTGCGCGCTGGAGGAGTTCCTGGCCAACCGGTTCGGGTCGCTCTACCTGCGCGGCCAGGAGGTGGCCACTCGATGAAGGCACAGGACATCCTGCGGGCGGTCGGGCTCGACCCGGCCGGCCTGTCCGGAAGCGGCCTGAGCGTCCGCAGCCCCATCGACGGCACGGTGATCGGCCGGCTGACACCGTCCTCCCGGCAGGAGATCGACGCCACCCTCGACCGGGCGACCGAGACGTTCCTCCGGTGGCGCTCGGTGCCGCCACCCCAGCGGGGCGAGCTGGTCCGCCTGCTCGGAGAGCAGCTGCGGGCCCAGCAGGACGCCTTGGCTGCGGTGGTCACGCTGGAGAGCGGCAAGATCCTGGCCGAGGCGCGGGGTGAGGTGCAGGAGATGATCGACGTCTGCGACTTCGCCGTCGGCCTGTCCCGCCAGCTCTACGGCAGGACCATCGCCTCGGAGCGGCCGGGGCACCGGATGATGGAGAGCTGGCACCCGCTGGGTGTGATGGGAGTCATCTCGGCGTTCAACTTCCCGGTAGCAGTGTGGTGCTGGAACACCGCGGTGGCCCTGGTCTGCGGTGATCCGGTGGTGTGGAAGCCCTCGGAGAAGGCGCCGCTCTCGGCACTGGCCTGCCAATCGATCTTCGAGCGGGCGTTGCGCGGCTACCGGGAGGCGGGCGAGCAGGACTGGAGCGGGTTGTCAGCTGTCCTGCTCGGCGGGCGGGATACCGGCCGAGCATTGGTCGCAGACCGCCGGGCGGCGCTGGTCTCGGCGACCGGGTCGGTGCCCATGGGCCGGGAGGTCGGGCCCGTGGTAGCCGAGCGGTTCGGACGGGCGCTGCTCGAGCTGGGCGGCAACAACGCCATGATCGTCGCCCCTTCGGCCGATCTCGACCTCACGATCCGCGCCATCCTGTTCGCCGCGGTCGGCACCGCAGGTCAGCGCTGCACCAGCCTGCGCAGGCTGATCGTGCACACCTCGATCGCCGACGAGCTGGTCTCCACGCTGCGTAAGCTCTACGACACCCTGCCCATAGGCGACCCGTTCGACCCGGCCACCCTGGTCGGCCCACTGATCGACGCGGCAGCGCTGGACCGGATGGACCAGGCGCTGGCCGCGGCCAGGGCCGGCGGCGGCATCGTGCACGGCGGGGGACGGGTGCTCGCGCAGGAGTACCCGCAAGCCTGCTACACGCGGCCCGCCCTGGTGGAGATGCCCACCCAGACCGAGATCGTCCGGCGGGAGACCTTCGCCCCGATTCTCTACGTGCTGCGCTACGACGATCTCACCAAGGCCATCGCCATGCACAACGACGTCCCCCAAGGGCTGTCGTCGAGCATCTTCACCAATGACCTGCGGGAAGCCGAGCAGTTCCTGGCCGCCACCGGATCGGACTGCGGCATCGCCAACGTGAACATCGGGCCCTCCGGCGCCGAGATCGGTGGTGCCTTCGGCGGTGAGAAGGACACCGGCGGTGGCCGGGAGTCGGGGTCGGACGCCTGGCGCTCCTACATGCGCCGATCCACCGCCACGATCAACTTCTCGACCGAGCTGCCGCTGGCCCAAGGCATCGAGTTCGGCAGCCGGGACCTGCCATGAACGAGCTGCTCACCAGGCTCGTCGGTCCGCACCGGAGCGAGACGCTGCTAACTCAAGTCGCCGTCGCGCCGCAGCTAGCCGGCGATGAGCCCGCTGCCAGCCGCGCCGCGGTGGCGATGGCGCTGGGCCTGGTGCTGTTCGAGGACCTGCTGGCGCGGGTGCCCAGCGGGGCGCGCTACGTAGCCGGCCAGCGGGAACGTCAGATCGTGTTCGACCACGGTGCGGTCCGGACGGTCGACTGGCCCGAGACCGGGCGGCTGCCATCGGGTGCCGAGCTGTTCCGCCGGCTGCTGGTTCCGCTCGGCTACCAGGAAGTGGGCGTCTACCCGCTGGAGCGCATCCACATGACCGGGCTGGTGTTCACCCACGCCGATCTCCCCGAGCAGCTACCGCAGTATTTCGTGTCCGAGCTGCACGTCGAGCGGCTGGACCCGCAGGCACAGCAGGCTGTGACCAGAACCGTCGCTGACTCAGTGGATCCCCTCGATGGCCAGGCGCCAGCCCTGCTGGACGAGCTCACCGGGCGGGGTCAGCTGCTTGTAGAGGACGCCGCGCGCCTAATCCCGATGCTGGCGTCGTGCTTCGGGCGCCACCATCGCGACCCGTTGCTCGACGACTACGACATCCTGCTCCGGCACTCCGCCGAGATGGCCTGGATCGCGACCGAGGGCAATGCCTTCAACCACGCCACCGACCGGGTCCCCGACGTCGAGTCGCTGGCCGAATCGCTACGCCCCGGCTGGCCGGTGAAAGACACCATCGAACGCTCCCGCAGCGGGCGGGTTCGCCAGACGGCGCTACGGGCCGACCCGGTCGTGCGCCGGTTCCGGACCGCCAGCGGGGCCTGCGTGACCCGCGAGGTCCCCGGTTCGTTCTTCGAGTTCATCACCCGCGACGTCCTGCCTGACGGTGGCCTCGACCTCACCTTCGACGCCGGCAACGCCCAAGGCATCTTCCGCATGACCGCCCACTAACCATAAGGCCGCAGCCGCGCCACCGACGGCGGCAATCATTCCGCTCTGTCGCGACGCTCGCTGAGTAACTCAGACCACTGGCCACTGCTGAGCTCGACTTCCGGTCCCTCGGGCACAAGCTCCTCGACCTCTGCCGGCTCCTGATCCGCAAGCGGTGGAAAAGCCTCGATATTCGCCCACCGCACCGCTGCCGGCCACCGCAAGACGTGCACCGAGCCTCGTGATCACGTCGACCGGATCGTCATCGAATGGCGTCAGATTCATCACGGTGAGCCAGCAGTCGGGGAATTTCGTGGACTCCTCGACCGGAAGGCGCTCCGTGACTGGGTGGCCCAACGCACCAATAACCTCATCACGCGCTGCTGTCGCCGCGGTGGCGTCGCGGGCCTCGAGCACGAGCGCGACCTGAAGATCAAAAGTCATCCGTGTGTGATCCTTCCGTCAGTTCCAACGTTCACATGCTTGCCGTCGCCACTTAGCCGATCAATGAGGGGACTCGGAGCGTTTGGCTTGTCCTTCAGATATCGGGGTGGGATCGACGATTCCACCCCGATCAGCGACGAGGATGGCGACATCCCCCCATCGAGTCCGCCTTCGGGCACCAACTCCTCGGTCTCCGGTACCGGCCCAGGGTCCTCAGGGGTCACCCGCAGTTGCGGGCGCGGCGGCACCGGGTGGGGCGTTATCAGCTTTGAAGATGTCCTCGACAACCTGTTGGGCCCGGTGCTCAAGCTCGTCCAGTTTGGCCGTGGCCTGGTTGAGTTGGTTCACGTCCGGGCCCAATGTCACTAAGTTAGGGCCGCCGAACCGCTCATGATCATCGTTTTGGTGCCGAAATCGACACATTTTGTCACTTTCGGCACCAAAACGGTGATCATGAGCCACTCTGTCATCCTTAACTTAGTGGCATTGCGTCCGGGCCCCAGTCGTGGCGCCACTTCCCAGCGAGGTCACAATCCCAGTGAGTGGGATCTGCGAGGATACCGCCGTGTTGCAGAACCCTTCGCACCTGTTCCTTCACCGGCCCTGTCAAGGCAAAGCAACTGTTTCGCGGCGTCTCGTGCCTGTTCGGTGGCCAGCACCCGTCCAGCAGGCATTGCTCCGTCCTCTCACGGTGACGCACAACCTTCGCCAGCGCCACCTGGGGCGCCTCAGCCGCCCATTCTCCGATGGCCAGGGCTGACCGCGAGTCAGCCACCAGGCTCTGCGCTCATGATCCACCGAAAATTCTGGATTAATAGAAACCTACGGCCATGGTCGAGGCGTCAGATTCTCTGGGGATTCTCGCCACCACGTCACATTTGGACCATAATAAACAAAATGCGCCCAATATCGAGGCTCTTCGTGTCCGAAATGTCTTTCAACTTCAGGGTCGACCAAATCCCAACTTCCAAAGACCTGAGAGATCCGTCCCACCGCCTCATCTTCGCCAATTTGAAACAATGAGACCATTTCCGCAAGGGTTTCTCGTAGGTATTCATCCACAAAATCACTGCGCGGAGACGGGAGATTCATCATGGCAAGTTCCTATTCAGTACCGTGGCGCCGGATTCAGTATGGAATGACACTTGATTACCCCACGGTTCCAGTGAACCTCCATTGCGTATTCCTCTCACGTTGCCGACCATCGGCCCTTCGACAAAATCAAACCCATGAGGCGGACCACCCGTCCGCTGGCTTCGAACCATTGTTTCCCAGCCTTCAGTGGGTCCGTCAAATCGCAACCCTCTTAAGCTGTCCAAATCGGACCGTGGTATGCGGAAGTGCAACACTTCGGCGGAATCGCCAGTTTTGCCAAGCCTTTCGGCCCACCTAGCTGCTTGATCGACATCGCGGGTCGTATAGAATCCTTGACCAAAGTCCAGACCTGGCCGCCCGTGCGATACATCGACTCCAGTGCCTCTTATTATTGCGGCGTTGCTACTCGTGGTTCCATGGTATAGATCAACGATATCATCAGCACCCTTCAAAGTCTTGCCGACGTCAGCAGCCTCGTCAGCGCCCTTGAGAGCTTTGGTGCCTTTGATGCCGACTTTGGCGCCGGTAGCGCCCCAGCCGGCTAAGGGAATCATGGCCGCGGCGGACAAGGCGGCCATTGTGTAGTCGCCTTCGGCGGTGTACCAGGCGGCGTTGATGCCGTCGGCGACCTCACCGACGACGGGGATCAACCCGATCACGTCGAGAGCGCCGTGACCAATGTCGCCGAGGTGGTCGCCGATCCAGTTGCCGGCTTTTTTGAGCCCACCGAGAAAGCCTCCTCCTCGGTGGGCTTCGTGGTGGGCGGCGTGGTCGGCGTCGGTCGTGGGACGCAGGCCGAGGGGGTCAAGCAGGTTGATGGGGTTGTTGTTGGCGTAGTGGTAGGGATTGGGGGCAGTGGGGGTGCCGGGGACGGCGGGTAGGGGATCGGGAGTCAGGAAGGCGCGGGTGGTGGGGTCATAGGCGCGGTTGCGCAGCCAGGTCAGTCCGTCGATGGTGAGTTCACCGCGCCAGCCCAGGTGGGGCGTGGTGGAGATGGCGTGGTGGGCGTCGCCCCAGGGATCCCAGGGGTGGTCTGTGCTGTGGTTGGTGCTGCGTTGCCAGTCGGTATTGAGCCAGGTGACCGCACCAGCGGCGTCGGTAAGCGCCCAGGTCTGCTCGTCACTGCCGATGATGGTGCTGGTGCCGAGACAGCGTGGTTGGGGGATCAGGCCGGTGGGGTCCCAGGCCAGGGGGGTGTCGTTGACCGCAGCCAGATCGCCGAAAGCGTCGACGGTCAGAGTGGTGGTGGATTCGCCCGCCGGGTCTTGCCGGTGGATGCTGGTGAGCTGAGCTAGCGGATTCCAGGTGAAGGTACGGGTGAGCTCAGGGTTGGTCTCGGTCACCCGTCGGCCGGAGGCGTCGTAGGTGCACTGGGTGAGCTGGTCACCGCAGCGGCGTTCCCGGAGTTGACCAGCGGCGTCGTAGGTGTAGCTGACTTCTCCGTCGGGCCCGGCTTCGGTGGTCAGCCGACCAGCGGGGTCATAGCCGAACGCTCGAGCACCATCCGAAGAGTTGGCGGCGATGAGTTGACCGGCGGGGTCGTACTGATAGCGGTTGATGGCGCCGTCGCGGGTTTCGGTGATCACGCGACCGGCCGGGTCCCGTTCGAGCTGGGTGAGCTGGCGTTGCCCATCTCGATCGATGCTGTGGCCGATCAGCTCGCCGTCCCGGTAGGACCACGATGCACTGCCTCCGGGGGTGTCCAGGCCGCTGAGGCGGCCGGCGGCGTCTCGGTGCAGCTGGATGGTGCCCAGCACGGGATGCTGCGCGCTGGTCAGCCCGCCGGCCGGGTCGTGGGTGAAGGTGGTGTGGGTACCGTCGGGGTAACCGGCGGCGATCTGGCGGCCGTCGGCGTCGTATTGCCAGGTCAGCTCCAGCTCGCCGGCGCGTTTGGCGATCAGCCGGTCGAGCGGGTCCCAGGCCAGCTGGTGCCGCCGGCTCGGCTCTTGGACGACCACCACACGGCCTAGTGCGTCCCGTTCGATGGTCACCGGGTCGGCATCACCGGCTTGGTAGCCGGCCAAACGCCCAGAGGGGGCATAGGACCAGCGGACCTGGTTGCCGGCTGCGTCTAGCTGGCGGGTCAGTTGGCCGACGGGATCATATTCCCACCGGGTGGTGCGCCCAAGCTGGTCGGTGGTGGCCACCGGTCGGCCGACCTCGTCGTATCGGTGTTCGACGACCCCGCCGAGCGGGTCGGTGACCGTGGTGAGCCAGCCGCGAGCGTTGAAGTCATAGTGGGTGGTGTTGCCGTTGGCGTCGGTGGCTTCCACCAGATGGCCGCGCGGGTCGTAGCCGAATCGGGTCACCCCGCCGGTGGGATCGGTGACCTGGGTCAGCCGTCCGACAGGGTCGTAGTCGTAGCGGGTCATCCCGCCGTTGGGGCCGCGGCGAGTGGCCTGCCGCCCGGCGGCGTCGTAATCGAAATACCAGGCCTGCCCGGCCGCTGCGACGCGGGTGATGCGGGCCTCGGCGTCGTAACGGTAGGCACGGCGAAGCCCGCGCGGGTCGATCTCGGTCACCACTCGCCCGGCCCGGTCGTACTCGAACGCGACCGCATGCCCTAACGGGCTGGTTACCCGGGCCAGCCGCCCGGCGGGGGTGTAGGCGTACCGGGTGACGCCACCGAGTGGGTCGGTGCTCGAGGTGCACCGTCCGCACTGGTCATAGGTGGCCCGCAACTCGGTGCCATCGGGGCGGCGCTGCACGGTGGTCCGGCCCAGCTCGTCGTACTCGAACTCGGTCGACGTGTCCCCGTCGTCGATTTTGGTGATCCGGCCCAGCTGGTTGACGGTGTCACTGCGGCGCGTCCCCAACGGGTCGATGCTGGCGGTGAGATTTCCTTCCGCGTCGTGCTCGCGCAGCCAGCTCGCCCCGGCCGGGTCGTGGACCCCGACCAGACGGCACAGCCCGTCGTAGCTGAATTCCCATTTAGCCCCATCGGGAGCGACCATCCCGACCAGGTTGCCCAGTGTGTCGAACCGGCGGCTGGTGACATACCCCAACGCGTCGACGACCTGCTCGGCCTCACCCTCGACGCCATACCGGGTCTCGATGCGCGCCCCTGTCGGATCCGTGACCGAGGCCAGCCGGCCAGCAGGGGTATAGGCAAACCGCCACACCCCACCACCGGGATCCCGGCGCTCGATCGGACGCCCAGCCCGGTCATAGCTCAACTCAGTGCGCCGCCCGGTCGGCGACACCGCGGCGGTGACCAAGCCGGCGACGTCTCGCTCGAGGACTGCGGTGTTGCCGTAGGCGTCGGTGACCGAGATGACGTTGCCATCGGTGTCGAACCCGAAACCGACCTCGACCCCGTCGGGGTCGACGATCCGGCGGACCAGCCCGCCGGCGACCTCCATCCGGAGGTCGCCACCCTCGGGGCCGATGACCTCAACCGGAGTGCGCTCAGCGCCCTCATACCGGAACCGGGTACTCGCCCCACTCGAGACCGCGACCTCCAGCACCCGGTCGGAGTGGTCGTAGGAGAAGCTGAATACCGCCCCGCTGGGCAGGGTTTGGCGGACCAGCCGGGCCCGCGCGTCCCACTCCCGGAGCGTGACCGCACCGTTACGGTCAGTGATGGCGGTGGGGTTGCCCCACTCGTCGTAGACTTTGGTCAGCTCAGCACCGTGGCCATCGACCAGGCGGATCAGCCGGCCGTGCTCGTCCTGCAGGTAGGTGTTGACCGGCCCGCCGTCCTCGTCATCGACGATCGTGACGTGCCCGGGCAAGTACCGCATCCGCGACCGGCGGCCATGCGCTGAGACCTGCCCGAGCACCCGCCCGTCGGCGTCATAGGTGTTGCGCAACTCCACGACACCATCGGCGTCGAGCACGGCCAGCACCCGGCCTTGGGCATCCAGTTCGTAACGGCGAACACCGTCCGGCCCGCCGTCGGCCTCGACCAGGTCGCCCGCCTCGTCGTAGCGGTAGACCACCCGGCGGCCATCCGAGCACACCAGCCCGATGATCCGATCACTATCCCAGTCCAGGCTCAGTCGTTTACCGCCCTCATGGACCAGCTCGACCAGCCAGCCCTGCTCATGGACAAACCGCACCTGCGTGCCCGGCCCGTCCATCACCCGCACCGGCAGGCCCTCGGCGTCGAACTCCCACCGGCTCCCGCCGAACCACTCCAGTGCCAACCCCCCCGCCCGGGGTATCACCAGCCCGGGCATCCCCACTACCCGCCGGTACCCGGTCCCATTCGCCGAGACCGGGATCATGGCTTGCTGCCCATCGGGAGACTCCCACTGCGCCCCCTCGGGTGTGTCTCGCAACCGGGTGCTCGCCCACGACGCCCACCCCCGACCGAACGGCCCCACCTGATCCGAGCGGCTGTTGAAGGTCCGGCTGAACCGCAACATCCGCAGCAACCCCGTGAAACCCAGATCGACCTCGGTCTCCACGAAATTGCCGCTCGCGGTGTTGACCGGGTCATTCGCATACCCGCTGGTGGGCGACTCACCCCGCAGTATCGGGTCATCAACCGTGACCGGCACCCCACCCCCCACCGACCCGGCTCCCTGCAACCCCCCAGAGGCAGGGGCGCCGACATCGGCTTTGAAGATGTCCTCGACGACCTGGTGGGCCTTGTGATCGAGCTCATCCAGCTTGGCCGCGGCCTGGTTCAACTGGTTCACATCCGGGCCCCAGTCGTGGCGCCACTTCCCGGCGAGGGGACTATCCCAGTGCTGTGGGTCTGCGAGGACTCCGCCGTGGTGCAGAACCTCACGTACCTGTTCCTTCACCGACCCGGTGAGGGCAAGCAACTGTTTCGCGGCGTCTCGTGCCTGTTGGGTGACCAGCACTCGCCCAGCAGGCATTGCTCCGTTCCCCTCACGATGTAGCGAATCCAGCGGCTAAGCCTGTCGACGTAGCCATTTTCAGCAGCCCAACCACACCGCCCTGCTAGCACCATTCACGAGGCGCGCAGCGTCAGGAAGAGGAGCACCGCTGCGGGAGCGGCGAGGATGAGCAAGCTCCGCAGGGCGACCGTGCGGGCCGCGGCGGGACGGTTGGCCCACTTCAGCTGGGCCACCACCGCAGCGAGCAGGATTCCGAGCACCAACAGTACGCTTCCCATGCCGAGTGCCGCGTCATCGCGCCTGAACCCGGGCTCTCCGGCCACCGCGAGGGTCCAGAGCAGTGTCAGCACGCCCCAGAATCCAGCGACTACGAACACCAGCAGGATCGCGGCGGTGAACAGCCCACGGACAGCGGCGGTACCTCCGGTGGCGCTCATCCCGTTCCCGTCCCGGAGGCGGTCCGTGGGTGGTCGTCGGCGGGCAGGTGACAGCCGGTGCTCACCATGAGCACGGTGTTGCGGGCGGTGCCGAACTGGTAAGCGCCCCCGTACTGGTCGGTGGCGGTGATCTCGTGGTCGCTGGGGCGGTCCACCACTGTCTTGGGTGGGCCGAACCCGTAGTTGCCCGTCATCTCCGCGACGATCGCGACAGCGCGGTCCCATTGCGTGTCGGGCAGGTTGCCCCGCGATGTCCACGAGTCCAGGGTGAGGCTCTGCCCGCCCGCACCGGGGAAGTCGGCGCAGCCCGCGCCGCTGAGATTCTGGTCGTCAACCCACTCTAGTAGCCCGACCTCCGCCGAGAGCCGGTCCCGCAGCTGGTCCTGCATCTTCTCGTAACTGACCCTGACCTCCTCGAGGGTGGGGCGCTGCGCGAGCGCCGCGAGCTTGTCATCCATGTCGCCCCTCTCCGACGTGCAGGCCGCTGCGAGCGTGGCGAGCACCAGTGCGGTCAGCAGCCTTCTCATTAGTAAGTCCCCGGGATCGGCCAGGAGCCGATGTCGCCGAGCCCGCGGCCATCGTCGGTGACGATGCGGTCATGCAGCCCGGCGACCACCACGCTCATGTTGTACTGGCTTGCCGAGTTCTGGGTCAGGTAGTCGCTGTGCCCGGTCGACTCCGCGAGCCGGCGCCCGTCGGGCAGCGTCTCCTCCCGCGCCGACAGCCCGGCCAGACCGTCCATGTGGCTGGGGTCGATGCCGAATGCGCCGAAGTCCGCCACCGGGTCGTTGCGGGCCTCGACCCGGTAAGTGTGACCCCCCGGCACCCGGAGGTTCTCGATGTGCGAGGTGCCGAGCCCGGGGGAGCCGAAGAACACGGCGTCGTCGACCCCGGTGTCCTGCTGCAGGGCGAATCCGGTGGTGGTCGAGCCGTAGGAGTGGCCGAGCGCGGTAAGGTGCGGGTCGCTGCTCCGCGAGGCGTTGATGCCCCGGTAGAAATCCGCGAGATCGGCACCACCGGCGCGGGCCGAGTCGTCCTGCAACACCGAGTCGGAGTCAAAGGGATTGAAACCCTCGAACCCCGGCTGCGGGGCCTGGTAGCCGATCCAGGTCACGGTCGCCACCGATCCCCCTTCTCCGTAGCGGTTGGACTCGTACTGGGCTTGTCGCTGTAACCGCTCCATGTTGTCGTCGTAGCCCTCCAGGCTGCCGTCCACGGTACTGCCCAGGCCGGGGGTGAATACCGTGACGTTGTCGGCGGTGTCGATGTCGCCCACTGCGACCGCCGCCTCGGCACGTTCGCCAGTGAGGTCGAGCAGCAGCAGTTGGCGCTCGCCCGGCTGGCCGAGGGTCTTCTCGATAGCGCCGAGCGACGCGAGCTTGGCGTTGACGTGCTCGAGCGCGGCGTCGGCGTTGGTGAACAAGCCGCCGAACAAGTTGTCGTCCAGGTCCGCCTGTAGCCGATTTCGCTCCGCCTCCAGCGCGGCGCGCTCGTCGTCGATGCGGGACCGGTTGGCCTTGTCGCGCACCGCGGCCGGCAGGCCGTCCAGGTTGCCGAGCGCGCCCGGATCCCGGTCGAGGAGCGCCTGGCGTTCCTGGTCGGAAAGCGACGCCCACCATCCCGCGTTGTCCGCGGGAGTGCCGCCCTTCGGCGGCCCGGGCGCGGAAAGCCCGCTGGTGGCCGACGCCTCAAACCGGGCGTTATCGGCTTTGAAGATATCCTCGACGACTTGTCGGGCTGTGTGCTCGAGCTCCTCCAGCTTTGCCACGGTCCGGTTCAGTTGATTCACGTCATGGCCCCAGTCGTGGCGCCACTTCCCGGCGAGGCTGCTGTCCCAGTGCTGGGGGTCCGCGAGAATGCCGCCGTGTTGCAGAACCCTCCGCAGCTGTTCCTTCACCGGCCCGGTCAGAGCACGCAACTGCTTCGCGGCGTCTCGTGCCTGTTGGGTGGCCAACACCCGTCCTACAGACATTGCTCCGTTCCCCTCACGGTGACGTCGTGACCCAGAAGCCTACGCCTCAACGTCCCTGCGACGTGGTGCCAAGCACAAAGAACGCGACCACCGGCGCGATGATCAGCCGTGAGCAGTCGAGCAGGCGCCAATGGGGGCGGTCAGGTCGCGTCAAGGTCACGTCGCGTCAAGGTCACGACGCCAGTGATAGTTCCTGCTACAGAAGATAGGGCGGGCGTCTGTTGTGCACCTCCAGGGGCTGGGAGCCCTCGGGCAGAAGCGGTTGCAGAAACTCGCGGAGCTGATGCAGCCGGTCAAGGTCGATGTCGTTGATGTCCTCGGTCAGCTGCAGGTAGAAGCTACTGGAGCCGACGGGCCGCACGATGGTGACAGGGGCCTGCTGGACGGCGTCCGGGCCGCCGAGCAGTTTCACGTGCTCGCTGCCCAGCAGATTGCCCCAGTAGTAACCCCACAGATGCCGACGAAAATCGCGCTCACTAGAGGGAAACCGCACGGCTGACTCGTAGGGACTGTAAGCTCCGGGCCCGGCCTGGACGAAATCGGCCGTCACATACCCGGTTGTTCCGCCGAGCTCCTCGAAGGATTCAAGTAGCCACTCGACCATCCGTTGCTGCAATACTTCGTCAATGCAATGGCTTCCGAGAGCACGTTTGAGGACGGACAGCGAGATAATCGTCTCAGTCTTGCCGGTGGTTCCATTCACGCGCCGCCGAAGGATAGGAAAATTAGCGTTGACGCGAAGCAGCTGGGTCTCGGCGTGTTCAGCGCCGGACTGTTGAGGCCATCCGTTGATAGCAATGTTCTCCAGCGCCTCATTGCACGGGATGCTGTCCCATACCACTCCCTTGAGCGCCTTTGGCCGACGGAGGTCCTCGTTCAGTCGGATCACCCGCATACTCAGCGAGTAGTCACGTTCGCCCACGGCCGGCAGCAGCACGTGCTCAAGTCCGTATCGCGTCCAGCGCACTACTGCGTCAATGGAGGGTTGCGTGTCTGTGGTAACGGCCGCGTAGAGACTGCGATTCTCTTCGGTATAGTCCATCGCGATTCCTCCGAATCAGAAAGACAGCGGCAACAGCCGGGCTACAAGACGACCGCGCAGACCGGAGCCAACGGCCCGCAGGCGGGACTCAACAACTTGGCCCCCACCATAATCCAACCCCGGGAGTTGACGACCAGCTCGCCGGTACCGTAAGGCACCACGAAGCTCTCCTGGTTACCGGGTACGCTCCCCGGCTGCTCGGCCAGGTACCGGTTGAGCTGGGCCTGACCGGTTCCATCCGTCCACCACGGCTTATCTGGTTTGACCTCCCAGATCATGTTCCCGTATACGAGGTCGGCCCGGCCGGGTTGTCCGTTCGGGCCGGGGGCGCCGGGGATGGACACCTCCATCTGGGCGCCTGGATGGCGCAAAATGAATGCCTCCTGGACGGCGCGGTGCTGGAAGTAGTCGCCATCTCCAGGTGCATCGGAGGGCAAGCCGGCGAATGCCGCCGTCTGGATTCCGAAGGCGGCTGGCGTGATCTGTGGCCGGGATGTGGGGTTGAGTTGGTCGGTCGCGGGGAGCAGGCCCATGGGATCAAGGAGGGTCCGCGGCTCGAGCAGCGAGGCCCCGATCGTGCTGCCGCCTGCCGTCAAGGCGGTGCCGCCGAGAATGGGGTCCCACTCGCTCTGCATCCAGTCCTGTCCGAGCCCGCCGCTGGTGTAGCCAGCCAGGTCGGCGTCGGTAACCGGGCGCAGGCCGAGCGGATCGAGCGAGCCGACCGGGTCGTTACCCGCGTAGTGGTAGGGATGGCCAGCGCAGGCAGTTCCAGGGACTGCGGGCAGCGGGTCGACCGACAGGAACGCGCGAGTGTCGGGGTCATACCAGCGGTTGCGTAACCAGGTGAGCCCATCGACGGTCAGCTCGCCCGCCAGCCCAGCTGCGGCGCGCGGCCTCTTCGCGGGCGCCCCACGGGTCGTAGCCGTTGGCATCGACACTGCCCTGCCAGTCGGCGGCCAGCCAGCTGGCTGCGCCGGTGGGGTCGACCGTGGCCCACGGCCGGTCGTCGCCGATCACCGCAGTGTCACCCCACCACCGGAGCTGGGAAACGGCGCTGGTGGGATCCCAGCACAGCGGTGTGCCGTCGACTCCGGCCAGGTCGCCGGGCGCGTCGATAGTCAGGCTCGTTGCGGTGGGTTCGGCGGTGGCGCTGCGGTCTTCGATGCGAGCCAACCGCCCCTGCGCATCCCAGGTGAACATGCGGGTGTGGGCTGGACTGTCCGCGCCGACCCGCCGGCCTGCCTGGTCATAGGTGTAGCTGGTGACCGCCCCGCCGCGCCGTCGCTCGATGAGATGCCCGGCGTCGTCGTAGGCATAGCTGACCGGGCCGGCCGGTCCGGTCTCGGTCATCAACCGGCCGAGCGGGTCGTAGTCATAGGTGCACGACCAGGACCCGTCAGTGGTCTCGGCGCTGATGAGCTGGCCGGCGGGGTCATAGCGGTATCGGCGGGTACGGCCCTCGCGCGTCTCGGCCACGACCTGGCCGGCCGCGTCGCGGACCAGCTCGGTGCGCTGACGCAGTCCACCGTGATCGACCTCGTAACCGACCAGCTCACCGTCCTGGTAGCGCCACTGCCTACGGAATCCCCTGCCAGCCAGCTCAGTCGTATCGCCAGGTAAGCGCGAGAGCATGCTTCGCGGCATCTCGTGCCTGCTGGGTGGCGAGTACCCGTCCGGCAGGCATTGCTCCGTCCCCTCACTGACCGACCATCACGGCGTGGATTGTCCCGTGTCGATGAGTTCCAGCTGATAAGGGCCGGGATCCTTACTGTATGCCCGCAGCATGGCGGTATCCCGGGCGTAGGTGTGAGCCTTTCCGGTGATGTAGCCCGGGGCGAAAGCTACCGAGTTGACCACTTTGCCCTGTTTGGCGAAGAACAGCAGCACCCCGTCGTTATCGTAATAGCGCCCGTCGCGCCCGAAAACGGGCGTCCCGATTATCTCGTCGATGGAGCGATAGCTGCTGCCCTCACCGAACAGGTACACCTTGTCCCAGTCGAAGTCGGTGAACCCGTCCATCCGCCGTTCCGAGCCCTGCGGACCTTGCCGGTGAAACTCGTCAAGGCTTTGAGTCAGCGGCGTGTCGTACTTGTAAGGTATACTGTCGGTCACCGAAATTCCCCCGCATCCGGTGATGGCCGCAATCGACGCGAGCATGATAACGGTGGCAACCAATCGCCGATAGATACCCATCAACTGCCCGCTCCGCGGGAACTCACGTCACCGCTGTCGCCAGGCTCCGCCGGGCGTGCGCCACCGCGTGGTGGATCGTCCGCTTTACCGTGCTTACCGACGGGCACCTGGTTGCTCCACGCCAGCTCGTTGTTGCCGTCGATAACCACCATCTCGCCACGCTCGACGGCTTGCTGAACGAGGTTGGCCAGCTCCTTCGGACCGGCGTCGGGATGCTCCCGGGCGATCCGGCGACCGACCTCGTTGTTGTGCAGGTCCATCGCCTCCTGGTCAGCCGGGTTGCCGGGCACACCTTCATGGGCCGTCCCGAACTTGGTGGCGAAGTCCTCCTTAAATTTGCTCGCCATCAGCGCGTTCCAGTAGGCATGCCGGAATGAATCCATGTGCCCGTCGTTTCTCTCCTCACGAGTCGGCGGCCCCGGATGGGGAACCGGGTAACGCTTCTCGGCCTCACTGAAAGCGTCGTCCCTGACGCCCTTGAAGTCCCACATTTTGGCGGGCGACAGCAAACCGAGCAGCTGCGCTTCGGTCCGGGTCATCTTTTCCGGTTTGGTGGCCATACTGAACGGCCACGGCGGTTCCCATTTTACCATCTCGTCGTCGGCCACCTGGTAGTTGTTCAGAATGTCATCGAGTGGGTCGCTGGGCGGCTGATTCGGCATTCCGGTACCGGGTGAGATGTCATCGGCTTTGAAGATGTCCTCGACGACCTGCTGGGCCCTGTGATCGAGCTCGTCCAGCTTGGCCACGGCCTGGTTGAGCTGGTTCACGTCAGGGCCCCAGTCGTGGCGCCACTTCCCAGCAAGGGGGCTATTCCAGTGGTGGGGGTCTGCGAGAATGCCGCCGTGTTGGACAACTCTCCGCACCTGTTCCTTCACCGGCCCGGTCAGAGCAAGCAACTGCTTCGCGGCGTCACGTGCCTGTTGGGTGACCAGTACCCGTCCAGCAGACATTGCTCCGTTCCCCTCTCGTTGACGCAATGATCCAGAGCCTAAGCCTCAACGTCCCTTCACAGCGGTGCTGAGCACAAGGGGCTCCGAACCACCGACGGTCGTTGGCGACGGTTCGTACACCGCCTAGGCTGCCAGTTTGGTTAGCCGCCGCCGGCTTTGATGATGTTGTCGACGGCCTGTTTGGCCTTGTTGTCGATCTCATCCATCTTCTGTGATGCCTGCTGGAGCTGTTTCGAGTCCGTTTCCCATTCTTGACGCCACTTCTGGGCCAGCTGACCATCCCAGTTATTGGGCTCCGCGAGGATCTTTCCCTGTTGAATAACCTTGTTGATTTGCTCCTTCAGCTGCCCCGTAGAGGTAATCAACTGCTGTGCGGCGTCTCGTGCCTGTTGGGTGGCCAGTACCCGTGGACTCGTCATCTTCGCTCCCCTTGGTCGGCATAGTGATTCCGCAGTTCCACCGTACCCACTGTTCCCCGAGGGGCCAAAACCTTTTTCGAGATCACCCGGTCGTGGCTGCCTGGACCAACTCCGCGGTACGTCGTTGACCAGCCAGCCACGCGCGATCGTGACCGGGACGGACGTTCGCCGAGGTAGCCCTACGCCGAGCAGGTCTACATTCGGGCGCAGCGTATCGGCTCGTCCGGCGACGATCAGGTGCGCTTCGGGCAGGCGTTGCGTGAGCAGAGTCATGATCGCCTCATCCGGATACATATCATGCTCCGCGCACCCACCAGCTTCCGCAAGCCGACAAGGGGCAGCAGCCATTCGGGGGTCAACGGGTTTGACGGTCCTCCACCGGCCAGGGCGTGCCTTGCGAGGGCTGGGAGCCGTCGGGGTTGCGGATGCGGATCGAGCCCTCCGCGCTGTGCAGGGTCGCGTCAGACGTAAAAACCCCGGTCGGAAGAACAGCGAGCTGACCCGTACTGACTATGCGAACGATCTCACCGGCTTCCATGAACACAAGTAGGTTGCCGTCCTGCATGTAGGAGTCGCGGTAGACCCCCGAACCTCTCAGCTCGACAGGCCGGCCGATTTCACGCTCGATCCACTCTTTCGTTTTAGGACCGAGCAGGATCTGGACCGTGTCCCAGTCACCGGGCAACAGCTCCCCCAGCGGTTTCGTGGCGCCGTCGGTTCTGACCAGCGTGCGCAGCTCCGCTTCGAGCGCATCGTCGAATTCCACTGAGACTCCTCCGAGGTTCGATCCGCATCCAGCGAGCAGCGCAACCAGGGTCAAGGACAGCAAAAAAGATCTGAACAACATGTAGCCTCGCTCAGTAGTATTCAGGGACAGCGTCGGGCTCGCCCGGGTCCCGATGTTCCCTGCGCTGCGGGTTGTCGGTGGGCCAGGGATTGCCCTCGCTGGTTGGACGGGTATCACCCAGGTCGACCTGGTTGCTGTGGTGGAGCCGGTTGTCCGTGCCGACCACGACCATCTCGCCGTCGCGTACGGCCTGCTCCACGAGGCTCCGCAGCTCTTCCTCGTCGGCGTCGGGATTCTCGCGAAATATCCTCCGGCCGACTTCGTTGTTGTGCAGGTCCATCGCCACTGGCGTGGGGTGACTGTCCGGGTTCCGCTCGTGGGCGGTAGTATACTCTCTCGCCCATTCTACGCCGAATCGCTTGGCGAGCATCGCGTTCCAGTAGGCGTGCCGGAACGCGTCGGCATGCCCATCGGTTCCACCTTTCCCCTCGAAAGTTTTTTCGGATCGATGCAATGCCTCCTGGTAACGATCGTAGGCAGCTTTTGTTCCCCGCAGACCCTGACGAAACTGAAGGTCATTCAGCATCTCGGCCTCGCCGGCTGTCACGCTCCTGCTGCTAGGCAAAGTAGGCACGTCCGGCACATCCGGCAACAAGGGCACACGGTTCAGCAATCCACCGGCCCTATTCGCCAATCTACCGGCACTATTCACCAACCCACTGGCCCTATTCATGGCCCTATCCACCAACCCACTGCCCCACGGCCACTTCGTCATCCCGTCGGGGTCCGGGGCGACTTGGTACTTCTTGAGAAGATCGTCGTGCAGGCTGGGCGGGTCGCTGGGCGGCTGATCCGGCATACCAACGGCCAGTAGCGCATCATCGGCTTTGAAGATGTTCTCGAGGACCAGTTGGGCTGTGTGTTCGAGCGCGTCCAGCTTGGCCACGGTCTGGTTCAGGTGATTCGCGTCCCGGCCCCAATCGTGGCGCCACTTCCCCGCGAGATCGCCTCCCCAGTGATGGGGGTCCGCGAGAACTCCGCCGTGGTGCAGAACCTTCCGCACCTGTTCCTTCACAGGCCCGGTCAGGGCAATCAACTGTTTTGCGGCATCTCGTGCCTGTTGGGTGGCCAGTACCCGTCCAGCCGACATCGTCCCATTTCCTCACACTGAGGTAGCGGTTCGGCGCACACTACCGTACTCATTGGTTCCCG